>SVQK01000056.1 GCA_015065385.1 Oscillospiraceae bacterium | reverse complement strand
CGTAGGCTCTTCGGCTTTGCTACACCGCTTCCTCCCCCGAGGTCATTTCTGACTTCGGCTTGCGGTTCGCTACGCTTGGCGGTAAATACCTGCGACGGGACTTTCACCCGTTAGAACTGGGACATGCCCGGCACACACAGAAAAAGATACGGCCAGCATAAAGCCGACCGTATCTTTCGCTTATTTACTCAATTGTGCTGCGCAAAGACACAATTATTTGTTGAGGGCAAGATACCGGTTGAGGATGGTGGCGAACTCGGCACGGGTCATCAGGCTGTCGAGATTCAGTTCACCCTTCTCGTTACCGATAAGGATATCGTTGGCAAGAACCCACTCGAGGCTGTCGGTTTCAACGGCAGCAGCAGCAGCAAGGTACTTCACCATCTGCGCACGGGTAGCGGGAGCAGTGGGATCAGCGTCGTCAGCGATGCCATTTGCTTTGGCCCACGCAACAGCGTTGGCAATCCACTCGTCACCGGAGGTGGCAGCGATGGAAGTGCCGGCAATACGGGCGAGAACAGTGTAAACCATAGCAACGGTCACATTGTCCTGCGGATGGAACTTGCCGTCCGGATAGCCGATCATCAGGCCCTTGGCAACGATGGCGATAACATCGTCTTCGAACCATTCGCCGTCGATATCGGTGAGAACCACATCACCGTTGTCGGTGGTGATAACGACGGTACCGTCAGAAGTCTTCTGAACAGCAGGACCAGCGGGCTTTTCGTCCTTGGTGGGGGTGGAGGGCTTCTCAACCTTGTTGTCGGATCCGTTGTAGGACCAGCCACCCGGGCTGTTAACCGCGAACGCGCTTACTGCCATCACAGCAACCATTGCGATGGCAAGTACGATGGATAAGATTTTCTTCATTGAAAACCTCTCTTTCTTCACATACCGTGAAATGTATTTTCATATCACAGCTTGCTGTTTGCGCACTACAGCAACCTGAATGATATGCGGAAATGGAAAGCGATGAAACGGATTCTGCCCGGGTACGCGTTCCGGGCCGGATCTTACTTCTGATCCCCGTTTTCACCGGTTGAATTCTGCGGACTGCTCTGGGATTTGGATGGGCGGGAGGAGGACTTGCGGCGCTTTTTGTCGGAGCCTTTCTCCTGTCCGTAACCGTACCCATACCCGTATCCGTACTGGGAATACCGGTAATAGTAAGCGTTCTGTTTCTGTTCGACGCGGTTCAGAACCGTTCCGAGCAGACGGCAGTTCGCAAGTTCAAGCTGTTTGATGGAGTTTGCCACTAATCCTTTGGGAGTGGAACCGCTCCGGACCACCAGAAGCGCGCCGTCGCAGTGGGACGCGATCAGGCCGCCATCCGAAACATTCGTCAGCGGAGGCGTGTCCACCAGAACATAATCGCTCGCCTGAGACAGTCTGTCCAGCATCGTGGCGAAGCGTCCGCTCTGGAGAAGGATCGCAGGGTTGGCCACGGTACGGAAGGTCGGGACGATGAAGCCGCCCCGGATGTTGGTGGAATAAATCACGTCCTCCAGTTCCGCCTGACCGGCCAGATGGTGGGCCAGGCCGATGGGGTTCGCTTCTTCGGTCATAAGCTGATACCGGTTCCGGATCACCGACTTGCGGATATCCGCGTCCACAAGGATCACTTTGTTTCCAGCTTCGGCCAGAAGACGCCACAGGTGGGTCGCCACGAAGCTCTTCCCTTCGTTCGGAAGGGAACTCGTCACAATCACCTTTTTGTACTCCTTGCCGCACAGTCCGAAGTTCACCAGAAGGCGGTTCATCGCTTCCTCAGCGCTGTAAGGAAGCGCGGACATATTATTGAGTGTCAGTTTTTTCATCGATCAGTGTTCCGCGCCTTTCTCAGTCTTCGCCGTCATTGACGCCTTTTTCTTCGGGGATGGTAGCGAGCGGCATCGTGCCGAAGAGACGCTCCATCTGTTCCGCGGAGGTAATGGTGTCGTTGCGCAGATACCGGATCACTTCGATGCCGCAGTACAGAACGGCTGCCAGCAGCGCGCCGATCATGACGTTCCGGCTCAGGCTGGGACTTGAAGGATTGGCAGGAATGATAGCGTCTTCATAAATGCTGGGGGCGTTCGAGTTCATGATCTCGGGCAGCCATACGACCGCGACGGCCGCAAGCTCGTTTGCGATCGCGGCGGCTTCTTCCGGATCGGAGCTCGTCGCCGTCACCGTCAGAATACGGGTTCCCGAGGTGTTGCCCACGGAGATCATTCCTCTCAGCTGACCGGGCGTATAGGGCAGGTTGAGATTGGTGATCACCGTAAGGAGGAGCGGTCTCGCCGTCATCAGTTCCTTGTAGTCCGGCGCCAGATTGGTACCGATCTGCAGATCGGAGAGATTCACGACCGAACTGCTGGACGAAGACACGATATAGATCTTCGAGGTGGCGGAATACTTCGGGGTGATCATCAGCTTGGTGTACAGCCCCGCCGCAATCGCGCCAACCAGCAGCGCGATGATGATAAACACGATCTTCTGTCGGAAGAGATAGAGAATTTCAAACAAATCTATTGTAATCTCTTCGTTCTCTCCGACTCTCTTATTAGAATCCATAGTGTCTCCGATATAGTAGATTCAGCTGATCGGCCTGTAAAACAGTGTCAGCACGGTTTCAAGGATGCTGTCTTCGTCCGGATGGAACTCCACATGCGTGTTCCCGTTCTGGTAGGTCACCTCGGCATGCTCGCCGCTGGGTGTCAGAATCCCGGCGTCGGTATAGCCCGACCCTTCCACGGCGACCGACGTCAGATCCGACAGGGTCATATCGCTGATCATGAACGGTTCCGCTGCGCTGTAGAGGTCGTTGATGACGGAGGAATCTGTCTTGAGCTTACCGCGGATCAGTTTTCCGAGCGAGCTGAGATACTCTCTCTGCCGTCTCATCCGGCTGACGTTCGTTCCGTCTCCGACCGACATCCGGGCGCGCACATAGGTCAGCGCCTGATTCCCTTTCAGCGTCACGGTTTTGCCGAGAGCAAGCGCGGGATCGCTTGACGATAAATCGTCCGCGATCGTCACCTCGACGCCGCCTACCGCGTCGTTCACATCCGGAATCGCCTCGAACAGGAGGGAGACATACCCGTCCACCGGGGTATTCATCAGCAGTCTGGATACGGCGCGCACCGTGTTTTCACAGCTTTTTTCGTCCCCCTGCCCGTAGGTGTGGGAGAGGCAGAGCTGCTGGACTCTGGAGAATCCGGTGGGCTTGCCGTAATAGTCGAGGACTTCCACCTCGGTCATGGTGTCACGGTCGAGCTGGAGGATTGTCTGCTTCTTCTCTTCCCCGTCCACGACGAGGAGCAGGAGCGTGTCGGACTGGCCTCCGATGGTGTGGTCCGTCGTTTCGAGGTCGCCGGTTTTATCGATCCCCATGAAGAGGACCGTTTTCACGTCTTTCTTTTTGGCGTACGCGACGCCGTCCACCACAAGATCCGGCTCCACCGGACTGCTTTTCAGAGCCATGATCTCTTCCGCGGTCATCCCGCCCTGCGCGTTCTCCCCGCTCTCCCGGTTCTTCCGGGAGCAGGAGCCGAACAGCATGAGTCCTGCCAGAACCAGCGAAAGCAATTGAACTCTTTTCCTGTTCATGTTCTGCTCCTCTTCGGTTTCTGACCAAGCAGAATAGCGGATGCATTCCGGTCGATCTCCGTCAGCGCGTCCTGCCCGAGCTTTTTCCGGATCGCTTCGCGTCCCCGGTCCAGATCCGGAGCTCTCGATCTCAGATTGTGGCAGTCGCTCCCGAGAATATGCGCTTCCCCGTTCCGGAACATCTTGATCCAGCGTCTCGCGCCGAACCCCGTATAGAGGGACGCCGCGTTGATCTGAACCACGACGGGGAGCTTCAGAACTTCTTCGTAAAGCTTGTTTCCTTTTTCAAATTCGGCGAACCGCTCGTAGTGCGCTAAAATCACGGTCATACGCCGGTCAAAACAGAGCGAGGAGAGCACGTTGATCTCGTACGTTCCCCAGGACTGAAACGGCATTTCCACGAGGATTGCTTTCGTATCCCCTACGCACAGGCGATCCAGCTCCGCATCCTCGTCCATTCCGAAGTAGAAGGCAACCTCGGCTCCGGGAACGATGCCGCAGCAGGTTTCATCGGCGCGGGAAAGCAGTCCGGACAGCCGGTCCTCCCTCCGCTCCAGAAAAGAGGCGATGCTCTCTTTTCTGCGGTAGTAGTGGGACGTGGATACCATCACATCGACGCCGCGCGCCCGGGAAAGGCGGAGCATTTCGAGAGAGGTTTCCGTCGAATCGCTCCCGTCGTCCATGCGAGGGAGAATGTGCGAATGGAAATCAATGACCGGATACGTCTCCATGGTCAAGCCTCCCGTCCGCGCGATTCCTACAAGTCACAGTCCTACTATTTTTGAGTATTATATCACACGAATATCGGAAATGCAATAGGAATTCACAAAAAAATCACGGAGAAGGGGATAATAAAGCGGGTTCTGCCGGACTATTTTTCATCATTTCGCATAAATGAAAACCTGCCCCGCCACTCCGGAAAAAGCCGGAAACGCCGGGACATTTTTTTACTCCGCCGACAAACGGAATGCGACCGGAATTGGTATCCTGTGTCTGAACTCCAAGCCAATCAAGGACTCCGACAGCCGCGCGCCTGAAAACCAGCGCGATGCTTGCTGTCTCAGCGATCAATTCTCATTTCCCGCGCGGCCTAAGCAGTCCTTCTTTTTTCAACCGGCGGCCTCGAACATGTTATCGATGAAGACGCCGTATCCCTCCGCGGGATCGCCGACCAGCACATGCGTGACCGCGCCGACGAGCCTGCCGTCCTGCAGAACCGGACTGCCGCTCATACCCTGCACGATACCTCCGGTGCGTTCGAGCAGCTCAGGATCGGTGACAACGATGGAGAAGCTGCGGTTATCCCTGCTGCGGGCGTTGATATCGGTGATGCAGACTTCATATTCCTCGGGTTCACCGCCGACGACGGTGCATCGGATATACGCGCGCCCCGGATGCACGTCTTCCCGGGATCCGACCGGAACGTCCCCGCCGCAGTCCCCGGGGATTTCCCGGAACACGCCGAACACGCCGCAGTCGGTGTTGGCCTCGACCGACCCGAACACCTCGCCCGTGAAAATCCCCTGCAATTCACCCGGAACTCCCGGAGCGCCGCGTGTCACGCCCGTGATGGAAACGCCTTCCGCAGCCCCGTCGGAAATCGCAATCAGGTCTCCGGTCCCGTCCCGGCAGATACCGTGGCCGAGCCCTCCGAATGTCATGGTCTCCCCGTCCACCCATGTCACCGTTCCGATCCCGGCGACGGTATCGCGGATAAACAGCCCCGCTTTTCTGCCTCTTTCGGATTCCGCGGGGCAGAGGATGGCAACTCTCTCCCGATCCTTACGCCGGTAGGTGATTTCAACCAGTCCCCTGCTTTCTCCGATCCGCCGGGACAATTCCTCCGCCGTGCTCACGCTTTCCCCGTCCACCGCTGTGATGACGTCGCCCTGCCTCAGACCGGCGGCGTACGCGGGATTCAGTTCTCCCTGCTTCGCTTCGGAAAAGCCCACCACCACGATCCCTTCCGCCATGAAGCGCACCCCGAAGGGCATCCCTCCCAGCAGGACCGAATCCGGAGTCCGGGCTAAAACCGGGGTCGGCAGCAGGCACAGCGCGGCAAGGACCAATACCGCAAGCCCGGTTCCCCATTTTCTTCTGTTCATCGCAACTCTCTCCTGTCCGCCCGTTTTTATAAACGCGCCGGTTTTTAATCTGTCCGGACGGGAGCGCGTTTATGTGAGCGAACCGGTTCAAAATGCGGGAAACGATGGATGAGGATGGTCGGCGAAGATTCGATGTTTTACTATGTAAAAGAAAAAACTCTCACGAAAAAAGAAACCACCCGACAGGACGCCGCGTGGTCTCTCTTGAAACAGGCTTATTCGCCAGCGTAGACGCTGACCTGTCTTCTGCCGTTCGCAATGTTCTCGAATTTCACCGTGCCGTCGATCAGGGCGAACAGGGTGTCATCGGAACCGCGGCCGACATTCTTGCCGGGATGGATGTGAGTCCCTCTCTGGCGGATGATGATGTTGCCGGCCAGAACGCAGGAACCGTCGGCTTTCTTCACACCGAGTCTCTGCGCGCGGCTGTCGCGGCCGTTCTTGGTAGAACCAACGCCCTTTTTATGGGCGAAGAACTGCAGGCTGATTCTGATCATGTTAATCCTCCCTATTCTGTGCGTCACTCCTCCGCGACGTCAACTTCCAGAAAATCATAGTACTCGTCCGTCAGATCGTTCAGCTGGTAAAAATACCCGCGGATCAGACCCGACGCCGCAAAACGCTTTTTCTCGTCCTCGCCGGATTCGGGCAGGGCGGCCGGACATTTCACGGTGATAAACGTCGTTTCCTCGTCGATCTTGTAATCGACGGGACATTCAAAGGAAAGCTCGAGGGTGTTGAGAATCATCATGGTCATGGCCGAGATGGCGGAACAGAGGATATCGTCCCCTTCCTCGCCGAATCCCGTATGGCCGGATTCCCGGAACCCCCAGAACACGCCGTCCCTTTGAAGGAATGTGATTTTCGTCACGCTGCGTCTCCCGGGCGGATGCGCCTCTCAAATCAATTAAAACGCGATCTTTTCGATCTGAACCTTGGTATAGGGCTGTCTGTGGCCCATCTTTCTCTTTTCGTTTTTCTTGGACTTGTAGGTCATAACGTAGATCTTTTTCGCCTTGCCGTTCTTGACCACACTGGCAGTTACGGTAGCGCCTTCCACTACGGGAGCGCCGGTCTTCACGCCGTTGTCGGACGCCACGACCAGAACCTTGTCAAAGGTGACCTTGTCCCCTTCGGCAACGTCGAGCTTTTCAACGAAGATAACGTCGCCTTCGTTGACCTTGTACTGCTTTCCGCCTGTTTCGATTACTGCAAACATTCCGAAAAGCACCTCACTTTCTCATGTGAACTCGCTGAGTGGGGTAGAAGCGGGAGCTTCGTTTGAGACCCGGCATCATGCGGCAGTATGTATTATATCATATTGTGTTTCCTGCGTCAAGAAGAATTTTGCCTGCTTTCCCTGCACGAAACCGAAAACTTTGCGCCGGTGTTCCCTTCTTTTTCGGGCAGAATCCACAAGACGGCAGTGTCAGGCTCTTCCGGCAGCCGCCTCCGCCGCCCGGACGGTGTTTTCGAGGAGCATGGTGATGGTCATGACGCCGACGCCTCCCGGAACCGGCGTGATGGCGGACGCCTTCTCCGAAACCGCCGCGAAATCCACGTCCCCGCAGAGCTTTCCCTCCGCGTTCCGGTTCATTCCGACGTCGATGACCACCGCGCCCTCCCCGACCATATCCGCCGTGACGAATCCGGCTTTTCCCACGGAGGAGACCAGAATATCCGCGCGGCGGGTGATTTCGGCGAGGTTCTTCGTCTTGCTGTGGCAGATCGTGACCGTGCCGTCGGCGTGCATCAGAAGCATCGCCATGGGCTTGCCGACGATGTTGCTCCGCCCGATCACCACGCAGTTCTTCCCTCTGACCTCGATCCCCTCGGTTTCGAGCATCTTCATGACGCCCGCGGGGGTACAGGGAAGAAACCGGTAGTCCCCGATCATGATGTGACCCACGTTCTCCGGGTGGAAGGCGTCCACGTCCTTCTCCGGAGGGATGGCGGCGATCACTTTGTCCGGATCGATCTGCGGGGGGAGGGGCAGCTGAACGAGGATCCCGTGGATCTTCGGATCTGCTTTGATCTCCTCGAGGCGGGAAAGCAGCTCGGCTTCGGGGGTATCCTCCGAAAGCTCGATCACGCGGGAGTAAAATCCGGCCTCTTCGCACGCCTTCTTTTTGTTGCGGACATAGACCTTTGATGCGGGGTCCTCTCCGACGATCACCACGGCGAGTCCCGGAACGATCCCGGTCTCCTCCGTCAGTTTTTTCGCCCGCTCCGCGATTTCGGCTCGGGTCGCCGCCGCGATTTTCTTTCCGTCGATGATATGCGCCATGTTATTTTTCCTCCTGACTGTCCCGCTCTTCGGACTCCGGTTTGTCCTTCTCTTCTCCGCTCCCGTTCTCTTCCTTCGGTTCTTCCGCTTTTTCAGCCGGTCTTTCCCCACCGTCCGCTCCCGAGTAGATCGGTTGATAGGTATCTTCCGCAGCGCCGGTCTTCGCTTTCTTCGCCAGGGAGACGATCAGCATGACGCCGACGAGAACGGAGAGGAATCCCACGCCCTGGGAGACGCGGAGGTTGCCGAGCATGAGGCTGTCGGTGCGCAGGCTTTCGATCAGCATGCGGCCGAAGCCGTACCACATCAAATAGAAGCAGAAGATCTCCCCGTCGAATTTCTTCTTCGGATAAAGCCCGAGGTGGATGATGAGGAGCGCGCAGAGGTTCCAGAGCGATTCGTACAGGAAGGTCGGGTGGACGTAGATCGCCTTGGTCAGCATGAGTTCCCCGTTATCCTGCAGCTGCGGGCCGTAGGTCAGAATCCCCATGCGCCACGGAAGGGCCGTCTCCGCGCCGTAGGCCTCGATGTTGATGAAGTTGCCCCAGCGGCCGATGACCTGTCCGATCAGAACCACGGCGGCGAGGATATCGAAAATCTTGAGAACCGGGATCTTCTTTTTCCGCGCGAAGAGATATCCGGTGAGCAGTCCGGCCAGCACCCCGCCGTAGATGGCAAGTCCGCCCTCCCATACGGCGACGCAGTTGTAAAGCGTGCGGCCGAGATTGTGGAGGAACGAGCCGTCTGTCACGAGATAGCCGTATTCCTTCCATGTGAAAATCACATAGTACGCTCGCGCGCCGACCACGCCGGCAAGAATGACTATGAAGGCGAAGTCCGTGATGTCGTCCACGGAAATGCCCTCCTTCTTCGCCAGACGGATGGCGGTCAGTACGGCGAGAATCATGCCGCAGGTGATGAGAATGCCGTACCAGGCCACGTCCCGCCCGAAAACGGAGAACGCGATCCGGTCAATGTGGAACGGTTCGATCCCGAGCCCGGGAAAAGACAGGTATTTCATCATGTTGAAATCCCCCTGATGTCTGTTTTCGGTCTATTGTATCACAGAATGGGGCCGGAATCCAGTACAGAAAATGAATTTTTCTCACTTCATCCGGCTCCTTTTCCGATCGTTCACGGTTCTTTTTCAGATGCGCAACCGATCTTTGCTTGACGGGGACGCCCCGGAGGTGTATAATACAACCGAAAGAACCCGGACAGCCCCGTCCGGTTTACGGAAGGATTTGACCTATGTTCGATCCCGTCAAATTCGGAGGCATGATCGCAAGGCTCCGCAAACGGTCCGACATGACACAGTCGGAGCTGGGAGACCGGCTCGGCGTCACGCGGCAGGCCGTTTCAAAATACGAGGTCGGAACGAGCTTTCCCGACCTCTCCATGCTGGCCTCCATCGCGGCGATTTTCGACGTCTCCGTGGACGATCTGATCGCGGCGGGGGAACCGACGGACGGCGAGCGCAGGATCCTCGGGAATCTGGCGCGGGGCAAAGAAAGCGAGGCTGACAATATGGAAGACGTTGAAAATCTGGCTCCCCTTCTCCGGCCTTCGACGCTGGAAAAGATTTCGGACAAGCTGCTCGCGCAGGGCGTGGACATCACGAAAATCGTGGAACTGTCGAAGTACCTCGACGACGCGGGCACGGCCGACATGATCCGCAACGCGTCCTTCGATTCGCTCGACGGCAAGACCGAGACCGAGCTGATGGAGCACCTGATCCCGCTGCTTGACGAGAAATCGAAAACCGCGCTCTTCGGCAAGGTGCTGGAGGGCGAGCTCGACTGGCACTACCTCAAGGCCATGATGCCCTACATCACCTACCTCGGCTCGCAGATTGAATCCGCCTATGTGGAGGGCGTGTTCCCGCGCGAAGTGGTGGAATGGCTCTATGAGGCAAACCGCGCGGAATGGCAGCGGTGGTACGAAGACATCGAGAATTAAGGATTGTCCGCAGAAACGACGAAACACCGACTCTGCAAGTCTGTGCCTCCTTTGACCGCAGTTTCGTTTCGCTCCCGCCCTTGTCTCCGCGGAACGGTTGACGGATGCTCTTCTTTTCCGCCCAAAGTCCGCGCGTACCGGATACCGATCCCAATCCATCTTTACTTATAGGAGGTTGTTATGCTCATACCCGCGTTAGGATACACCTTTCTCATCATCGGAGTGAGCTTGCTGATCATGGCTCCGATCCAGGCAGCGCAGAACAAGCGCCGCACGCAGGAAACCTCGGGCTACGTCACGGAAGTGCGAAAAACTTACGCAAGAAGAAAAGGCACGACCTACCACATCAATTTCGAGTACACCGTCGAGGGGCAGCCTCAGCTTCTGAAAAACGTTAAGTGGCAGCTCGAGCCTTCTGAGCCGCGTTACACGATCTGCTACAATCCCTCAAAGCCGACGGACGCGCACGTCAAAGAGTTCCGTACGTCAAATCCGCGAGTCCTTCTGATCGTCGGGGCCGTTCTGACCGTCATTGCGATACTCCTCATCGCCATAGGGACAAAGGGCGGCATCGCCTGATCCGAGACGAAAATCGGTTTATCCCGAAAAACAGAGTCCTGCTTTCCGAAACGGAAGACCGCCGTTTTGGGGCAGGGCTCTTTTCTCGATTTCCGGAAAACGAAGAACTTTTTGCTTTTCCGGATTCTCGTAATTATTTTGGCTTTCCGTATTGACAAAATCTCTTCTCCGTGCTATACTGTGTTTACGGTATTCCGGATTTACGATCAAACAAAACGGGAGGTCAGTATGGAACGCGATTACGGACAGGAAATCGACGGGCTGAAACAGGAACTCGGGGAGATGCGGGACCAGCTCACATCCGTGCTGGATCTGCTCACGGCGTCGGCCTCGGAGCTGAAAGGTCTCGGGGATCAGAGAAAGCACGGGTTTGACGGGAGGGAGTATGTCGGCCATGTGCAGAAGATGAAGCGGATGCACCCCGACCCGAACATCAACGCCCTGATGGACGAATGCGAAAACGCCTGCGGACAGGACGGCGACACGGGGAACATCACCTATCTCGGCGTGTTCGCGTCGGGAGGAAATCAGTCGAGCTGGGTGAAGAAGGGCGTCTCCGGGAACGATCTGCTTTCGCTGGCGGAAAACGGCACGGCCAAAAGCGTGCTCGCGTGCGTCGGCAGTCAGGAAAAGCTGAACATTCTCACCGCTCTGCTCCGAAAGCCGTCGAACGTGGCGCAGCTTGTGGAGAAATGCGGGTTCGGCTCGACCGGGCAGGCCTACCACCACCTGAAGCCCCTCCTGGCGGCGGATCTGATCTGTGAGCTCCGCACAAGAAAGGGGTATTATGAGGTCTCCGCGCACCGGGTACAGGGAATTGTCATGATCCTCTGCGGCATCGCGGATCTGACGGACAGCCGCTACGGTCTGTCGAAATTTGAAAAAGCGGCGGATGAAGCGGAAGAAGAGGGAAACGCGGTTACGGAAGTATAAGCAACGCAAAAGCGGGAGCCGGTCCGGTCACGGATCTCTCCCGCGTTTTTTGCTTACCGGATCTTCCCTTCCGCCGCCATTTTCGCAAGTGTCATGAGCTTCGGCGCAGCCCACGGGAAGAATTCCAGATAGCTCTCACAGTATTTATTGAGCAGAAGCCCGTCCTCCCCGGCGGGTTCCCGGTAGCGGGCGCACCCTCCCCGGCACAGGGCGAACCAGCGGCAGGCGCGGCATTTTTCGTCGATCCTGCGGGATCTCAGGCGGAACCGCTTCGCCGTCTCCGACTCGAGCAGCTCCCGGATCGGTGTGTCCCGGACATTCCCGAGTTTCCATTCGTCCAGCACATAGAAGTCGCACGGATACGCCCCGCCGTCCGCTTCGACCACAAGATTCGCCGGACAGACGCCGTTCATGCCGCAGCACTCCGCCGCTCTCCCCGCCGCCAGCATGACGTAGTTGTCGAATTCCCGCACGCTCATGTATTTTCCGGCGAGGATATCGTCGTAATAATACCCGAACGCGGTTTTGAGAAAATTCGTATAGCGTTTCGGCGAGAGGGACCACTCCGACGGATCGGAAGCGTCCCCGAACCCGTCCACATGGCGGATGAACTGGACGAATTTGTAGCCGCGGCTTCTCAGATAGCGGTAGACCTCGGAGATGTTCTTCGCCGTCCGCTCCGTCACCACGGTCAGGATGTTGAAGTCGATCCCGTATTTCTTGAATTTAGCTATGGTTTCGTTGACCCGGCGGAAGGTCCCCTCCCCCTTCGCGTCGATCCGGGCGGCGTCGTGGACCGCTCCCGTCCCGTCAAGGGATACGCCCACGAGGAACCGGTTGTCGCGGAGCAGTTCGCACAGGTTGTCCGGCACGTCGTATCCGTTGGTCTGCATGGCGTAGCGCACGGGGATCCTTTTGACGTTGAAACGGTTCACGGTATCGATAAAGAACCGGTAATACTCCCATCCGGCCAGCGTCGGTTCCCCGCCCTGAAACGCAAACGTCGCCTCTCCGTCCGCAAATTCAAACGCGCGGCGGATCAGAGCCTCGGCGGTATCCCGCGTCATGATGCCGTAGGAGGCGATTTCCCTGTGCTCCGCGACATCCGCGTAAAAGCAGTAGCGGCAGCGCATATTGCACAGGCCCGAAGCGGGCTTGATGAGGATCGAAAGAGGGGGCATGGCGGAAAACCTCCGGAAAAAGAGTGATGGGATGGGTCAAAGCAGTCCGGAAAGGAAGAAATCCGCCGGAGCGGATCCCTTCTTTTTGATTCGGTCATTTCGAGCGATACCGTTCGATGGAGTCGATCAGGACGTTTCCGGAGGCGTCGCCGCGGAGGGTGAAGAGAAGCGTCCGCGAGCCTCCGTCCGGAGGAAGATCGTTGCGGAATGTGCCGTCGTTGCGGAAAATCTCATATTCCACATTGAAGGTCCACTCTGTGACGCCGCTGTTGTCCGTGTTCTCGGAGAGCTGATAGACGTGGATGTTGTACAGCATCTGCGGGGCGAACCGGATATGCTCGTCGTTCTTCCGGTAGTAGGCGCTTGTGAAGAGCGCGTTGTAAGCGTCCGTATCCCCGGCGATGACGGTCTTGAAGTACTTTACAAAAAAGGTCACGGCGTCGTTGTAGCCGTTCCACGCCTCCTCGTCGTCCAGATCCGCGCCGATGCCCACGCCGCCGTTATGATACCAGAGCTGGCGGTCGAGGCCCATGTAGTCCTCGTTCTTGGTCGGATCGAGATTATAGTCGGTTTTGTAGAAGGCATAACTGCGCAGCTCGTCGGAATACATGACGGAGCTTCCGTTTTTCTTCGACTTTGCGGCAAACAGACCGGCCACCCAGTCGGCGTGCTCCGTCAGGACCCAGCTCACGAGGCTGAGCAGGGACACCGCGAGAATCACGATAATGAGGATCCTGCGCTTTTTGCTCTTCCCCGCCGTTTTGTTCGTTCCTTCCGTCATGGTTCTCCCCCTTTCCGCTCAGTTCCCGATCAACCGGAAAACCGGCCCGTCCCAGCATCCGAACCGCGGATACGGACGGACCGGAATGTCCGCTTGATGTCGTACCGGTTGAATTGCGCCGGGATTTATCTCTCGCCGGCGATGAAGCGCTTCAGGTTGCCGAGGCCGAGCTGGATGCCCTGAAGGTTGTCCTCCATGCCCTCGAATTCCACGGTGACATAGCCGTCGTATCCGGCCTTTTTCAGGGTCTGGACGCTCTGCCAGATCTTCGCCTCGCCGTGACCGATGATCGCGCCGCGGAGGTAGTTGCCCGCTCTCGTCTGGAACCAACCCGCGCCGGGGTTGACGTCCATGCCGGATTTCCAGAAGAAGTCCTTCGCGTGTACATGGAAAGCATAGGGAGCCATGATGGAGACGGAGAGGGTGGGATCCTCGTCCGCGCACATGAAGTTGCCGAGGTCCACAAGCGCGCCGAAGTTGTCGTGGGCGACGGTGTTGATGAGCTTTTCCACGCGGGCGGCGTCCTGAGAGAAGAAGCCGTGGTTTTCGGTCATGGTCTTCACGCCCTTCTGCTCGGCGTACTTGGTGACCTCGCGGATCCCGTCGGCGACGATCGCAATCGCGTTGTCGTAGCCGCGAGAGTGCTTTCTGTCCGCGCCGAATCCGCCGGCGACGTCGTGACGCATGAGCTTCGCGCCCATTTCAGCGGCGAAATCCACCATGCCGCACACGCGGGCGACCTCGTCCTTCATCTTCGTGGGATCGGTCTGGAGGAAGTTCGCGCCCACGGCGAGCGTGACCACTTCGATCCCCTGCTCCGCCGCGCGTTCGCGGATCTTCTTCGCGGCGTCGGGAGTCTTCATGTAGCCGCCGTCCACATATTCGATGCCGTCAAAGCCGAATTCCTTCGCCTTGTCGATGATGCCGAGATAGCCGAGTCTTTCCTCGGAGAAATAGCTGCCGAAGCTGTAGGAGGTGACGCTGGTTTTCATAGGATGTTCTCCTTGCCTGATGGATGTAATGGAAGCCGTCCGCGGCTTTTTCTCTATTATAGCCGATTACGGCGTTTTTTTCAAGACAAGTTTATGAAGATTTTTATATTTTTGTTTCCGAAATATCTTGACAGACGACAGGATTCTCATTATAATGGGGGAGTGGATCCTTTCAGGTGGAAAGTCGAATTTTACATAAGGAGAATGCAAGTGATGTTTGAAACGCTCAAATCGATGCTGGTGGAAGAGCTTTCCGTCAATGAAGCCGACATCAAACCCGAGGCCGAACTGGTCAACGATCTGGGGATAAACTCTCTGGAGCTGGCGGATCTGGTTCTGCTCTGCGAAGAGAGATTCGGCATTGAGATCAGCGACGAGGAAGTCCGCGAGTTCCAGACGGTGGGCGACGTAGCCGAATATCTCGAAAAAGCGGCTGAAAAATAAGACCGGAAACAAAGTCAAACGCGTCGCATCCGGCGCGTTTTTTCGCTGAATACCGGGATTCATGGATGAAGAGGGGGAGATTCCGACATGGCTGGCAGAATCAATATCCGGGGCGTGAACTTCGACAGCGTGACCTTCGACGAGGCGGTCGGCAGACTGACTGGCGCCCTCGAGACCGGCACCCGGACGGCACTTTTCACGCCCAACTCCGAAATCGTGCAGGCCTGTCTGGATGATCCGTCCCTGTACGAGGTCATCAATTCCGCCGAGCTGATCACGCCGGACGGGATCGGCGTTGTAAAGGCGGGCCGGATCCTCGGGACTCCCTTCCCCGGCGGACGGGTGGCGGGCTTCGATCTCGGCCGGGAGCTGATCCGGCGTTTAGACAACATGAAAAAACCGGACGGCGGGCGATACGGCGTCTACTTCCTCGGAGGCAAGCCGGGCGTGGCGGAGGCGGCCCGCGACAAGCTCTTGGAAGAGCATCCCAACGTCCTCTTCGTCGGCTGCGGGGACGGGTATTTCAAAAAAGAAGGGCCGGAAACGGACGCGGTCATCGAGAAGGTGAACGCATCCGGAGCGGATGTGCTCTTCGTCTGTCTCGGCGCGCCGACGCAGGAAAAATGGATTGCCGCGAACCGGGACAGAATGCCGGGCGTGACCCTGTTCCTCGGTCTGGGCGGTTCCCTCGACGGATACGCCGGGATCGTGAAGCGCGCCCCGAAGATCTTCATCAAGCTCGGGCTGGAATGGTTCTACCGTCTCTGCAAGGAACCGTGGCGCATCAAGAGGATGATGAAGCTGCCCGTCTTCTACTTCGGGACATGGAAGTACCGGTTCACGGGGAAATAAAGCAAATCGAAAAACGCCGTTCAGACTTCACATGGAGTCCGGGCGGCGTTCTGCTGTCTGATCGGTAAAATCACTGCTCCGTGACGACGGCGGTCTCGGCGACCTTCTCCATCACCAGCTGCCAGAGGACGGATTTGTCGAGGGTTTCCGCCCCATAGTAGGATACGAGTTCGTCCTCGGACACACCGTTGTATTCGGCGAGTTCCGCGATCACCGCGCTCCGCTCCTCCTCCGAGGGATCGACGCCCAGCGCGTCGGAGAGGGCGTACATGACCAGATCCTCCTTGACGTAGGACTGCGAGAGCGCGTAAAGATCCTCGTCGGTCTGGTTCATGTAGTTCTTCATGAACGTATCGTAGTCGGTCTGATAGTAGGAGGCGTAGTTCTCATAGGCCTGCCGGTGCTGGGCGTAGATCCGGTTCACCTCGGACTCCGGCCACGCCACGACGGTCGCGTTTTCGAGAACCGATTCCCAGAGGTCGTTCAAAACGCCGTTGTTGACGTAATAGCTCTTCCGCTTCTCAACAGTCAGGCGGTAGGCGTCGCGGAATTCGTCCACGCTGTCGTAGCTGAAATTTGAGGACACAAATTCGTCGTTCAGTTCGGGAACGACCTCTTCACCCGTCAGAATGGCGTGAACCGTCGCCACGAAGGTGACCTCCTGCCCGTTCAGGTCGTCCACACCGTAGTTTTCCGGGAAGGTCACGTTGAAGCTGAACTCTTCCCCGGGCGTCTGACCGATGAAGGCTTCGGCGAAGCCCTCGATATAGCCGGTCCCGCCCTGCGCCGTGATTTCCTGATCGTACGCGGTCCCTCCTCCGAAGGCTTCCCCGTCCTTATATCCGGCATAGTCGGCGCGGACCGTGTCGCCCTCTTCCACCGCGCGGTCGGTGATCTCCACGGAGTAGGAGTAGTTTTCCATCAGGGAGTCGAGCTCGTTTTCAAATTCCTCGTCCGTCAGAACCGGAGAGGCTTTGGTCACGGCGAGTCCCTCCACCTGTCCGAGCTGAACATAGGAAGACGCGTTCGCCGCGGCAAAATCAAACGGTTCAGCCTCGGCCCATGACGCGACGGTGTCGGACGTGAGGGCGGCAAAATCGATGCCGGAGGTCGGCGTTTCGTTCGTTCCGCCCGGCGTGGGCTGGACGGAGGGATCGATCAGGGTCGGTTCGCCGGTCTGCTGTTCCGTCTCCGTATTCGTCTGCCCCGAGGAGCAGGAGGCGAGAAGGAGCAGAGCGGCGAGGGTCAGGGAAATCGTTTTTTTGAGCTGTTTCAATTGTGACAAACTCCGTTCGGTCTGTTGGATTTTCCGCTATTATAGCACAAAGGCGGCGTTTTTTTCTCTCTCAGGATCCTGAATTTACGATTTGTTTACCGACTTACCCGAAAATCTTGCTTTTTTCCGCTTTCCGTGCTACAATGAGTCCGTAAAATCCCTCACCGGAGGAACGGAATGAATGCGGAACACTTCTCTCTGCTACATCGAACGGGACGGCTGTTATCTGATGCTGCACCGGATCAAGAAAAAAAACGACGCCAACCGCGACAAATGGATCGGCGTGGGCGGCGGATTCTTCGAGGACGAGTCGCCCGAGGACTGCTGCCGCCGGGAGGCCTTGGAGGAAACGGGACTGACCCTGACGGCCCCGAAGCTGCGGGCGGTGGTCACCTTCGTCATCGACGGCGGGGAGAACGAAATGATGTTCCTCTTCACCTGCTCGGACTTCACCGGGGAACTCCGGGACTGCGACGAGGGCACGCTCGAATGGATCCCGAAAAGCCGGATCTACGACCTTGAGCTCTGGGAGGGGGACCGGATCTTTCTCAAGAAGATCGAGGAACCTTCGGACTTTTTCACCCTCAAGCTCGTGTACGACCGGGACGGCGGGCTGACGGAGGCCGTACTCAACGGCACGGATCATCTGATCGACAGGAGGCGGTAAGCATGAGAACCCTATCCATCGGCAACAGTTTTTCGCAAGACGCCTGCGCGTATCTGCACAGGGCGGCCGCGTCGGCGGGGGTGGAGCTTGAGACCGTCAATCTCTACATCGGCGGCTGTTCGCTGGAATACCACGCGGAAAATCTCAGGGAGAAGCGGGAGAACTACAGTCTCGAAATCAACGGAGACTCTGCGGGAAGGCAGATTTCCATCCCGGACGCGCTCTCCATGGGGCGGTACGATTTCATCACCCTCCAGCAGGCAAGCCATTTCAGCGGAAAGCGGGAGACGTATGTTCCCCACATCGGGATCCTCGCCGAAGCCTGCCGCGCCGCGCAGCCCGAAGCGAAGCTCATGATCCACGAGACCTGGGCTTACGAGACGGACTCCACCCACGGCGCGTTCCCGGACTACGGATGCGATCAGCGGAGGATGTACGACCTTCTGCGGGCGGCGTACCGGGAGGCGGCGGAATCTGTGAAGGCAGGATTCATCCCGGTCGGGGACACAATCCAGCACTTCCGGGAGCATGTGCCGGGCTTCCGCTATCCGAACGGCGGGGAAAGCCTCTGCCGGGACGGATTTCATCTCTCCATCCCCACGGGCCGCTATCTCGCCTCCCTCGTATGGCTGGAAACGCTGGCCGGGATCGACGCGCGGAACGTGACCTTCCTTCCCGACGGCATGGACGAGGAAAAGCGCGTCCTCGTGACTGAGGAAGTCCATCGGTATCTCGCGGGAAGGCCGGACTGACGGAAAAATCAAAGAACCTGAACAAAGAGCAAGCGGGAGTGACCTGCCTGCTCTTTTTTCGGCTTTGATCCTGCCGATTCGGGAACTTGACCAAAGTCCGCATCCCGGAGACGTGAAAAAACGGCAGGGCGTCCATTGACCGGGGATGTGATTTGTGTTAAAATAAAATCACAAAAATCACACAGTTCACGAAAGGAACGATCAAAATGCTCTATTTGCTCGATACAGCCGATCTTGACGCGATCCGGACCTGCTGCGAATACTATCCGGTCGCGGGAGTCACCACGAATCCGACCATCATCTCCCGCGAGAAAAGCGATTTCCGGGAGATCATCACCTCCATCCGCTCCATCATCGGGCCGGACAAGATGCTCCATGTGCAGACCACGGAGGAAGAGGCGGACGCCATTCTCCGGGAGGCGGAAAAGATCCGCGAGACCGTCGGCGGGAAGTTCTTCATCAAGATCCCGATCACCCGGGAAGGATTGAAGGCGGCCTCCCTCTGCAAAAGCCATGGCATCGGCGTCACCATGACCGCCATTTTCACTCAGCCTCAGGCGCTGCTGGCGGCCCGCGCGGGCGCGGATTTCGTCGCGCCCTACATCAACCGTCTGGACAACATCGTCTCCGACGGCGTCCGGGTGGTGGAAGAGATCGTGAACATCTACCGGACATACGGTATCGGGACAAAAGTGCTCGCCGCCAGCTTCAAGAACGCGGAGCAGGTTCACAAGGTCTCCCTCACCGGCGCGGACGCGGTCACGATCAATCCGGATCTGTTCGACACCCTGATCTATCATCCGCTGACCTACTACGCCATCGACGACTTTGCCAAGGACTGGGAGGCCGTCTACGGCGACAAAAAAGCGGGCGAACTGCTCGAAAAGAAGGCATAACCTGAATCCGATTAACAGAGAGCATCCCGATGCGCAGAGTGACTGCGGACGTGTCGGGATGCTGTTTTTTGTGCCGGCCCGTTTCAGTCGGCCTTTGTTTTCAGAATGATCCGGTCCTTTACCCAGTTTTTCTTATAATACGTCACGGGATGGAACCTGTCGTTGACGCGCTCCATTTCACGGGCCATTTTTTCTTTCAGATCCGCCAGAACAGAGGCGCAGGCGGGATCCGAGGCGAGGTTGGTCATCTCAAGCGGATCGCTTTCTCGGTCGAAGAGCAGCTCTTCCCCGTCCGCGCGGTAAACGGCATAGGTGTACCGCTCCGTCCGGAAGGCGCGCCATTCGTACCCCTCGCCCCAGTCAGCCGTCGCGCCGGTTCCCATCATGAGCGCGCCGTCGGGAAGGAAAGCGTCCTGTTTTCCGAGAACGGCGTCCGACAGATCCCGCCCCTCGACCTCGTCCGGGATGGGCAGTCCGCAAAGGGTGAGCAGCGTGGGCATGATATCCACCGTGTTGAGGCAGACCGGGCTGCTCCCCGCCGGGATCGTTCCGGGACAGCGCATAAGGAAGGGTACGCGGACCGCCTCTTCGTAGAAGATGTTTTTCGCCCTCCGACCGTGCGCGCCGAACAGCTCCCCGTGATCCGAGGTGAAAACAAAGATCGTGTCTTCCTCCAGCCCGAGACGCCGGATCGTCTCGCGGATCCTCCCCACGTTCCAGTCCACGTCTGCGGTCATGGCATAGTACACGCGCATCCAATCCGGGAGCTTCTTCCGCTCCTCCGGGGACAGCCTTGCCCAGCCGTCCGCATGGGGATCGTTCTCCGGGAGATAGTTCCCGGGCAGGGGAAACTCCGTATCCCGGAAGAGATCCAGCCATTTTTCCGGCACGTTGTCCTCGTTCCACGGATCGTGCGGCGTGCCGAGGGAGAGGAAGAGGGCGAAGGGCTTGCCGGTCCCGGACAGCCGTTCCAGCTCCCGGATCGCCATATCGGTTTCGGCGTCGGGTTCGTACGCGCCGTCTCCCCACGACAGCTTTTCCGGGGAGTTCAGGTGATAGTACGCGTGATCCCAGTAGTATTCGTGGTGGAAATTGAACGCAGCGAAAGTTCCGTCGAAACCCAGCCGGTCGGGCCCCGCGGGAATATACGAATTCTTCGGGTCGTAATGGTTGCCGAGTTCGTTTGCGTACATGTGCCACTTGCCGATGTAGGAGGTCTCGTATCCAGCCCGGGAAAGCGCTTTTGCCAGCGTGTCGTGGTCCGGGGAGATCCGGATCTCGTTGATGACCATGCCGGTGGAGGTAGTGTATTTCCCGGTCAGCAGAGACGCGCGGTAGGGGGCGCAGACGGGATGCCCGGACACCGCCTCGGTCAGCTCGCAGGATTCCCGGGCGAGGGAGTCGATATTGGGGGTTCTTGCAAGCGGATCCCCGGCGTATCCGAGGGACATGCGGCGGAGCTGATCCGCGAACATATAGACGATATTCATGAGGGTCTCCCTTCGGATTCAGATTTTGCGGACGGATCGGCAGATCAGAAGACGGGTTCCCGGTCCTCCCGCTTCAGCTTTCTCAATCGTATCGCGTAGACGACGGAGTGCGCGGCGGTCGTGACCAGCCACGAGACCGGATAGGAGATGTAGAGCATAAACAGGGTATGATGGGCGGCGAAAATCGTCACGATCCAGACGATGCGGAGGACGCAGGAGCCGAGCAGGGCGTTGATCATGGGGAGGAGGGAGAGCCCCATCCCCCGCTGTCCGCCGACCATGACCTCCATCATGCCGCAGAGGAAGTACGGTACGGCGAGGTAGAGCAGCCGCGTCCGTCCGTACTCCACCGCACCGGGATCGTTCGGAAGATAGATCGAAAGAAGCGGATCCGCAAAGACGTAGCTGAGGACGCCGAAGAAGATCCCGATTGCCGAAACGAGCGCAAGGCAGCGGAAGATCACGCCGTTGATCCGGTCCAGCTTCCGCGCGCCGACGAACTGGCCCACGAAGGTCAGGGAGGCGTGATAGACCGAGTTCATGGCGATATAGGTGAATCCCTCGATGGAGGCCGCCGCGCCGTTGCCTGCCATGACCACGTTGCCGAAGGAGTTGACCGAGGACTGGATAATGACGTTGGAAATGGAGAACACCGTTCCCTGAAGCCCCGCGGGAAGACCCACAAGCACGATCTTTTTCAGCTTGTCGGGATGGACGCGGAGCTTTTTCCACTCGAACCGGATCGGGCCGTCCGTCCGCATCATGTAGACGATCACAAACGCCGCGGACAGGACCTGAGACGCCACGGTCGCCCACGCAACGCCGTCCACGCCCATGCGGAAGACGATGACAAAGATCAGATTGAGAATCACGTTCACAAGGCCAGAAACCGCGAGGAAATAAAGAGGACGCCGCGTATCCCCGACCGACCGGAGAACGGACGCGCCGAAGTTATAGGCCATATTGGCGGTGGTTCCGACGAAATAGATCCGGAGATACCGCGCGGACAGGGGAAGCACCGCCGGGTCGGACTTCATCCAGACGAGAAACTGTCCCGAGAAGGCAATGCCGACCGCGGAAACGAGGATGCCCCCGATAAAGCTGATCAGGTAGGAGGTGTGGATGGTGCGGCTGACTCCCTCGAAATCCTTCGCGCCCCAGTCATGCGCGACGGCGACGGAGGTTCCGACAGACAAGCCCATGAAGAGATTGACGAGCAGGTTGATGAGGGATCCGACGGAGGTCACAGCGGCCAGCGCGTCGGAGCTTTCGAAGCGGCCTACCACCACGCTGTCGGCGGCGTTGTAGAGCAGTTGCAAAATCCCCGTCAGCATGAGGGGAATAATGAATTTGAAAATTTTCAGCGTGAGAGAGCCGGGCGCGTCCACAAGGTTCTCAGTTTTCCGGTCCATGTTGCGGTCTTCTCCCGATCTATGATTGCATACAAATTGATTATAGCACCGCGGCGTTCAAAAAGCAATGACGAATCCTACAGATTTTGCCCGCTCTCCGGAGCCCTGGCTCATGAAACCGCGGATCACGCCCAGTCGAAACAAGATGCGCGGATCTCCCGGAAGAAATCCGCGCGGGATATTCAGTTCAGCCAGCCCATGGAGACGAGCCAGTTCTTCATGAGGCCCGCCCACTGAGCAACATGGGGCAAGCCCTGTGCCAGTCCGAGGCCGTGGGGACCGTTCGGGAAGACGTGCAGCTCGTGCGGGATGCCGTGCTGTCTCAGGGCGGTGGCGTACAGATAGGAATTGATGACGTTCACCGCGCCGTCGTCGGAGGTATGCCAGAGGAAGGCGGGCGGCGTGGAATCCGTCACGTTGAGGTCGTTGGAGAAGGTTTCGTAGTCCGTCCGCTCTCTGCAGAGATTCACGAAGGACCCGACGTGCGCCACGTTCGTCTCGTCCGGCATATGGCAGACGGCATAGCACAGGATGGTCGCGTCCGGAATCGGGTCCTCGCGGTCGATCTCGTCGATGTCCTCAAAGTCGATCGGGGCGGTATAGGTGGAGACCATCCCCGCGAGATGCCCGCCCGCCGAGGATCCCATGACGGCCACCTTGTGCGGATCTATGCCGAATTGGGCCGCGTGATGCCGGACCCAGCGGACCGATCTGCGGGCGTCCAAAAGCTCCAGCGGGAAGTGATGCGGGGCGACGCGGTATTCGCACACAAAGGCGTCCATGCCGATGGAATTGAAATACTCCGCGTACCCTTTTCCCTCGTGCTCCGCGCGGAAAGCGTATCCGCCGCCGGGATAGATCACCACGGCCGCGTCGGAAATCCGTTTTTCCGCCGGGTAGTATTCGATCACCGGGATCTCCTCGCAGAGCCCGGGCGTGTTTGTCCATAACGGGAATGACTGCATGATCTGCTCCTTTTCGATCGTATCTCGGTTTATTTGTCGAAAACAAGGACCCGGACGCCGTAGGGTTCGACAGGAACGTTGTCCGTGAAGGTCTCGCCGGTCAGAAGATCCGCCGCGGGCCGCTCGATCTTCATGAGCGCGGGACCGCATCCGGTTTCGCAGAGGATCAGTCCCTCTCCCGCCTCGCCGGACCGTGGGGACACGTTCAGGGAGCCCATCACCGGGAACGGTTCGATTCCGGCGTCGTGAAGCGCGATGTTCATGAGCTTGCCGAGGTCCGCGTCCTCGGTCAGCGCGCCGCAGAGAATGACCTCGCCTTTGCCGACCTTGTGGCGGGAGACGACGGATTTGCCGTTCAGCGCACTGTGGCCCGCCGTGACAGCCGCCAGCGTTTCGCCGCCGTTCAGGGTGTAGAGTTCCGCCCATTTGCGCACGGCGAGGTCTTCCCCGTCGCACCAGGCGGTCTTCATGACGGAGCCGTCGGTCGGGACGCCGTAGTCGAGCGTGACGCCCAGCCAGTCCTCGATCATGCCCATCGCGCGGTCGGTGTAGTGCGCGCCGATATCGTTCCGCACGTCGGTGAGAGGCCCCGCGACCCAGACGCCGCCGTTTTCGACAAAGGCCCGGATCTTTTCCGCCAGATCCCCGTCCTCGAGTGTCATGACGCAGGGGGAGACAAGCAGCTTGTACTCGTCGAGGGAATGCGCCGCGCCGATCACGTCGGGACGGACGCCGGAGCGGACCAGCGCGCGGTGAACCTGCTGCACGTCCCCTGCATACCAGTTTCCGTCGAACACCTTCTGCTGATCGAAGAGCTGCCATGCCTTCGACGTGAAGTGGAGCGCGACGTCGGTCTTCACCTTCGTGCCGGAGAGGAACGAGGACGCCGTCTCAAAGTCCTTCGCGGTCCGCTGCACCTCGCCGAAGGTATGGGTCGGCCTGCCCTCGGGGGAGAGAACGGAACCGTGAACCAGCTCGTGCCCCGCCCAGTGCTGACGCCAGAGCCAGTACATGTTGCTCTCGCCGCCCAGAGCCACGGGCAGCCACGAATTGACCCGGCAGTATCCCTCGGGTTTCAGAACCTGTCCGATGGCGGTGGAGCCGTTCCATGTGGTGGCGGTCTCCGTGTTCCAGAACGGGCGATCCTTGAGCGTGCGGAGATAGTCGAACCAGAACACCGCGTCGGAGAGATTCGCGGGCGTGTTGTAGTGATTGAACATCACAACGTCCAGATCCCCGCACATCTCCTCGTAGCCCATGGCGTTGGTGGGCATCATGTCGGTGCCGATCGGGGCGTCGGTGTAAAGGCGCAGGATTTCGGCCTGACGGTGCATGAACGCGATATCGGCTTCATAGTGCGCGGCGGCCCACTCGTATTTCAGATGAGGATTATGCCATGCGTTCCAGTCGCCGGGGATCTCGTCGAACCGGTCGTAGGCCTGGCTGAACAGGTTGAGATTCCAGCGGGCGTTGAGGTTCTCCACCGTGCCGTATTCCCGTTTCAGGCGTTCGTGATAGGCCTTTACGCAATGCTCGCAGGTGCAGCCGGTTCCCCATGTGAGGATCTCGTTGTCGAGCTGCCATCCGATGACGTTCGGATCCTTTCCGAATTCGCGCCCCATGGCGTGGACGATCTGATCGGAGGCCTCGAGGTAATGCGGGTTGTTCGAGCAGCAGTGCCGTCTGCCTCCGTGACTGGCGCGCGTGCCGTCCTTGTTCAGCACAAATACGTCCGGGAAGGCGTCGCCCAGCCAGATCGGAGGAGTTGCGGTCGGCGTGCCGAGAACGACGGAAATACCGGCCTTGCCGAGGGTATCCACCACGCGGTGCAGCCAGCCGAATTCGTACCGGCCGCGGGCGGGCTCCATCTTTCTCCACGCGAATTCCCCGATGCGGGCGCAGGTGATCCCTGCCTCCTTCATCATTTTGACGTCATAGTCGAGCTGGCTGTCGTCCCAGTCTTCGGGATAGTACGCGCAGCCGAGGAAGGGGGTTTTTGGTGCCATGACTGTTCTCCTTTTCTGTTTGGAATCGTTTTGTTTGCTTCTTCGGTCATCCGCGGACAAAAACGGTGTTCCTCATGAGGCCGGGATTCTGACAGAGGCCGATCTCCCCTATTCCGCGGACGTTCTTTACCTCCACGCGAAGCGGCTCGGCCATGGGGTATTTCACCTCTCCCTCCGGCTTTCCCGTCCAGTCGTTGAAGATCCAGAGCGGACCGGGGGATTCTCCGTCCTCCGCCACCGTGAAGCCGTCTATCATGACCTCTTCGGGCAGATAACAGGGATAGCCGAAATCGTGCGTCCCGTCGTTGTGCGCGCTGAACACCGTCCGTCCGCCGCCCGCGGGATGCCAGACGCAGTTTTTGATCTCGAAGCGTCCCCGGAAGGTGCAGCCGTAATCCGGTCGGAGGGTGACGAAGGCGTGTCCGTACGCTTCGGTGTTCTCGATCCGGAAGGTCCCGAAGCCGATCGCGTTCAGGCACTGCCAGCCGAGGCGGGAATTTGTGATCGTGCAGTTTGAGACGCCCATGTGCGCGTCGAAGCGGGAGAAAACCACGTCGTCGAAGCAGAGATCCCGGCAGAAATTGGTGCCGATCAGTCCCCAGTAATTCCGATCCATGATGTCCGTGGTCTGGCGGCAATGGCGGAAGGTCAGGGCAGCGGCCGTCCCGCAGTTGATGTCGTACGAACCCATGGGAACCGGAACACCCGCCGAGCCGATGGTCCAGTAGATCCTGTGGCCCGTGAAGAGGCAGTCGCGCACCTCCACGCGGGCGCAGTCGGAAATGGACAAAAAGCCTGCGTACGGCGCGCCGTGATCCTCCTCACCCTCGACGTAGTGGGATATCTCCGCGATCTCCGTGTTGGAGCGGCGGATCCGGATATTGCGCCCGTGGTAGTCGTACCGGGATTCCCAGCGGTTGGCGATCGTGGTGAAGGCTCCGCCGCGGATCGTCAGCCGTTTTTCTGGAATCGGAGAGGCGTACGAGCGGGTGATTTTATCGAAATCGAAGGAAACGGGGGACGGGAGGCGTCCGTCCGGTCCGACGAGAAAGGCGTCCGTGCGGCTGTGTCCGTTGTCCTGATTCGCGCCGAGCCGGATGTAATCGCGGTGCTCGTCGTTGTAAACCCGGACAAACTGCTCCCGGCTCGTGGGATTTTCGACGAAATCCTGACCGGCTTTGAGCGCGGCGACGGGAAACGGAACGGCCTCTTCCTCCGGAGGCACGTCGAACACGGGCGGGCGGAAGTCGTCCAGATCCCGGTCGTCGATGACAAAGGACGCGCCGGTCCAGTCCGTGTCGGTCCGGATCACGGCAACTACTGCGGCGGGCGCGATATAGTAGACCGCCCCTTCCCTTCCGCGGACCGGGATCCCCCGGCGGTTTGCCTCCTCATGGGTTCGGACGATGGCGGGCATGTCGTCGGTGTGACCGTCCCCAGCCGCGCCGAACTGTTCGTATGTCAGATATTCCATTCCGACCTCCCGGATCAGAGTTCTTTTCTGTGTTTATCGATCACGGCCAGAAAGACCGCGCCGTATTTTTCCGCCTTCGTTTTTCCGACGCCGGTGACTTCGAGAAATTCGTCAATGTCTTCCGGCATGACGCGGCACATGTCGGTGAGCGTCGCGTCCGGGAAAATGATGTAGGCGGGAACGTGCAGCTCCTTCGCCAGTCTCGCCCGCTCCGCCTTGAGGTGGCCGAGGAGGGTGGTGTCGGCGGGTTCGGCTGTCCGTCTGACGGGCTTCTTTTTCTTTTCCGCCTTCTCCGGTTCCGCTTTGATGAAGACCTTCCGCTTTCCGAGCAGAATGTCCCGCGCCTTTTCCGTGGCATGGGGGATGCGGTAGACGGAGTCCGCCTCGTAGGCGACGGAGCCGTCCGCCTGCAGAACCGACGCCAGCTCCCGGATGTACTTCTCGGTCGCCCCTTTCATGATCCCGTAGGTAGAGAGGGAGTCGAGGCCGAATCTGTCCACGGTCTCGTTCGAGGACGCCCGGAGCACGGCGGACAGAGTGGAGAGGCCGAAGCGGTTTCCTGTCCGCGCCATGCAGGAGAGGAGCTTCTGCGCGTCCTCCGTCACGTCCTTCACGAGGAAATCTCCCTGACAGTTCGAGCAGTTCCCGCAACTCTCCGGCCCTTCCTCTCCGAAATAGCGGAGCAGATAGGAGCGGAGGCATCCGGGCGTCGCGCAGTATCCGGCCATCTTATCGAGCCGGTCGTATTCGAGCCGCCGCAGTCTGACCTGTTCCTCCTCGGAAAGCTCGGGATTGGGCTCCGAATTGTCGATCAGATATCGGTTGAGCACAAGGTCGGATTTCGACGCCAGCAGCACGCAGTCCGCCGCTTCTCCGTCCCGTCCGGCTCTCCCCGCCTCCTGATAATAGCTCTCCACGTCCTTCGGCATATGGTAGTGAAGGACGAAGGAGACGTTCGACTTGTCGATCCCCATGCCGAATGCGTTGGTGGCGACCATGACCCGGATCCGGTCGTAGACGAAATCCTCCTGCGCCGCGTGCCGCTCCTCGTCGCTCATGCCCGCGTGGTATCCCCTCGCCGGGATGCCGCGGGAGACGAGCAGGGCGGTGACCTCCTCCACCGAGTTCCGCGTGCCGCAGTACACGATGCCGCACTTGTCAAAATAGCGGTCCCGGATCAGGCGGATCAGGGCGTCGTCCTTTTTGCTCTTTTCGACGGGGATGACCTCGAAATAGAGATTCGGACGGTCGAATCCCGTGATGACGCGGCAGGGATCCCGCAGGCCGAGCAGCTCGGCGATATCTTCCCGGACCCGCTCCGTCGCCGTGGCGGTAAAAGCTCCGACGGGGGGACGGTGCGGCAGGTTCTCCACAAAATCGCGGATCCCGAGATAGGCGGGGCGGAAATCCTGTCCCCAGCCGGATACGCAGTGCGCTTCGTCCACGGCAATCAGGGAGATATCGAGCTCCGAGACCGCGGACAGAAATCCGTCCGTCCACAACCGTTCCGGGGCGACGTAGACGATCTTGTAGACGCCGTTTCTCACGTTTGCGAGAGCGCGGGAATACTGCCCAGCCGTCAGCGTGCTGTTGAGATAAGCCGCGCGGACTCCGTTCTGCACGAGCGCCATGACCTGATCCTTCATCAGGGAGATAAGCGGGGAAATCACCAGCGTCACCCCGGGGAGCAGAAGCGCGGGGATCTGATAGCAGAGTGATTTTCCGCCGCCCGTGGGCATGACCGCCAGCGCGTCCCGTCCTCCGGTCAGGGCGTCCACGATCTCCTCCTGTCCCGGGCGGAACCGGTCGTGTCCGAAGACGGATTTCAGAATGTCGGTTTTGTTCGGATTCATTTCTTCCCCGCGGCGATGTACCATCGTTCCGTTCTCTCGTCGGGCGGAGTCATTTGATAGTCGGAAGAGACGGACAACAGGTCAAGTCCCGCCCTCTCCAGCGCGTTCCGGATCGCCCGCAGCCCCCATGCCCTCTCCCGCGTCACGTCGTCCGTGCGTTTCCAGAGGCCGTTTTCCTGTTCCTCAAAGACCGTCAGGAAGAAATCGACGGCGTCCCCTTTTTTGTTCAGCCGGTTCCGCCAGCAGCAAACAGCCCCGTCGTCCTCGAGGATATAGTCACGGTCGGCGTAAACCGTCCGGAATTTCGCGGGGGTGTTGAGGTCGAAGAGGAAGACGCCGCCCGGCTCGAGGTAGTTCGACACCAGCGCGAGGCAGGCGTCCAGTTCTTCCCGGGAGGTGAGGTGATTCACCCCGTCCAGCGTACAGACCACGGCCTGAACCGTGCCGTAGAGCTCGAAGTCCGTCATGTCCCCCTGCAGGAACAGGATATCCCGGATGCCGAGCGCGCGAGCTTTGGCCTCCGCCTCCGCGAGCATTTCTTCGGAAATATCCACGGCGGTCATGTCGTAGCCGCGCCGGGCCAGTTCAAAGGTCATGGCCCCCGTCCCGCAGGCAAGATCCAGAACCAGCTCCGGCTTTTTCTCCATGTAGAGCCGGAAACAGGTCTCCATGTAATCGGCCCACGCGGAATAATCCACGTCCCGGTTCAGCCGGTCATAGACGGGGGCAAGCGCGCCGTAGCCCATCAGTCTTCCGCCTTTCCGGGATCGCCGGGCATGTCGATTCCGCGCTCCTCGAGCCGTTTCAGAACGTCGCGGTACCCGTCGCTGCCGTATTTCAGGGAGCGGTTGATGCGGCTGATGGTGGCGGTGCTGAGTCCCGTCCGTTCGTTGATCTCCGTGTAGACGGCGTTTCCGTCCAAGAGCTTCGCAGCGCAGAGACGCTTTGCCATTTCGGAGATCTCCTTCACCGTGCAGAGATCGTCGAAAAAGCGGTAGCAGTCGTCCACGCTCTCCAGCGTCAGGATCGCTTCAAACAGATAGTCGCGCGACGGGTCGCGTCTGAGGTTGGCCATAGTGTCCTCCGTCCTGTGTCGGTTCTCAAAGCTATTACCGCTATTATACACCACCGTTTCAGCAAAGTAAAGTAAAAAATCCAAAATCTTTCTTGCATAGGGGGCGGAATTGTGTTATACTGAACAAAACAGAGACGAGGTATCCGATCCATTGAAACTCCGAACTATTTCCGTTCCCACGCCCGTACGGCTGAAACTTGCCGTCTGCGCGGACTTTCATTCCGCGAACCGGCACATGCCCATAGAGAATGCGCTGAAGCTGCTCGAACTTGCGGCTCCGGATCTGATCCTCTTTCCGGGGGATATTTTTTCGGACACGGGGAGATCGGGCGTCGGGGACTGCTTCAACCGGAACGGGCTGAAGCTCATGGAAGGAGCCGTCCGCCTCGCGCCGTGCTTCTTCTCCCCGGGAAACCACGAAATGGGATTCAGCGCGGAAAACCGGGCGGTTCTCGAAAAGCTGGGAATCGCCGTGCTCTCTGACGAATTCGTCCGGCGGGGGGATCTTGTGATCGGGGGATACGCGTCCGGATATCTCAGGCCGAAATCCGCCTACCGGAACGCGCCCGGTCCCGAACCGGACTTTCCCGCGCGGTTTGCCGGGGAGGGGGGATATCACATCCTCCTCTGCCATCACCCGGAATACTGGGCCAAAAACGTCGCCGGACACGGGATCGAGCTGACGGTCGCGGGACACGCGCACGGCGGACAGTGGCGGATCTTCGGGCGCGGCGTCTACGCTCCGGGTCAGGGACTGTTTCCGAAGTACACGAGCGGACTCTACCGGTCCGGGAACGAAGTCCTCGCCGTGAGCCGCGGGATGACCAATTCCGTGCCGTGGATCCCGCGCTTCTTCAACCCCTGCGAAATCCTCCTTCTGGCGCTTTCACCGGAGGCCGCGTCATGACGGAGATCACCGTATTCTATCTGCCTCAGGAGGGGCGGCCGTCGGATCTGCTGCTGAGGACAGCCGCCGCCCTCTACGCGGGATCCGCCCCCGAAGAATATGAGACCGTCCGGGAAACCGGGAAAAAGCCGCGGTTCCTCCACCATCCGGAGATCTGTGCGTCCGTATCCCATTCCGGCGGGATCTGGGCGGCGGCGTTCTCCGGCGGGGGGGAAGTCGGGCTGGATATCCAGCTTCTGACCGCGTCGCCGAGAAGGGACCGGATCGCCCGAAGATTCTTCCACCCGAACGAAGCGGAAGCCGTTCTCTCCTCGCCGGATCCGGACAAAGCGTTCTCCCGGATCTGGTGCCGGAAGGAGGCGGCGGTCAAGCTCTCCGGAGCCGGGATCGACGGCCGGTTTTCCTCCTTCGATGTCACAGGCCCGAATCCGGTCGAGGTCTTCGGTGAATCTGTCTTCCTCGCCGACTTTACCCTTCCCGGGCACCCCGGACTCTTTGCCTCCGCAGCCTTTTCCACCCCGTTCAGCATTCGGCTCCAGCCGATTCCGTCCGAGAATCTGACATATTGACGAGGCATATTTATGCTGTTCAACTCCATTGAATTTCTGATCTTCTTCCCCGTCGTCATCGCGGTCTACTTCCTTCTGCCGTACAAGCTGCGGCGGTATTTCCTTTTGGCCGCGTCCTGCTTCTTCTACATGTCCTTCATCCCGAAGTACATGCTGATCCTGCTGTTCACGACGGTCGTGGACTACACCGGCGCGCGGCTCATCGAGAAATACCGGGAGCGGCGGAGGCTGGCGAAAACCTTCTTCATTATCGCGCTCTGCTGCAACATCGGGCTGCTCGTCTGGTTCAAGTATCTCGGCGTGATCGGCGACACAATCAACTTCTTCGGGAAGATGCTCTCCCTGAAAACCGTCGTCGTGCCGGAGATCGCCCTCCCCATCGGGATCTCCTTCCATACCTTCCAGTCCATGGGCTATCTCATCGACACCTACACGGGCAAGGAGAAGGCGGAAAAGAGCTTCATCGACTTCGCGCTCTTTCTCATGTTCTTCCCGCAGCTGGTGGCCGGCCCCATCGAGCGGAGCCGCAACCTCTTCTCCCAGCTCAAGGCAAACCACGATCTGAAGGCGGAGAACGTCTCCCTCGGCGGACGCAGGATGCTGTGGGGCATGTTCAAAAAAGTGGTGGTGGCGGACAACCTCGCGCTCTTCGCCGACGCGATGTTCGACCATCCGGCGGACTTCGGCGGCTTCGGCACGCTGATCGGCGTTCTCTGCTTCACCGTGCAGATCTACTGCGACTTCTCCGGGTATTCCGATATCGCCATCGGGTGCGCGAAGGTCATGGACATCGATCTGATGAAGAACTTCGACACGCCGTATTTCAGCCACACGGTCCCGGAATTCTGGCGGCGGTGGCACATTTCCCTCTCCACATGGTTCCGCGATTACGTCTACATCCCGCTCGGAGGCAACCGGGTCTCGAAGCCGCGGTGGGTCTTCAATCAGCTCCTCACCTTCACGATCAGCGGCATCTGGCACGGCGCGGGCTACACCTATGTGATCTGGGGATTCCTCAACGGCGTCTACATCTGCATTTCCCGCTTCGTCAAGCCGCTCAAGGACAAGATCGCGGACGTCACGCGGCTCTCGAAGCTGCCGAAGGTGCGGGGGGCGATCCAGATTCTCGTCACCTTCGCCCTGACGGTCTTTTCGTGGATCTTCTTCCGGGCCAATTCCGTGAGCGACTCCTTTTTGATCGTCGGGCGGCTGTTCGCAAAGACGTCGGCGGATTATTCGTCCGTCCCGATCCTCCGCGTGTATGTGGCGATCGGCGCGGTGCTGCTGCTCTTCATCGCGGAGGTGCTCGAAAACTACGGCAAGCGGGTCGCGGCGTTCTTCTTCCGGATGCCGCATCTCGTCCGCGTGCTCGTTTACGCGCTCATGGTGGCGGGGATCGTCCTCTTCGGCGCGTACGACAACAAGGCGTTCATTTATTTCCAGTTCTGAAAGGGGGAGAGCGGACATGAAACAGAACACGAAAAACCTGATCGGTCTCTTCTTCTCGGGACTGATCGTCATTGCGCTGGCCGCCTGTGCCGTGGTAAGCGCGAACGCCATGATGAAGGGCTTCATCGCCGATGAGACCCGCGCGGTCACGGCTGCCGCGGAAGCTGCGGAACGGATCCGGATCGCGGCGCGCGAGACCGAGGACGAACAGGAGCGGCTTCATTTACAGCTGGAAGAGCTGACGCTCAAGGCGGAGCAGATGGAGGCCTTCTATCAGCAGTACAAGGACCGGCACTGCTATCACTACTTCGGGCAGTATTACGAGATGTACGAGCAGGTGTACAACGCCGATGTGATCTTTATCGGGACGTCCCACTGCGCGCACGGCGTCAATCCGGCTTACATCGAGGAGGTCAACCCGGAGTATTCCTTCTTCAATTTCGGGCTGAACGGGTCGGTTCCCTCCTTCTATGTGGACTGGTATGACATTTTCAAGAACGAAGCCCACTACCCCACGCCGAAGGTCATCGTCTGGTGCGTGGACTGGTTCATGTGCGACACGGGCTGGCTCTGGAGGCGGATCACCTTCGACACCCCGTCCGACATGCCCATCGGCATCATGCGGGCGATCGTGAAGGAGGAAAAGCGCGCGTCCGCGGGAGCCGCCCCCGAACCGGAGAAGAACGAGACAGCGGCAGAAGAGGCGGAGGAGACTGTCTCCGCTCCCGTCGAGACAAAAGAAAAGACCGTGGCGGAGCTGCTCCGGGAATCGGTAGCCGAGCACGGGATCCTCGCCATCGACGAGCACATGACGGTGCTGATGTTGAACAACCCGATCTTCTCGTCCCGCGACCGCATCCCGGAGATGATCCGGTACTATCTCAAGGGACGCTCGGTGCAGATCGAGACGCCCGCACCCGTGACGCCGAAGATCGAAGGACGTCTGCTCACGGAAGCCGACCTCGTTCTGCCCACCTATCAGCACAAGACGCTCTACGACAAGGACAGAAACATCACTTCCGAGTATTACAAAGGCTACATCCCGTGGGACGTTCCGTTCGGCGGCGGTACCACGACCGTCGGATGCGTCCACAACCGCGGAGAATGGCGCAAATTCGAAAAGCTGCTCGATCAGTTCGAGGAGGACGGGATCAAGGTGATTTTCGTCGAGTGTCCCGAGTACACCGGATGGCAGTCCACGGACCGGGAGATCCACAACAAGGAGCTGGCAGAGCTCGCACAGTCCCGGGGAATCCCGTTCCTCAACTACAACGCCGAGCTGGCCTCGGATCTGAACGACGACAACCGGAACTATTCCGACTGGGGACACCTGTCCAAGCGCGGCAGCACGGCGTTCTCCAAGGTTCTTGCCGAAGATCTGAAACCGGTGCTGGCCGAGGTTCTGGGAGAAAATGGAGCGGACTGAGCGCCGGCTCCGAAACAACACACCATCTTTTCAAAGGAGGTTCCCACCCATGAAAACCAAGAGGTTCATCGTGTGGCTGCTGGCGGTTCTGATGATCGCCCCCGCCGCCGTCTCCTGCTCATCCGGGACGGAAAACGCGTCGGGCGAAACGGAACAGGCCGCTCCGGACACCCCCGTTCCGGACGCCTCATCCGAAGCCGCAGAGCCGGAGGCCAACGAAAATCTTGACGCGAATGGATACCTGAAGGACGCTCTTCCCGAGCTGGATTTCGGCGGGGAGGATATCGGCGTGCTCTTCTGGAGCGACGTGGAAAACGCCGAATTCGAAGTCGAGGAGCTGACGGGCGAGATCGTGAACGACGCCATTTATCAGCGGAACATCGACGTGGAGGACCGGCTGAACGTGAAATACGTCTGGATCGGAACACCCGGGAACAACGGCTCGAAGGACAAATATGTGGCCGTGGCGCAGGCGAGCGTACAGGCCGGGGACGGAGCATACGACATTTACGCCGCCTACTCCCGGACCATCGGCGCGTCCGTCGTGAACAATCTGACCCGGACATTGCAGGATTCGCAGTACATCGATTATGAGAAGCCGTGGTGGCCGGACAACCTGCTCGAGGAATCCATGATCCACGACCGGCTGTACTTCGTCTCCGGCGATATCTCGACAAACGTGCTGCACATGATGTACTGCATCTACTACAACAAGCAGCTGCTCGAGGACTACAATCTTCCGACTCCGACGGACATGGTCTTCGAGGGGACGTGGACGGTGGACAAGCTGGTGGAGCTGACCTCCGACGCCTACACGGATCTGAACGGCAACGGCAGGCAGGACATCGACGACCGGTTCGGCTTCACGCTGGTGGACTTCCACAACGACGCCTTCTACACGGGCAGCGGATTGAAGCTGGTGGAAAAGGATCCGGACGCGATTCTCAAGATCTCCGACGACTTCTACAGCGAAAAGGCGGTGGATCTGCTCGGCAAGATCGGCCCGTGGGAGCAGACGGATACCGTTTATCAGCAGAGCGACTACGAACTCCCATTCACCGAGGGGCGCGCGCTCTTCAACGTAAACCGGGCGCACTATGCGTCGAAGGCTCTGCGCGACTCCGAGCTGACCTACGGCATCCTGCCCGTTCCGAAGTACGACGAGAACCAGCAGAACTACCGCACGGTCATGGGCAACCCGGTGACGCTCTACGCCGTGAGCCGCGACTCCGCCCATCCGGAGATCGACGAGGCAGTGCTCGAGTGCATGGCCTCCGAGGCGTACCGGCTGACGACGCCCGCGATCTTTGAGAACAATATGAAGAAGAAATACTCCATCGACGACGTGAACGCGCAGATGTACGACATTGTCCGCGAGACCGTCTCCTTCGAATTGGGCCGCTTCTTCAACCAGTATCTTTCGGATATCACGGATATTTATTTCCACGCCGTGACCTCCAACAATCAGGACTGGGCTTCCACTTCCCAGAAGAACCGCAAGGTGCTGGACAAGCAGATTTCGAAACTGGTGGAGAAGATCATGAAGAATGAGGAGATGGACGGGTAAGTCCTCAGAGTCCCGTTCTCTCTCAGGAGGATCCCCATGAAAAAGCCCATCATCCGCGACACGTTCTTCCTTTCCCAGCCATCCTCTCCGGCGGCGTCGGAGGATCTGGACGCGGTCAAGGATCTGTACGACACGCTGGACTCCCACCGCGACGACTGCGTGGGAATGGCAGCGAACATGATCGGAGTCAGCCGCAGGATCATTGCGGTGCGGGACGGGGACGACATCCTCGTCATGCTCAATCCGGAAATCATGAAAGCTGCGGGGCCTTACAAAACATCCGAGGGCTGTCTTTCCCTCGACGGCCAGCGGGAGACGACGCGGTACCGCTCGATCAAGGTAAAGTGGCAGGACGGGCTGTTCCGGCCGAAGATCCGCACATTCACAGGTTACACCGCGCAGATCATTCAGCATGAGATCGATCACATCAACGGCGTGCTGATCTGAGCTGCAAAAAACAGAAAAGATGCTGTCCTCTCAAGCGGCGTTTGGGAGTGAACAGCATCTTTTTATTGCTGAGACAGCAAACATCACGTCGGTTTTCAAGCGCGCAGCTGCCGGAACCCTTGACTGGCTTGGTTTTCAGACATTGGATACCAATTCCGGCCACATACTGTTTGCCAGCGGAGCAATGATTCAGCTTTCGAGCTGTTTACCGAGGAAGGAGGCGGCGGTCTGGATGAGCTTGGCTTCGATCTCAGGCGCGACGGGCGTTTTCTCCTCGCTCCGGACCGAGGCCACGCATCCGGCGATATCCCCTTCGGTGATGATGGGCATGAGGCATCCGACCGGTCCCCCGCCCTCCACCACGGTCAGCTCGTCGCCCTCGGCAGGCGTGTAGAACTGACGGTTTTCGATCACGCGGTCCGCTTCCGCGGTGAGCTTGCGGTCGGCGTAATCCCGTCTCGGAACGCCCGCGCAGGCGATCACCGCGTCCCGGTCGCAGATCACCACGGACAGCCCGCAGGTCTTCGACAGGGTCTCCGCGTACTGCTGGGCAAACTGGGCAAGCTCCCCGATGGGGGAATACTTCTTGAAGATGACCTCGCCCTCCCGGTCGGTGTAGATTTCGAGAGGATCCCCTTCCCGAATCCTCATGGTGCGTCTGATTTCCTTCGGAATGACGACCCGCCCGAGATCGTCGATCCTCCTTACAATTCCGGTTGCCTTCATCTTTTTTCTCCTTTGCGGCAAAGGTTGACTGCCGCGGAACGTCGTCGCTTTCATTCCGTCCCGCGGAATGCTTTCCTATTGTGCCGCCGGGAAGAAAATTTATACATGACGGGACGCGGGGATTTTTTCCCTGTCACGCACGGAACGTCGGAGGCGGAACGATTCCGGGAACCGTTTCGGAACAACGGGCAAAAACAATGGGAAAATTCATCGGAATTAGTTGACATTGCACAGAAGAAATGCTATAATGCTGACAGCCATTTATTAACGATAGTTAATAATTCATCCTTTATTCCCCATCTTTCAAGGAGGTCTGTCATGAAAAAGATCATCAGTCTGTTCCTCTCCGCCCTTCTGGCCGCAGGATGCGCTTCTTCCCTGATCGGCTGCTCCGACAACGGGACCGATTCGGAAGAAGGAAGCAGCGCGCCGGTGACTTCCAGCGCGGAAGAAGGAACCCCCGAAGAGGAAGAGGAAACCGAATGGGTCGATCCCTTCGCCGATACGGACTTCGGCGGGAGAGCCTTCCGGGTATCCACCTCCATCGACGAAAACGACGCCACGAACGCCGACTACCTGATCCGCGGCTCCGAAGAGCTGAACGGCGAAAGCGTAAACGACGCCGTCTACAACCGGAACCAGAAAATTGCCGAACTGCTCAACATCAAGTTCGAGTTTACCGAATCTTCCTACTCCGTAGGGAGCGCCGAATCCGACGTGAAGCAGCTCGTTGTGGCGGGCGACGACGCTTACGACGTGCTGATCAACGATATCCGCGCCATGGCAAACCTCTCCCGCGACGGATACATCCACAACATCTACAACGCGCCAGTCATCGATTTCGATCAGAGTTACTGGTACACCGAGGCGATGAAGGACTGCCAGTTCATCGAGGGAGGAATGTACCTGCTCATCGGCGACTACTTCACCGACGCGCTCCAGTCCTGCCACTGCCTGTATCAGAACAAGGATATTCTGTCCAACACCTATCAGGACCCGAACTACATCGCCTCCATGGTGTTCGAAGGCAAGTGGACGTTTGACGCTATGATCAAGGTCATAACCGAAACCAAGCAGGACCTCAACGGAGACGGCAAAATGACGCAGGGCGACGACCTCTTCGGCTTCACCTGCTGGGGCAAATGGGGCTCCATGATCCCCTTCCTCATCGGCACGGACATCAAGTTCATCGAGCGCACGGACGACGGTCCGCAGTACTGCTTCAACAACGAGCGCTCCGTCAAGATCCTTGAGAAGCTCAACGAGCTCTTCTATGCGGACGGCGCGCACTCCGATCTGGCGGACGCCTCCGTCAAGACCCTGCAGACCCTCTTCTCCAACGGGCTGACGACGATGGTCGGCTACAACCGTCTCGGCAACCTCGCCAACTTCCGCGAAGTCGAGTTCAACATGAGCGCGATCCCCTATCCGAAGCTCGACGAGGATCAGGAAAACTACTCCACCTCCATGCACGACACCAGCGAAATCGGCGTCCTTCTGATGACTCTGCCGCTCGATTCGATGGAATACGTCTGCACGGTTCTCGAGGTCTGCGGCCGCGAAACCAACCGCATGGTCATCCCCGAGTGGTATGAAAACGGCCTGAAGATCAAGTACGCGAATGGTCAGGACGACGCGAAGATGATCGACCTGATCCACGACACCATCACCGATCCGTTCGCGCTTGCCTACGACCAGGCGTTGTCGAACTTCATGATGTCGAGCTGCTTCTCCTCCCCGCTCGGCAGCAACAACACCGACTTCGCTTCGAACTATAAGAAGTACGAAAAGGTCGGCAACAAGGCCCTCGAAAAGGCGTACGCGAAATTCGCCGACAACCTCGCAAACGGCAACTGATACTATAGTGTGTTCACACTATGAAAAGCGAAACGCTGCGCGTTTCTGAAATAAATGCCCCGCTCAGGGCGGGAGGCACGGGGGGACACCATCTCATGGCCGATCAAGATTCGCTGCGCGAACTTGGGTTTCCCCCCGTGCGGGGGTTTCCTTGGCCATATGGCATAACCTAACCGCTCGTCCTTGCATCGAAACCCGATTGTGTATCCCACTGTCCTCGCGCGGCCTGTGTTTGTGCAGTTTGGGCCATGCTCGGAGCAAGCTCCTCGGCCTCCGGCGGTGATTCAGGCGCGCATTGGGCAAGGAGGTCATAGTGGGTTTGTGCAGATAAATCATGTTTGAGCTGTACTATGCACAATTATACCTTTTTGAAGCGAAACAGCATGAGAACGGTTCTGAAACTCTTCTTCAAAAATCCTTTCAGCCGCGTCTTCCGAATTTCCGGGAGGCGCGGCTTTTTTGAATTCCGGTCCGGTTCCTCTTGACAGGACGTCCTCTTTCTGCTATAATTTCTTCAATTAAACTATTTTCTCTTTAATTTTGAAAGGAGATCCCATGAAAAAGCTTGCCTTTTTTCTTCTCCTCTGTGTCACGGCGGTTCTTTTGACGGCTGCGGCCTCGGCGGGCACCGTGATGTACGAGGGCGGCGGGGCGAACGGGCTCTACCGGACCGGTTACACGGGAGCCATCAACATTGAGCTGCACTTCAAGGAACCCTTCAACCTCAACGACGCGGACTATCTCTATCTCCGCTTCTATGTGGAGGATCCCGAGCGGTACGCCAACAACGGTCAGATCGAAATCACGTCCTCGGGCAGATGCGACGCCGAGGAATACAGCTGGGACGTCGGATCCTTCGACATGCAGGCCGGCTGGAACGAATGGCAGATCGACCTGTTTACCGGTCATGAGTCGGGCGGCGCTCCGGATATGGAGAAGATCAACTATTTCAGGATCTACTTCTTCACCGAGGGGGACAACCTCATCGCTGTGGACTATGTGGCGTTCGGCGGCGAAAACGAGGACTTCTCCTCCATCGCAACGGAGCTGGGTGAGGTCAAGCGCGAGGTACATGTGGCCTCGGACAAGATCAGCCGTGTCGGCAAGGGTTCCTCCGGCTCCGTCTACATGCAGGCGGCCATGGAGGCGTCTCCCGTAAACATCGCGGATTATGACTGCGCGTTCATCCGCTTCAAGGTGGACGGGATCGACCATTTCACGGGAGACGGACAGCTGGAGCTGACCTCCTCCCTCAGTCCCGATCAGAAGGAAATGAGCTGGCAGGCGGCCAATCTGGATCTTCAGGACGGATGGAACGAGCTGAAGCTGGATCTCTACGCGCCGGACAGTCTGGGCGGAGACTTCGACTATGAAAAGGTCAACTTCTTCCGGCTCTACATGTTCACGGAAGGGACGCTCAAGCTGAATCTGGACTATGTGGGCTTCGGATACGAGGGAGACGACTTCGGCTACGATCTTCCCGCCTATCTGGTGGTGTCCGAGGACGCGCCGGAGCTGACGCCCGAAGAGAAGGCCGCACGCGAAGAGGCTCAGCGGATCGCCGCGGAAGAGAGAGCCGCCAAGAAGGCCGAGGAAGAAGCGGCAAAGGCGGAGGCGGAACGGATCGCAGCGGAAGAGGCTGCGCAGAAGGCCGCCGAGGAAGAAGCGGCCCGGATCGCGGCGGAAGAAGAGGCGGCCAAGCTGGCAGCGGAAGAGGCTGAAAAAGCAGCGGAAGAAGCGGCGGCCCCCGTCGAAGCGGAACCGACCGAAAACGCCCCTGCGGAAACCGCCGCGCAGACAGCCGCCGATCAAAAATCCTCCGGATGTGGCTCCTTCATCGGCACAAGCGCGGTCGTTCTGCTCGCCGTACTCGGATCCGCGCGGATCTGCGTACGAAAGGAATAAGCCGAACAGATCTGAACGGCAGAGAAATCAGATAAAAAAACTGGCTCCGAAGAGAAATCGGGGCCGGTTTTGTTTATGATGCGAAGGCAGGAAACGTCAGTCTCCGTCTTTATCCGCAAAGAGAGCGGCGCAGACTTCCCGCGCCTCCGCAAACGCCTGAACGGAGTCGGGGCGGAACGGAACGGAAAACTCCTGCTCCTCGTCCTGCTCGATCCTGCAAGGGATCCGGACGGTTTCCTCCCCCGCGGTGATCCGGAGGGCAGTTACCGGAGTCGAGAGCGGATTGAACACGCACAGGGAGCGGCCGCGGAGGAAGGTCCAGACAGACGCGCCCTCCCGGAAGAGACAGACGCCTTCGACGCCCGGGATCCCTTCGCATGACGCCGTGTCCTCCCTGAGCGTCAGGCCGGTCGCGCCTTCGTAGGCATGGACACCGACGAGAACGGGGACGCCGTGTTTCGCCGTGCCGACCGCCGCTTCTCTGACCCATGCCCCGCCCTTTCCGTAGGCCCGGCTGTACGCCATGGGGAGGAGGCAGTCCATGAGCGGGGCGAGGTCGGCGTAGTGCTGGCCGTAATGCAGATCGGAAAACGCGAGTTCGTCAAAAGCCCCTTCCGGCATGAGCGCCGCGCTGAGGGAAATCCCTTTGTCCGAAGATCGGACCGTCTCCGCCAGAGCCCGGGCAAAGGAGAGAACGTCGGCCCTCCGGGATTCCGCCAGCCGGAGCACGTCTTCGTCCCCGTCGCGGAAGGCTTGAAAGATCGCGTCCTTTTTGGCCGGATCGTCGCTGTAAAAGGTGTCCTCCATCAGTTTTCCCACATGCCCGAGATCGACGCCGCGGGATGTCATCCGCGTCCGGTCGGATTCGCTCCAGCCGTAGATCAGGTGATTGTAGCGGATGTAATCGAGATGCACGCCGTCCACCTCGTACCGCGCGGTCAGATCCGACAGCACGGACCGCATATAACCGAGGTAGTCCGGATCGGCGATGCTCACCACATCGTTATGCGGGCCTTTGGAGTAATGCGTCAGAGCGGAGGCGGGGTGTTCCTCCCTGAACCGGCGGTCCGACGCGGAGGTGAACCACGCGTGGAGCCGGATCCCCCGCCCGTGCGCCGCGTCCAGAGCCTCCCGCAAAAGATCCCGCTCCGGATCCACGGGGGGCGTCAGAGGGGTGAGAAACGCGGCGGTTCCGGCCAGCCCTTTGGTGAGAAAGTACACGTCCGTGACTCCGGCGCGGCGGCAGAGCGCAAACACGGACTCCGCCCCTCTCCTCCGGACGCTCTCCGGCCACATCCACACGCCAAGCATACTCCGCGACCTCCTGTTATGGGTTTCTTTTCGGATCACATCCACTTTTTCTTTTTGAACCAGATCACGCACACAACCACGATCACGACGGACAGAACGAACACGGCGGGATAGGCGAGCCGCCATTCGAGCTCGGGCATATACCGGAAGTTCATCCCGTACCAGCCCGCGATCAGGGTCAGGGGCATGAAGATCGAGGTGATGACCGTGAGCACCGTCATGATCCGGTTCTGGCGCACGTCCAGCTGCGTCTGCACCAGATCCCGGAGCTGGCTCAATACTCCCGCTGTCCCGTTACCGCCTCCCTCAGCCGGCTCACGCGCTCGGTGAACATGTGGAAATAGCGGAGGTTCTCTTCTCGGAAGAATCCGTTTTCGTTCTCCTCGAATTCCTGACTGAGGTCGATGAGCTGACCGTAGTGGAGCCTGAGATCCAAAAGATCCCCGCGGATCTCGTTCAGCTCGGGCGGGCACTCCTCGATCTCTCCGGACAGGATGGCCTCCTCGATCCGGTTCAGGCGGTGCTCCTTCTCCTCGAGCATGGCCAAATCCCCGGCGATGGTCAGTTCCAGAAGATCGTACAGAAACCGTTCGAGCCCGGGGAGCTTCCACTTCTTTGTCCGCGCGACCGTTCTGACGATCTGCTCCGCGTATCCGCTGTCGTCCACGAGGATGACCCCTTTTTCGTCGAGGGCGAAGGAGAAATTGCTCCCGGGACCGCTGATCTCCGCCCGGTCCGGAATGGAAAACGATCCGGTCAGGGAGTCGAGGTTGACGACCGCCTTCGTATCCACCGGATGGGCGGTCTCCATATCCATGTCGATCACCATGTCAAATTCGTCCCGCGCGGCTCTCCACTCCTCGGAGGTCAGCACGGCAACGTACTGGACGGAGGCGTTCCGGATCTCTTCCGGCGCGCAGGGGGTCAGGGATTCCTTAATGAGATAATACATAGCTCCTCCCGATGCGGGATCGGACCTCTCCGTGGGAGAAGGCCGGTACGGGCTTATTATATCCCGTTTTCCCGGCTCTGTCAAGCACCCGTGGCCGGAGCGATGAAAAACAGAAGCGGCGGACCGCGGGGCCTTCTGCCGTCCGGATCGGGGAAGGATTGGAGATTTTCACAAATTTTACTGCCCCTGTGGGCGAAAACCAAAAGTGTAGGTTGACAATCATATGAACGAGTGATATAATATTTTTGTATAATTTGTGGAGAAGCGTAAGAATCGACCGTCACGAAACAGGATCTTACGGCGGCGGAGAGAACAGCGGAAAGATCGCCGAAAAGCTCCGGTCCCCGAACAGATCGGTTCAGACGCAGTCTCCTGCAATTTGAGCGCCCCCCGTTTCCCATACATACTTTTTTTCGAAAGGAAAGAGCCATGAAAAAGACGAGCATTCTGGCGCTGATTACGGCAATTCTCCTCGGGACGCTGCTATGTATCGGCGTCTCGGCTGCGGAGCCGGTGACCGCGACGTATTACTGGAGGAATCCGCTGTCCGGTACTGTCCTCACCGAAGAAGACCTGCTGAGCAGATTCCGCGTGGCGGACGGTATTCTGGCTGGCGAAATAAACGAAAGCGAATATACCGAAGTCGATTCGGTTCAGGAAGCCGGCGAGTTTTTGCGGGCGGCTATGGTTGCCCGTAAAGCCGAAGCCAAATTCTGCTCTTCTTTCGTTATTACCGGCGACGAAGACTTTTCGAACCTGATGAACGAGGTCACCGATATCGCTTTCGAGCATACCGGAAAGCCGAATGAAGGGGACTATCTCCTTTTCCATCTTTACAGGATGGGGGGCGGTGCATCGTCTTCCGGGGGAAAGACTTACATCACTTTACTACCGGAATATTACGCCGACGCCGCACAGGAACAGGCGGTAGACGCGCGGGTAGCGGGACTTGTCAGTGAACTGCATCTTGATGAGGATCGCAGGGATTATGACAAGGTCAAGGATATCTACGACTGGATCACCAGTCATGTTGTCTACGACTATGATAATCTGGACAACGAGTCGTACAATCTCAAGTACAGCGCATACGCTGCTCTGATCAACGGGACGTCCGTCTGTCAGGGGTACGCGAACCTCTTCTACCGTCTGGCGCTTGAAGCCGACGTGGACGCGCGGATCATCAGCGGCAAGGGCAACGGCGGAGGCCACGCTTGGAACATCGTCGGGGTGGACGGACTGTATTACAATCTCGACAGCACCTGGGACGCCGGCGTTTCTGCCGCCGACTACGAGTGGTTCTTAAAGGGACAGACGTTCCCGGACCATGAGCGCAGCAACGGAACCGGCGATGGCGAACGGATCGACTACACTTCGGTAGAGTTCTACGAATGGTATCCTGTTCCGGAGTGGGATTACCGCGTTTGGGAGCTTCTGGACGTTCCGACGGCTGTTCCGTTCCTGACCGGCGCGGACAGCGGAGAAGGCTTCTCCAGCGCCATCCTTGCGGCGAGAGAAATCGGCACTTATCCTTTGACGGATTTTGAATTTCAGTACGGGACCAACGGGTTCCCCGGCGAGGGGCCGCAGAATCTCTGGGATCAGGATGTAACCACGAAATTCTGCTCCGGAAGCTTCCCCGGCGGTTCGATTGCCCGGCTGAAAGGGGAGCCGCAGAAGATCAACGGCGTGATCCTCGCAACCGCCAACGACAACGCCGAATATAATGGGAGAAATCCTCAGAACTGGACTATCGCCGCTTCTCAGGACGGCGAGAGCTGGGATGTGATCGCGCACGGTGACGCTGCTTATTTTAAGGATAAGAACTTCACCTATTTCGCGGCGAAGATTCCGGAAACCGCGACCGCGAAGGCTTACTCCTGGTTCCGGTTTGAACTGGCGGAATGCGCGGACATGGAACACACCGGCATTTTCCAGATCTCCGAGGTGGCTCTGTGCTCCGCTTCCGTTAAGGAGGAAGACGTCTACACGCTCACCGATGAGGGACAGGCCGGAGACAACCTGACCTACAAGCTCTACAACGACGGACTGCTCGTCTTCGAGGGATTCGGCGACATGTGGAATTTCCGTGTGGCTTGGGATAACGACGACACGAGACAGGCTCCTCCCTGGGCGGACGAAAACGGGAACAATCCTGTTTCCGCGATCCAGTTCAGCGATCAGATGACTTCCATCGGGGAGCACGCGTTCCATGATGCTGTTCGTCTGGCGGGGGATCTCGAACTTCCGGATTCCATCAAACGGATCGGCGAAGGCGCGTTCCTGAACACATCGCTCAACGGAATTAAATTGAGCGAGAATCTTGAATACATCGGAGAAGAAGCCTTCGGAATGGCGCCCCTTACCGGCGATCTTGTCATTCCGAACAAGGTGACCCATATCGGGGACGGCGCGTTCTCATACGTCTGGATCCCGATTCAGACCGACGAATACGGTCGGGAGGTTGAGGGGACCGATTACGTTCCTGTACGAGGCACTCTGGAAGGCAAGCTGACGCTTGGCACATCGGTGCAGTACATCGGCTCAAACGCGTTCCGCGGCCAGCCCTTCTCGGGGGATCTCGTCATTCCGGACAGCGTGACCGATATCGGCAACAACGCGTTCAATTCCTTTGTTTGGGGAGAGTGGCGTCCGTTCAATGAGGATGGAAATCCGGACATGTATTCCGTCGGCGCGTTCGATGGCGGAAGCCTCGTCATCGGCGACGGTATTAACCATATCGATCGCTCCATGTTCAACGGATGCGCGTTCAGAGGAAACCTGACCATCGGCGACAGCGTTGAGGAGATCGACGACAATATGTTCGATGGACAGGGCTTTGAAGGCGAACTGAAACTCGGAAACAGCATTTGGAAAATCGGAAGAGCAGCGTTTGCGGGCAACCGCTTCACGGGCAGTCTGACCATCCCGAACAGCGTGACCGAAATCGGCGACGAAGCATTCGCTACCGGGGGCAGGGGCTACTCGGACGAGGAGTACGACCACGAATGGGACGGTCACTACAACGAATACGGCGAGTGGATTCAGGATCCTCCGGAACAGCGGTGGCACGGCGACGGCGCTCCCATACTGGGCTCGTTCACCGGAAAACTGATCCTCGGCAATCAAGTTCAATATATCGGCCACTCCGCGTTCTTCGGACAGCCGTTCACCGGCAGTTTGACGATCCCGGACAGCGTCACGTTCATCGGCAACGACGCGTTCGGCGGCGAAGTCTGGAGCGGCGACATGGCGGATATCACCTTCCTTGAAGAAGACGGCAGACGGGTCGCTTCGAGATGGAAGGGCACGCTTGTCAACGCCTTTGCCGGCGGTTCGCTGACCATCGGCAAGAACGTTACAAATATCGGACATAGCGCGTTCTACGGCACGGGATTCACCGGAACGCTGACGCTGAAAGAACACGAAAACCCGGTCATGGACGACGAAAACCCCGTCGGCCTCAGATGGATCTGGGACGGAGCGTTCCAAGGCGTTCCGTTCACCGGCGACCTGATCATCCCGAAGAGCGTCGTCACCATCGGCAGCAACGCGTTCAGCTCCGCATGGAAGGAATACACGGAGATCTACGATCATGTGAACGACGGATGGTGGGACGAAAACGACTTCCATTCGAATCCTCTGCGGGAGCGCATGCACACGGACAACGCTCCGGTTAAGGGGACAATGACGGGAAAACTGGTCCTCAGTGAGAACCTCTTCGAGATCGGAAACAACGCGTTCCGCGGCCAGCCCTTCACCGGCAGTCTGGTCATTCCGGACTCCGTCAGGTGGATCGGCAACGACGCGTTCAACAGCGAGTACTGGGATGGCAAGATGTCCTCCATCGAGTTCCACTACGACGAAGAGAACAATCTGACCGACACGAACTGGAAGGCGGAAACCGTCCGGGCATTCTCGTCCGCGAATCAGTCGGAGAAGACCAGCCTCACCGTCGGCAAGAACGTGATCCGGATCGGGCATCACGCCTTCTACAGGACCGGCTTTACCGGGACACTCACGCTGAACGAGCACAAGAACTTTGTGGTGAGCGACAAGGACGAAGAGATGGTCGGCCTGAGATGGATCGAAGATGGGGCGTTCGAGGACGTTCCGTTCACCGGCAGTCTGGACATTCCGGACAGCGTGGTCCTGATCGGCGACAGCGCGTTTGGCTCCGGCTGGTATGAGTACACGGAAGCGTACGACCATGTGTGGGAAGGCTGGTGGGATGATAACGGAGTGTTTAACCAGAACTCACTCCGTGACCGCATGCACAGAGACTCTGTTCCGATGAAAGGAACCTTCAACGGCACGCTGCATCTCAGTGAGGCACTGGAGGAGCTGCGCAACAATGCGTTCCGCGGCCAGCCCTTCACCGGCAGCCTCGTGATTCCGGACGGAGTCACCTGGATCGGCAACGACGCGTTCAACGCGAACGTCTGGAGCGGCGATCCGGCCGACCTCCATGTTGAAAAGGACGAAAACGGCAGCATCGTGAACGCATGGTGGGACGAGACGAGTCTCCGCTCCTTCAGCGGCAGCCTGACGATCGGTAAAAACGTCGTCGAGCTGAACAACAGCATGTTCAGAGGGACGGGCTTCACCGGACAGCTGATCCTGAAGCAGCATGAGAACTATAAACTGAACGACAAAGAACCCGTCGGCCTGAGATGGATCCGGGACAACACGTTCGAAGGGATCCCGTTCACCGGCGATCTTGTGATTCCGGACAGCGTGGCAATGATCGGCGACAGAGCGTTCGCGTCCGAATGGAAAGATTTCGGCGAACCGTACGACCATTACTGGGAGACGACCTGGTGGGACGACGAGAATAAACAGTATGTCGAGCGGACGCCCGAGGAACGGATCTGGTCGGACGGCCAAAGAGTGCTCGGAACCATCAACGGAAAACTGACGCTCGGCAAGAACCTCGACTCGATCGGCCACGAAGCGTTTATGGGCCAGCCCTTCACCGGCGGCCTGACCATTCCGAACAGCGTCACCCATATCGGCGACAGGGCGTTCAAAGGAGACGTCTGGGATGACAAGAAGGAAGGCTCCGCATACCGCTTCTACGACGAAAAGGGCCGCATCTGCGGTACTTATTTCGAAACCGTCCGGACGAACGCCTTCGCCCCTGCTGACGGATCGGGAAAGACGAATCTCGTGATTCCGGACAGCGTGACCTATCTGGGAAACGAGGCGTTCAGCGCGACCGGCTTTAACGGAACCCTGACCCTCGGGAACGGGCTGACGACGATCCGCAACTCCGCGTTCTGGGGCGTCCCCTTCACCGGGACCCTGACGCTCCCCGAGAACCTCGAGAGCATCGAAGACGGCGCGTTCTCCGGCGCGAAGTTCACCGGAAATCTGGTGATTCCGGACAAGGTATGGTATATCGGCGGCGGCGCGTTCGAATCCGGCTGGATCGAATATCAGAAGCCGTACGACCATATAAACGACGGACACCACGACAACGAAGGCAACTGGATCCAGAACGAGGCGCACCAGCGCTGGCACGGGGATTCCGCCCCGATCCTCGGTACGTTCAACGGAACCCTGACGCTTGGCAATAGCGTGAGGGAGATCGGTTGGGACGCGTTCCATGGCCAACCGTTCACCGGCAGTCTGGTGATCCCGGACACGGTAATGTTTATCGGCGGCGGCGCGTTCAACGGATCGTACTGGGACGGCGATATGGCCGGCATCCACTATAATAAGGATGAAAACGGCAAGATCACCGGCACATGGTGGGACGAACAGTACACCCGCGCGTTCGGACCCGCGAACCCGTCCGAAAAGACCAGCCTGACCGTCGGCATGAACGTCACCTCGATCGACAACGGCTTGTTCTACGGCACGGGCTTCAACGGCACGCTGACGCTGAATAAGCATCCCAATCCGGTCATGGACGACGAACACCCCGTCGGCCTGAGATGGATCAATGACGGCGCGTTCGAAGGCGTTCCGTTCACCGGAAATCTCGTGATCCCGGACAGCGTGGTTTCCATCGGCCGCAACGCGTTCTCCGCCGCGTGGAAAGAGTATTCCCCGGAGGATTATGACCACCTCGGCGACGGTTGGTGGGACGAAAACGACGTATGGCATCAGGCCCCCGCCGAGGAACGTATGCACGGCGACGGCGCGCCCGTGAAGGGTACGTTCGACGGCACGCTGACGCTCAGCAAGAACCTTGACCACATTGGCGACAACGCGTTCCGCTGCCAGCCGTTCACGGGAAGCCTGACTATCCCGGACAGCGTCACATGGATCGGCAACGACGCGTTCAACGCCTTTGCGTGGGACGAAACGGCCCCCCATGAGGTCGAGGACGAAACCCCGGACGGCGTTAAGTGGACGCGGCTTGATATCAACTGTGTACCGGTGGGCGCGTTTACCGACGATCTGTACATCGGAACGGGTCTCGAAGAGATCAACGACAACGTGTTCAACGGGACCGGCTTCGAAGGCAATCTGACCGTCGGCGTGCACAGGATCCGCCATAGACAGTTCTCGGGAGACCGGGTGCAGTTCAAGGGCGACCTTACGATCCTTGACAGCGTGAAGGTAATGGAAAACCATGCGTTCCGGGAAGCGCCGTTTGAAGGAAAGCTCACGCTCGGAAACGGCCTCACCAAGATCCCCGACGGGGCGTTCTGCGATACCCGCTTCACCGGAACGCTGACGATCCCGTACGGCATTACGGAAATCGGCCCGGAAGCGTTCAGAGCAGTTCCCTTCACCGGCGATCTCGTGATCCCGGACAGCGTCACGGAAATCGGCGACGCCGCGTTCTGCGCCCCGATGAAGTTCTGGGGCGAGGAATACGACCACTTCTGGGATACGATGACCTGGGACTGGGACGAAGAACGGGGTATTGATTACCAGCGCGAACGCACCGAGGAGGAACGCTGGTGGACCGACGGCGCCTACGTCAGAGGAACCTTTGACGGGACGCTGACGCTCAGCAAAAACCTGACGCGTATCGGATGGGACGCGTTCAACTGCCAGCCGTTCAAGGGGCCGCTTGTGCTGCCCGACGGACTGAAAGAAATCTGCGGCGGCGCGTTCTGCGGATTCGCGTGGGACGGCGAAAACGCCAAGTACTGGTACGACGAACACGGCCGGATCCACGGCACCGAGTTCACCATTGTCAACATAGGATCGTTCGCAGTGGAGGACGGAGTTTCGAACCTCGTCATTCCCGACAGCGTGACCTTCCTCGGCGGAAACGCGTTCGGCGGGACGGGCTTCAACGGCACCCTCACGATCGGAACGGGCATCGACAAGATCCGAGGCGAAACGTTCCGCGAAGTGCCCTTCTCCGGCAGCCTCACGGTTCCCGGAAACGTGAAGGACATCGAAGACGCAGCTTTTGCTGAGACCGGCTTTACCGGCACGCTGAAGCTGGAAGAGGGAATCGAAACGATCGGCGACTCTGCCTTTGAGGGAGCGACCTTCACAGGCGATCTGACGATCCCGGATTCCGTGACAACCATCGGACGGAGCGCATTCTGTGCCAAGTGGGAAATCTTCACGCCCGTATATGACCATGAATGGGAAACCTACTGGGACGAGGAATCGGAAGAAGAGCTTCCGCGCGATCCCAAGAGCCGTATGCGTGAAGACGGTACTCCTGTAAAGGGAACCTTCGACGGCAAGCTGAAACTCGGCAAGAACCTTACCTTCATAGGCGAAAACGCATTCCGCTGCCAGCCGTTCACCGGCGATCTGATCATTCCGGATTCGGTAACGAAGATCGAAAGCGGTGCGTTCCAAGGATGGGCATGGGACGGCGACCTCTCTACGGTGACTAAGAGTTATGACGAAGAGGGGCATTTCCGGGGCTATGATTTCGTCGGATTCCCGGTGAATGCGTTCGAAAACGGAACCATTACGCTCGGCAATCAGGTAAGCGAGCTCGGCGACTGCGCGTTCAGCGACACCGGCGTTGAGTCGGTCAACATCCTCGGACCCGTAACAAACTGGGGCAACTGGGTCTTCGGCAACTGTCAGTATCTGTCCTCCGCGTACTTTGCGCACAACGTGCCGAATGTACCCGGAGATCGGGCCGTCTTCGGCGATTCCGACCAGATGGCTGATCAGGGCTTCGTCATCTTCTACAATGAGAACACGGACTGGCCCGAAGAAGCGAAAGACGACGGCAAGTGGAACGGCTACAATGTTCTGAGCGAGGGAAGCAAAAAGTGTGCGGGCGACGGCAAACTGATCGGCGACGTGGACGGAAACGACAAAATCAACAAAGCAGACCTTCTGATTCTCTCCCGGTATCTGGCCGGATGGGAGGGCTACGACAAGATGATCGAATCGATGGACGCCGCGGACATTGACCGTGTCAACGGAGTCACCGCGCGCGACAGAATGATCCTTGCAAGATATCTGGCCCATCCGAGTGAGTACAGACAGTACTTCTGGGATGATTCACAACCGTAAGAAGGAGGAAAAAAGAAGAATAAGCACTGACAAACTGAACGGACGATAAAATGAAATAGACGATACAGTCAACGAATTTACCGGTGGGGAGTGAGTTACAGAAGTAACTCACTCCCCATTCGTTTGCAGCCTGCGGCCTTTGCGGATTCTCGCAGCGCGGCGTTTTCCTGACAGGAAGTTGGGAGCGATTTCATTATAACCCATTGTAATTCATTGATGTCTATGGTATAATGAACCCAACTGGCTTTGGCCGCATTCGATAGGACGGGGTGAGAAATGGAGGGCGGGACTCTCGCTTCTGTTTTCCTGCGCCGACTGGTCTGCGGACCGCGCCGGACTGCCAAAAACTTGCCGGGAAACCGGCGGAAAGGTTTCAAACATGAGGATGAAATTCTGGCAAAAAGCTCTGGCCGTCCTGCTGTGTATCATGATGGTGATGCCGGCGGCGGGGATCTTTGTTTCTGCAGAAGAGGAGGTCAAGGAGCATATCTTCGAACCGAATCCCGTCAGAGTCAAAGTGGGACGCTCAGTCGTCCTGCCCGGGCTGAAAGAGGATCGGCCATGGCCTAAGGTGAAGGACGTTGCGTTCTCGAAGGAGGGAATCGCGGAATTCATATGGGAACAGGACGGCGAGCCGTATAAGATCCGCGGTCTCAGCGAGGGTACGGTGGATATGACCGTGACCTTCACTGACGACATTCAGTCGGTTCTGACCGTGATTGTAGTTCCGCGTCCTACGGAGCACGTTTTCGATCAGAATCCCGTTACTATATTTATCGACAGCGTGGTCCCCCTGCCCGGGCTGAAAGAGCTTGATCCGTGGCCCGAAGTGAAGGATGCGGCGTTCTCGAAAGAGGGAATCGCGGAATTCATACGGTCGGAGCATGACAATCCGTGCCGGATCCGCGGTCTCAGCGAAGGGACGGTGGAGCTGACCGTGACCTTCGACGACGATATCCGATCGGTTCTGACGGTGAATGTGATCCCCAGCAAGGGCTTTAACACGGCCTTCGCGGCGGCTGAGTCCATCGGTTCCAAGCCCATTGTCGGCTATACTTATGTCGGCGATGGGGATGGGGACGGGAGTCCGTTCGAGCAGTCCAGCGAGGGACCCGAAAAGCTGTGGGACGGCTTCGCCGTATCCAAGTACTGCGTCGGCAAGGACGAGGAGAACCCGGAAGAGGAATTGAGATACTGCTCCATCGCCAAGATCGAGGGTGACGGATATACGGTGGACGGCGTCATTCTTGCAACTGCCAACGACAGTATGCAGTTCGGACGCCTGCCGCACAACTGGACCGTTTCCGGCTCGAAGGACGGGGAAACCTGGACCGAGATCCTTTCCGGAACGGACGAATTCTTCGACAGACCTCCGCTGAACCAGAAATTCTATGCGGGAAAGCTGGATAAGCCGGTCGGCCCGTTCGCTTACTTCAAGTTTGAGGGCGTCGGGGCGGACGGCGACGCCTTCCAGCTCTCCGAGTGCGTTCTCACTTCCGTGGATTCCGACGCCAAGGAGCCAGTCGAATATCAGCTGGCCGAGCCCTATGTCGATATGGAGTACGGCGAAAGGCGAGAGTATATTCCCGAGCTGGTTGACGCCGGAGATGTAAAGATCGACGAAAGCTTCACCCCGATCATTCCCGCCTATTGGGTCGTGGAATACGAAGAGCATACGCTGCACGCAACCGGGGTAGGCGATACTCAGCTCACCTTCCGCTGCACCGACGGCGGGTATGCGACCTTGCAGGTGGACGTACATCCCGGACCGGAGCGGGTATTCGGCACCTTCGATTTCAGCGCAGCCAAGCGTTACGTCGGGTCGGAGATTCTCACCCTGAATCCGGATATGCTGATCAAGCGCACCGAGACCTATTCTTCGAGGTGGGCAATGACCGCGTGCTTGTGTGACGATGACCCGTGGTGTAAATATAATGTCGGAATAGAGCCTCTTGACCCGGATGATGAGCGTTACTTTATTCCCGACGACATTCCCGAAGATCTGGCCGAGAACGGATGGCCGACGGAGAATGTGTTTGACCTTGGCGGAGACCATTATTTCGACGGTGTGATCCTCTCCACCGGCAACGGCTGGAATCCCGATCTGTCGAATTCGCCCGACCACTGGGAGGTGCTCGGCAGCGCGGACGGCGAGAACTGGGAAACGATCGCATCCGGCACCAAGGACTTCTTTGACGTGCCCTTCGATTGGGGCCGCGTTCAGCAAAGACCGGATAATGAGAGGGACATCGATCCGCACCTGTTCTACGATAATTCGCGCCTGTATCCGATGGCAGTGCCGGAATGCGGTCCGTATCGGTATGTCTCCCTGAAGATGTGGACGGATACGCCGCATGAGTATCAGATGGGCGAGCTTTATCTCTGCACTCCCCTCCGCGGTGCTTCTCTCCTCTGGGACTTCAACGGAGACCGCGTGTTGGATTCTTATATGGACCGCCCCAATGACCTTGACTGGGAACCCGGCAGAGACGAGGACGGAAACGATTATTATGTCTTTACCGCTCGGGGAAGTGATCCTTTTGTTTCGGTCGAGATAACCGCGGACGATGTCAAGAACGCGGCATGGTGCAAGGTAAGGGCCAAGAATCTGAGCTCCGCGACAGCCATCGAGCTTTTCGGCGCGACGGACGGAAGCCGCGGAGGAGTGGACGCTTCCGTATGCACGCATATTGATCTGGCGGAAGGGGACGGCTGGCACGAGTATATCATCAATATTCCCGAAGAGAATATAAAGACTGCCAATGCTTATTCCGGCTGCAATCTGAGCGAAACCGTATGGCAGGGTTTCGTTTATTGGATCCGTCTTGACCCGATGTGGAAGATCGGAGAGGGAGGGATCGATTACGGCGGAGACATGGAGCAGGGCGAGCAGATTCTGATCGACTATATCGCCTTCTTCCCGACGGAAGATAGAGCAAAGGCATTCAGATCCACCGAATCCCGGCTGGCCAACACGAACTTCGCCATGGATGTGGGCTGGAATATTCCGATTGAGGCACTGACCGGCGAATCGGGTGTGGAAAACTTCTGGTTCATCTCCAATTCCAATTCGCATGTCGCCAACTGGTACGGCGGCGCAGATGAGGAGAAGAGGATCGAGTGCTATCACAATGGCACGGCGGTAATCACCTACGAATTCGAAGACGGAAGCACGGACGCGGTGTTCGTCTCCGTTCGGAACCACAACCACATGTGGCAGAATTTCAGCGGCGACTACATCATCCAGAACGGCAATCTGTATGAGCTTCACCTCGGCGGACTGAACCGGGAACAGGCGGAAAGCTATGCGCGGGAGCATCACGGAAGGCTGATCGAGGTCAATTCCGAAGAGAAGAAGCAAATCGTCGAGAATCTGATCGACAGCTATAAACATTCCGGTTCCTTCCAGGGGCATCAAGGTAACTTCACGGATTCCTTCTGGATCGGGACAAGTCCGGCTCCCGCTCCGGAAGATCCGGGTGAGGACGCTCCGGTGTACGAGCTCTGCTACGACGGGAAATCGGAGCTTATGGATCTCCCGTGGGATTACCACTATCAGCATATCGGAGGAAGCAAAGGCTTCATTCTGGAGTTTGAAAACTGGCTGGACGAGGGCCTTTCCACGAAAACCGTCGGCGAAAACGGGAACGAGTACTACATTTTCCGCAGCGGACTGAACTGGAACAGTGCGAATGGTCTCGCGCAAAACCTGGGAGGACACCTTGTCACCGTGACCGATCCGGGTGAGAACGACCTGCTCGTAGGCATGAACAAGGAAGACCTCCATCTCTGGATCGGCGCTGTCCGGACTCCCGACGGCTGGATCTGGGAAAACGGCGAGGAATGGGGCTATACAAACTGGCACGACGGAGAGCCCAGCGGAGAAGAGTGCGCCAGATACAACGGCGATCGTTGGGACGATATCTGGGACGATCCTTGGGACACATACGGATTCATCCTTGAGATCGAACCGAGACCGGTGTTTGAATATCCCTCCTCCGGAGAATCCGGAAAGCTGATCGAAGGTCAGATCATCGGAAACGATTTCGGATGGCCCGGACTCAACCTGACCTCCGGCGCAAAAGCCGCGTTTGACGGAAATCCGGATTCCTACTTCGACCCGATTGACATAGGCGATGGTTTCTGCGGCATCAAAGCCGATCAGAAGCATGTTCTTGACAAGGCGGTCGTACTGCCGCGCAGTGGATGGCTTGCTCGGTTCGAGGGAGCCATGATTCAGGGATCCAACGACGGCGAGAACTGGACGACCTTGTGGAAGTCCGACGCTCCGGCAAAGGGGCGCGAGACTGACAGGCCCGCAAACTATGGGCAGAGAGCCGGGTGGGATGCGCCGGAGCAGGATTTGATCTTTATCGATCTGAATTCTGTTGACAGGAATAAGAAGATCGGCTATCTCTCCTTCGATTTCGGAGTCGAATATCCGGAAGATTTTGAAATCTATGTGGGCAATGACGAGCAAAACCCCTTTGAAAAACTGCTTTACAAGATCGAAGGGAACAAGGAGAAGCATCTTGAATATGAATTCGATCCCGTTCAGGCCGCTTTCATCATCATTCATCTTTCAAAATGCCATACTGAGTCGGATCGGTTCGATATCTTTGAAATCGTCGGAGATGTCATTTTCCGGGGAACCAAGGACGAAATGGAAGAAGACCCCAAGTTCATCGTCATCACCGACTTCGACAACAACACCGGTTATTCGATGTTCCGTTACTACAACGAAACCAATCACGGCGACGTTGCGGAGCTTGAATTCTACAGCTGCATCATCGGCGACGTCAACGGCGACGATGATGTGGACAGAGAGGACTATGTGATCCTCGCGCGGTATCTGGCGGGATGGGAAGGATACGAAGAAAAGATCGTTTCCAAGAACGCGGCGGATATCAACGGCGACCACTCCGTCAACGGAAAGGACCGCCTGATTCTGGGCCGGTACCTGTCGAAATGGGACGGATATGATGAGTATTTTAAGGGATGACAGAAGCTGACATTCTGAGCGGAACGCATGGAAGGCCGCAAACCCAAATAAGGTAGGGAGGGGATAAAATCCCTTCCCTGCCCTTCCGCCGCGCCGCACATGCGGGTCCCGTTTTCGGTGCCGCGTCAAAACAAGAAATTCAGGTACATTTTGCGAGACAGTACGACAAAGGATCGACCAAAGCAGGCCGGTCCTTTGTTTTTTGGCTGTGAATCTTCGGAGGCAAGAGGATGCCTGTTCGAATCCGGTCGCTCCGACGGCGCAGGGGGTCGGTTCGAACTCATTCCTTACCCCCCGAGCCGTTCGAGGAAGGCTTCCGCCGCCGCAGTCCGCTCCTCCCGTGCCGGAGCGTCGGGCAGGGATTCGATATACTCCCGCATTGCTTCGACAAGGCGCGGTTCCGTAAAGCTGAACACTGTGTGCGGGGATGCGGCGCTGACGACGAGCGCACCGGTGTCCTCCTTCACGCAGATCAGAATGTCCCCGGAAACCGAGATCATCCCCTCGCCCGGTGCGGAGAGGAATCCTCGCAGAAGTTCGGCTACGTCCCCGCTCTCCGCCTGCGGGACGATCCGCATGAGCGGCCTGCACAGGCGCAGATACGCCTCGAACTCGTCCGTCAGCGCGTCCACTGCCCCTCGGTCGTTTACAAGACAGTTCAGAGCCCCGTCGCCCTGCCCCCGCGTCGAATGCGCCGTGACAGCGGAGGTCCCCTCGGCGATAAAGATGGAGCGGCGGAGGATCCCGTCCTGCAGCCGCGGGTAATAGTACGGCTCGATTGCCCCGGTCATGTAGAGGGGGAGCCACTTCCGCACAGCCTCCCACATTTCGGTCAGATCCCGGCTGACGGTGTGGATGATGCGGATCCGGGAGCCGTTTCCGATCAGGCCGGAGAGAAGCGCGTTCCACGTCCGGACGAACGCGGGATCCTCGTACAGCCAGGTCATATCCTCGTCGGAGCAGAGCAGGAGGCGGTACGGCTGCCCCGATTTCACAAGCTCGCTCAGAAACCGGGCGACGCAGGACCGCTTTCCGCTGTTTCCGTAGAACAGAAGCATCCGCGCGGGCGTCCCCGCTTCCGGAACGAATTCCCCTCCCTCTCCGCCCGGAAGATTCTGGGAGAGGGCGAGGGCCCGCATCAGATCCGGGACGGCGGACGGCTGCTTTTTGGAATCCTCGAGCCATGAGACAAGGAGGGCGGCTGCCTCTGCGTGGTCATTTGGCCACTCCCGCCCAAGCTCTTCCGAGACGGCGCTCTTCTGATACTCCTCGCGGATCGAGGCGGCGAAATAAGCCGCGGCAGGAACAAGAAAAGGCTCGTGCGGCGGGATCCCCCGGATCCTCCGGCGGATGCGGCTGATATAGGAGGGATCGAAATTCAGGGCGCGGGCCAGCGCGGCATTCCGCGTATCGGTCAGCTTCATCAGAAAATCTATTTTTTCGGCGACATCTTTCAGCAAGAGGGACCCTCCTTTCGTCTGGAAACCGCTGAATCATCCGGCAGCTCTTACGGCGGCAGATTTCTCCGCGGGACGATCTCTTCCATGAACCTGCAATCCCGCAAAGTCTCCGCGGCACGTTTCGTGCCTCAAACCGGGCATTGACAGAACGGCTTGCGGGATTGATTGCGGTAAAGATTTATGCTATACTGAATGTTAGAAGTTCCGGAATATGTGAAAATGCGCCTGAGCGTTCAAAGCGCATCCCCACATCCGTATTATACCGTAAATCCTCCGCTCCGTCAATCCGGGGAGGAGAGAAAAAGGAGAGACTCCATGAAAAAGATCTGGAAAAGAGGACTCAGCCTGTTCCTTGCGGCTGTCATCTGCATGGGCGTGCTGCCAGGCTCCGTGTTCGCAGGCCTCGCGCCGGAATTCGAGGACAATCAGATTTTCAATTACGTCACGCTTTCCGGCGCCGGAGCCGCGCAGATGGACGACTGGGCCGCGGGCGAGTACATGGGCGTACAGGAAAAGCTGTGGGAGGAGGCGGGCGAGGACGGAGACGTGCCGCAGTCCGCGTTATACAAGACCCGGCTGATGATCCGCGCCATGCACTTCAACTCCTCGGATTGGGACGAGCCCATCTCCTTCTACGTCCCGGCGAGCTCCGCTGGCTCGCGGCACGAGCTTACGCTCTACGGCAAGGAGGACGTGGATCCCGCGTCCCTCACGATTAGCGGCGTGACCGTGACGGGGGAGATCGAGCGCCATGTGTTCGGCGACGTGGACAGCGAAGGCCTCGACGGACGGCTGTACTGGTACACCGTCCCGGTCTTTGTGCCGAAGGACGACGTGACCATGGAGATCTATGTGGATGGGCATTTATACGCGACCCTGCCCGTCATCCATGTGAACGGCGTCAGTCCGGTCGGCCTGTACACCACCATGCAGGTGTACGACTATGAAGAGGGGGAGGAACCGGACACGATCCGCAGCATGACGCTCCGGGTCTCCGGTTTCGGGCTCAGCGACGATCCCCTTTTCTACACCTATACCTATAGATTGTACGATCCGGAATCGGAAGAAGATGTGGACTTGTCAGTGGACGCGGCGGAGGTTTCCTCGCCGGACGAATTCGGCTACCGGCTGGTGCGCTTCGACTTCGGCGAGGACACGTCTTCCGTTGGTATGGTCTGGGGCGGCCTGCTCTTCGACAACGCCTATTCCGCCTATTTCTTCGGAAAGTCGAATCACCTTGTCAAAACGGGCACGGAGACGGAGCCGGTTTACAGCTTCCGCACAAATTATGCCTATGACGACGATCCGTACTTCTATCTGAACGGATATACCGCGGAAGTGCCCACCCCTTATTACTGCATTTTCAAGGATCCCTCCGACACGGGCGCGGCCCCGGAGGTGATGCCGGAGCTTACGGTGTCGGGAACCGTACTGCCCGACGGCAGGATCAGCTCCCAGCTTCCCTACGTCTATGTCTATCAGGATCCCGGCAGCTATCTCGACGGCGAATGGCGTCTCTCCGCTGACGGCAGAAACTGGCAGGAGTGGTATGCCGCCGGGGACACTCACAATCAGATCATGCTTTCCCTTACGGATGCCGGGAAGTACGGGGACTACACCGCGTATGCCCAGTTCCGCAAGGAGGGTCTGAAAACCGTTACACTGACCCGGAAGGTAAATTACAACGACGGCACTGCCCCCGTCCCGACCCGGATAGGCGTCTTTGACCTTGTCTCCGGAGCTGAGGTTTCCCGGCAGGGGGACGCCGCGGTCATCAAGACCGGGGAAGGCCGCCGGTATCTGTTCTGGGCAGAGGCTCCCGTAAGGCTGATCCTGAATTGCGACTTCGGCGGGTCAGGCGGCGGGACCATGGCGTGGAACGCTGAGAACAGCCGCTATGAGGCCACCTTCGCCATCGGGGAGATTCCCGGGGACGCCGCCTGCGTGCGGGTCTGGACCGACGGAGAGAGCGAGGGATATACCAAGGACAGTGCCGCGGTGGAGCTCCCCCTGGTCTTCCTGGAAGGCGGCTATCTCAATCCCCTGTACTCCCCCGTGATCCTCAGCGAGGTCAAGAAGGACGAAACGGGGAAAGCCTATTATGCCGTGGCCCCCGGAGCGACGCTGACCGGCGTGTTCGAGGCAGCCGTGGGCGCGGGCCGTTCCCATCGGATGACCCTTTCGTATCTGACTGCGGACGGCTCCGAAAAGACGGTGACCGCCGCGGCGACCGACGACGGGAACCGTCAGTTCACCGCCGAAATCACCCTGCCTGCCGACGCCGACCGGCTCCTGAAGGTCGCTTACGAGCTGGTCCGTGAGGGGGAGGTCGAGGAGCGGGTCGAATACGATCTCTCGGACTATCGGGTGTACGCCCGGTCCCATCTCACCGGCATCCCGAAGGAGTATGCGGGCGCGAAGATCGAGCTGAAGGACGGCAAAACGGTCCGCAGTTATTTCGTCACCGATAAGAATTACGACTTTGTCCCCCTTGGGGATCTGCCCTCCGGCGGCTATGAAGTTGTGATCACCGGCGCATCCGGCCACATCACGCAGATCGCCGTGAAAGTCGAACGGGGAGAGGATATCGCCCTCTCCGGCCTGCCCGCTCTGGGGAGCGTGAAGGTCGTCACCACCGGCTTCAACAGCAGCCTGAACGGAGAAGAGATCAATCCCCCGGCGTCGGTAACCCTGAACTTCACCACCCCCGACGGGACAAAATGCAAGCTTCTCGCCTCCTCGGGCGAAACGAGGACCCAGATTCCCGTGGGCTCGTCCGGTCAGGCGAAGGTTTCCTTCGACGCCTCTGCCAGCGACGAGATCAGCGCCTGCACCGCGGATAAGGACAGCTTCACCGTGGCAGGCGACGAGACGCTGACCTTCGCCTACAAGCCCTTCACCTTCCGCACGATCAGCGGCCGCGTCTGGGGCGTCAAGACCTATCCCACCGGATTCACGACCGGTCTCGCGCCGAAGCCCGCCACGATCCTTGTCACTCAGGAGATCGACCGGGGCGGCTCCACCGAGACCGTCACGTTCAGCACCACCTTGGGGTACGGTCCCAGCAACAACTGGAGCGTGCTCTGCTACGACAACTTCCCGGCGAAGATCGAGGTCCGCTCCTTCACATGGGACACCCAGCGCCTTGAGGTCACGGACAACGGGAACGTGAACCTCGGGCAGGTCACGATGACCTACGGAGGCGAAATGCTCATCCGGCTGGTTGCTCAGATCCAGACTCCCGCGTCCGTGAAGGAGGACGGAACACCCTACTTCAGCGCGTCGGATTCTGTCACGGAAAGGGTGGACAGCGGCTTCCTCAGCGTCGGGTCCATCTCCACCGGCGGTAAGACCTACTACAGCAACAGCGGCCTTTTCGAGACGGTCATCATCGACGGTCAGGCTTTTTTAAGAATTCATAAGGGCCTCGTCCAAGCCTATGAGGACATATACGTCTGCGCCGCGGGTACAACGACCATGGGGGACGCGAGCTATTCCGTCTCCGCCATAACGAACTCAGGCGCCAACAATCTGGTCAAGGTGAACCCGGACGATACCGGCACCCCGACCGCCGTCTTTACCGCGACCGTTTCCACCCTCGGCGGCCAGTTCCGCGCTACGGTGGTGGACGATTATGACAGCGACTATGTGGGCTTCCTCGCCTATCCGGCTATGGGCAATGTCTGCCTCTTCGCCTACGGCCGGGGCGAGCTGACCGTCCCCTACACCCGCTGGGAGGCGGGCGGCAGCGACACGATCCTTGCCTTCATGGTGCCGGAGAAGGACGCTGAGGACATGGCGGCGCTGCTCGGCTCCAACCCGAAGAAGCTCTGGAATCTTCTCCCGGAAAACGCCGGATGGAGCGACTACTTCTTCCGGCAGGAATACGGCGGGCGGCTCCTGTACCGGACCGTGAGCGCTTACGCCAACAGCACCGTCTATCTGGAGGATCTGAAACCCACGAAGCCCATGATCACGGGCGCGCTGGATCCCTACCTCTTCACCTGCCGCTATGAGCTGACCGACAGCCCGGACACCATCCGCATGGTAGGCACGCTCACGAAGCGCTATCCGGATCAGGTGGATCAGGACAAGATCAGATCCATAACGCTCCACGCGGCGGACAGCCGGGAGGACACCGGCGATCTCGCGGGAACGGTGCCCTTTACCATGTCGGATCTGGGGAACGGGCAGTCCCTCATCACCGCCGAGCTTCCCCTGAGCTATTCCCACCTCGCCCGGTTCAGACTGGAAATCGTCTACTGGCACGATTCTGTGACCGAGGACCGGGGGGAAACCACTCTGGAATTCGCCCGCCGGGATCCCGTGAAGATCTTCAGCCTTGTCAACCCCGGCAGCGTGTACATCGCCGATCAGCTCGACGTCCAAGGACTGAACGCGCAGTCTCCAGAGCGGCAGGCCGCCTGGACCCTGAACCTATCCCTCAGGACCTTCCTCTCCAAGACGCCCGAGGAGAACCGGATCACGGTCTACGACAACGGCACTCCGATCTACAGCTACGACGCGGGTGCAGGCGCCCAGAATTACCTCGGCCTCGGGTCCACGGACCGGCTCCGGGTCCGCCTGACCGACAACCTCACGGCGGGCATCCATGTGGTTTGGGCCAACCGGGAAGTCGGCGGGGAGACCATATCCACCGAGCCCGTGGTATTCACGCTCCTCGAGGGGCGCGAGAACAATTCCGTCCGCGTCACAAATCTGACCTGGACCCACTGGAATCACCGCATCGGCTGGGACGAGGACCACCCGGACCGGATGTACTTCGACAACCTCTCGGATCTTGCGGGGAAAAATGTCTGGATCTGGCCGGGCAAAAAGCACTACATGCAGTTCCGGGTGGAAAACGCCACCTCGGCGGAGCTGGACGGGGTCAATCTGGTATATGACACCCTGTGCCACATGTCCAACAGATCCTACACGAGTCAGGACCCGAAGACATACGGATACTTCCGCTCCCTCAAGGACAGCAATTACGCATACTATCTCACCATCACGCGGGCCATCCCCTGCAAGCTGATCAGCGAGAACGAGAACGGGAACTGGAGCATCTGGGGCATTGACGAAGCGTATCTCGGATACCTCCAGGGCTTCGAGTTCGAGTTCGACTACAACGCGGCCATCGACAAGCAGCTGGCTGAAATGACGACGGAGGAGCTTTCCGCCCTCGAGTCGGAGGCCTTCTACAAGGCCAATGGTCTTGGCGAGGTACCCGACGGGTTAAAGGAAGCCGCCGCCGTCAACTCCATGAGCGAGGAGCAGTTGAAAGAGGCTGTCGCGGGACTGTCCGAGGCGTCAGAAGCCCTTAAGGGTCTGGATCTGAAGATCACCGAGGACAGCGACCGACGCATGAAGATGCAGCTGAAAACGCCGACGAAGGAGCTCTCGGAATACGCCGTCACTATGGAAAAGGGCGGTACCATGGAGCTGCCCGACATCCTCATGCTGATGGAGAAGGAGCGGGAGGAGGGCAGCCAGAATCCCGCGGAGGCCGGATGGGACGTCACATGGGCGGAGTTTGAGACCCTGCAGGGCTCCACGCTGATCCGCATCGCCTCCTATGACGGAATGGAGGCAGGCCGCCACGCCCTCAAGACCCATACGACCTACTACATCACCAAATCCGTGGCCGACGCTCTGTCCGGATCCGGCACGGGCAAGCTGAGCGCGGAAACGCCGCTCTTGGCCGACCTCACCGCGGCGGAGAGGATCGGCGCGGAGGACGCTGCCAGTCCTCAGGCGCTTCCTGCCGGTCCGGACGAGGGTAAGCCGGATCACTGGACCAAGCAGCTCTACGATGGCACCTCCATCGTCTATTCGTCGGGAGACCTCACCGACGAGGCGTGGAAGGCATACTGCCGGAAGATCCACCTTGCGGCCAATCCGGACGACCTCGCCGGAGCGCGCGCTTTTGCGGACAGCGAATCTCTGATCCCGAAGAAGCTGGATACCACCATGAAGGTGCTGGGCGTGGCGGACACGGTCATCACCTACGCGAAGGGCCCGTCCGGCGCGGATCCTGCGGGACTCAGACAGCTGCTCACCTACGTCCGGGACGACCGGGCAAGACGCAGTCTGGAAGCGCAGATCCGGGACTACGAATCCCTCCGGTACGATATTTACAAGCAGGACTGCGCCATGAGCACCTACTCCACCGCGTCCAACTTCGCCCCGATGGGTCCCATCGGCAAGGCGGTGGTCTTCGTAGGCGGACTTCTCAACGGCGTCATCTCCGGCTGGTCCAAGGACTACAACCGTCAGGTCTACAACACCACCCTCCACGACATCCAGCTCCAGATCAAGTACGAGGCCGTGAAGGCCGAGCGGCTGAAAAAGAGCTTCATGGACGCGGAGAAGTGGCTGCGGGACAAGATGGACAGCATCTACGGCAAGGGGAACTGGAGTGAATACGCCCTCGCCGAAGAGCGGAAGAACTGGGTGCTGAAGGAATACCCGGGCGGCATCCTTAAATACCAGTGGAAGGACAAGGCCCCCGAGTTCTCGGTCACCCTGGACCCCTCCGGTTATGTCTACGAGGCCGTGACGGAGGACACCGTGGAAGGCGTTACGGCGACCCTCTATTACAGCGAGACGGAGGACGGTAACTATTCTGTCTGGACCGATCCCTTCGGAGAGCAGCCGAATCCCCAGAGCACGAGCGACACCGGAAACTACATGTGGATGGTGCCCGTCGGCTGGTGGAAGGTGCGCTACGAGAAGGAAGGCTACAGAACGTCTGAGTCTCGCGCCATGTCCGTCCCGCCGATCCACACCACGGTCAACATCGGCCTTCTCAGCGAAGAAGCGCCCGAGGCGGCGGTGAGCGTGGGGAACGGGGAGATCACGGTGCTCTTCTCGAAATACATGCAGCTCGAATCCCTCATCCGGCTTTTCGGCGAGGGGAGCTACACCGACGCGTCCTTTGATTCCTCCGCCTTCGCCGTGCAGTTCTACGGTGCGGACGGGGTCTCCCTCCACGGCACGGTCACCTTCCCGGATATCCGGGCGAACACCGGCTACAAGGGAGAGGGATACGGCACTGACGTCATCGACTCCGACTGGTTTGCCCGCATCGCGGTCTTCAAACCGGACGATCCCGCCGCCGACCTCTCTGGCGTGACTTGGAGGCTGATGGAGGGCATGGTCAGCTACGCGGGCGTCCCGCTCTCCGGCGAGACCTCGAAGCTCTTCCTCATCCGGCTGGATCCGGGCGAGGGACTGCTGGATACACGGATCCTCGCCACCGACGGAGAAGGGCGTGTGACGATGCTGCCCGAACCTTACCGGGACGGATATGACTTCGCGGGCTGGTACACCGCGGCCGGAACTCCCGTGACGGCGGAGACGGTCTTCACGGCGGATACTTCCCTGACCGCCCGCTGGAGCGTGATCCCCGAACCGGAGGAACCGTCCTATGAGGTCATCGTCCTCGCCGAAGAGGGCGGAACCGCGTCCGCCAACGTCAACTCCGCGAAGGAGGGGCAGCCCGTGACGCTGACCGCCATTCCGGGCGAGGGACGGTACTTCAAGGAATGGGAGGTCATTGAAGGAGACATCACGGTGACGGACAACACCTTCGTCATGCCCGCCGGTCGGGCGGCTGTCCGGGCCGTGTTCGGCCTCCGGGGCGACGTCAACGGCGACGGGTACGTCACGATCCTCGACTATCTCGTTCTTGCCCGCTGTCTCGCCGGTTGGGAAGGGTATGAAGCCCTTGTCGATCGGGAAGCTGCAAATCTCAACGGAGACAGCGAAGTCAACGCGAAAGACCGTATGCTTCTGGCGAAAGAAGTTCTGGGCTAATCCGTTCAGGCAGGATTCCGAAGCGGAAAGGCGATGAACCGATTCCCGGAAAGCGCGGAAACAGCTGAATGAACCGGACGGAGACGGCCTCTGCGCGGTTCAAAGCCCGCAGCGCGAAAGACTGAAATGAAATTAGAAGAACTCCGTGTTACAGCGGGGTTCTTCTTTTATAAGAAAAACCTCCCGGAGAAAGCATCCGGAAGGCATAAAAGGGATCCCTCCGTTCAGAGAGATCCCCGGTTTTTTACATTCTTATTTTTTCAGCGCGATGGCTGCCTTGGCCTTTTCGGCGATGGAGGCGGCGTCCAGATGGTAGTAGGACACCAGCTCCTTGGCGGGACCGGAGCGGCCGAACTCGTCGTTGATGCCCACGCGGAGCACCGGCGTCGGACGCTTTTCACAGAGGCATTCGCAGACCGCCGCGCCGAGACCGCCGATCACGGTGTGCTCTTCGCAGGTCACGATCGCGCCGCACTTCTCGGCTTCCGCGACTACCAGCTCCTCGTCCAGAGGCTTGATGGTGGCCATGTTCACAACGGAGGCGGAAATGCCCTCAGCCGCCAGCAGTTCACGCGCCGCGAGAGCCTGTTCGACCTCGATGCCGGTGGCGATGAGGGAGACGTCGGTGCCGTCCGCCATCTTCACGCCCTTGCCGATTTTGAACTCATAGCTGTCGTCGAAGAGGACCGGAACGGCCATTCTGCCGAAGCGGAGATAGACCGGGCCCTTGTATTCGATGGCGGCCTTCACGGCGAGTCTGGCCTCTGCCGCGTCCGCCGGGTTGATGATGACCATGCCGGGGATGGTCCGCATGAGGGCGATATCCTCGCAGCACTGGTGGGTCGCGCCGTCCTCGCCGACGGTGATGCCCGCGTGGGTCGCGCCGATCTTCACGTTGTTGTGGGGATAGCCGATGGAGTTGCGGATCTGCTCGAAGCTGCGTCCCGCCGCAAACATGGCGAAGGAGGAGGCGAAGGGGATCTTCCCGCAGAGGGACATGCCCGTCGCTACACAGATCATGTTGTTTTCCGCGATGCCGCAGTCGAAGTGGCGCTCGGGGAACGCCTTCTTGAAGGTTCCGGTTTTGGTGGCCGCCGCGAGGTCTGCGTCGAGAACCACCAGATTGTCGTAGATTGCGCCGAATTCCGCAAGCGCCTTGCCGTACGCTTCGCGGGTTGCGATCTTGTCTGCCATTGTATCTGAATCCTTTCGTTATCGTTCTGTCGTTTTGTCCCGGCTCAGTGACCGAGGACGGTCTGGCGGAAGGGGCTGGACCGGGCCTCTAAATCCGGGAACCGGTGCTCGAGGGCGGAAACGGAAATCTCGATATCCTCCGCCGCCTCCCGCGGACTGTTCGTGCCGACCGTCACCATGTCGCATTCCCGGATCGCGTTCCATGAGAAGGTCAGCCCGATATAGGGCGTCGTGCGTCCCGCGGCCATGGGCTTGATGGTCATGACGGGGTGCTTCGCGTTCCAGATGATCCGCGCCACGTTCTCGACCTCGACCTGCATGAGAAAGCCCATGCAGTTGAAGATCTGAATGTAGGTCTCCACGTCGTATCCGTTGGAATCCGCGTACTGCACCACCTCGGGCATATGGGCGGAAAGGCCGGGGAGAAGACCTTCGTCACGGATCATCGCCAGATAGTCCGGGAGTCTGGGGATGGCACAGAGGTTTTTATTCACCAACTGTTCCACGCTCGTGTGGTGGATCAGGCAGAAGTCCGATCCGATTTCCCGGCTGTGCTTCACCGCCGCCGCTGCCTCGCGCCGAGCCGACTCGGAATCGTTCACGTTGAGGGCGGGGGTGTCGATGCGGATGATCTTACTCCCGGCTTTCTGCTCCGCGTAATCCACGGCGGCCGCCGCGATGGGGGTCGTGCTCAGCGGAGCCATGATGGCGTCCACGCCCGCTTCCAAAAAGACGGAGAGCACCGGCCAGAAATCCGCGGGGGACGCGAACTTCTCCCGGATGGCTGCGTCGGCGGCGGCTCCCGTATGGCTCCAGCCGAGCATCCAGTTCGTTCCGATCAGCATTCTCGGCAGGCTCATCCCGCCGACGGTGGTTCTGGGGAAATGTTCCATGAGAACCTCCTTCCGCTCGTCCGCATATGATCTGTCTGCGTTTGATTTATCTCTCGCCGAGATCCTTCATGGCCTGCTCATACTGCTCGTCGTTCGGAGCCGCGCCGTGCCAGGAGACGTTGTTCTCCATGTAGGAAACGCCCTTGCCCTTGACGGAATGGGAGATGATGACGGAGGGCTTGTCCGTGCAGGCTCTCGCCGCCTTGTAGGCAGCCTCAATGGAGTCGAAGTCGTGCGCGTCGCATTCGATCACGTTCCAGCCGAACGCGGAGAACTTCTCCGGATACGGGGTGGGATTCATGACTTCGGCGATCGGGCCGTCGATCTGCAGGCCGTTGAAGTCGATCAGCCAGCAGAGATTGGAGAGCTTATAGTGCCCGGCAAACATCGCGGCTTCCCAGACCTGACCTTCTTCGGTCTCACCGTCGCCGAGGATGGCGTAGATGCGGACGTTCGTGTTGTCGATCTTGTTGGCCAGCGCCATGCCGCAGGAGGTGGACGCGCCCTGACCGAGAGAACCGGAGGTCATGTCCACGCCGGGGGTATGCTTCATATCGGGATGGCCCTGAAGATAGCTGGAGGTCTGGCGGAAGGTCTTGAGATCCTCAACCGGGAAATATCCGCGGTGCGCGAGGGCGGAATACAGGCCGGGCGCGCAGTGGCCCTTGGACAGCACGAGGCGGTCGCGGCCTTCCCATCCGGGATTCTTCGGGTCGATGTTCATTTCTTCAAAGTAGAGATACGCGAGGACGTCCGCGATGGATAAGGATCCGCCGGGATGGCCGCTCTTCGCCGAGTGAACCGCGTCGATGATGCCTACGCGGATCTGCCGGGCGATCTCCTGGAGTTCGGTTTTTCTTTTGGTGTCCATACTCTTTCTTGCCTTTCGTAATGACTCCGCGTGCGGGGGAGCAGGCTCCCTGCGCACAGCTTGGGATTATACTTATTGTAACCCATTTCCCGGGGAATGTCAACCGTGCTGGGGGAGGATTCGAAATTTTTTTATTTTTTCTCTCCGCCCTCTTGACAAAACGTCCGGGTCAAGGTATAATAATTAGGCATGGTGTGATGACAAAGCCGCGCCTGCCGCCGTCATGGCGTTCACTTGATACGGAGAAGTACTCAAGAGGCCGAAGAGGCGCCCCTGCTAAGGGTGTAGGTCGGGATGACCGGCGCGAGAGTTCAAATCTCTCCTTCTCCGTGACAAAGTGAAACCCTTGAGATCGCAATGATTTCAAGGGTTTTTCTCTTTTTCTGAATTCTTTCGGATCGGGCTGTAAAAGCGGTCTGCCTTTCGCGTAACCTTTTCCGGATCCGCCGGTGTTTACTCCCTCTCCGGCACAAGCGCGGGAAGAACCTCCGCGGCGGATTCCCGGATCACATAATCCGCCTCCCCGTCGTAGGGCGTTTCGTCGTAATTGACGATCACAAGCGTCTTCCCGCCGTCACGCCGCCGTCCGAAACGCCAGATCAGCGACGCCGCCGGGTTGACGGTCAGCGAGGAGCCGGCCACAAGCAGAAAATCCGCCCGCTCGATCTGCTGCCGCGCCTCGTCGAATACGGCGGTGGGCAGAAATTCCCCGTACAGCACCACATCGGGCCGGACGACGCCGCCGCAGAGCTCGCACCGGGGAATCCCCGCCGTCTCCGCGATCGTGTCCTTTTCCGCGCGCCGCCCGCATTTCATGCAATACGACCGGGCGACGGAACCGTGCAGCTCGAGCACATGCCTGCTCCCCGCCGCCTGATGGAGACCGTCGATGTTCTGGGTGACGACGGCCTTGAGGATCCCGCGCTCTTCCAGCTCCGCGAGGGCATAGTGACCCGGATTGGGCCGCGCGTCCGGATAAAGCACGTGCTCCCGGTAATAGCGGAAAAACCGCTCCGGCTCCCGCGCGAGGCATTCGTCGCTCAGAAGATACTCCGGCGATTCCTCTGGACTTGTGGTATAAAGCCCCTCCTGTCCGCGGAAATCAGGGATCCCGCTTGCCGTGGACATGCCCGCGCCGCCGAAAAACACCATATGCTCCGATTCCCGGATCCGGTTCCGGAGTTCGTTCCTGATTCTCTCCGTCATAGCACCTCACTCCCGGATCCCGGTGATCAGCTCGGCGGAATAGGGCAGCGAGCGGATCCAGTCGCAGTAGACGTGCCACTCGGGGAGCTTGTGGTTCCGGCGCGCATAATAGATATTGATGAGCGTCTCGTAGTTCAGGGTGGTGGTCCGCATCTGATTATAGGAGGACGGAAGGAGCTGGATCATGTCGTGCCAGTACGCCGTGTCCTTCGTCTCCACGAATTTCAGCCTTCTTTCTTCAAGCACCTCGATGGTGTGATCGAGGCAGGCGAGGGCGACGTCGCTCATCCGGTCGCAGGAGAAATCCTCCCTGCCGAAGGGCTTCGAATGGATCCTGTGCATGGTGGAGGTGGAGTTGGCGACGGTTCCGACCTTGTAGGTGTCGTACTCCTTCCACCAGTAGAGCGGGCCCGTGACGTCCACGGATACGAAGATCATCCGGAGGTATTTCCGGTGGTCCGTTCCGGATTTCGCCAGACGCTCCGCCAGATCGAGATCCGCCTCGCCGATCACATACTCGTCCCCGTCGTAATAGCTGTCGGACTTCGCCCAGCTGTTCATCGGGTTGCGCATCCCGCGGAGGGCGTTTTCGATGTTCATCACCGCGGTGCGTTCGCATTTCAGCATATCCCTTTTCTCCTTTCCGGAAGGGAGAAAACGCTCAGTTCCCTTCCCCGCCGTCTTTGTCTTCCGCTCCGCCGGCCGCTTTTTCCGCCTTCGCCGCTTCTCTTGCCGCCCGGAGCTCGTCGATTTCGAACACATAGGTTTTTCCGCAGAACCGGCACTTTGTCTCAACGGGCTCCCCGGCGTCGAGCAGCTCGTTCATATCCCGCTCGTTCAGGCTGACCAGAGCTCTGAGATACTTGTCCCGCTCGCAGGGGCAGACGTAGCCGATGTCGAATTCGTCGAAGAGGTCGTATTCGATCCCGTCAAAAACAGCGGCGATGATGTCGTCTCCGTCCATGCCGTCCGCGATCTGCTTCGACACGGAGCCCGCCATGCGCACGTTGGTTTCGAGCCGGTCGATATCCCCTTCGTCGCATCCCGGCATGAGCTGAACCAGATAGCCGCCCGCCGCGAAGCACATGTTCTCCCGGTCCACCCGGACACCGAGGGAACAGACGGTCGGTGTCTGCTCGCTGGACGCGAAATACTCCGTGACGTCCTCCGCGATCTCGCCGCTGACGATGGGGGAGACGCCGACATAGGGATCGTTCATGCCCCTGTCCTTGATGACGTACATGGTCCCGTGACCGACCGCGCCGCCGACGTCCAGCTTGCCCTGCGCGTTCGGAGGCAGCTCGGCGTCGGGATTTTCCGCGTATCCGCGGACATTGCCCTTGTAATCTCCGACACAGATCACCGTGCCCGCGGGACCGTCGCCCCGGAGCTGGAGCGTCAGGGTGTTGTCCCGGTCCTTCAGAAGGCAGGCCATCAGGGAGGTTGCGGTCAGGGCGCGTCCCAGCACGGCGGTCATAGTCTTCGAGGTATGGTGGATTTCGCAGGAGCGGCGCACGATGGCGGTGCTGTCGCAGAAAATCACCCGGATACCGCCGTCCCGGGAGATCGCGCGTTTGATGATGCTTGTTTCACGAGGCATAAGAATCAGATCCTTTCGGAAATTCGCTGTGAGTTTGAAAAAGTGAAAAGACGGGCAGTCGGGGCGGGAGGCCGTTTTTCGTCAGGGTATGTCCTGCACGCTTTTTTCCCCGCCCGGATGATAGGTCCGGCAAAGATCCATGAACGCCTCCGCCGCCCGGGTCAGCTTCTTTTCACGATGGCGGACGATCTTGTATTTCCGCTCCAGCCGGAGGCCGTCCACGAAGATCTCAGCGACCTCGCCCCGTGCGATCACCTCTTCGACCATCCGCCGGGGGACGACCGCAACGCCGAGACCCGCCGCCGCCGCGCTGACCAGAGCCGCCGTGCTGAGGCTCTCCCACATGGGATCGGGAACCGGGCAGTCCGCCGCCAGCATCGCGCTCTCGAAGATCTCCCGAGTTCCGCTGCCGCGCTCCCTGAGAAGCAAATCCATGGAACGGAACTCCTCCTTCGAGAGCACGGTCCCGCTCTCCCTTCCGGAGATGATGAGCGCGAGCCGGTCCTCGAGGTAATCCTCCGCGATCAGATCCGGATTGTGCACCATCCCTTCGATCAGGGCGAAATCCAGTTCGTTTTCGGCAAGGGCCTGCTCCAGATTGTCCGATCGGTCGATGCGCACCCGCACCTCCGTCTCCGGCCAATTCTTCCGGAAGGCCGCGGCATAGGAGGGCATGAGCCGCGCTCCGATGGATATGGATGCGCCGACCCGGAGAACGCCCTTTTCCTCCCAATCCCGAACGGTTTTCTCCATGTCATCGAAGGTCAGGGTGATCCGCCTGGCGTAGTCCAGAAACGCGCGTCCCGCTTCTGTCAGATAGAGTCGGCGCGCAATGCGGTCGAAGAGGCGGACGCCGTAATAACCCTCGAGTTCCGAGACGGCGAGGCTGACGGCGGGCTGGGTCATATGAAGAGCTTCGGCCGCCCGGGTCATGTTGCAGCCGCTGTCGCATACTGCCTCGAAAATGCGGATGTGTCTCAAGGTCACCGTCGCGCCTCCCGGATCCGTTCCCGTAGGGGATCTTTTTTCTTATTATACCATTCCCTTCTCCGGATTGCAAGAGGGGATGCCGTCTCCGAATATCATATTCCCAGACTTATCAACTCGATAAAAACGATCTATTTTACAAATCGTTTCCCGCGGAGTATAATAGAGGCAGACCGGAGAAGTCCGGATGAAACCGAAACAACTCAGAAAGCAGGCGCGTCATGCGGTCCCTTCGTTCGCTGTTTTTCCGCTCCCTTCTCATCTCCGCCGTAACCGTGGGCGGGGGATTTGTGATCCTGTCCGCGCTCCGGAGCTATTACACCGTCCGCAAACGCCTGATCTCCGATGAAGATATGGACGAAATCGCCGTGACCGCCCAGAGCGCGCCCGGAGCTATGGCGATCAACGCCTCCCTCCTTGTCGGATACCGGATCCGGGGCATTCCCGGCGCGCTGGTTTCCGTCCTCGGCGCGCTCATCCCGCCCGTTGCCGTCATGTCCGCGCTGGCCGCCGTCTCCGGGGCTGTCCGGGAAATCCCGGCGCTCTCCGGGATGATGACGGGCATGAGAGCGGGCGCGGCGGCGGTGATTCTTGACACAGCACTCGATTTCGCCAGATCCGCCCTCTCCCGCCCGTCGCCCGGAACTGCCGCGCAAAAAACGGAAATATCTGAAAAGAGCCCGCGCCGCTCGCCCTTCCGGATTATCGTTTTCGCCGCGGCCCTCGCGCTCTGCCTTTTTACCGGGATCTCCCCCGCGTGGATCCTTCTCGCGTCCGGAGCGGTCGGAATCGTCGGCGGCGGGGTGTGCGTTCTGCGGGAGAGAACGACACAAGGGCGCAAACGGTCCGGCGCGGATTCCCCGTCGGAAGAGCGGGCAGCGTGAGGGGGGAGGTATATGTTTGTTCTGTTTGAGCTGTTCGCGGCGTTTTTGCGGGTCGGCGCGCTGGCGTTCGGCGGCGGGTACAGCGTTCTGCCCATGATCCGGGAGACGGTTCTCTCGCACGGATGGCTGACCGCGGGACAGTTCGCCGACGTCGCCGCCTTCTCGGAGGTCACGCCCGGACCGGTCACCCTCAACGCCGCGTCCTACGCCGGATTCGTGACCGCCGGACTCCCGGGAGCCATTGCCGCAACGGTGGGATGCGTCCTCCCCTCCCTGCCCGCCGTCGCCTTCCTGCTTCTCCTTCGGAAGCGGTTCCGGGAGCATCCCCTGTACGGCGGATTCTTCGGAGGTCTTCGCCCGGCTGTCTGCGCCCTGATTTTCGCGGCGTTCTGCATGCTCCTCTTCTCCTCCGTCTTTTTCGGAGCGTCCGCCGTGGAAATCCTGACCGGAAAAGCCTCCGTCAACGCCGCGGCGCTTCTAATTTTCTCGGGAGCCTTTGTCCTCGCCAGATCGAAAGCCGTGCCTCCCGCCGCGCTGATCCTCTTCTGCGGAGTATGCGGCGCGGTGATGGCGTGACAGAATCGCAAATCGGCGGATGAAACGTCCGCTGTTTTTCTTTCATACTAATCTCAAGCTAAAGGGGAAACGCGGCTTTCTTTCGGAGAAAGCCTGGCAAAGAACTTAATAGGGAGGAGGTAATGGATAGGCTATACCAATCAAGTGAAGCTGAGGCTTCGGCACACCAATAAAGTCATCCAACCTTATCAGAGTTATCGCACGCGAGCTCATCGCACGGCGATTCGCACCCTACATGGAGCGATCAAAACCCATATAGTTTTGTTTTTAAGTTGAGAATAGTATCATATGTTTCATATCGGCTTTCTGCTCCGTCAAAATTTGCCGTTCGTTTTGTCGCATAACCGATCCGCCTCGGTTCATACTATCCGGGAATCCAACGAAAGGATGGTACAACGGCATGAAAAAGATTCTTTTGCTTCTGGCGGCAGCCGCGCTTCTCATGACGGCCTGCTCGCCGAACGACCGGACCGGATCCGGCATGGGAACGGACAACGGCTCCTCTCCCGTCACGGACAACGGCGGATCCGGATCGGACACGAATGACACCTCCGGCATGACGGATGGGACGGGCGACGCCTCGAACGGAGGCACGGGCGGAAGCGCTTCCGACGGCGCGAGGATGAACGGGGACAGTGACGGCATGGGTTCCCTTGCCCGCCGTGAAACCCGCCGGAGTCTCTCGGGATGGGATCGGATGGGCGACACCCTCGGCGACCGGGACGGGGACGGGTTTATTGAAAACGCCCTCATCGACGGTCCGGACGGCGTGACGGGATCCGTTTCCTACCGCCGGGTCCGATCCGTCGATACGGCGGAGGACGCGCGGAACTTCATCGGATCGAACCTGCTCTCCCTCTGCACAGCTTCCCTGCCCGGCATGTCCGAGGTGAGAGTTCTTGACAGCGCCGAGCGGGATAAACTCGCGGAAAAGGCAGGCATCACCGACGCGGACGGCGTTCGTGACGTGGTGATCGCGCAGGCCTCCGGGGACGACGAGGATTTCTCCGTGGTCATGCTCCGCACGGACGGCACGCACACCTCCGCGCTCTCCCATGAGCTGGGACGCCGCGTCGATCCGGCGGGACTGCACACCTGTCCTGTCGGCGAGCGCACCGTCTCCGTGACGCTGGACGACGACGTGGTGCTCCTCTCCGGGAACCGAGCCGAAGTCACAGCCGCGTTACAGGCACTGATGCGCGCGGCGGACGGGGTGTATGATTCCGTCGGCAGCGCAAGAGTGATCGAAACAAGCTGACCCTCCCCCGAAACTGTGAAAAACCGTCAGGCAGCGCTCTCGAAAGAGCCCGCCCGGCGGTTTTCTCATTCAATTTGATTCGGTTCCGGCAAGTTCCCGCCCGGCGACGAACACCCGCTTTACCCGGATCCCGTCGTCGAACAGCGTGAGATCCGCGCGCTTTCCCGGCGTCAGCGCCCCGCGGTCGGTCAGGTTCAAAATCCGTGCGGGCGCAGCAGTCGCCATATAGACGGCGTCGGTCAGCGGAATCCCGGCAGAGACCGCTGTCCGGATCAGGCGGTCCATGGTGGCGCACGAACCGGCAAACGCGCTCCGGTCGGTGAGCCATGCGACGCCGCGCTCCACCGCCACGGGCAGCCCGTTGTCCATCGCGCCGAGGACGGAAGGACCTTCCGGCATCCCGGCCGCCCGCATGGAATCCGTCACCAGCGCAAGATTCTCCCGTCCCTTGAATTTGAACGCGAACCGGAGCAGTTCGGGAGGCAGGTGACAGCCGTCCGCGATGAGCTCCGCCGTCATGCCGTCTAAATAGTAGGCCGCCTCGAGGACGCCCGCCACCCGGTAGGCATTGACCCGGCGCACGGTGCTCATGCAGGAATAGAGATGCGTCACATGGGTGAACCCCGCGCGATAGGCTCGCTCCGTATCGGAAAAGGTCGCGTCGGTGTGTCCGATGCAGGGCAGAACGCCGTGAGCGAGGCAGGCGCGGGCAAACCGTTCGGCTCCGGGCAGCTCGGGCGCGGCGGTCCAACGGAGGATCCGGTCGGAATACGAGAGGATCTCGTCCGTCTCGCGCTCGTCGAACGGCCGGATGAAGCGGTCCTCCTGCGCGCCCTTCTGGGACGGGGCGAGATACGGCCCTTCCAGATGGAGTCCGGGCATGGACGGCAGGGAAGGATCGTCCCGCACGGCATCGTAGGCTTCGGCGGTGCAGAGGATCCGTTCCGCGTCCACCGAAGTCGTGGTGGGTATGAGGGTCGTCGTGCCGTGTGCTCCGTGCGTCCTTGCCGCCGTTCGGAAAGCCTCCGCCGTTCCGTCAAGGAAATCCGCCCCGCCCGCTCCATGGGTGTGGATGTCGATCCATCCGGCGGACAGATACGCGCCTCCCCCGTCGATCGTCCGATCCGCGGGAATCTCCTCCGCCGTAAGATCGAGGATCCGGTCGCCTTCGATATAGACGCGCTTTCCGGTCTCGATCCCGTCCGCCGTAACGGTCCGGACGTTTTCGATTTTCGTTCTCACAGCGTCACCGGCTCCTTTTCCGCGCCGTCCGCCTCCATCGAGCGGATCAGGGCGTCGATCACGAGAACCGGGTACACAAGCTCCTCCGGCGTCTGACGAACCGTTCCTTCCCGGAGCATCGCGGCAAATTCGTTGAGCTCCGGCATGAAGTACTCCGCGCCGAGGTCGATCTTTTCGCACGCGACGCTGTACCCTCCGAGATAGACCGTGGCGGAATAGCCCGTTCCGAAGTACGCGGTGACGTCGAAATCCGGATAATGAAACACCGCCGGGACGCCCTCCCCCTTCCGCTTGGCCGACACCGAGACGATGTCCTGCCCGAAGATCTCCGTCACCATCTGAACGAGATGCTGAGAGTAGAACCAGAAATTGCCGTAGTCGTTCACGAGATTCACCGGAGCCGTGACGTGCCCGCCGGTGACGTTCCCGCGTTTATTCCGGACAAGCTCCTTCATTCGGACCGTACCCGCCGCTCCCGCAAGGGACGATCCGCCGCAGAGCAGAAGACGGTTCTCATGCGCCAGCCGCACCAGTTCCCGCGCGTCTTCCACCGAGGCCGTGATGGGCTTGTCGATCCAGATCTTCGCCCCTTCGCGGATATAGGGCATGGCGTAGGGCAGATGGAGGCCTCCGTGCCGCGCCGTGATCATCACCGCGTCCACCTGTCCGGCAAACGCCGCGGGATCCGTCGAAAAAACCGGCACCGCCGCCTTTTCCGATACGGCGATATTGGAGTCGTCGTCCCCCGCAACGCCCCAGAGCATGAACTCCGGAAACCGCTTGACGCCCGACGTCGGAGCCAGCACGGACGCAAATCCCGCGCAATGGCTGTTTTCGCTGCCTAAAATCGCTATCTTATACATAGATCCCACCTCCCGTCGTTCTACCGTCAGCGGTCGCAGACCAGCGGATTCTGCGCGTGGACCAGCTCCATCACCCGGATCTGCTGAATCAGCTTTTCGGGTTTGATGAGAAGCTCCGCGCCCTCGGTCAGGTGGTCGTAGAGATTGGCGTAAAACACCTTCGGACCGGCGTCGAACGCGCTTCCGGTCAGATCCTCCTCAAACTCGTGCCACGTCAGCTTTTCCGAACAGTACGCCGGGGAGAGTCCGTCCGGGCCGTTCAAAGGTTCCAGCGTAAAGGCGGGCATGGGGCAGTCGTCGAAGTATTTCCAGCGGATCTTCGACATGGTCGCGGAAAGAGACCCTTTGCGCCCGGAAATCCGGTAGGTGAAATCCGAATAAGCGTCGGACGGGTTGATTTCGAGATCGACGAGGGGCCGGTCCGGAGCCGTCAGAATCAGCTTGGCGTAGTCCTCGGCGTCCCCGGCGGAGTTGATCCGTCTCAGTTGGGAGAACACCGTCGGCATCCCGTCATAGTCGAGCAGCGTGAGGGCCTGATCCAGCGGATGGGGTCCCGTGTTCTGGAGGCAGCCTCCGTAATAGCGCAGGGAGGTCTGCCAGTCCCAGCGCCGCGAGAATCCCGAGAACCGGATCGTGATCTGCTGAAGCTCTCCGAGGAGCCCGGTCCCTATGATTTCCCGGATCCGCACAAAATACGGGGCCACCCGCGACTGCTGGAACACCGTCAGCGTCACGCCGTTCTCCTCCGCGCACCGGATCATCTGCTCGCATTCCATCGCGTACTTCGAGAAGGGCTTCTCGCTCACCACGTTCTTCCCGGCTCGGAGCGCGTCCATCGTCACGGGATAGTGCAGGTGGGAGAAGGTGGAATTCACCACCACGTCGAGATCGTCCCGCCGCAAAAGATCCCGGTAGTCCTCATAGACCTCGCAGCCTTCGTATTCCGCCTTTGCCCTCTCCCGTCTCGCCTCGATCAGATCGGATACGGCGGCGACCTCGTACCGCTCCCGTCCCGCCTCTGTCCGGAAGAACGCGCCGTGGATATCCCGCCCGCTTCTTCCCTGCCCGATGATGCCGACTCTCAGTTTTTTCATGACCGTCTCCTTCCTTTATCTGAACGACTGTCCGAGCACGCCCGACGCGCTGTCCCGGTCGCAGTACATCACCGCGTGCGGATGGCGTCTCATGATCGTCGCCGGACAGTTTTCCGAAATCTCCTCCGTCAGCGTCCGCTTCACCGCCTCCGCCTTGGTCGCCGCCGGAACCGAGCAGAACATGGCCTCCGCCCGGGTCAGCGCTGGGACCGTCAGCGTCAGGGCATGCGTCGGAACGGCGTCGAGACGCGGGAAACAGCCGTCGTGAACCTGCTGCATCCGGCACACCTCGTCGAGCGGAACGACCTTCACCAGGGCGGGATCGTCGAAGTCCGCCACACCCGGATCGTTGAAGGCAATGTGGCCGTTCTCGCCGATCCCGAGTACCGTGATATCGACCGGATGCTCCCCGAGCAGCGCGGAATACCGTTCAATCTCCTCCTCCGCGTCGTTGGACGGATCGATCAGTTTCACGGACTTGAACGGGACAAGGCCGAAGATGTGCTCCTTCAGATAGGTTCCGAAGCTCTGCGGCGCGTCCGGCTCGAGGCCGACGTATTCGTCCATGTGAAAGGCGTTCACCCGCGTCCAGTCCACATCCTCTTTCACAAGCGCGGTAAGCGTTTCGTTCTGGGATGGGGCCGCCGCGAAGATCATGTTGATCTCGTCCTTCGTTTCCAGCTGCCGCCGCATTTCCTCGGCGATGTCCCGCGCGGCCGACTCTCCCATGAGCGTTCTCTTTTCGTGTACCCACACCCGGAGCGCGTCTTTTCTGATCAGCGTCACAGTTTCCCAAGTCATTTCGTTTCCCTCTTTCCTTCAAATGCGATTCCGGCAAATCCGAAGGGCTCGATCCGGGACAGGCGGACCGTCTTTCCGTCCACCTCGCCGGTGCAGTTGAGAAAGCGCACTTCCTCCGGCACAGCGTCCAGCTCAACCACCGGCTCTTCGACGGCGTCCGGGAAGAGATTCCACAGCCCGACCTCGCCCTGAACCTTTCCGTTCAGCAACAGGTGTCCGTTCGTGATGATGTAGAGATCCGGATTGCCCGCGCAGTCCGCCGGGAACCAGACCTCCTCGGGGTACGCCTCCCCGATCCAGCGGCCCTGCTCCGTCAGCTCCCGGTGCCGCTCGTAGCTCCGGAAGTAGGTGCTCCCCGTGTCGAATACGGACGCGCAGATCGGATAGACGAGGAACCGCCCGCCGTCTTTGTTTTCATACCGGAATACCGCGGGGGATCCGTCCGAAAACCGGGTCAGCACCTCCGCGCCCGCCTTCGGAACGATCCTCCGGTAAACATGGCCGGAGAACGGAACGATTTCGCCGCTGTCGAGGAACGTCTCGGGGGATTTCGGCCCGAAGGTTTCTCCGAAGGATTCGGCGCCCACGTCCCAGCCCTTTTCTGTCAGGATTTCTGCCGCACAAGCGTCCAGCACCGCACCGTATTCGACCCGATGCCACCGCGATCCGACCTGACGGGCGTTCTCTCCGAAGACCACGGGGACGCCGGAATCAAAGGAGACGGGCACGCACGCCCCGCAGAGATACCGGTACGACACGCCGCGGAAGTGCTCATAGGCGGAAGAATCCGCATCCGCCGGGGAAAGTCCTTCGTCGAACACCATATCCCGGAAGAGGTCGGGGGATTCGAGGGGAACAAATCCTCTCTGCTCCCTGCCGAAATTCTCCTCGATCTCCCGGCCGAGCGCGGCGTTTTTCACATGCCGGTCGATGTATCCGTGCTCGTACCGCGGCGAGGAGGCGTAGTCCATCATGTATTTCATAACTCCGGTGAACCGTCGGTCCGCCCTTGCGATCTGATCGGCGCACTCGAGGTACGCGGACGGGCAGACAAACCGGGGCCGCGGATAGACGTCCCCTTCGAGCAGGACCTCCGCGCCCCGCTCGATCTGCCACATCCACGACAGGTGCGCCTGCATCCGCTCCAGCGTCATAACCGCCGCGAGATCCGCCCCGCTCTTCGCCCAGTACGGCGCGCCGATGAGCCTCACCCACGGACGGGTTTTTCCGGCAAGGGCGTCGGCGATCTGCATGAAATCCGCGCCGTCCCTGCCCACCACCGAAGGAGCCGTGCAGATCCCGATCCGGCAGTCCGGATCCACCCGGTCCACGGCGGAACGGATCTCCCGGGCGAGCGTCAGCATGTCCCCGCCCATCAGCTCCCGCCACGCGTCCCGGTACCGGTTCGCCCCTCCCGAGAATACCCGGCGGACGATCCCCTCCCGGTCGAGCGCTTCCCCGACCAGCTTGGAATACCGCCGGACGTGATCCGGACACATGCAGCCGGAATAAATCCCCGCTCCGTGGGCGTTCATCCGCCAGTCGTCGTCCAGCACCACGAGTTTCGCGCCAGCCTCCGCCGCTTTAGCCGCCCATTCGCAGACGTCGGCGCGGAAGGTTTCGTCGGCGCAGCAGAATCCGCCGTTCGCCTCGGTTCCCTGTATGTTGACAAAGGGCTGATAGACGTAGTCCCCGCGTCCGGCTCCCATGCCGTGGCCCATCGTCTCCCCGAGCCAGACGCCGACCTCGAGTCCCGCCGCCTCGTACCGCGGAATCAGCTCGCGCAGAACGTCCATGAAGGCGTCCGTGTCGATGCGGAAACCCGCGTCCGTCCTCTTCATCGAGCGCCGCAGGGCCAGAAGAACCCGATCCGCTCCTGAGCGTTTCAGTTCGGAAAGTGTTTCTTCCGCCTGAAAGCCTTCACGAATCATGACCGGAATCGTCACTGTGACCATATTCAAATCCTCCCCGGAGGCTGTTTCTGACTGATTATACCATATTTTCACGCCCGTGAACAGTCCTTTCCGGAAAATCGGCGGCAAAAAGGAGCCTTCCTTCCGCAGTCGGGGAGAAAGACTCCTGTCCGGGTTCAGACCAGCCTGGTTTTTCCGAGGTCGGCTTTCAGATAGTAGATCAGAGTGATGGCCGAGCAGACCATCCACCCGGCGGGGTATCCCATGGCGATGGGGAGGATCGTGTTGCTGATGAAGTTCGCCATGATATAGAGGTAGATCTGCCGGAACACCACGAAGGATCCGAGCATGATGAACATGGGCGCCCGGCTGTTCCCCGCCCCCCGGAGCGCGCCCGAACAGACCTGATTGACGATGCAGACGATGTAGAACGGGGAGATATGGCGGAGCAGCATCGATCCGTACCGCACGACCTCCGGCTCGTCGTTGAAGAACGCGACGGTGTACGGCGCGGCGAGGATCACGGGGATCATGACGACGATCGTGGCAATCGCGGCCATCAGCAAAGCGATACTGACCCCGCGCCGCGCCCGCTTGACCTGATTCTTGCCGAGATTCTGTCCGACGAAGGTGGTGGAGGCCAGCGCGATGGACTGCATGGGCATGAACAGAAGGGCGTCCACCTTGTTGTAGGCCGTCCAGCCCGCCATCGCGTCGGAGCCGAAGTAGTTGATGTATTTCTGCACGAAGACGTTCGAGAAGGAGGTGATCGCCATCTGAACCGCGGCGGGAATCCCCACCCGGATGATCCGCCCCATGGTCGGCCAGTCGATCCGGAGCTTCCGGGGGCTGAACCGCACGGCAGACTTGGCGCGGAGCAGGACGATCAGCACGAGCACGGCGGACACGAACTGGGAGAGGATCGTTGCCAGCGCGACGCCCGCCACGCCGAGATCGAAGGCGATCACAAAGACCAGATCGAGGACGGTATTCATCACGGCGGACACCACGAGGAAGTAGAACGGACGCCGGGAATCCCCCACCGCGCGGAGAATGCCGGCTCCCATGTTGTAGAGCATCAGTCCGGATACGCCGCCGAAATAGATGGTCAGGTAGGTGATGGTCTGAGGGCGGACGTTCTCCGGCGTCGCCATCATATCCACCATAAAGGGCGTGACCGCGACGCCGACGGCTGTGAAGATCACCGCCATCACAAGCGTCATGGCAAGGGAGGTGTGGACGGTCTGCGAAACGCCCTCGTCGTTCTTCGCGCCGTAGTACTGTGAAATGACCACGCCCGCGCCGCTGGCCAGTCCGAGGAAGAAGCCGATGAGCATGTTGATGACGGGCCCGACGCTCCCGACCGCCGCCATAGCTTCGGAGGAGACGTAGTTTCCCACCACCCAGGTGTCCACCATATTATACAGCTGCTGGAAGATATTCCCCACGAGCAGGGGGAGGGCGAAGGTGAGAATATGCTTCGGGATGCTCCCCTCGGTCATATCCACGTCGCCCCTCCGGGAGCCGGAGAAGAATCGTTTCCGCGTCGTATCCGCCATTGAACCCACCCTGATTTCCATACTTGTTTCCAAAACAGTATGATACACGAAAGGAAGAGATTCGTCAAGCAGGTTGGCGGATTTTTTGTCGGAATCCGCTGTTTTTCAGAAATTCCGACAATCCGGCAGCGTCCGCAGCGGAAGATTTTTTTGCAAAAGGGGTTGACAAATCAGGGAGGCGGTGATATAATACAAGGGCTGTCGGGAGCGGGAACGTTCCGGGCGGACAACTGGGTGTGGCGCAGTTGGGAGCGCGCTACCTTGGGGTGGTAGAGGCCGCTGGTTCAAGTCCAGTCACTCAGAGAAGAAAAACCGGGCGATTTTGAGCAGGATTTACAGAATCCGGATTCAAAACGCCCTGTTTTTTGTAGTTTTTCGACAAGAACCGTCCTGTGACGTGCCGAAACTCCCCTGAACCGCGAACAGTGCAGAAAGAATTTGCAGCACGGATATGACACGACGGCTCGTATTCCCTGACAAAATCAGCGATCCCTGTAGTGAGATCCGCACTGAATGATTTCGATCCGACCGTCTTTGATCCTGTAAACGATTCTGTTCTTGTCGTCGATTCTCCTGCTCCACCATCCTCGGAGGTTCCCGGTCAGAGGTTCGGGCTTTCCGATCCCCCTGTATCCGTTTCTGTCAATATCTTTCAGCAGAAGATGGATGCGCTCGAGCGTTTTCCGATCCTGCTTCTGCCAGTAAAGATAGTCCTCCCATGCTTCGTCATCCCATGCTTTCGTCATCTGTCCGGTCTCCGATGAGTTCATGAACAGTTCCGCCGACAGCCTCCATCCGGGCGGCCGCCTTTTTCAACCGCTCCTGATTCTCGAGGCTGAAGAACGGATCGGCTTCCGAAACGTCCGAAACCGGATCATCCGGAACGCTCAGCCCCTCCATAAACGCAATCAGAACCAGCAGCTTATTCTCGGGAATCTGATAAACCAAGTCCACCGCGCGTTCCCTGTTGCTCATGCTTCTCCTCCCTTCGTTCTCACGTTCAATGTTTCCGCCATTGTGATTATACCACATCGGGCCGCGAAAGTAAACCTCCCCGGGGAACAAAATCATGCGGGAAGAAGCGCGGCGGGACCGCACGGATAGTCTCATATTGATAAAGGAGGTCCCCCATGTTTCTGAAAACCTTCTTCAAATCCAAGGCCGAGCGGGAGCTGGACGCGATTCTGGACGAGCTCCGGGCGAATCTCGAAAACAACTACAAATCGACGGCGCAGGCGGCCCGGGAAAAGCTGGGGCGCCGGTGCGAGGAGCTTCACGCATCCGGGCAGCTCGGCGAGGACGCGTACCGCCGGTACAAGAAGATCTTCGAAGAATACTCCCTGACCATGCGGAATTATCACCATTGAGCAGATTGCCCTGTACGCCCCGCGCAGATTTGTTACCATTTGCCATTTACAGGAAGACGCGGCGTCTGATATAATAAGATCAGTGTAATAATTTCATTCAACGAAAGGAACAAGCCCATGAAGAAATGGCTTTCCCTGCTCCTCTGCGCCCTGATGCTCGCGCCGACCATGCTCTCGTGCAGCAATACGGGAAACACGGACGCAGGCAGCGAAACCGCCGCGCAGACAGCCGCGCCGGCCGCCGATTCGCAGGAGGTGGACGAGGAATCCCTCACCGACTACGAACGCCGTCAGCTCATCTCCGACGATCTTCCCGAGGTCAAGTTCAACGGTCAGATTTACCGGGTGCTCACCACATCGGACGGCTACGGCGGCAAGATCATCAAGAAGGACGAGATCGTGGTGGACGACCTGAACGGCGACGCCTGCAACGACGCGGTCTACAACCGGAACGTCCTTCTGGAAGACCGGTTCGACGTCAAGATCGAATGCGAAACCGACACCGATCCGCAGACCTATGTGAACACCCTTGTGACGGCGGGCAGCAACGACTATCAGGTGGTAGGATTCTACAACTATCTGGCCGCTTCCGCCATCTCCGCCGGATCCCTGCTGAACTGGCGGGACGTCCCGAACGTGGATCTGGACAAGCCGTGGCACAACCAGCTGGCGAACGACAACTGCACCATCTACGGCAAGCTCTTCGCCATCTGCTCCGACCTCGCCATCACCTCGATGACCTACACCTACGCCTACTTCTTCAATATCCCACTGCTCGGGGACTACGGCTACCTGTCCTCCGATATGTACGCGAAGGTGAAGGAAGGGACATGGACCATCGATTATTTCGCCGGGCTGATCACCCCCATGTATCAGGACGTGAACGGCGACGGCAAGAAGGATTCGAACGACGTCTACGGTTTCGGCTATCAGCTCACCAACCCCACGGACGTCTGGCTCGCCTCCTTTGACCAGCCCATCGTGCAGGCCGATCCCGACAACGGACTCGTCGTCACCTTCATGACCGACAAGACCGTCGCGGCGATGGAAAAGCTGATCCAGCTTCACTACAACAACCCCGGCTTCTTCAAGTATCCCTCCCAGTACGACGAGGAGAACTACTTCCTCAACGGTAAGCTGGTGTTCGCTCCCCTGCGCTTCTACACCGCGTACAACGTGCTCCGCACCATGGACGACGCCTACTCCATCCTGCCCTGGCCGAAATGGGACGAGACGCAGCAGCGGTATCAGACCAACGCGGACGACAAGTTCACGGCATTCGGTCTGCCGCTCACGGTGTACAACGACATCGAATTCGCCACCGTGCTTTACGAAGCCCTCTGCGCGGAAAGCTACAAGAAGGTCTACCCGGTGTATTACGATACGGCACTCAAGGGCAAATACTCCAGAGAACCCGAGACCGCCGAGATGGTCGATCTGATCATGGAGGGCCGCGCATTCGATCTGGCGTTCGAATTCTCAGGCGCGCTCAGCGATCTGCCCTACATGTTCCGCCAGCAGCTGGACGCCAACAACGTGAACATCGCCTCCGCCTTCAAGAAGATCGAAAAGAGCCTCACCAAGAACGCTCCGAAGCAGATCAACAAGATGTACGGCGACTGATCGGACAGACGATCATACAGTCGGATTCTGACCAAATCCCCGATTCGCGGGACGGAAACTCCGGTTTTCGCCCCGCTGTTTTTGTTCTCTCCTGACAGGGTAAAAAAACAGACTCCCGTGAAACCGCGGGAATCTGCTTGTCGTTTGTTGTCTTATTCGGACGTTGTCTTATTTCTTTTTCTTATTGCTCTTTCCGTTCCCCGCTTTGGCGGTTTCCTTCGATCCGCCGAGCATCAGGTTCACGAGGATGCCGAGGATCAGGGCGCAGGCGATCTCGGTGAGAGTCACGGCGCCGATCTTCAGGGTCATGCCGCCGATACCGCAGATAAGGATAACGGAAGCGGTGAAGAGGTTCCGGTTGTCGTTCAGGTTCACGGGCTGGAGCATCTTGAGACCGGAGACGGCGATAAAGCCGTACAGGGTGATGCACACGCCGCCCATGACGCATCCCGGGATGGTGGCGAGGAGTGTCACGAAGGGGCCGAAGAAGGAAGCTACCATGGCGATGATGGCGGTGGTGAAGATCGTGATGACGGAGGCGTTTCCGGTGATGGCCACACATCCGACGGATTCACCGTAGGTGGTGTTGGGGCAGCCGCCGAAGAACGCGCCGACCATGGAGCCCACGCCGTCGCCAAGGAGGGTTCTGTGGAGGCCGGGCTCCTTCAGAAGGTCGGAGCCGATTACGGTGGAGAGGTTCTTGTGGTCCGCGATGTGCTCGGCGAAGACCACGAAGGCAACGGGAACGTATGCCACGGCTACGGTTGCGATGTATTCGCCGGTAAGGGAGCCGAAGCCCTTGAAGGCCTCGAGGAAGGTGAAGGAAGGGACCCACTGCATGTTGGCGAACAGAGAGAAGTCGATGATCTTCAGGGCGTCGTTTCCGGTGGCGTTGCCGATCAAGGTAAAGCAGAGGGCGACGAGGTAACCGGCTGCAATGCCGATGATAAAGGGGATGAGCTTCGCCATTTTCCTGCCGTAAACGGAGCAAAGGGTGACCACGGCCAGGGTGACAAGGGCGCAGATGAAGCAAACCCAGACATGGGCGTCCATCGCGTAAGCACCGGCGTCGCTGTCATATGCGTGAGCGAGAGCATCTCCCACCGCGTTGCCGGCCAGAGAGAGACCGATGATGGCCACGGTGGGACCGATGACCACAGGGGGCATGAGCTTATCGATCCACTTGACACCGGCAAACTTGACGATCAGGGCGATCACTACATAGACCAGACCCGCCAGGATCGCGCCGATGAGCAGGCCGGCATATCCGACCTGAACGGAGGCCGCGCCGCCGAAAGCAGCGAACATGGAGCCGAGGAAGGCGAAGGATGAGCCGAGGAACACCGGGCTTTTGAACCGGGTAAAGCAGAGATAGACAAGGGTGCCGATGCCTGCGCCGAAGAGAGCCGCCGACTGACTCATGCCGTTTCCGACGATGGACGGTACGGCGATGGTAGCAGCCAGGATAGCGAGCAGCTGCTGCAGGGCGAAGACGATCAGCTGACCGAACTTCGGCCTGTCCTGAGGCTGGTAGATAAGTTTCATACGTCCTCCGAAGATAGTATAGGAATGTGGGGAAGGAACGCGGGCATGAAAAAAGCCCGATTGCGCGGTCGGGCGGTAGTTGCGCGCAGGGAAACCTCCGACCTTGCCGGTATCGCGGTACAGGCTTAAAGCTCGTTCTTTCCATCGCGGTTTATTATAGCATACGGGTCGGATTTTGTCAAGACGGTTTCGGGATGTTCGGACAAAATCAGAAGAAGGCGGATCCGCCCGGATTTCGTCGGATCCGTTCTCAAAAAGTTTCATGCTTTTTCATTTTTCCCTTTTCTTTCCGTTCCGTTTGTGCTATAATGACGAAAAGAAGCTCCTGTATATCAAAGAAAGGATGCAGAATCATGAAAAAAGCCGTCTCCCTCCTCATGACCCTCCTGCTGCTTGCCGGAACGTTCATCGGATGCAGCAGCCAGAACGCGGATAATTCAGGGGATTCCTCCGTCCAAGACCCCGCCGTCACGCCCGCCTCCCCTGAGGAGACCGCGGAGCCGGAAACAGAATATGTGGAACCGTTCGAAGCCGAAGTCAAAGACCTCGGAGGACGGGAGATCACCGTGTTCATGTCCGGGAACTGGTCCTTCGACGATTTCGAAGCCGAGGAAATGACCGGCGAAGCCCTCAACGACGCGCGGTTCACCGTCAACTCGACCGTTCAGGATCTGTTCAACGTGACGCTGAAAACGGACAATCAGAGCGGTTCGGCATCCGGAGGTCAGGGCACGGGCTACAAGGTCATCACAAACGTCAACATGTCCGGCACGAACGACTATTCCTTCGCGTGCGTCGGGTGCTATGACGTCTCAACCCTCGCCTATCAGGGGCACATTCTCGACCTGAATCAGGTGAAAAACATCGATCTCACGAAATCGTGGTGGGATCCCAAAGCCAACGAACAGCTCTCGGTCCGCGGGAAGATGTTCTATTCCACCGGCGACATCGGCATTCTGGACAACGACTGCACCTACTGCATCCTGTTCAACAAGCAGGTCGCGGAAAACTTCTCCCTCGAAAGCCCCTACGATCTGATCCGGGAAAACCGCTGGACCTACGATAAATTCATCGAAATGGCCGACACCTGCGATTCCGACCTGAACGGGGACGGCGTGCTTGACAACGAGGACGCCTACGGGATCCTGATCTGGCAGGACTCCGTCATCGGCATGCTCCACGCCTCGGGAGGACGGTGCGCCACGATTCTGGAGGACGGCACGATCGAACTGACTCTCAACACCGAGCAGAACGTGGACGTGCTGACGACATGGCTCACGGACCGGACAAAGTCCTTCTCCTACTTCCTCGAAGCCGGGACGGACGACGCCTCGCACGCGACCTTCACCGGCAACCGCTGCCTGTTCTATACCCGCTATCTCAAGGCCGTGTCGTGGTTCCGGGATCTGGAGGCGGACTTCGGCATTCTTCCCTACCCAAAATGGAGCGAAACGCAGAAGGATTTCTGCAACACCATGCACGCTTACGGAACCTCTTACGTCTGCATCCCGATCGTCGCGGAAAACGCGGACGAAACCGGTTCCGTGATCGAAGCGCTGGCATATTACGGCAAGCAGACCATCACCCCGGCCTATTACGACGTGAACCTCAAAGGAAAATACTTCCGGGACGAGGAATCCGCGGACATGCTGGATCTGATTTTCGAAACCCGCTTCTTCGACGTCGGAATGTACTATCAGCTGGGCGGATACAACGAGCGCGTGATCACCATGATGCAGCAGAACGACACCGATTTCGCCTCCATGTATAAGAAAAACGAAAAGGTGGCGGTCAAGATCCTCGGAAAGATCAACGACGCCTACGCCGCCATGCCGTAAAGGATCCAAAGCAGTCTCCCACACCACAATCAACATGAAAGGAGTTTCCCATGAAAAAACGCCTGATTTCGCTGTTTCTGGCAGCCCTGATGATCGGAGGCGCGCTGCTGTCCTGTTCGGAAACAAAGACCGAAGAGGCCGGTGAGACGGAACCCGCCGCAGAGCAGTCCTCTCCGGATCCGGGAACAGAACCCGCCGAGCCGGAAAAGGACTCCCTCGAAGCCCGGGAAGACGTACCGGACGGAGTTGAGGATCAGGACTTCGGAGGCAAAACCTTCAGCATTGCCGGAGACGAACAGTTCGAGGATTACTATCTCACCGACGAACAGAACGGAGAGGTGGTAAACGACGCTGTGTACGCGCGGAACGCCGCCGTGACGGACCGTTTCAACATCGAAATCGCCGCCACGGTCTTTGAAGAGAGCTCCATCACGGGGAACGTGAAGAACTCCGTTCTGGCCGGAGACGACGCGTATCAGCTCATCGCCGGACACATCATCTATCTCGGCATGGCGGCCACGGACAAGATCATGTACAACATGGCGGATCTGCCCCACATCGACTTCTCGAAGCCGTGGTGGTCCGACAGTACGGTGAACGACCTGACCTACCGCGGCATGACCTTTATCGCCCTCGGAGACTTTGCGCTCTCCGCCGTGGAGCAGACCTACTGCATGTTCTACAATAAGGTGATCGCGCAGGACTTCGGACTTCCGGATATGTACGATCTGGTGTACGCGGGAGACTGGACGATCGACAGGGAAATGGAGCTGTCCACGGGCGTTTACACCGACAGCAACGGCAACGGATCCCGGGACAAGGAAGACCTCTACGCCCTCTCCACCTCGACAAAGTCCGCCGCCAACGCCTATCTGTGGGCGCTCGGCAAGAAAATCGCCACCCAGCAGCCGGACGGGACCTATAAGATCTCCTACTTCGACGAGAAGATGGTCGCTGTCATGGAGAAGCTCTATCAGATGTACTACGAGACGGATCAGGTCTTCTTCGAGCAGAACCACCAGACTATGACCGTGTTCGAGCCCGGACAGGCCCTGTTCGCGGACGGCATGTTCGGTCAGGCCACCTCCACGCTGAGAGAAGTGGAATTCGACTACGGCATCATTCCCTACCCCAAATGGGACACGGTCCAGGAGTCCTACTACACCTCCGTGGACGGCGGTCACGAAGGACTTGCGGTCGTCCGCAGCATCACGGATCCCGAGTTTGTCGGTTCGATCCTCGAAGTCCTCTGCGCCGAAAGCTGGAAGAAAACCGTCCCCGCCTATTACGACACCGCCCTGAAATACAAAGGAGCCAGAGACTACGAATCCATTGCGATGATCGATATGATCATGGCGTCCCGCATCTTCGACTTCGGGTACGTCTACGGCGGATGGGGCCCGGTGTTCTGGATCCAGTACCTCCTCGAAACCCCATCCAAGGATATCGCTTCCTATTATCAGAAGAATCACAAGGTCTTCGACAAGAGCATGGAAAAGGTCTATAAAGCCTTCGACGAGTATTCCGCGGGCGGCTGATCCCCGTGAAAACGACGAATTTCTGAAATCCCCTCCCCGTTTTTCAGAATCGCCTTGACAAAAAGGCCGGGATGGGGTAAAATAAAATGAATCTGAATTTCATTCAGCGGATTCAATCATTTCATGGAGGAAACATCATGAAGAAACTCGCACTTGTTCTCACGATGGTTCTCGCCGTTCTTCTGGCCGTGTCTGCGTACGCGGACGACCCGGTGATTGCCATCGACTTCGAAGACGGCGGCGAAGGCCTCGAGCTCGTTGAAGCCGAGATCGTGGACGACGTCACCCGTGGCAAGGTTCTGAAGGTCAACGGTCAGGGCAACGGCACCGCCCGCACGTCCTACGCCCTTTACACCACCGATCTCTTTGAGAACACCAACTGGGAAAACGGCTTCACCATTTCCATGTGGATCCAGACCGACGTCGGCAGCCAGACTCTGTCCGGCACGACCCCGATCTACTCCGTGGACATCGGCAACCAGGGCTACATCGCCGCGGTCTGCTCCCTCGAGACCACGATGAACACCGACGGCAACGAGCCCGACACCGGCATCGCTCCCCGCTGCTGGAACGACCCCGTCAATATCTCCGGCGGTGTCAACAAGACCGACGAAGGCATCTGGCAGCTTCTGACCGTCGTGTACTCTCCCGACGGGATCAAGACCTATGTGGACGGCGAATACTACGCGGATTCCCCGCTCGGCGGCGGCGACATGGACAGCTTCCTGTTCGAGCTTGAATTCGCTACCGCGCTCCGCCTCGGCGCATGGACCTGCGTCTGGTGGAACTACGGCGACTATCAGGGCATGATCGACGACGTGAGAGTCTGGAACGAAGCCCTTTCCGAGGACGACGTGTTCGATCTCTACGCGGACACCAAGAAGGTCCAGACCGTCATCGTCAAGGCTCCCACCGTGGAAGAGCTCTACACCTACGAAGAGCACACCCCCATCTACACGCTCGACTTTGAAGACGCCTCCGTGATCGAGCTGAACAACGCCGAGCTCGTTCCCGGCAGAAACGGCAACGCGATCAAGATCAACGGCACCGGCCGCGACACCAACGGCACCTCTTACGGCCTCGTCACCACCGACCTCTTCAAGAACACCGACTGGACGAAGGGCATGACGATCTCCATGTGGGTGAACGCGGACGCCTCCGACACTCTCACCGGCATAGCTCCGATCTACTCCCTCGACATCGGCAATCAGGGCTACATCGCCGTAGTCAACTCGCTCCAGTCCGGCATCAACACCGACGGCAACGAGGACATCGGCATCGTCCCGCGTTTCTGGAACGACCCGGGCAACTTTGAAGGCTCCAAGAACGAAACCACCGCCGGTCAGTGGGATCTCGTCACCGTTGTGTACAACAACGACGGCGCGAACAACATGGCCATCTACAAGAACGGCGAATCCGTCGTGAGACCCGGCATGAATCTTGGCGACCAGTTCGGCGGCGGTACTCCCGAGCAGTTCTTTACCGAGCAGATCGGTCAGGTCTACTCCCTGCGGCTCGGCTCCTGGCTCTGCGCATGGTGGAACTGGGGCGATTATGAAGGCATGATCGACGATTTCGAGATCTACAACGTCGCCCTCAATCCGCTGGAAGCCAAGTACCTGTACACCGGCGTTCCTTCCGACACTGACGCGGCTCCCGCCGAAGAAGCTCCCGCTGAGGAAGCTCCTGCCGAGGAAGCTCCCACAGCCGAGACCAAGGGCTTTGCCGCTGTGGAAGACGCCGCTGCCGGCAAGAACGTGATCTCCGCTTATGAATTCGTTTCCGGTTCCAACGGCTTCGGCAGCGAAGGTCCGGAGAACCTCTGGGACGGCGAAACCTCCACCAAGTTCTGCACCAACGAATTCCCGGCTGAGTCCGTTGTCAAGCTCGACGGCGTGTACAACGTCACCGGCTTCACCATGGCCACCGCGAACGACAACGCCGACTACAACGGCAGATCCCCGAACGCGTGGACAATCTCCGTTTCCAAGGACGGCGAGAACTGGACCGAGCTCGCAAAGGGCGACGACAGCTTCTTTGAAGAGACCAACTTCACCTACTACACCGGCGATGCTGCTGCCGAGGGCGTGTCCTATGTGAAGTTCAACGTGGAAGGCACCGCTTCCGGCACCTTCCAGGTTTCCGAGCTGACTCTGTTCGGCGACAAGACGGAAGAAGTCGCGGCTCCCGTGGACGAAGCCCTCGACGAGAAGGCCGAATCCCCGAACACCTTCGACTTCGGCGTGATCGCGCTGATCGTTTCCGCGGTTTCCGCCGGCGCGGCCGTCTCCCTCAAGAAGAGAAAATAAACAACTGAACGCGCGATGACCATTTCTGTGGCTCGCCGCACATGAAGAGCGGGGACGCATTCTGCCGACTACGGAGTGCGTTCCCGTTTCTGGTACTTCTGAAAGCCATGCTGAAAAAGACAATTCTGTGTTTCCTGTCGGTCTCCCTGCTGCTGTTCTTCCCCACCCTGACGTCCTGCCGGAAGGATGCGGTTTCCGATCCGGGCGACGGGGGCGGAGAAAGCGCGGCGGAGGATGGGACCGCGGACGGAGGAGAAGAAGTGAATCCCTACATCTACCTCGGACCCGGCTATACCTTTTCGGACGGGACGCTGACCGCGGCTCCGACGACCAAGGACAAGGCCGAAACCCAATTCTCCGGCGCTTTTATGGACGCCGAAGCCGAAAACTACCGGTTGGACGTCACCCTCACCCTCGACTCCCTCACTTCCTCGGCGGGCGTGCTGTTCGCCGCGTCCGAATCTCAGGCATACGACGGCATCGAGGGATACGCCTTCACCCTGCGCGACAAGAGAGTCTATCTCTACGACCTGACAGGCTCCTCCCTCTCCGGGTTAATACCGTCGGAGCTTGCTTCCAAATCCGTGGAAAGGCCGAAAACCGGCGCTGAAATCCGACTTCGCGTCGAGAAGAGCGGCAACGTCTACCGTTGCTATTATCTGGACGACGCGGAGGGCGTGGAGCCGTGGCCGGAGTTCGAATTCGTTCTGACCGATCACCGCGGGAAGGGCGTCGGAGCGGCGGACAACGGACACGGAGCCGTCTTCACCTCCCTGTCCTGTGTAGCGGCGCCGGAAAAGCCCATTTCCGGGAAGACCTACCGCAACCCCGTCTTCCGCGATTTGCAGGCGGCGGATCCGGGCGTTTTGAAAGCGGACGGGAAATACTACTGCTATTCCACCTCCGCGCCCATCGGATATTATGTCTATGTGTCCGACGATCTGGTAAACTGGAAGAACGAAGGACTCTGCATGAGCGAAGCGTGGGGGCTCTCCCGCAGCGGCTACTACTGGGCTCCCGAGGTCGTGCGGCGGGCGGACGGCAAATTCGTCATGGTCTGCTCCGTGGAAGAGCACCTCGGATTCGCCGTGGCAGACTCTCCCCTCGGCCCGTTCATCCCGGAGAAAAGCTGGACCTTCGACAAGACCATCGACGGCCACATCTTCCTCGACGAGGACGGTCGCGGCTACCTCTTCTATGTGAGCTGGCGGAGCGGACACGACTACGGGATCTGGGCCTGCGAGCTGGAGGACGACCTTGTGACCGTGAAGCCGGAGACCGAAGTCCCCGTCATCTCTCCGACCGACGCTTGGGAACAGGTGAGCGGACGGGTGACGGAAGGTCCCTTCGTGCTCAAACACAGCGGCCTCTATTACCTGACCTACTCCGGCAACGGCTACGACGCGAAGGAATATGCCGTCGGATACGCCGTTTCAAAGTCCCCGCTCGGGCCTTATGAGAAATACAAGGCCAACCCGATCCTATCCTACACCTCGAAGCTCTACGGTCCGGGACACCACAGTTTTACGACTTCCCCGGACGGATCCGAGCTGATCGTCGTCTATCACACCCACGCCTCCACAACCGCCGTCCATCCCCGCACCATCTGCATCGACCGGGCGCGGTTCGCTCCCACGGATTCGGGCGTGGACCGGCTTGAAATCTTCGGCCCGACGCACACCGCGCAGGAGTACCCGAAATGAACCTGACATGTAACCGCAAGCTCGCCGCCCTGTTTCTTGTTCCCGCCCTGCTCTTCCCCGCCTGCTCCTCCGCACCGGAGACCGAGACAAAACCGGTCGGGGAGGTGTCTTCCGGAATCGACGCGGCAGAGGAGGACAGCTCCCTCCGGACCGTCGTGGAGAACGGGAAAACGGACTATGTACTGATCCGTCCGGACGACGCAGAACCGGAAGAGCTCGAAGCAGCGCAGGTCGTCTTCAAAGCATTTCAGGAAATCTACGGCATCCGGATCGGTTTTGAAACGGATTTCGTCAAACCCGGCGAGGATCCGGATCAGGCGGGAGCCTGTGAAATCCTCATCGGAACGACCAACCGCACCGTGTCCGCAAACTGCGCGGATAAGTTAGGAGACAATCAGTTTCTCATATCGGATGCCCCGAAGATCCAGATTTTAGGCAGCACCCCCGCTCTCACGAAGCTGGCGGCGGAGGTCTTCGTACAGAATTACATGAAGGACGATCCCCTCGTCCTGGAGGTCAACACCATGGAACTTTACGAAGCGGAACCAAACTATAAAAACGTCACATTCAAGAATCCCGTCTGTCCGTCCGGCGCGGATCCGTGGGTGATCCGGGATCCCGACACGGGGCGGTATTACTACTGCTACTCCGGCGGCAACGGCGTCTGCGTCAATGAGATCGCGGATCTCGCCCACATCACGGCGGAGGGCGGAACCAAGGTCTACACCTCTCCGGAGAACACCGCCTATTCCAGCGAATACTGGGCGCCGGAGCTGCACAAGCTGAACGGCAAATGGTACATCTATGTGGCGGCGGACGACGGTGACAACTTCAACCACCGGATGTACGTCCTCGAATGCAAGGGAGACAAGCCCACGGACCGGTTTGAGATGGTCGGCAAGATCACCGATCCGACGGATAAGTGGGCCATCGACGGAACGGTCGCGCAGATCGGGGGAGAGCTGTACTTCGTCTGGTCCGGCTGGGAGGGCGACGAAAACGTGGCGCAGAATATCTATATCGCCCACATGAAGAGCCCCACGGAGATCGATTCCGCCCGCACGATGCTCTCCTCCCCGGAATACCGCTGGGAAAAGCTCGGCGGACGTCCCACTATCAACGAAGGGCCGGTCGCGCTCTCGAAGGACGGAGCCGTCCACATCCTCTACTCCGCCTCCGGGAGCTGGTCCGATTTCTACAACCTCGGCAAGCTGACGTGGCGCGGCGGGGATCCTCTGGACGCGGCGAACTGGACCAAGTCGGCGGATTCCGTGTTCGAGAAGACCCCGACCTGCTTCGGTCCCGGCCACTGCTCCTTCACCACGGCGGACGACGGCTCGACCTGGATCGTCTACCACGGCAATCTCGTATCCGGATCCGGATGGGGAGGCCGTTCCGTCTGGACGCAGCCCATCTCGTGGGACGGGGACGAACCGGTTCTCGGCTCCCCGATCGGGCCGAAACAGGAGCTCACCCTTCCCGTGCTCGATCTGAATCCGGATCACGTCAAAAAGATCAACTGACCTCCGACGTCCGAACATCCGTCCTTCCGTATACGAACCGAAAGAAAGGAGTACTCCATGAAGAAAAGACTGATTCCCGCCCTCCTCGCGCTTCTCCTTGCGGCCGCGTCCTGCTCCACCGCCACCGTGACGGAGGAGGAAACCGCGCAGACGCAGACTCCCACGGCGGAAATCCCTGTCGAAGCGGAAACCGAAGACCCCAACGCGCGCCTTGACAGCGGGCTTCCCGAGGCGGATTTCGAAGGCTACGAATTCCACATCTTCATCCACAACACCATCACCAACGACTTTGCGGCGGAGGAAATGACCGGCGAACCCATCAACGACGGGGAATACGAGCGCATGGTGGCCGTACAGGACAAGGGCAACTGCGAAATCCTCCCCATCGTGGTCTCCGCGGACAACCGGGGCGGACAGACGCCTCTCGGAAACGCCGTGAAGGCCGGAACCAACGACTACGACCTCGCCTGCCTCTCCGGTTACTCATCCTGCAACGCGCTGACGGACGGCTCGCTCATGAACCTCTATGAGGTGCCGAATCTCAATCTGGAAAAGCCGTGGTGGGATCCCTACTGCACGCAGGAATGCACCTTCAAGAACGCGGTCTTTCAGATGACCGGCGACATCTCCATCGGCGACAATCAGGCCACGTTCTGCTATTTCTTCAATAAGAACATGTCCGCCACCTACAACCAGCCGGATTTCTATGAGATGGTGGACAACCGCACATGGACCATCGACAACTTCCGCCAGTTCGCCGAGGCCGTGGACTCCAATCTGGACTACGACAACGACGGCAACCACATCAACGACAAGGAAGACATCTACGGCATCTACATCTGGGACGACATCATGATGGGCATCGTCAACGCCTCCGGGCTGAAATGCTGTGTCATCAACCAGAACGGCGAGCTCGAGCTCTCTCTGTACAGCGAGAAGTTCGTGGACGCCTTCGACAAGTTCACCGCCTACGCCTACAACCAGGACGTCACCTGCGCCTATCAGCGGAACGGATACGCGGCCGACTACGGTCAGATCGCGTTCCGGGAAGGCCGCGCGCTCTTCTTCCTGCAGAACATCGGCGCCGCGACCTCCTTCCGCGACATGGAGGACGACTTCGGTATCCTGCCCCTGCCGCTCTACGACGAGAATCAGGACCGTTACTACAACAGCGCGGCGTCCTGGTCCATCTCCCTCTACTCCATCCCGAAGAACTCCTACGGCGAGGCGGGCTTCTCCCGTGCCGGATGGATCACCGAGGCGCTGGCCTACGAATCCCTCTATTCCCTGACGCCCGCGTACTACGAGCAGACCCTCCAGAACAAGGTCTCCCGCGACGAGAACTCCGCCCGGATGCTCGATCTGATCTTTGCCACCCGGACCTACGACTTCGGCTGGTATTTCGAGGTCGGCGGATACAACGAGGGCATCATGAACCTGCTCCGCGCCTATTCCTCCGACGTCTCCTCGATGATCAAGAAGAGCGAAAAGGTTGCGACGAAGGTGCTCAGCAAGTACAACGAAAAGATCGCGGAACAGCTGGGGGATTGAGCTGAAACCGCATGAAAGGCTCCCGTTCGCGGGGGCTTTTCTATTTTCGGGGGAAAAGGCTTCATCCCCTTGCCGGAGCGGGGAGGATGTGATATAATGGAAGAACCCCCCAAAAGGCAGCATGGAGATACTGCTGTATATACGGATATAGCGATAAATCAACGCCTCGTTCCGGGCAGATTGCACTTTACCAAACAGTTCAAGGAGAAAAAAGGATTATGAAAAACGATCGAAGTTCTATAACCAGACTATGCCTCATGCTCGTCAGTCTGGCGACGCTGTTGATGATCCTTCCACCGCTGTCTTCCCGCGTCTCTGCGGCAGGCGAAACCACTTTTATCCCCACGAAAAGGGATGCGGATGGCAGACTGATCGGCGATATCGACGGGAACGGCGCGGTAACGGGAAAAGACCGGTTGATTCTGGAACGTTTCCTCGCCGGATGGGACGGGTATGACAAATGGTTCCGGGAGGATGGATCCGCTCCATACGGGGAAGGATTCCCCGCGGGCGGCGAGATTTCCCTTTGCGAGGGCGATTCATACCAGATCGAAACCGACAGCCCGGCCGTAACCGGATGGTTTGCGGCAGATCAAAGCGTTGCGGCGATTTCGAGCACAGGGCGGATCACAGCGAAAAAAGCGGGGACGACCGTCGTTCGCGCCTATGACGCCGGCTACAATACGATCGGCGGGATTTACACGATTCACGTCTCACAGGCAGAAACCGGCGATTACACCGTCTCTTTTTACAGCGGCCCCACCAAAAAGATCTATCGGGTCGGCGAACAGTTTGACCAGACCGGCCTCTACATCACGGTTTTGGATAAGGACAACCGCCTTATCGCCCTGTTGAACGGGGAATCTCTCCAAGTCTGGCCTTACTTCTTCAAGGACAGCGATCTCTCCGCCGACGGAAAGACCACAACAATCACGGTCTCCGTCAACTATCAGAACAAAGTCTACTCCGTACAAATTCCCGGCCTCACCGTCCTGCCCGCACTGCCAACCCTGAACGTCCGGACGACGACCGGCAACATGATCTACAGCATGACGGTCGAGCTGAAAAAAGACCGCTATCCGATCGGCTCCTCGCTGTCCCTCGCCGATATCGACCGGGTCTACGGCCTTGACGCCAACAGCCTGCCGTTCGTCCTCACCTACGCCGACCTCGCGGGTTACACCAACACGTTCAGCCTCGAAGTTGCCGCCGTAAATTCCAGAGGTGAGACCTCCCGCAAGATCCCCGCGTCCAGCCGCGCGACCATCACCTCGGACGATATCTTTACTGCCTCCGACGGCAGCAAGTATGCCTATCTGCGGTTCTATATCGACAACTGCTTCACCGAATTCGAAGTCCGCTCCGGCGAGAGCCCGGTTTCCGTCTACTCCTCGAATTCATATTCAAACGCTTCCCTGCTCGGCATATTTGATTCCCTCTCCGAAGCGCTGGCGGATGTGAACAATATCGATCATCAGTGGGGATCCTCCTCAAGCTCGACAATTGCCGCCACCCGCACCCTGTACATTAGGCTCGGTCAGAACGAAGTCCTCGGACGCGATGTCACCATGACCCCTGCCCGCAATATCGAGATCGAGCTGAACGGCTGCAAGCTCGCCATGTACAGCGACACGTTCCGGTTCCCCGACGAGACGGACACCTGTACTGTCACAGTCACGAACAACTCTTCCGTTACCGGACGGATCGTTTATTCCGACATGAATATGGACAATCTGCTCATTGATAAACCCGAATCCATCATCTACAAGTATCGGGACAATTCCAGCATCCCCGGCATCTATACCGTCACTGTTGAAGAAACGAAAAACGGAACCGTGACCACAAAACCAGCCCTATCCGACCGGAACACCGTCACCATAGCGCACGGAAACGACGTCACCTTTACCATCATACCCGACAAGGACTTCGCCATCGACACCGTCAAAGCGAGGATCGGCGAGGATGCTTACACCACCGTCAGTGTTGCCGCAAACAGGTATTACTCCCTCAACTCCTCGACCGGCGTTGCCACCTACACCTTGAAGGACGTCAGAAATGATGCAGCTTTAACTGCTACCTTCAAGGCAGTGGAGAAGTGGATCAATCCCTTCACCGATGTGAATTCCTATGCTTCCTATTATGAGGCTGTACTATTTGTCTATAAATATGGACTCGTGAACGGAATGACCCAAACCACTTTCGGTCCCAACCATACCATGACCCGCGCTCAGTTCGTGACCACCCTCGGCAGAATGTATCTCAGCGGCATCTTCCAGACCACCGCCGAAAAGGATGCCGCGATGATTGCGCAGTACGGAACCGACTCAAAGTTCTCCGACGTAAGCTACTCCGACGCCTCCCTGTCCTACGCGGTTCCCTACATCAAGTGGGCGGAATCCACGGGTCTTGCACTCGGAGACGGGAATGGCAAATTCAGACCGAAGGATACGATCACACATGAAGAGATGTATCTCATCATGCTCCGTTATGCGGTCAATTTGTGCGGCAAATCTGTCAATGTAAACAACGTGACTCTTCGTGCTGTTGATGCATCAGATATCGGTATCCAATTGAGGGAGTTACTGAAAGACGAAAATGAAGCAATTGTCGCCGCCAAATATGCCCAACAGCAAGGGTTCCTCGTCAAGAGTACACAAATCGATCCCGCTGGGAATGCGCTCCGCTATGAAATCGCCATCCTCCTCCGCCAGTTCTGCATGAATGTTCTCGGCTGGGAATAAACTTGATTCCTTTATCATCCTTAAACCGGACGGCCCTCCGCGCTGTCCGGTCTTTTTTGGCCTGTCGGACGCAGATCCGAGGATTTTCTTTTCTTCCGACGTTCATGCGGTCATGAATTTGCGCCCGATCTCTTGTATTTCGGCTCCGGATATGGTATAATAATCTAATAAAATTGCAGTATTCTGTCGTTGAGCAGAGGTAAAGAGACATATGGCCCAGACCGAGAAACAGAAGCACATCCGCAATTTCTCCATCATCGCGCACATCGACCACGGAAAATCCACGCTGGCGGACCGGATCCTCGAGTTTTCCAACACCGTGGAGGCCCGGGACATGGAGGATCAGCTCCTCGACAACATGGATCTGGAACGGGAGCGCGGCATTACCATCAAGGCCCGCGCCGTCCGCATCGACTACACCGCACCGGACGGGGAGCAGTACGCCCTGAACATGATCGACACCCCCGGGCATGTGGACTTCAACTACGAGGTGTCCCGCTCCCTCAATGCGTGCGAAGGAGCGCTCCTTGTGGTGGACGCCACGCAGGGGATCGAGGCGCAGACCCTCGCCAACGCCTATCTCGCCGTGGACGCCAATCTGGAAATCGTCCCGGTCATCAACAAGATCGACCTCCCCTCCGCCATGCCGGACAAGTGCAAGGAGGAGATCGAGGACGTGATCGGGATCCCCGCGGAGGACTGCCCGGTGATTTCCGCAAAGACCGGCCTCAACATCGCGGACGTGATGGCGGCCATCATCCGGGACATCCCCGCTCCGGAAGGCGACGAAAACGCTCCCCTCCGCTGCCTGATCTTCGACTCGGTTTACAACAGCTACCTCGGCGTCGTGGTGTATATCCGCGTCATGGAAGGCACGCTCAAAACCGGGGACAAAATAAAGCTCATGCACACGGGCGCGGAATTCGACGTGGTCGAGGTCGGGGTGATGGATCCCTTCGGACTCCGCCCCACGGGTTCCCTCTCGGCGGGCGAGGTCGGATATCTCACCGCCTCCATCAAGAATGTCAGCGACACGCGGGTCGGCGACACGGTGACCCACGCCGCGGAACCGGCGGACGAAGCTCTTCCCGGGTTCAAGAAGGTTCAGTCCATGGTCTTCGCCGGGATCTATCCCGCGGACGGGGCGCGCTACAACGAGACGAAGGACGCTCTCGAAAAGCTCCAGCTCAACGACGCGGCCTTCACCTTCGAGCCCGAGACCTCGATCGCGCTGGGTTTCGGATTCCGGTGCGGATTCCTCGGACTGCTCCACATGGAAATCATCGAGGAGCGTCTCGAACGGGAATTCAACCTCGACCTGATCACCACCGCGCCGAGCGTTATTTACGAAATCACCAAGAAGAACGGCGAAGTGGTCCGGATCGACAACCCGACGAACTACCCCGCCCCGGATCAGATCGAGGTCGCGGCGGAGCCCATCGTGGCCGCCTCGGTCATCACCCCGACGGAGTATGTGGGCGGGATCATGGATCTCTGCCAGGACCGGCGCGGCGTGTTCATCGATATGAAGTATATCGATACGGAACGGGTGGAGCTCCACTACAAGCTCCCGCTGAACGAGATCATCTACGACTTCTTCGACGCGCTGAAAAGCCGGAGCCGGGGGTATGCCTCGCTGGACTACGAGCTTGAGGGCTACGAGCCGTCCAATCTGGTGAAGCTGGACTTCCTTCTGAACGGCGAAATGGTGGACGCTCTGACCTTCATCGTCCATGCGGACAAAGCCTACGCGCGCGCCCGCAAGATCGCCGAGAAGCTCAAGGATAACATCCCCCGCCAGCTGTTCGAGGTTCCGATTCAGGCGGCGGTCGGATCGAAGATCATCGCACGGGAAACCGTCAAAGCTATGCGCAAGGACGTTCTGGCCAAGTGCTACGGCGGCGATATCACCCGGAAGAAGAAGCTGCTCGAAAAGCAGAAGGAAGGCAAGAAGAAAATGCGTCAGCTCGGATCCGTGCAGGTCTCCCCGGAGGCGTTCATGGCCGTGCTCAAGCTGGACGACGATCAATGAATTACTACGAAGCCATCGGACTGCCGAAAAAGCTCGGCATCTACGTTCACATCCCGTTCTGCCTCTCAAAATGCGCCTACTGCGACTTCAACTCCTCGGTCCCCGGATCGAAGGAGTACATGTCGGAGTATGTGAGCGCGCTCATCTCCCACATGGAGAGCTACAAGACCACGGTGGAGGACGGCTATCAGCCCGACACGGTCTTCATCGGAGGCGGAACCCCGACCGCGCTTCCCCCGGACGATCTCTTCCGGCTGGTGAAGGCGATCCGGCGGATCTTTTCCCTGCCCCGCGAAGCGGAGTTCACCGTCGAAGCCAATCCCGCCACGGTCACCTTCTCCACCCTGACCCGCCTCCGCCGGATGGGCGTCAACCGTCTCTCGATCGGCATGCAGTCCGCCCACGAGAACGAGTTGAAAGCGCTCGGACGGATCCACTCCCGGAAGGACTTCGCCCGTTCCTTCCGCATGGCGAGGGACGCGAAGTTCGACAATATCAACGTGGACGTCATGTTCGGGATCCCGGAACAGACCATGGATTCCCTGCTCCACACCCTGACCTATCTGACACGGGTGGGGCCGGATCACATTTCCCTGTACGACCTCAAGATCGAGCCGGGGACGCGGTTTTATCAGAACTACCGGGAACTGGCCCCCCTTCTGCCGGGCGAGGACGCGGAGGCAGATATGTATCTGGCCGCGATCCAGTTTTTGAAGGACCGGGGCTATGTGCAGTATGAGATTTCGAATTTCTGCCATCCCGGGAAGGGCTGCCTGCACAATCTGAAATACTGGAACTGCGACGAATATCTGGGGTTCGGCGTCTCGGCCCACTCCTATTTCAACGGGCAGCGGTTCGCTTTCACGCCGGACGTAGAGAAATACGTCGAAGGCGTGACGGTCAAGGACAGCCCGGTCCGGATCACGTCGGAATGCGAGGAAATCGGGGAGCGGGAACGGATCGGGGAGTACATCATGCTCCGGCTCCGCCTCTGCGACGGCATCGACGACCGGGAATTCGCCCGCCGGTTCGGCTATTCCTTCGAAGCCCTGTACGGGGACAAATGCCACCGGTACGTCAGAATGGGGCTTATGACCATGCGGGCCGGGACAACCGCGCTGACGCCCGCCGGGATGTTCGTCTCCAACTCCATTCTCTCCGACATTCTGGAGTTTGAGGACCTCGGCCACTGGAAGATGAGCTAAGGGAGGATTTACCTATGAAAAACGCTGTGTTCTTCGGAGACGGACGGCGGATCGGCGACGTCTATGCGCATGAGACCGTCGAAAAGCTCCGCGCCGCCTACTGCTTCGAAACCGATCGCGTCCTTTCGAAGGGCGAGATGGACGCATACCGGGATGTGCTCGCCCGCGCGGACTACCTCTTCACCACATGGGGCATGCCTCATTTCGAGCGAGAGGAGATCCGGGAATATCTGCCGAACCTGAAAGCGGTCTACTACGGCGCGGGTTCCGTCCAGTATTTCGCGCGGGAGTTCCTCGCCGAGGGCGTCGCCGTGTTCTCCGCATGGGCCGCGAACGGAGTCCCAGTTGCCGAATACGCTTTCTCCGAGATCGTGCTCGCCTCGAAGGGATTTTTCCAGAGGCTTCACGTCGCCGCGGACGGATCCGGGTGGCCGAACCGCTCCCTTCCCGTCGTCTTCCCCGGCAACTATGAGATCAAGGTCGGGATCATCGGCGCGGGCATGATCGGCAAGATGGTGATCGAACGGCTGAAATCCCTCGACAAGATCAAAATCCTTGTGTTCGATCCCTTCCTTCCGGACGAAAAGGCGGCACAGCTCGGCGTGGAAAAGACCGATCTCAAAACGCTGTTCCGGGAATGCGACGTCATTTCGAATCACCTCGCCAACAATCCGCAGACCGTCGGGATCCTGACCGGCGAGCGCTTCGCCTCCATGAAGCCCCACGCCGTTTTCATCAACACGGGACGCGGCGCGCAGGTGTGCGAGGACGGGATGATCGAAGCCCTCCGCGCGGTTCCCACCCGGGCCGCCGTGCTCGACGTGACCTTCCCGGAGCCGCCGGAAAAGGACAGCCCGCTCTACACCCTTCCGAACGTATTCCTGACGCCCCATATCGCCGGATCCATCGGCAACGAGGTTCACCGGATGGCGGAATACATGTTTGAAGAATCCGTCTCCTTCGACGCCGGTCTTCCCACGCGGTACCGGGTCACGGAAAAGATGCTGGAGACCATGGCATGAGCGGCGGACGGTTTCACTACAAATCCCGGGAAGAGCTGGCGGAAGACATCGCGGCCCTCGGTCTGGCGGACTCCATTCCCCTCTCCCCGGATCACGCTGTGCTGAAAACGCCCCTGACGGTCGGACACTCCGCGGTTACGCTGAAAAACCGGCTGACGATCCACCCCATGGAGGGCTTCGACTCCACGCCGGACGGAGCGCCGGGCGAGCTGACGTACCGCAGGATCCGGCGGATGGCTTCGGGCGGCGCGGGACTCGTCTGGGCGGAGGCTACGGCGGTCACCGAAGACGGGCGGACCAACCGCGGCCAGCTCTGGATCACGGAGGACAGCCTCGACGCCTTCAAGAAGATGGCGGAAATCGCACACGAAGCCTCGGACGGCGCGCCGATCATCCTCCAGCTCACCCATTCGGGCCGGTTCTCCAAGCCGGACAACACGCCGTGCCCGGTCATTGCCATGCACAATCCGGTGATGAACGAGACCATGCCCATCTCCCCGGACTGGCCTGTGGTGACGGACGAGTATCTCGACGCCCTGCCCGAGCTGTTCGGCAAAGCGGCGGGCCTTGCGAAAGTGGCTGGATTTGACGGCGCGGATATCAAGTGCTGTCACAAATACCTCTTCTCCGAGCTCTTGTCCGCGCGAGAGAGACCGGGACGGTACGGCGGATCCTTCGAAAACCGGACGCGGGTCTTTCTCGACTCCATCCGGGCCGCCGCCGTTCACAGAAGTCCCGATTTCCTCATCGCCTCCCGCTTCGGGCCGTACGAGCACATTCCCTATCCGTGGGGATTCGGCGCGGCGGAAGACAGACCGGGGGAAATCGACTGGGACGAACCGGACCGGCTCTATCGGCTCATGGCGGACTGCGGCGTCTCCCTCTGTGATATGACGCTCGGGAGCCCGTATTACAATCCCCATGTGAACCGCCCCTACGACAACGGCGGGTACGATCCCCCGGAGGAACGGCTCGCCGGCGTGGCAAGACTGATGGACGCGGCGGCGCACATGAAGCGTACCGTCCCGGAAATCACCCTCATCGGAACAGGATACACATGGCTCCGTCAGTTCGCTCCGGACGCGGCCGCGGCTCAGGTAGGAGCGGGACACATCGACGCGGCGGGATTCGGGCGCATGGCTTTTGCCTATCCCGATTTTGCGCGGGATCTTCTCGCAAACGACACGCTCGATCCGAAAAAAGTCTGCGTCACCTGTTCGAAGTGTACCGCGATCATGCGGAAGATGCACGCCACCGGCTGTCCCATCCGCGACCGGGAGGTCTATCTGCCCATGATGAAGGAAGCGCTCGGCGAAGAATGAACGACTTTGGGAGGAACCTGAGATGAAAAACGGAAAACGAACCGCCCTCGTCACAGGCGCGGCCCGCGGGATCGGACGGGGAATTTCCCTGACACTGGCGGAGCGCGGATACACCGTCTGCGCCGTAGGCACAAAACCCGGGGAGGCCGTCGCGGAATACACGGACGCGCTGAAAGCTCTGTCGCCGGAATCCTTCTATGTGCGGGGAGACATTTCCTCTCACGACGACCGCCTTCGCATCGCGGACGAAGCGTTTGACGGACTCGACGAGCTGGACGTGCTGGTAAACAATGCCGGAGTCGCTCCCTCCGTTCGGGCCGATCTTTTGGACATGACCGAGGAGAGCTTCGACCGGGTGCTGGGGATCAATCTCCGCGGGGCGTTCTTCCTTACGCAGGAGGTCGCGCGGCGCATGGCCTCTCAGAAAAACGAGGCATTCCGGGCCGTGGTGTTCATCACCTCGATCTCGGCGGAGGTCTCGTCCGTCAAACGGGGAGAATACTGTATTTCCAAAGCAGGACTTTCCATGGCGGCGACGCTCTACGCGGACCGTCTGGCGGAATACGGCATCCGGGTCTACGAGGTGCGTCCGGGGATCATCGCAACGGACATGACAGCGGGCGTCCGGGAGAAATATGACCGCCTGATCGCCGAAGGACTCTGCCCCATCCCGCGAATCGGTCAGCCCGAAGACGTGGGCCGCACGGTTCTCGCCCTCGCCGACGGCGCGCTCTCCTATACCACCGGTCAGGTCGTGGGCGTGGACGGCGGCATGATGATCCGGAAGCTGTAACCTTCACCCCTCGATAATCGAACAGGAACGCAAGGTCGGAGCATTTATGCTCGCGCATCCATGCAGTTATCGTCAGCTCAGAGAAGATAACGGCGCGGATGCGCTTTTTTCACAAAGGAACTCCCTCGAACGATATCTGCGGATTCTTCAGAAAGCGGTGGAGAAAGAGACGTCAGGAGGAGAAAAAAACAGGAGCGGAACCCGGGAAGGAATTCCGTTCCTGAATGACAATATGTCGGCTTACGCGCTTTTGCCGAGAAGCGTCCAGAGGATCACGACGATCCCGAGCACGATCCGGTACCAGCCGAAGCACTCGAAGCTGTGGCTCCGGATGAAGCCGATCAGCGCGCGGACGGCGAACATGGATACGGCAAACGCGGTCACGGTCGCCGCGATCAGACTGAGGACTTCCGCGCCGGTGAAAGCCAGTTCCCCGTCGAGCGCGTATTTCACGACCTTGAGGCCGCTCGCTCCGAACATGATGGGAATCGCCACGAAGAAGGAGAACTCCGCCGCGGCCTTCCGGGACACGCCCACCAGCGTTCCTCCGAGGATGGTGGAGCCGGAGCGGGACGTCCCCGGAATCAGGGACAGAAGCTGGAACAGGCCGATTTTGAGGGCCGTCCCCATGGAGATGTCCTCTGCTTCCCGGTAGAGATAGCTTTCCTTCTTCCCGGCGCGCATCCGCTCGATGACGACGAACAGCACGCCGTAGACGATGAGCGCCGCCGCCCGGATCCACATCCCGCCGAGGTGCTCGTCCCGCCAGTCGTCGATGAGTACGCCGACAAGGGCTGCCGGTGCCGCCGCGATGATGATCTTGATCCAAAGCGCATAGGTGCGGCGTTTGCGCAATTCGGTCTTCTCCGCCCACGGCCAGAGCCTCCGCCAGTAGACGAGGATCACGGCGAGGATCGCGCCCAGCTGGATCACGACCTCGAAGACCTTGTAAAACGCCTCGCTGTAGTTGGTTTTCATGAGAGCCGAGGCCAGCTCCACATGTGTGGAAGACGAAATGGGCAGCCATTCCGTGATGCCTTCCACCAGTCCGATGATGATCGCTTTCAACAGTTCGATCAGCATGTCAGCCTCCCGGTTGTTTCAGGTCATGGATTTGGTTCTTCGTTCACTCGCCCGCCCGGAGGATGTCCCCCTTCCGGACCGGAAACGGCGTCCGGAGTCGGAAGTACATCCCGGGATGCGGTGTAGACGAGATCGGTTCTCCGCTCCGGGACAGGATTTCGGTCACCTCGACCGCGCGTCCGGTCTTCCCGGGTGAAATCAGCTCCGCACGGTCCCCGACGTTCAGCTTGTTCCGCTGGGAAAAGAGCGTGTCGTAAAGACCGTTCTCATCCGGATCCCCGGAATCGGCAACGGCGGCGGCCAGATATGCCTTGTCTCTCAGATAGCCGTGCTCATGGACGGTGTTCGCGTCCTCGGAGGGCTTGGAGAAGTAGAACCCCGTGCCGTATTCCCGGTGGCTGACGGAGAGCAGTTCCCTCTCCCACGCCGGATCCGTCCGATATCCCGCGGGATCTGCCCGGTATGTATCGAGCGCCATCCGATAGGCGTTAGTCACCACCGCGGTGTAATACGCGCTCTTGACCCGTCCTTCGATCTTGTAAGAGGAGATCCCGGCTTCCTCGAGCTCCGGGATGTGGCCGATCATGCACATATCCTTCGAGCTCATGAAGAAGGTCTCCCCGGTCGGTTCCTCTTCGGCCCGGACAGCGGTAGTGATCTCCTCCCGCAGTTCCTCGTGCAGATCCAGCCGAAGGACGCCGTCGGGATCAGTCGGACGGTAATGCCAGCGGCAGGACTGGGCGCACTGGCCGTGGTTTCCGTCCCGCCCGGTGAAGTAGTTGGAGAGCAGGCAGCGCCCGCTGTACGCCACGCACATGGCTCCGTGGATGAAGCACTCGAGCTCGAGGCTGTCCGGGATGTTCCGCCGGATCTCCCGGATCTCGGCAAGCGTCAGCTCGCGGGCCAGCACCACCCGTTTCGCGCCGAGCCTGTGCCACGCGAGACACGCTTCCGCCGACACCGCGGACGCCTGCGTGGAGATGTGGATCTCCAGTCCGGGAATCTCGTCCCGGATCAGCATGACCACGCCGATATCCGACACGATCACCGCGTCCGCCCCGACGTCGCGCAAGAATCTCAGATACCGTCTCAGCTCCGGATATTCCGGCGTGTGCGGCATGACGTTCACCGTCACATACACTCTGACGCCCTTTCTGTGGCAGAACCGGACGGCGGCGATCAGCTCGTCCCCGTCGAAATTGGCGGACGCCGCGCGCATTCCGAACGATCGTCCCGCCAGATAAACCGCGTCCGCGCCGTACAGAACGGCCGATCTCAGCTTGCTCCAATCCCCCGCCGGAGAGAGGAGCTCCGCGCAGGTCCGTGCCATCTCAGAAGTCCAGACAGAGCCGCGCTTCCACGACGGAACGGACGTAGCCCGCGGCCTCCAGATGCTTCGGATTGGTCTGATATCCGGCCAGCGCGTCCGCGTCGGTGAAGACGGAATCGAGCATCATGTCGGCGTTCGAGGAGGGCAGCCGGTCCGTGACCACCGTCAGACTGACGAGTCCCTCGATCTGTCCGTTCAGGCTCTCCAGCCTGCGCTTCGCCTCGGCTCTTGCGGCGGCTTTTTCTTCCTCGGTGAAGGATTCCTTGAGTTTCCAGAGAATGATGTGTTTGACCATGTTTGTCTCCTTTGCGGTACTCCGCGCCTCTCTTTATACGTTCATGATGACCGGCAGGATCATCGGCTTGCGCTTTGTTTTCTGATAGAGATACTTGGACAGCGCGTCCTTGACGTTGGTCTTCATCTGCGTCCACTCCGTCACGCCCGAATCGAGCATATCCGCCAGCACGCCGCGCACCAGTTCCTTCACGTCGTCCATCAGCTCCTCGCTCTCCCGGACGTAGACGAAGCCGCGGGAAATGAGATCCGGACCGGAGACGATGGTCGCCTCGTCCAGATCCACCGTTGCCACGACCACGATCAGGCCGTCCTGCGCAAGGTGCTTGCGGTCGCGCAGAACCACGCTGCCCACGTCGCCGACGCCGTATCCGTCCACGAGCATCCGTCCGGAGGGAACGGTCCCGGCGCGTCTCGCGGAGTCGCGGTCCAGCTCGAGCACCTGCCCGATGTCCATGACGAACACCGCGCGCGGATCCATTCCCATGTATTCCGCCAGCTCTTTATGCTGCATCAGGTGGTGGTACTCGCCGTGGATCGGCATGAAGAACTTCGGCTTGGTCAGCGCGTGAATCAGTTTCAGCTCCTCCTGACAGGCATGGCCGGACACATGGACCACCGCCTCGTCGTGGTAGACGCTGACGCCTTTTTTATACAGCTCGTTGATGATGCGGCTCACCAGCTTTTCGTTGCCGGGGATCGCGTGGGAGGAGAGCACCACCAGATCCTGCGGCGTCAGCTCGACCTGCGAGTGATCCGAGAACGCCATCCGGTAGAGCGCGGACATGGGTTCGCCCTGAGAGCCGGTGGTGATGATGGTGATCATTTCCTGCGGATAGCGGCCGATCTCCGTGATATCGATCAGGGCGCCGTCCGGGACGTCCATATATCCGAGGCGGACCGCCGCTCCGACCACGTTCAGCATGCTCCGCCCGGTGACGGCGACCTTCCGCCCGAATTTCACCGAGGAATTGATGATCTGCTGCACACGGTGAACATTGGACGAGAAGGTGGCGATCACGACCCGCTTTTCCGTATTGGTCATGAAGATGTGGTCGAGCGACACGCCCACCAGCCTCTCCGACGGGGTGAAGCCGGGCTTTTCCACGTTCGTGCTCTCGCACATGAGCAAAAGGATCCCTTCCCGCCCGTATTCGCCGATCCGGGTCAGGTCCATCATTTCCCCGCCGATGGGGGAGACGTCCAGCTTGAAGTCGCCCGTGTGGAAAATCACGCCTTCCGGAGTCCGGAGCGCGATCATGCAGGCGTCCGCGATGGAGTGGTTGGCCCGGATGAACTCCGCGCGGAAGCAACCGAGCTTGACGGTGTCTCCGGCGGCAACGGTCACCAGCTTTGCCGTTCCGAGCAGCTTGTGTTCCGCCAGCTTGGATTCGAGGATCCCGAGCGTCAGGCGGGTGGCGTAAACCGGCACGTTGACGAGCTTCAGAAGGTACGGGATGGAGCCGATGTGATCCTCGTGGCCGTGGGTGACCAGAATCCCCCGCACCTTGTCCGCGTTCTTTTCCAGATAAGTAAAATCGGGGATCACCAGGTCCACGCCCAGCATATCCTCGTCCGGAAACGCGATTCCGCAGTCGATGACGACGATATCATCCTCGTATTCAATGACGGCCAGATTCTTACCGATCTCGTTCAGGCCGCCGAGCATCATGACGCGGACTTTACTGTGTTGTTTCTTTGACATATACTTTCCTTTCGTCGCACGGGACCGCTCCCCCAGTCTCCGGGAGGATCCCTCTCATACTCAATCAGCGCGACATTCCGTTCCCCTGCGGACAGCAAAACAAACCGCGCCTCTCGCTGCGCGAATCCACGAAACGATCCCGGCCCGCACGCTCATGGTACGGCAAAAATGGGGATGATTCCCCGCGGGCGCTCCGGCGTTTCCCGTGCTCTGCGTTCCTCCGAGGGCGGCGGACTGAACGCGGCGGAAAACCTCCGTTGGCCGTTTCTCTATTCGGTTCAGCCGGGGAGATTCCGGCTCCTTGTCGTTCTGCTCAGGCACCGATCCTGACGAAGCGGGCAGCGGGGTCCAGTCGGCGGACGCGCGGCCTGCTCCGGTCACGAACAGAATATCAAATGATATTATACATCAAAAAAAGCTCCGCGTCAAGGGAAGGTTTCACGCAAACCCTCACAGTGTTCTCGACTTCCCCGGGTCCGGATTTGGTACAAACGCTACGGATGACGCTCAGAACAATCCAACGAGAAGGACCGCCGCTCCGATCAGGACGGAAGAGGTTCCCGCCCCGAGCGCAAAGGCCGCGGGAGGGGTAAGGCGGTGGATCGGCGCGCGCTTTTTCTCCCTCAGATACCGGCCCGCGCTTTCCCGAATGATCCGTTCGGCTTCCTCCGCCATGGTCCGGGACGACATCCGGGTCGGTACGACGCTCCCTGCTCTTCCGCGGCGCAGGATCAGATACGCCTCCTCGAAGCACGGACTGTCCGAGCTCCTCACATGATAAATCCTTCTCTCGCATCCGCGCATCATTGTCTCACGCTCCTTCCCCATTTGTTCCATTGTAGCCGTCCGGCCCCTTGCTTATGCGGCGGAGGAAGGAGTTTCCGTTCTCCCGGATCCGACAGGTTTTTCCAATTTGTGCCATCGGTTTTTCAAATCCATCCATTTTTTGCCAATCATGACGGTTTTTCCCCTTGACATTTCGGTCGGAAAGAGCTATAATGCAGCAGGAAACGGAGAAACGCGCCGAAGAAAAACGAACCGGGGCGTTTCCCGGGGGAATCGTATTTCTCAAAGGAGAAGGACAATGAAAGTGCTCGGCAGCATCAAAACCATCGACGAAGTGGGACGGGTCGTCATTCCGAAAGAGCTGCGCCTGAAAGCGGGACTCGTGGCGCGGACCGACGTGGAAGTCTACGCGGAAAAGGACCGGATCATCCTCCGGCGGTACAGGCCCGGATGCGCGTTCTGCGGATCCCCCGACAACCTGCTCCAGTGGCGCGACAACTACATCTGCAAGGACTGCGTCTCCGCCCTGAAATCCGATCTCCCGGGGGAGGCAGAGAGCTGATCCTGCGTCGAGGCCAATCACATAAAAAACCGGTATCCCATTTCGGGACGCCGGTTCTTTGTTTGTAGGGCGATTATCTCTTCTTCGTGCGGATCTCTTCGAGAGCGTCGGCAATGAACTGCTCCGTCGGGATCGCGCCCTTGTCCTCGCCGGATCTGGTGCGGACGGAAACGGTGCCGTTCTGACGGTCGTGGTCGCCCACCACCAGCATATACGGCGTCTTCTGCATCTGCGCCTCGCGGATCTTGTAGCGCATGGTCTCGGTCCTGAGATCGACGTGGATGCGGAGTCCGGCTTCTTCGAGCTTCTTCCCGACTTCCTCGGCATAGTCGTTGAAGTCGTTGCCCACGGGGATCACCTCGGCCTGAACCGGGCTGAGCCACAGCGGGAAGTTGCCCATCGTCTCCTCGATGATATACGCCATAAAGCGGTCGAGGGAGCCGAGAATCGCGCGGTGCAGCACGACGGGGGTCTTGTCCTTGTCGTCCCGGTCCACATAGGTGAGCTGGAACTTGGCGGGAAGGCAGAAGTCGAGCTGGCAGGTGGAGAGCGTGATTTCGTTGCCGACGGAGGGCTTCACGTTCACGTCCAGCTTCGGGCCGTAGAAGGCTGCCTCGCCGATTTCCTCGGTAAACTCGATGCCCAGCTCCACAAGCACCTCGCGGAGGGCTGATTCGGCGGTCTCCCACATCTTGTCGTCGTTGTGGTACTTCTTCTTGTCCGCGGGGTCTCTCAGGGAGAGGACACAGCGGTAGTCGGTGATGCCGAAATCCTTGTAGACGTCAAAGATCAGATCCACGACCTTGGAGACTTCGTCCTTGATCTGCTCGGGCGTGACAAACAGGTGTGCGTCGTTCTGGCAGAAGTGGCGCACCCGCTCGATGCCTTTCAGCGTGCCGGATGCCTCGTACCGGAAGTCGTGCGCGATTTCGCCGATGCGGATGGGGAGATTCCGGTAGGAGTGGGGCTGATTCTTGTAGATCATCATGTGATGCGGGCAGTTCATCGGGCGGAGGACATAGGTCTCCTCGTCCACCTGCATCGCCGGGAACATGTTCTCCTTATAGTGCTCCCAGTGGCCGGAGGTCTGATAGAGCTGAACCGTGCCGACACAGGGCGTCAGAACGTGCTGATAGCCCAGCTTGCGCTCTTTTTCCTTGATATAGTTCTCGAGCTCGGACCAGATGATCGCGCCCTTCGGCAAAAACATCGGCATGCCGCGGCCCACCAGATCGTCGGACATGAAGAGCTGCAGATCCTTTCCGATCTTGCGGTGGTCGCGCTTTTTCGCCTCTTCCAGCTTCTGGAGATGGACTTCGAGGGCGTCCTTCTTCGGATACGCCGTGCCGTAGATTCTCTGGAGCGTCTGACGGCTGGAATCGCCCCGCCAGTACGCGGCGTTGCAGGCGGTGAGCTTGAAGGCCTTCACCGCGCCCGTGGAGAAGAGATGCGGGCCGGCGCAGAGGTCGATGAACTCGCCCATCTTATAGAAGGAGATCTCCTCGTCCTCGGGGAGGTCGTTGATGAGCTCCACCTTGTAGGGCTCGTCCTTCATCAGTTCCAGCGCCTCCGCCCGGGGCAGGACGAACTTTTCGAGCTTCTGGTTCTCCTTGACGATCTTCTTCATCTCCGCCTCGAGCTTTTCGAGGATGTCGGCGGTGAAGGAGATCTTCGAATCGAAGTCGTAGTAGAATCCGTCGTCGATGGCGGGGCCGATGGTGAGCTTGGTCTCGGGATAGAGCCGCTTCACCGCTTCCGCCAGAATGTGGGAGGCCGTGTGGCGGAAGGTCTTCGCGCCGTCGGGATCGTCGAAGGTCAGAAGGGTGACATCCGCGTCGGCGGTGAGCGGGGAGGTGAGATCGGAAACCTTGCCGTTCACCTTCGCGCAGAGAACGTCGCGGGTGATGAGCTCCGCCTCCTTAGCCGCGTCGTACACCGTGACGGGAGAGTCGAAGGAAAGGACCTTTTCGCCGAAATTGACATTGAACATAGCCGTATCCTCCATGGGGAGAGTTTTCAGGGACGCGTCCTTCCGGGCTGAAGAAAAAACGGACGAGTCCGACCGGCCCGCCCGAAACGAAAAAACGCCGGGTCACGGACCGCCATACAATTCGGTTTGTATGAGACCGTTCGGGGTGCGGATCACCGCACGGTTCCACCCGAGCTTTTCACTCAATTACTATGAAATTCAGAAAGCCGTTTTATTCGGCAGGGCGGTACCCGTTCACTTCCGCGGAAACAATCCCAGCGCCTGTTTCTCTCTGCGCGCGGCTCCATGAACGGACATATCCCATAGTGTTATTATACCACGTTTTTTTCGCCTGTCAAGCCGTGAATCAGATTTTTTAGTTTTTTTCAAAAAAGGCTTGACAAGGCGGGGAGAGTATGCTATAATTTCACCCGTCGGAACGAGTTGAGCCGAAAATCAAGACGGACCGACAGGAAATACCGGTATTGTGTAAAGGTAGCACAGCAGACTCTGACTCTGTATGTCGGGGTTCGAATCCCTGTACCGGTGTCAAGACAGGTTCGCAAGACCTGTCTTTTCTTTTTGTTTTTCCACCATCCTGACGAATCGGAGGCAAAAGCATGCGGCTGTATGACCGGCTCCTTTCCCTGAACGAAACCGGGCGCGTCCCCTTCCATATGCCCGGCCATGCGCGCGTTCCGGGATTCGACTACCTCGGCGGCCTCGAGGCGATCGACTTCACCGAGATCGAGGGACTTGACAACCTCCATGCCGCGGACGGGATCCTGAAAGAAGCCATGGAGCACGCGGCGGCGGTATGGGGCGCGGATCGGGCGTTCTTCTCCGTCGGCGGATCCACGGCGGGCATGCTCGCTTCGATCCGGGCGCTCTGCCGGGGAGGAAAGCCGCTTCTGCTGGCCCGGAACGCCCACCGCTCCGCCTATCACGCCGCCCTGCTCAGCCGCTCCCCCCTCCGGTTTCTGAATCCGCGGATCCATCCCCTCGGGTTCTCGCTCGACGTGACGCCGGAGGAAGTGCGCGCCGCTCTTGAAGAGGATCCGGATATTGCAGCAGTCGCCGTCACATCGCCTACCTACGACGGGGTTGTCAGCGACGTCGCGGGGATCGCCGGGGTGTGCCGTGAGCACGGGATCCCGCTGCTTGTGGACGCGGCGCACGGGGCGCATCTCGGATTTCTCGATCAAGGGGTCCCCTCCCCCGTCTCCTGCGGCGCGGACGTGACCGTCATGAGCCTGCACAAGACGCTGCCCGCCCTGACCGGATGCGCGCTTGTCGCCGTCCGCGGTTCGCTGGTTGATCCCGAAGAGGTCGCCGCGGCTCTCGCCATGTTTGAAACCTCGAGTCCCTCCTACCCGCTTATGGCCTCCGCGGACGGATGTGTCTGGCAGATGGAGGACGACGCGCTGTTTGAAAACTGGCGGCAGCAGATCCGCCGGATCCGGGATGCGCTCGGTTCCCTGCTCGCCGTTCCGCGGGAGGTCTTCGCGTTTGATCGTAGCAAACTGATTCTCCGCTCTCCCGATCTGACCGGGGACGCGCTGGCCTCCCTGCTCCGGGAACGCGGGATCGAGCCGGAGATGACCGCCCCGGACTATGTCCTGCTCATGACCACCGCCGGGACGAGGCCGGAGCACGCGGACGCGCTGATCGGCGCCCTATCCTCCCTTCCCCATCCCGATGAACCGCTCGACACGCCGCTGCCTCCCTTCCCTCTTCCGGAAGCGGTTCTCGACAGCTTCACGGCGGCGGACGGCCCGTTTGACGCTGTCCCTTCGGACGAATCCGAGGGCAGGATCGCGGCCGATTTTCTCACGCCCTATCCGCCCGGAATTCCGCTCGTGATCCCCGGGGAGCGGATCACAGGCTCTGTCCTCGGCTCGCTGCGGCGGTATCTCGACCGGGGATGCGCGGTTCTGACAGGGCGCGGCGCCTTCTCCGGAACGATCCGGGTGAGGAAGGAGGAATCCCCGTGCGTCATATCCTGAGCGCGCGTCAGACGATGATCCTGAACGATCCCGAGCTCTGGCGCGAGGCGCTGTTCACGGAGATCGTTCGGAAAGCGATGCTCGAATCCTTTGAGAACGAACCTTACCGCTCCGAGGATGAAGCCGCGATCCTCGCCTTCTGGCTGCTGCTCGATCCCTTCGACACCGGGAGGCGGATGAAAACGGAGCTCTCGTACGCCGTGAAGGACGATCCGGCCGGGAAAGGCTCCGACCTTCCGCCGCTTCCGCCACGGATCCGCTGGATCACCGCCCACTCCCATCCCGGCGAACCTCTCACGCCCTCCGCGGACGATCTGTTTCTCTACGACCGGCTGGATCTGGAGCGCGGAGCCGTCTCCCATTTCATTATGGACGGGATCCGCATCCGGAAGATCCGCTGAACCGGTTTCCTCTTCGATTTTGCCGGACTTACCCAGACTGTGCGCCTATCACCGGAATTTTTTACAAAATCCCGTTGCAATTCAAACGAGTTCTTGGTACAATGATGCAAACCGCATGGAATTTCACAGGAGGCGACCCATGAAACATATTTCCCGCCGCGCCTTGTCCGTCCTGCTCAGTCTGCTGATGCTGTCCGCCGTATCCTGCGGCGAGGCAAAACCCGAAACTCCGTCCGGGGGCGAGAACGCTCCTTCAGCCGAGGTCGGGCAGAACACCCCCTCAGCCGCGGAAACCGAACCGGAACCGGAAGAGGTCTTTGATCCGTGGGAGAACCTGCCCGCCGCCAATTATGAAGGGCACGATTTCCATATGCTGATCCGGGCCAACCCGCGCTGGATCGCCGATATGTACGCCGAAGAGATGAACGGCGACGTGATCAACGACGCCATCTTCCAGCGGAACACGGCGATTTCGGATCACTTCAACGTTGCCGTCACCATGCAGGAATCCTCCAACTACAACATCGAGACGGACGCCGCCACTTCCATCAAGGCAGGCGAGGACGCGTACGATCTGGTAGTCCCGCACGGCCGCGCCGCCTTCACCTACGCCAATCAGCTGCTGTGTCTGAACTGGAACACCGCCCTGCCTTATGTCTCGCTCGACGCCCCGTGGTGGAGCCAGGACGCCCGGGAGAGCTTTTCCATCGCCGGAAAGCTGCTGGTCATGAACGGGGATTTGAGCTACAACTCCCTCGGCTCCGCGGACGTCATGCTGTTCAACAAGGATCTGATGCGGAACCTCGGGCTCGATTTCCCGTATGAAACGGTTCTCGAGGGCAAATGGACCTTCGATCTGTGGAAGACGCAGGTGGTGGGAGCCAAAGCGGATCTGAACGGCGACGGCGTGATCGACGAAGACAACGACCGCTTCGGCTATGTGACGCAGAAGTGGGTCGGTCCCATGGAGGCGTTCGCCACGAGCGGTCTGCGGGTGCTCTCCAAGGACGAAAACGACATTCCCTATCTGTCCTTCTTCAGCGAGAAAACCGTGGACGTGTTCGACCGCTATTTCGATCTGATCGATTCCGACGCCGCCTATGTGGACGTGGCGGACGTGTCCTATTCCTCCGGCTTCATCGGGATCTTCGAGGAGGACCGCGCCCTCTACACCGATATGAACATGACCGACGTGATCACGCTCCGCACGATGGAGGCGGACTTCGGCGTGATCCCGTGGCCCAAGTACGACGAGGGTTCCGAATACTGCACGAACGTGGACGCTGGAACCAACCTCTTCATCGTCCCCATCACGGCATCCGACCCGGAACGCACCTCCGTCATCCTCGAGGCGATGGCGAGGATCGGCTCCCATACGGTGCTTCCCGCCTACTTTGAGGTGACGCTCCAGGGCAAGGCCTCCCGGGACAACGAGTCCGCCGGCATGCTGGACATCATCAAATCCGCGCTGATCTTCGATCTGGGGTACTACAACTCCGATCTCAGCGGCACGTTCTCCAACGAATTCGTCAACTTCATCGGCAATACCAACCGCGAACTCTCCTCGTGGTATGAGAAGAACGCCAAGGGAGCGATCAAGGTCCTCGAGAAAGGCGTCCAGAAGTATATCGACGACTGACGGACACCGCGATTTTTGAAAGAACGAAATAACCGCGCTCCCTCAAAAAACGGGGGAACGCGGTTGTTTTATTGTCGAATCAAGACTCAGAACTGCGCGTCGAGGACGCCGTGTTCCATCGTGGGATTCATCAGCGGGAGCAGATCGTAACGGGATTCGATCGGGATCTCGTGACCGACGCGGCCGCTCTCGGCGAATCCCTCCATGATCTCGAGGACGTGGAAGGTCTGACCGGAGTTGGCGCGGAACTTCCGTCCGGTCTGGAGCGCCTTTGCCATATCCGCAAGGCCGAGGGCGCGGCTGTTGTCCGGATAATCGAACATCAGGTCAATATCCTTCACGCCCTCGCCGGGAATGAAGAGCTTGACCGGGCCGCCGAATCCGTTCGGGTCGGGAACAAAGAGCGTTCCCTTTGAGCCGTAGACCTCAAGCCGCGCCTGTCCGGGATAGAAGACGTCGAAGGTGGTGTAGAGCGTGCCCACCGCGCCGTTCACAAAGCGCATGTTGCCGGCGTAGAGCGTGGGAACATCCACCTTGATGATCTCGCCGTTGTGGGGCTGGCTGGTGATGAGTCTCTCCTTGAAGGTGGTGCGGGTCATGGCGGAGACTGCCTCCACGTTGCCGCAGAGGTTGAGAAGCGCGGTCAGGTAGTACGGACCCATATCGAACATGGGGCCGCCGCCGTACTTGTAGTAGAACTCCGGATCCGGGTGCCAGGTCTCGTGGCCGTGGCAGATCATGAAGCCCGCGCAGCCGACGATGTCGCCGATCACGCCGTCGTCGATGAGCTTGCGGCAGGTCTGGATGCCTGCGCCGAGGAAGGTGTCCGGCGCTCCGCCGACCCAGAGGCCCTTTTCCTTCGCCAGAGCCATGATCTTCTTCCCTTCCGGGAGAGATGCGGCGAGGGGCTTTTCGGAATAGACGTGCTTGCCCGCGTTCAGGGCCGCCATCGTGACGTCGAAGTGCTCATAGGGGCGGGTGATGTTCAGAACGATATCGACCTCGGGATCGGCGAAGAGCTCGTACATGTCCTTGTAGAGCTTCGGAATGTTGTACTTCTTCACCGCGTTCTCCGCCCGCTCGGGAATCAGGTCGCAGACGCCGATGATCTCGATTTCCTTAAATCTCTTGGTGATATTCTCGAGGTAGATGCCGCTGATCGCGCCGCATCCCACGAATCCGATCTTGACAGTTGCCATAGTGTACCTCCCATCCCTTCCGGAATGAATTTTTCAGAATGTACAAAGTTGAGTCGTTGCGCAGCGGCTCCCCTGCCGACGGTTCCTTGCCCGGCTGCGTGGAGAAGCCTTCGGATCCCCTGTGGGATCAGTACATCTTCGCGTTGTTGAGGAAGCGGTCGGGGGTGAGTCCCTTGTCGAGGACGACCTGACGACCCTCGGCAGCCCAGAGCATGCCGCGCTTCATCATGATCTCTGCGTTCGGGGATTTCTCAAACACGTCGTCGTGATGGCCGAGGGAGGTGTAGAACACGCGCCCGAGTCCCCAGAACTTGGTCCACGCCACGGGCATATCGACGGGCTTGTTGGAGGCGTGATAATAGGTGACGAGCGGGAACCGGGTCGTGGCCAGCACCTCGATGGACGGGTCCACATGGAGATAGTAGTGCTCGGAGCAGACCTTGAAGTCCTCGAGCCCCTCCACGATGGGGGACGAGCCGTGGCGGATGTTGACGGTGTACTCGATGCCGTCGCCGCCCGGATGGCTGACCCACTGGCCGCCGGTCATGAACTGCCACTCCGTGTCCTGACGGAAGGAGTCGCACATGCCGCCGTGGCATCCCGCAAGCCCGACGCCCGCGCCGACCGCTCTGGCGATGTTCTTCGAGCATTCCCACGGGATCGAGCCCATGGTCCAGCAGGCGACGAGCAGGTGGTATTCAAGGAGCTTGTCGTAGTCCAGAAGGCAGTCGAGGGTGTCGGAGATCTCCGCCTGATAGCCCTCTTCCTCCATAAGGCGGGCAAACCGCTTGGACGTCAGCTGGGGTTCGTGTCCGTCCCAGCCGCCCTGGAAAATCAGAACTTTTCTCATTGTTTCTCCTCCGTTGGATTGGATTTTTGTTCAGACCGGTATTTCCGGTCAAATTTGACATATATGCGGAATACAAGGCACGGAACCAGCACGACGAACGCCCCCGCCATGACATACGCCGCGGGGAGGAGCCGGTCGGGATTCATTCCGCCGCCGAAGATTTCCGAAGCCGAATAGAGCCATGCGGCGAAAAACACCAGCGCGGCGGCGATCTCAAGCCCGAACAGAATCCGTCTCAGCTTTTTCATTCTGCCTTTTCCTCCCGGTTCTTCCCAGCCGCTTCCCGATACCACTCCGGCACGGGATTCTTCATATCGTCGAACCACCGGAGCACGTCCGCGGCCTGCTTCGTCATCGTGGCGATCTCCCGCTCTCCGAACGGCACGGCCCAGAAGATCGACGAGAGGGTGTTCGAGGCGATGTAGAGACAGAGCAGCCGCCAGAAAAGCTCCGGAACCGGGCCGTCGAAATAGCCGTCGATCCGTCCGCGGGCAAAGGCGGGCGAGCATCCCGCGCACCAGACGATCCGGTTGAACTCCTCCCACGGGTCGCCGAAATCCTCCCGGTTGAAGTCGATGATCGTCAGCCGCCCGGTGCTTGTGCCGTCCCGCTCGAACATCATGTTCCCGACATGGTAATCCCCGTGCTGGCAGGTGTTCGGGCGTCCTTTCAGCCACCTCCGGTTTTCCTCGAGATAGCGGAAGATCGCGCCGTCCCCCTCGATCCGGAGCGGGCAGTCGAGATAGCCCCGGATCTTCCGGTCGATTTTGGCGTTGAACTTCGCCTCCCAGTCCGGAAGACCGTCCGGAACCGGAAGGGACTGGATCGCCCTCAGGATCCGCCCGGCTTCAAGTCCTTCGCGGTACTGCTCCGCGGGCGTGAGCCGGGCGAGAACCGGTTCGGCGTCCTCCCCGTCGATCCACCGCTGCACGGCGTAGACTCCGCCTTCAGGCCAGCGTCCGAATTCGTAGGTGTCGCACATCGGAACGCCGAGGGAGGCGTATTCCTTCTGCCGCTCATACCAGGGGAGCCACGAATCGTACTCGGCCCCCGGCATCACCCGGAGCAGGAAGACTTCCCCGGACGCGGTTTCAGCTCTGTACTTCCGGTCCGAGGACCAGCCCTTTTCGATGAGATGAAGGGAGACAAAGTCCGTCACAGCTCAGCCAGCGCGTCGAAGTCGGCCTTGAGATGCGGATAGAGGGAGGTGTAAACCTTGTAGAACTGGCCGTACCGGGCGTTGCGTTCCGCGTCGCAGGGAGTCACGTCCTTCTGCCGCACGATCGCGTCGCAGGCTTCTCTGACGGAGGGATAAATCCCGGCGCCGACCATGGCGAGGATCGCAACGCCGAGGGCCGGGCCTTCGTCGGATTCGATCCGGGTCACGGGGATCCCGTAGACGTCGGCCAGCATCTGACGCCAGAAGGGGCTCTTCCCACCGCCGCCGCAGATTCTCATATCGTCAAGCTCCACGCCCATGCTGCCGAGAACGCCGAGACAGTCTTTCAGGGAGTAGGACACGCCCTCCATGACCGCCCGGATCAAATCTCCCCGCTTGTGCATGCCGGAGAGGCCGACAAATCCGCCGCGGACCTTCGGATCGAGGTGGGGCGTCCGCTCTCCCATGAGGTAGGGCATATAGAGAAGCCGGTTCGCGCCGATGGGGGAATCCGCCGCCTCCGCGTCCATGATCTTATAGGGATCCACGCCCTGCTTCGCCGCTTCCTCGACCTCGGGAGCGCAGAAATTGTTCCGGAACCACTGCAGGGACAGTCCGGCCGCCTGCGTCACGCCCATGACGTGCCAAGCCCCGGGAACCGCGCAGCAGAAGGTATGTACTCTTCCCTTCGGATCCACCGTGATTCCGTCCGTGTGGGCGAATACCACGCCGGAGGTGCCGATGGTGGTGAACGCGCGCCCGTCCGACACAACGCCCATGCCGACCGCCGCCGCCGCGTTGTCTCCCGCTCCGCCTACCACTGGCGTTCCGACAGCCAGTCCGGTCAGCGCGGAGGCCTTCTCCGTCACGCGGCCCGTGATCTCCGGCGATTCGTAGACCTTGCCGAGCAGGGACTTGTCGATATCCAGCGCGGCCAGCAGCTCGTCGGACCAGCACCGTCCGGGAACGTCGAGCAGCTGCATGCCGGAGGCGTCGGATACCTCGGTCGCGTACTCGCCGGTGAGCATGAAGCGGATGTAGTCCTTCGGCAAAAGGATATGGCGGCATTTCGCGTAGATCTCGGGCTCGTGCTTCTTCACCCACATGATCTTCGAGGCGGTGAAGCCGGTGAGGGCGGGATTGGCGGTGATCCGGATCAGCTGATCGCGCCCGCCGATAAGCCGCTCGATATCCTCGCATTCCTCGCCCGTTCTCTGATCGCACCAGATGATGGAGGGGCGGAGGACCTCGTTGTTTTCGTCCAGCATCACAAGCCCGTGCATCTGTCCGGAGATGCCGACGCCTGCGATGTCACAGGGATCGACGCCGGATTTCCCGATGACGGTCTTCGCGGTTTTCGCGGAAGCGTTCCACCAGTCCGCGGGATCCTGCTCCGCCCAGCCGTTCTGCGGCTGACTCATGGGATATTCCACGGTCGCGGACGCGATGACCTTTCCCTTTTCGTCGAACAGGACGGTTTTCGTCCCGGACGTGCCTACGTCGATGCCGATCACATACTTCATCGGAGTACCACCTTTCTGCATTCGGTGCCCGTCAGCTCACAGCTTCTTTCGTCCGGCTGATGACCGCCGATCCAGAGGGAGATCTCCCCGTCCGGTTCGGCTCTCGTGCCGTCCTCGAGAACTGCGGACACCCAGTATTTCGGAATGTCGAAAACAACCTCGCGGCTCTCCCCGGGAAGAAGCTCCAGCGTTTTCAGCCCGCAGAGCTGGAAGTTCGGGGTGACCGTTCTGCTGTCCGTATATCTTGCGTAAACCTGCGCCTTTTCCTTGCCCGCCGTCTTTCCGGTGTTGGTCACGACAGCCGCTGCCCGGTAGGAGGTATCGTCCTCCGAAATCAGACGCGCGTCGGAGTAGGCGAAAGCCGTATAGCTGAGACCGTATCCGAAGGGATAGCGCGGAGCCGTCTCGAGATAGCGGTAGGTCCGCCCCTTCATGTCATAGTCGGTGAAGGCCGGCATCGGATCTCCATCGCGGTAGAAGGTGACGGGAAGACGTCCGGAGGGAGAGTAAACGCCCGCCATGAGCTCCGCCGCCGCCAGTCCGCCGAGGGCTCCGGGGTACCACGCGCAGACGATCGCCCGCGCCTTCTCCGTGACGATCTCGCCGAGGTCGATCGCAGATCCGGCCATGAGCAGCACGATCACATTCTCGCAGCAGGAGCAGATCTCCTCCGCCAGCTTCATCTGCGTGTCGGGCAGGCGGAGCGTCCTCTTGTCGCCGTCGTCGAAGAACTCGTTCCGGGTCCCGTTTTCCTCGCCCTCGATGGTGCAGTCGAGCCCGAGGCAGAGGATCACCGTGTCCGCTTCTTTGGCGTAGGCGACGCCTTCGGAACGCATATTTTCAAATCCGGCCCAGCTGCAGAGACGCTCGTTCCAGATATTGCAGCCCTTTGCCGCCCGGATCTCCGCCTTCGAAAAGACTCTGCGGAAACCGTCTGCCGGATTGACATACTCGGAGGCCATGCCGTTGTAATTGCCCTCCAGCGCGATCTGATTCATCGCGTTCGGGCCGATGACGGCGATGGTTTCGGTCGTGTCGCGGTCGAGCGGAAGGATGCCGTCGTTTTTCAGAAGCACCATGGCTTCTCTCGCCGCTTTCAGGTTCAGATCCCGGTGCTCCCGGCAGTCCAGCTTCGAGAAGGGAATGTCGGAATAAGGCCGGTTTTCCTCGAATTCGCCGAGCAGGAACCGGATGGTGTAGACCTGTACGGCGGCCTCGGTGATGTCCTCCTCGGAGATCAGATCCTCTTCCCACGCCTCGGTCAGGTGCTCGTAGGCCTCGCCGCAGTTCAGGTTGCACCCGGCTTTGAGCGCGGCGGCGGCGGCTTCGGGCAGGGAGGCGGAGAATTTATGGTTGGCGTAAATATCGTTGATCGCCCCGCAGTCGGACACGAAATAGCCCTCGAAGCCCCACTTGTCCCGGAGAACGTCCCGGATCAGGGGCATGGCGCAGCAGGGATATCCGTAAAGCCGGTTGTACGCGCCCATGACGCCCGAGACCTTCGCCTCCTTCACCGTCCACTCGAAGGCGGGAAGATAGGTCTCCCACAGATCGTGCTTCGAAACGACGGCGTCGAAGGTGTGGCGGGACGGCTCCGGTCCGGAATGGACGGCGAAGTGCTTGGAGCAGGCGGAGGCTTTGAGGAATTCCCCGTCGCCCTGAATGCCGCGGATATACTCCATGCCCATCTGCGCGGTCAGGAAGGGATCCTCGCCGTAGGTCTCCTGTCCCCGTCCCCAGCGCGGATCGCGGAAAATGTTGATGTTCGGCGTCCAGTAGGTCAGGCCCTTGTAGATATCCCGGTCGCCCCACTCCACGCTCTTGTTGTACTTGGCGCGCCCTTCCGTGGACACCGCCTCGCCGACCTTTCCGATCAGCTCCGGATCAAAGGTGGCTGCGAGCGCGATGGCATGGGGGAACACCGTCGCCATACCGGACCGCGCCACGCCGTGCGACGCTTCGTTCCACCAGTTGTATTCGTGGATCCCGAGCCGTTCGATGGCCGGGGACGCGTACCGGAGCTGGGAGATCCGCTCTTCGACGGTCATTTTCTCCACAAGCTCGCGCGCTCTCTGTTTCGCTTCCTGCATGTTCATGGCGTCAATCCTCTTTTCTGAATTTCGGAGCGAGAACGGCCAAGACTCCGAGTCCGACAAGAATCACGGAGACCGTGATCACGCCGGGGAGAACGCTCGTGCTCCGGACTTTCTTTTCTTCGGCAACCGACACAGTTTCGACCGGCTTGACGGCTTCCTCCGCGGATACGGGCGCTCTCGCCGCAAGCCGCGCCGGATTTTCGTACTGCACGAGGGTTTCCTTGTCAACGTGCTCGACCTCTTCGGTCACGTTGTCCAGATCCTTCACGGCCTGATCCGTGGAACAGAGCACGACCTCGGAGATCTGACAGCAGCCGGATTTGCAGCTTCGGTTATAGAACCGGAAAAACCGGTATGCCTTGTCGCTCTCCACCCGCATGGCGAAATAGGTGAAGTCCACTTCGTCGAAGAAACTCTCGTCGCCGGTGACGATGTCCTCCCAGTCCTGCGAGTTGTTCGAACCCTGAATCTTCCATTCGTCGGGGTTTCTGCCGTTGTAGGCGGAGTTGTCGTTCGCCGTCGCCATGATGAGTCCGTCGAGCACGGTCGGCCCCTTCATCCGCACAACGGACTTCATGGAGAACTCCGAGGTGCAGAACTTCGTTCCGACGTTGCCGTCCCAGATGTTCGCCGCGCCCTCGTTATGATTTCCGTTCGTTCCGCTGATAAACCGCAGGGGATAGACCGGCGTGCGGTTGATCGAAGCGGCCGCCTCTTCGACCGTGGCGAATCCCTCTCCGCTCGTGCCGGATGCCGTCCGCTTCATGGTGACGTAAGTCCAGCTCGCGCTGTCGGTTTCGCATTCGCCCTGCTCGTCCGACCAGTTGACGATGCTTTCGACAAATCCGTCCGGATTCGCGTCGCAGTACTGGAAATCCATGAGGATCCGCTCGACCTTCGCCAGATTCAGCGTATGGGGGACGTACTTGAATTCGATGTTCCAGTGGCCGTCGATATCCATCGCGTAGGCCATCTCGAAATCGGCCGGAGCGTCGCCGTCCATGGGATAGAGGGAGAGTCCGGGGGCGGGCGTCAGGCAGATCCTCGTCTGGCCCGGCTTCCACGTCGTTCCAAACACGTCCTTCTCGTCGATGTACAAGTAAACACAGTCGTTGAGCGGGGATCCCGGCTCGGCTTCAAAGGTGAAGTCGTTGTCCGTCAGTTCAAAGAGGAAGTACAGCGCCTCGTCGTCCCAGAGCACCGAGACGTGGCACAGGGAATTCTCCCGCGTCCCTTCCCCTCCGGTCCTGTGGGTCAGCTTCTGGCGGTTCGCCCGTTTCCAGATCGCGTCGATCTCCCCGTCGATCCACGGCGTTCCCCGCTCCGCTTTCATGACTTCTCCGATAGCGGACGCGGGAGAGGCGAAGAGCGGAACGGCGGCGAGCGCGAGGCAGAAAGACAAAATCAGCGCGGCAATGCGTTTGTTCAAAACAGGGGATTCCTTTCGTCCGGCCCGGATAAACTCCGGAAACCGGTTTTTTAAGTTGACTGAACACATTATATAAAACTTGCCGGTGGATGTCAAGTCGATTCCGGTAAATTTGTCCTCCGAAGGCCGATTCCGGGAAAAAGGTTGCGGGATCCCGTTGCATTTTTGCCGATTTTCCGATATAATGAGAAAAAGCAAATCCGGAGAAACCGAGGTATTTGTCATGGACACAAAACGCGCGCTTTCCTACGGGCCGAATCCCGTCCATCTCGCGGACTGGTATCCCGCGGACGATCCCGCCTCTTCCCCCCTGCTCGTCTTCTTCCACGGCGGAGGACTCGAGGGCGGCGACCGGGGGAACGGATCCGATCCCGTCTTCTCGGAGCTGAAAGCCCGGGGGATCAGCGTCCTCACTGCCGATTACCGCCTCTATCCCGCAGCCCGCTTTCCGGACTTCATCCAGGACGCCGCGCTGTGCGTTTCGTGGGCGAAGGACAATCTGCCTCACGGCCCGCTCTGCGTCGGCGGATCAAGCGCGGGAGGCTATCTCTCCATGATGCTGGCGATGGACGAGCGGTATCTCGCCGCCCACGGGATCCGCAGTCAGGACAGGCGTCAGATCGCCGGGTATTTCTGCGACAGCGGCCAGCCGACGGTTCATTTCAACGTACTGCGCGAGCGCGGGCTTGACACCAGACTGATCCGGGTGGACGAAGCCGCTCCGGTGTATTTCGCCGGACCCGTGGCCGATCCGGAACACTTGCCTGCAGTCGCTCTCATCGTCGCGGACGGGGATATGGTCAACCGGCCCGAACAGAACCGGATGATGGCAAGGACGCTTCTCCACTTCGGATGGCCGGAGGAGTGCGTCCGCTTCACGGAGATGAAGGGCTACGGACACACGGGTTACAACTACGCTGCAGGTCCGGACGGATCCCTCGTCTATCCGCCCATGATCGAAGACTTCGTCCGTTTCGCGGCAAAACGGGCTGAAAAAGACAAAGACTGACAGAAAGGAAGGTCCGCCCAAATGATCCACTTCCGTGAAATCGCCGCGCATTACGGCATCGGTTCCCTGCTCTCCGCCCCCTCCCCGGTTCTCGGCGGCCTGCTCCACACCACCTACCGTCTCGACGCGGAGGAAGGCTCCTTCGCCCTGAAGATCCTCAATCCCGCTGTCATGAAGAGACCGGAGGCGATGGACAACATGATCCGCTCCGAGGCGATCGCAAGAGCCATGGCGGAGGTTGTTCCCGCCGTCGCCGCCGTCGTAAAGGATTCCTCCCCCGTCTCCCTCATCGGCGGGGAGTACGTCATGCTCTACCCGTGGCTCGCCTGCCGCCCGATCTTCCCGCCGAAGCTGAACGCCCGGCACGCCGCTGCCGTCGGAGACGTACTCGGGAAGATGCACGAAGCCGGAGCCGCGCTCTTTTCCTCCGGCACGATTCCGCCCGCCCCCTCTTCATCGGAGCCCATCGAGCGCGATTGGGCGAAGATCGCCGACGAGGCCGCCCGATCCTGCCCCGGCGCGTCATGGCTCGATCCGCTCCGGGACGCGGTTCCCCTGCTCGACGGGCTTGAGGAAAAAGCCCGCGCCGCGCGTCTTTTGCCGTCCGTCCTCAGCCACCGGGATCTCGACCCGAAGAACGTCCTGTGGGAAGGGCCCGCTCCGCGCATCATCGACTGGGAGTCCGCCGGGGAGACCGATCCCGCCTCGGAGCTGACCGACGTTTTGCTGGCATGGTCGGACAAGGGCGCCGGAGGGGAGGACGAGGTGCTGTTCCGCGCGCTGCTCGACGCTTACCGCGCCGTCCGCTCGATCGAAGACGAGGACTGGGACGCCGTGTTCGACGCCTCCTTCCGGGGACCGCTCGACTGGCTGGCTTACAACATCCGCCGCGCATCCGGGGACGAGGACGACGATCACGCAGACCGTGCGCACGATCGTTCCCATGCACGCATGGTCGGCGCGTCCGAAGTGTCCGGCACCCTCCGCGCCCTGACCGCCCGGATCCCCGCCCTTGCCGCCGCGCGGAAGTGGATGGGAGTCTGACATGCCCTCGCGCATTCTCCATCTCGCGGTGACGGAGCGGCTGCTCGGCGCGTTTTCCTTCCGGGATCCCGTGCGGCTTCGGATCGGATCGGTCGTGCCGGACGCGGAGCTTCTCTCCGGGGATCCGCCCGTGAAGATCGCCCACTACCCGAAGCTGCTCGACGGCGGAAGGCGGAAAACCCTCGATCTCTCCGGATTCCGCGCGAAGTTCTCCGACCGCCTGCTCTCCGACGATCTGGTGTTCGGCTATTACCTCCATCTCGCGGGGGATGTGCTTCACCGGAAGATGTTCTACACGGAAATCGGGTGGTATCCCGTGAGCCGGGACGCCGTGCGCTCTCTTCACCGGGACTACCGGCTGCTCAATCCGTCCGTCATCTCCCGCTACGGGCTCACCCGCTCCGACGCCGTCCCCTCTCCGGACGTGATCGCAGAAGCCGCCCGGGATCCGCTGTTCGCCGGTTTTTCCATGGACATTGCGGGATTCTTCGCCGACATGGAGCGCGACTTCGACCCGCCTGAACGCTCTCCCCGGGAAGAGGATTTTTCCGTCTTCACCCCGGCGCTCGCGGAGGAGTGGATCGAGCGGACCGCGGACGCCCTGATCCGCGAGACCGATTCCCTGCGCCGCTGCGGCCGCTCCCTCCTCGACGAAAACGCCCTGAGCTGGGAGCGCAAACCGACCCGCCCATTATCAAAATAAAGTGTCCTTCAACCGTCCTTCCATGATACGAAGAGACGGTTTTTCGATTCATTAAAGATCGATGAAAAAACACGAGAGGCACTTGACAGCGAATACTATGCAACGTATAATATTGTGCGAAAGGAGGTATGGCATGGACGTACAGATGAAACGGGGGCTGCTCGAGGTCTGCGTGCTGTCGGCGATCCGGGACGGTGATTCCTACGGCTACAGGATCATCAAGGATATGAAACCCTATGTGTCGATTTCGGAATCCACGCTCTACCCCATCCTGCGCCGTCTGGAGGCCGCGGGCGCGCTCTCCGTCCGGAACGAGACCCACAACGGACGGCTGAGAAAGTACTATCACATCTTACCGGCGGGCGAGGAGCGCATCCGTCAGTTCCGAGAGGAATGGCGCGAGCTCACCGCCGTCTACCGGTTCATCACAAGGCCGCCCTCTCCCGAAGAAAACCATTCCGTCAAGGAAGGAGATCGGATCCCATGACCAAAACCGTGTTTCTGCGGACGCTCTCGGAAAAGCTCGTATCCTTTACGCCGGAAAGGATCTCGCCCTCCGACGCCGTCCGCGCGCTGAATTATTACGAAGAAATGATCGACGACCGCATGGAGGACGGCATGAGCGAGGAAGAGGCCGTTGCCGCCGTGGGTCATCCGGACGACGTGTTCCGCGCCGTTCTCGCCTCCCTGTCCGCGATCCCGAAGACGGAGCCGGACCGGGCAGCCCGCGCTCCGGATCCAGTCGCCTCGGAACCGGAGAGAAAAAAGCGTTCACCGTGGCTCGTCGCGCTGCTCATCGTCTCCTCCCCCGTTTGGATTTCGCTGCTGATCGCGGCGGGAGCTGTCTTATTCAGTCTGTATGTTGTTCTCTGGGCGCTCATCGTCTCGTCCTGGGCGGTGTTTGCCGGGCTGGCGGGGGGAGGCGCGCTTCTCATCGTCTCGTCCGTCCCCCTGTTTGCGGAGAACGGTCTGTCCGCGGCGATGGCGTCCCTCGGGATGGGACTTGCCGCCATAGGTCTGGCGATTTTCTTCTTCCTGTTCTGTATCGCCGCAACCCGTTTCGCCGCCCGGCTGACCGTGTCCTCGCTTCGCGGCGTCCTCTCCCTGTTTGATCGAAAGGAGCGCAGATCATGACGAAAAAGAATCTCTGCATCACCGCGGCCGCTCTGATCCTCGCCGGAGCCGCGCTCTTCTTCACCGCGCTCGCGCGGGTCGGATTTGACGTGAGAAGATTCAGCGGCAGGACATACGGAACGGAAGAGATCTCCGTGGAGGAACCCTTCTCCTCCATCGACGCGAAGCTGCTCGACTGTTCTCTGTCGCTGAATCCCAATCCCCTCCCGGACGGCAAGGTTCGCGCCGTCGTCACCTCCGCGGAGGATGCGCCCGTGACCCTGACCGTGGAGCGCGGCGTGCTGACCGTATCCCAGAAGGACGCCCGTCCGTGGAACCGGCGCATCGGCTTCTTCGAAACAGGCGGCGCGTCCGTCGAGCTGTACCTGCCGCAGGATGTGCTGTCCGACCTTCACGCGGAATCCATGAGCGGGGATTTCCGCTGCAACACAACGTTTCCGTTCGGCTCGGCAGAGGTGACGACCCTCTCCGGAGAGATCTTTTGGATCCTCACGTCCGCGGATGAATTGAAGTTCAAAACGACGAGCGGGGACGTCACGGTGATCGGCAGCTCTGTCCGCGGCGGGATCACGGTCAACTCCACAAGCGGAGACGTCTTCCTCCGGGACTGCGGGACGGAATCCAACCTGTTCGTCAAGACCACGAGCGGCGATATCGAGTTCAAAAACGTCACAGCCTCCGAGACGCTGACGTTGGAAACCGTATCCGGACAGTTCAAAACGGACGTCACGAACGTCGGATTCGCAAGCCTGAAAAGCACAAGCGGGGATCTTCTACTCGGAGACCTGACCGTCGAGGGACAATGCTATATCAAAACCACCAGCGGGGACGTGCATTTTCTCCGCGCCGACGCGGGAAAGTTCAATATCGAAACCGTGAGCGGGGACGTCACGGGCAGTCTTGTCGGCGAAAAGACCTCCATCCGGGGGTCCGGGTCGGCCTCCAACACCGCCAACACCGCGACGCCGTGGTCCATCACCACATCGAGCGGTTATCACCACATTTATCCGGCGGAATAACATGCTCTCCAAACGGATCGGAGTCACATCGGCTCCGATCTTTTTTGTTGACAAAAGGGCTTTCCTCTGGTACAATGGGGACAAAGGAGGTGCGTATTCCATGCCCAAACGCCACCGTCTGAAAATCCTTGTGATCGAGCAGAATCCCCTGTTTTCGGACGGCTCCCGCCTTTCCGATCTTGTGGGACTGACCGACAAAATCGAGCCCTCCGTACTGGAGCTGTACGACGATATCCGCTTCGGTTCCCACGGACTTGTGACCTGCGAAACCGTCTCCTGGGAGCGGGATGACGGATTTCCCGCCCATAAAATCGATTTCAACCTTTCCTCCGGCATGTCAAAAACGCTCGACGAGGAGACCGTCCGCCGCCTCTTTGAAAAGGGATGGTACGGCTGGTGGTCGAACGAGTGGTTCACGAAGGAGGTCTGCCCGGAGAACGTCGGCTTTTCCTTCAACTACGACCGGCTGATCCGGGAACACGACCTGATCGAGCGCCGCAGAAACAGCGAGTTCGACATGATCCTGCTGGTCAATCAGGATCCGGTCTACTGCTTCGAAGCCTGCATGATGGGGAAAAACGCCTACTGGATCAACGGGGATCCCATCGAAGCGGACTGCCCGCTCACCGCGATCATGAACGTGTCCGTCAGCCGCCGGGACGCCAATTTCGAGTGCTTCGGCCACATGATGGAGAACGTCATGATGCACGTCTTCACGGGCGGAACGGACTGCTTCGGCTACACGGAACACGAATGGGACGGAGTACAGTACGATTCGATGAACCTCTGGCAGAAATTCATTCTGGCAAAGCGCAATTACGACGGGACGGCGGCCTGCGGAAACGTCCACTTCTCCCCCAACTCCGTCCGTGACTACGACTGGAAGAACCCGGATCCCGTCCTCTCGACATGGCGGGACTGGCAGGAGAACTATCCGGATCTCACCGGACAGGCGGAACTCTTCGATCCTTCCGTCTACATTCCCCTCGGCATGGACTGCGAGAAGCACGCCTGCCGCCTCCATCACCGCTGGTGGTTCTCCTGCATGCCCCACGCGGACGGCGTCACGCATGAGGGCGGATACTCGAACAGCTGGTGGGACTACTTCGCCTCCCTTGACTACGTCGAAGAGATCCGGGCGGAAGAGGACGGGACCTTCACCTTCCGGTACCGCTCCGGAAAAACGGAAACCTTCAATCTTCCTCCCGTCCCCGCCGGACAGATCGGTCTGTCGCCGGTCGAGGATCCCGGATGCGCCGTGACGGTCGGCAGAGAGAGCATCCGTGTGGAAAAGGACGGCAAATCCGCGTCGATTCCCCGCAAATAAAGAATAAAAAGGAGAGAGCCATGAAAGACTATCCCCGCACCGAAGAACGCACGGGCGTACAGGAAAGCGGCGATTTCGAGCCCGTTTTCGACGTACAGTCCGACTTTGTCATGGTCTACGGCTTCCACGATCTGAAAAACCGGATCAAAAAGTGGAAGAAGGCCGGTTACGTCATCCACCTCATGACCGGGGTGTCGTGGGGCAACTATCAGGATTATCTGTTCGCCCGCTGGGACGGGATCAACCACCGGGACGAGGGGCAGAAGCTCCCGAGCGGCGAAGAACGCGCCCACGGTCCGGACGTGCCCTACATGGTCCCCTCCAACGCCTTCGCGCACTATCTGGCGGACGGGCTGAAATACGCGGTGGACTGCGGCGTGGAGGCCATACACCTCGAGGAGCCGGAGTTCTGGGTGGAGACCGGCTATTCCGACGCCTTCAAGCGGGAGTGGAAGATCTATTATAAGGAAGACTGGCAGGACCCGCAGTCCTCCTGCGACGCGCAGTACCGCGCCTCGAAGCTCAAGCAGTATCTCTACACCCGCACGCTCGACCGCCTCTGCTCCGAGCTCAAGGAATACGCCATGGTGAAGTACGACCGCCTGCTCCGGTTCTACGTCCCCACGCACTCCCTCATCAACTACACTCAGTGGAAGATCGTCTCTCCGGAATCCGCCCTGATCGACCTGCCCACCGTGGACGGCTACATCGCGCAGATCTGGACCGGCACCTCCCGGGAGCGCAACTACTTCCGCGGCGTGAGAAAGGAGCGCACCTTCGAGACGGCGTTCCTCGAATACGGCGTCATGCAGGAACTGGTCCGCGGAACGGGACGGAGGATGTGGTATCTGGCCGATCCCATCGAGGACAATCCGCGCTTCTCCTGGCAGGACTATCGGGCCAACTACTACCGCACGGTGGTCGCTTCCCTCTTCCATCCGGAAATCTCCGACTACGAGGTCTCGCCGTGGCCGCGCCGGGTCATGAAGGGACGGCATGAGGCGACGGACGAAACGCTGAAAGCCCGCCGCGCGGAATTCAAGGCCTTCACGGAAGCGGGCGGACGCCGCGAGGACTTCAAGCCCTCCCATGACACCATGGTGAGGATCCCGCCGGAATACAAGACGAATCTTTTGACCGTCATGCACACGCTCCGGGATATGGCGGATCAGAACGACGTCGAATGGCCGAGAGGCAGCCGCGAGGTCGCCGTTGCCCTGGCCGATTCCGCGATGTTCCAGCGGATCTACCCCGGGGAGACAAGCTACGGATCGATCGACGCGGGTTCGGCAAACGGGGCCTTGGAGTTCTCTCCCTTCTACGGACTTGCCCTTCCTCTGGTCAAGGCCGGGATCGCCGCGCGGCCCGTTCAGCTCGACAACATCCGCCGCTATCCCGCCTATCTCGAGTCCTACAAGACGCTCGTGCTGTCCTACGAGTTCATGAAGCCCGCCTCCCCGGATATCAACGAAGGTCTGTCCGGATGGGTCAAGAGCGGAGGAACGCTGATTCTGGTCGGGGACGGCAGCGACGGCTTCCACAAGGTGCGCGAATGGTGGAACAGCGGCGCGAACAGGTATGACACGCCGACGGAGCATCTGACGCTGACGCTCGGCCTCGGGAAATCCCCCGCCGACGGACTCTACGAGGTCGGAGGCGGCCGGGTGCTCGTGATGAACGTGCATCCGACAAAGCTCGCCGTTGACGCGGAAGCCTCGGACGACTACCGGGATAAGATCCTCGCCCTTCTCGGGAACGCCGAGCCGACCGCGACCCTCGATCTGCGCCGGGGCGTTTACCGGATCACCGCCCGTATGGACGAGGTCTCCGACGAAAGCGACGTGCTGGAAGGGGACTTCATCGATCTCTTCGCCGACGGTCTGCCCGTGGTGGAAAATCCGGAGCTGAAACCGGACTCCGTGGGGCTGTGGCTCGACGTGAAGCGGATCGACAAATCCGAACCCGCCGCGATCCTCGCCCTCTCCGGACGCGCCGAAAAGACAGAGGTTTCCCAGAGAAGCCTGAAATTCACCTTCCGCGGCCCCTCCGAAATGACGGCGCAGGCCAGAATCTGGACGAAGCGTCCGCCGAAATCGGTGAAGGTGACCGCGGGCGGCGAAACGAAGGATCTTCCCTTCGACTACGAGCCGGACAGCGAAACCTCCTATTTCACCTTCGAGAGCGACGGCAAGCCGGTCAAGGTGTCCGTTTCGTTCTGAGCCGTTCTCTTTATCCGCCGGGATTCCTCCGTGGAGTCCCGGCTTTTTCTCTCCCGATCCGAGAGAGAATCCCGTTTTTGCTTATTGCCCTCCCGTATGATTTGTGTTATACTGCGGACAGATCAAAGAAATCCGGATTTCAGAGATTGAATCTGACAGCTCCCGCATAATGGGAGCGGAAAAGAGGCAATTCTATGGAAGAGATGAAAACCAAATTTGCCGAAAATCTGGCCAAGCTGAGAAAGAAAGCCGGGGAGACTCAGCGGGATCTCGGGGACGCGCTCGGGATCTCCGACAAGACGGTGAGCAAATGGGAGACGGGCGAGAGCGAACCCGGGCTGGATCTTGTGCTGTCGCTGGCGAAGCATTACGGGGTCTCCATCGACGCCCTGCTGGCCGGGGAACCGGACATCGGGAATCCGTATGCCGGGATGGGAAGCCGTGCCGCCGCGCTGGCCTATTTCGCGGATACGGTGAGCCGGACCTTCACCTTTGCGACGGATAGACTGTATCCGACGGGCGAGGATCCGGAAGGCGAGGACGGAAAGCCCCTCCTTCCGCCGCTCTGGGTATTATGGCGCGGAAACCGGGGCGAGCGGACGGGCGTCACCACCTCGGAAATCTTCTCCCACGCGATGTCGCACGAGCAGGCGGCCCTCTGCGTCACACTCATGCAGCACCCGGACAACTACGGCTGGCTCGAGGGGGACACGGACAAGCTCTCCGCATTCCTCGCCGCCCTTTCGAAGCCGGGCATGATGAAGCTGGTCCGGTTCCTCCACACGAAGGGCGCGCCGCGGCGGATCAGCGCGGAATACGCGGCGGAGAAATGCGGATCGACGGTCGAGGACGCGCGGACTCTGCTCCGGTTTCTCGCCGGACCGGAAGAGACGGTGGTGTTCCCGAACGGGGAGCGGGCCGTGTTCGTCTTCACGGGGAAGCCGTACCTCATGACCGCGCTGACGGCCCTGCACGAGGATCTCCGCCCTCAGAGCGGATGTAATCTGCTGAACAGCGATTTCCATCCGATCTTCCCCGACGAGGTTTCCCCCGTTTTGGCCGAAAAAGACCCGGACGAAGAGGAGGCGTGACGATGGACTTCGGAGCAAATCTCAGAGAGTACAGACAGAAGGCGGGACTGACGCAGGAAAAGCTGGCGGAAGCGCTTTCGGTGAGCATGCAGGCGGTGAGCCGGTGGGAGACCACGGATACCCTGCCCGACGCGGCCCTGCTCCCGGATCTGGCGAACGAGCTGGGGGTCACGATCGACGATCTCTTCGGCGGCACGCCCCGGCGGGATCTTCCCCGGATTGTGGCGCGGGAGCTGAACGAGAACCCGATCCCCGACATCACGCGCACGGCCTACGAGCTGGTGGTCGCCGCAGTGAAATGTTGCTACGGCGGGATCGAGTCCGGGGAATGGTGGAAGCCGCGCAGGCCGGAGGACGTGCGCTGGAAAGAGGACTATCCGGATTCCGATCCCCCGCCGGAGCAGATGGGACAGTACATCTTCAGCACCGGGCATCAGCGGGCGTCGAATTTCGGCTGGCTCGAGGTGTTCGAATCGAAGAGGTTCCCTTTCGCCGCCATTCTCCCGGAGCCGGAAGCCGCGGGGCTTGCGGAGCTTCTGACCGGGGAGGAGGTCGGGACGATCTTCGACAGCATGGGGGATCCCCTCGCCCGCCGGTGCCTGAACATCTTATTGAAGAGCACGGACAAGGTCTGGACGGACGGCGCGCTGTTTGACGAGGCCGGCATCCCGGAAGAGCGGCGGGAGGACGTGACGCAGAAGCTCAGAAACCTCCGCGGAGGGACTGTTCGGGTGTGGGAGGACCGGATCGACGAGGAGGAGGTAACGCTGATCCGGTGCCAGAGCGATACGCTCCTTCCCCTGCTTCTCGCCTCGGCCTATGCCTGCTCGATCCGGTGGAGGGGATTCCGCAGCGGCGGGGGCGGGCGGAAAAAGCCGATCGGATAACCCGCAATCCGCAGTTGCTTGACAAATCCCCGCACGGGCGTTATACTGGATGCGGAAACAATCCATCCGATATGGAAAGGCGGACAAAATGGAAACAAAGGACGTGCTTTTGAATCTGCGCACCGCGCGGGGAATGAGTCAGGAGGAGGTGGCCGGAAAAGTGTTCGTCACCCGTCAGGCCGTAAGCCGCTGGGAAACGGGAGAAGCGATCCCGAACACGGAGACGCTCAAGCTCCTCTCCGCTCTCTTCGACGTCTCCATCAACACCCTGCTCGGCTCGCCGCGCAAGCTGATCTGCCAGTGCTGCGGAATGCCGCTCGACGACGGAACGCTCAGCCGGGAGCCGGACGGTTCCTTCAACGAGGAATACTGCAAATGGTGCTATGCGGACGGGAAGTTTGTCTACGGCTCGATGGAAGAGCTGGCCGCGTTTCTGGCCGGGCATATGTCCAGCGAGAACTGGCCTCCCGAAGCGGCGCGGGCATATTTCGAGGCGGAGCTCCCGAAGCTCGCGCACTGGAAAAAGACTGCCGAATGACGGAATAAACCGCAGAAAACCGGTCTCCGCATCCTTTTCGGAACGCGGAAACCGGCGTTTTTTTATTCAGTTTCGAACAAGAACCCTGCTTCGGTTTATCAGCCGAACAGCCGCGCGAAGATGTCGCTCATTTCGCCGCGGGAGATCACATAGGGGGAGTTCGCAAAGTTCCCCGCCCCGGCGACCCGGTCGATGAGCGATTCCCGCTCCTCCGGACCGATGGTGAGATGGATCCCGCTCTTTTCGGGGATCCGCTCGATCATTTCGTCCGGAGTCGCGCCGATCGTTTCGGCAAGGGCGTCGATCCGGGCAGCTCCGGCGTCGGTCAGGCGGTTGTAGGAGAGGTACGCCCCTTCGAAGATCGCGCAGGCTTCTCCGTGGGGAGTTCCCCGGGTCAGGGTCAGGCAGTAGCCGAGCGGATGGGGGAATCCGGTTCCCGTGTAGTCGATGGCGACTCCGGCGGCACAGGCGGCATAGGAGAGGCGCGTCCGGTCCTCCTTCGTCCATCCGGTCGTTTTGTTCTGACGGAACAGGATATCCCAGATCTCCCGCGCGGCGTACAGAGCCGCTTCTTCGGAGGCGGGGCAGGATTTCGGGGAGAGATAGGACTCGACGGCATGGGCCAGCGCGTCGAGGGCGGTCGAAGCGGTGTATTTGTCCGACAGGGTGTATGTATAGCGCGGATCGACAAAGGACGCCTTCGGATACGCGGAGGGGTGCTTGAAGGTCTTTTTCCGCGCGCCGCCGTCGATGGTCAGGACGGAATAGCGGACGGCTTCGCTCCCGGTTCCGGCGGTCGTGGGCACAGCGATGATCGGAAGACAGGGGTTTGTCCGGACGGTGTCGTTGAAAATGTCGTCCGGTCCGCAGTCCGGGTTGGCGGCGTATCCGGCGATGGCTTTTCCGGCGTCAAGCGCGGATCCGCCTCCCGCCGCGACGATAAAATCGCATCCTTCCTCCCGCGCGATCCGGCCCGCCTCGCAGCACATGGGCGCGGGGGGATTCTCGGGGATGCGGTTGAAACGCACATAGGTACAGTCCGCCTGTTTCAGGACGGAGAGAATGTCGTCCACGGCTCCCGAGGCGTCGGCTCCGTGCGCTCCCGTCACGATCAGGGCGCGGCGTCCGGCTTCGCGGAATACCTCCGGATGGGCGGAGAGGCAGTTCTCACCGGTGAAAATGCGGACGGGCTTGTGGGTGCTAAAATCCATTGGTTCCTCCAACTGCCGGTTTCCGCTCTTTTCCGCGGCGTGAAACCGGTTTTGATTCCGGAAGTATTCTATCATATTCAATGGTTTTGGACAATGGGCGGATCGTGGATTTTTCCCCCTTCCCAGGCCGCCGAACTGGAAGAAATCCACAAGGAGCCGATTCCGCCCATGGAAACGCGCCCCTTGCAATCGCTGTCTGGTTGTGATAAAATGGCAGTATCAGAACTGTTTCAGGAGGACGGCATGACCATTTTCATCGAAACGGATCTCGAGGGCATCTCCGGTGTCTCGACCATCTCCATGGTGGCGGAGTCGGACCGGTACGCGCGCGAGCGGCTGATGGCGGACACGAACGCGGCGGTGCGGGGCGCTTTCGAAGGAGGCGCGGACCGGGTGATCGTGCTGGACGGCCACGGCGGAGGACACAACTTCATCCCGGAGCTTCTGGATCCCCGGGCGGAAACCGGTACGGAATCGGAAGCCGCCCGCGCCGACGCCTGTTTTATCATCGGGATGCACGCGATGGCCGGAACGCAGAACGCCTTTCTCGACCACACCCAGAATTCCGTCCGCTGGCACGACTACCGGATCAACGGGCGCAACTATGGAGAGAGCGGTCAGCTCGCGGCGTATGCGGGGGCGTTCGGCGTTCCCCTCGTTATGGTAAGCGGGGATTTTGCCGCCTGCGCAGAAGCCCTCTGTCTGTTCGACCGTCCGGAGGTTGCCGTCGTCAAAACCGCGATCGGACGAAACCGCGCGGAGTGCCTCCCCGTGGAAGAAGCCGAACGGAGAATTTTCGAGGCGGCCCGCCGCGCTGTGTTGAGGATCGGGACCTTCCGCCCCTTCCGCGTGACGCTCCCCGCTGTGATCGAGGTGGACTTCAACCGATGCGACTACGCGGACGACGCGATGCAGTACAATCCCTCTCTCGAGCGGACCGCTCCCCGGACGGTCCGCAAGGTCCTCGGAGAGATCCGGAGCTACGGGGATCTTCTGATCTGACGGAAACCCTCTTTGGCAAAAAGAATCCGCGCGGCTCAGAGTACGTTCATGAGTCTGCGCGGATGTTTTGTTCACAGCGTTCCGATCCCGCGGATCCGGTATTCCACGAAAGCGAAGCGGCGGCTGTTGGGGGCCCAGCTGTTCACGTTGACGGTTCCCTGTCCGCCGAACAGCGTGCGCAGGATCGAAAAGCCCGATCCGTCTGTGTTCATCAGGCAGAGATCCACCCATTTGTGCGGCACATGCTCCCCGGGCTTTACGTCTCCCGACCGGTAGCTCAGATACAAAACCTTCCGCCCGTCCGGCGAGACGTGGGGGAACCAGCTGTTCCGATCCCCGTGGAAGGTCATCTGCGTCTGCGATGAGCCGTCGGCGTTCATCTTCCAGACCTGCATGAGCCCCGAGCGGACGGAGTTGAACCAAATCGAACCGTCCGGCGCGTATTCCGGCCCGTCGTTGAGCCCTTCGGACTCCGTCAGCCTCGTCTCGACGCCGCCCTCCGCCGGGACCGTATAGACGTCGAATTCGCCTCCCCGCTCGGCGCAGTAGGCAAGTGTTTTTCCGTCCGGGGACCATCCGTGCAGATACGACGGTCCGAGCGGGGTGACGAGCCGCGGGATCCCTCCGCCGATCGGCAGAACGTACACCCGGGACCGCCCGTCCTCCCTCGTTCCGTGGCTGACGGCGAGGAATTTGCCGTCCGGAGAGAGCACATGGTCGTTGTTGCAGTTGTCCGCAAATCCCGTTTCGATCTCCCGCTCTTCCCCGGTCGCAAGCTCCAGCCGCGCCATCCGCCCGTGCCGGTTGAAAATCAGGGCGCGGCCGTCCTGCGTCCAGTTCGGGGCTTCGATCAGCGTGTCATATTCCGCCGCCGTCGTCACCTCGTCCGTCTCTGTGTCGTAGATCCGCAGAAAGGACTGGTCTTCGCTCCTGTCCCACGGATTCGCTTCGTAATACGCTCTGTCTTTCATGGGTTGGGCTCTCCTTTATTCGTTTGATTTCAGTTGATTCGGATCCTCGAAAACCGGCTGCCGGAGACAAAAATCGGGCAAACTGCGCGGATTCCCTTGACAGATCTCTGCGTTTTCCGTACAATAGGCGTATCGGGGTCGATCCGGGTCAGAGCGCGGCAACGGGGATCGCCCTTCCCTCCTCCCGCAGGATCACCTGCTCGAGGCGTTCTCTGAGCGTCCGTCTCAGATCCGCGTATTCGGGCAGCCCCGCCAGATTGCGCCGCTGGTACGGATCGGCGAGATTGTCGTAAACATAGGCCTCCTTCAACTCCCCGCCGTCGAACATGGCGCAGTATGTGTGAGCCTCGGTGCGGATGGCGCGTCCGTCCCCCGCCTCGCTGATCTGAATATAAACTTCGTCCCGGACAGGCGTTTCGGGATCGGCAGCCAGCTTTTGAAGCGGGATCCCGGGGAAGGCTTCGGGAATCGGGATCCCGGCGGCGCGGAGAACGGTGGGAGGCAGGTCGATCAGGGAGGAAAGATGCGGGACCCGGATCCCTCCGGTGAAGCCCGGGCCGCGGATCACGAGCGGCACATGGATGCTGTCGTCGTGCGGGGATCGCTTGTACTCGCTGTTCCGGGTCCGGAAATGGCACCCGTGATCCGAGGTGTAGACAATGACCGTGTTCTCGTACAGCCCCGCCTCCTTCAGCGCGTCCGCGATCCGGCCCGTGTTCGTGTCAAGATTCCGGCAGCAGGCGAGGTAGTCGGGCATCTCGCGCCGCCAGTCCCCCGCCGTATCCGATAGATCCCCGGGTATCTCATAGTTCTCGTACCGCTCCCGCTCGCCTGCCGGAGCCTCGCAGTGCTCCCGGTCGTTCTGATAATGCGGCTCGAGCCACGAAACAAAGAGGCAGAATGGCCCGCTCTTTTCCCGGCGGATGTAGTCCACGGCGCAGTCCGTCAGAAAATCCGCGCGGTAGCCGTCGAAATCCACCCGGTTCCCGTCCCCGTCGAACACATACCCTCCGTAGCCGTGGGAGGTGAATTCCAGAACGTCCGCTGCCATCCAATAGTCCCGCCAGCCGCCGCGCCGCTCGGGTGGGATCGGTTTCGTCCTGTAGTCCGCGTGATCCGGGGCTGAGGGCTCGAACGAATGCTGGGAGGCGAGATGCCATTTGCCCACATACGCCGTCTCGTACCCCGCTTCGTGAAGATAATCCGCAACGGTCGGGATCCCGGCGGGCAGGGCGCGGTCGTTGACATCGCATCCGATCCCCGCGGGATAGAGACCGGTCTGGAGGCAGGCGCGGGCGGGTCCGCACACGGGCTGGCAGGTCATGGCGAGATCGAAGCGCACGCCTTCTTCCGCCAGTCCGTCGATCCGCGGCGTCAGCCCGAATCCCGCTCCCGGCGCGGCGCCGTAACAGCTCACGGTGTCATACCGCTGCTGATCGGAAAACAAAAATACGATATTCGGCCTTTGTTCCTTCATCCCAAATCCTCCCGGTGTCCTCGTCGTTTCCGCTTACTTTCATCATACCCGATCCGGCCCGGATTTGCAAGGGGATCGGACGATTTTCCCCGATCTTTCCGGGTTTTCTCGAAACGGAGGTTCTTCCCATGTTCCTTTTCGGCGTTCATCCCGTCCTCATCGCGGCGGCGGTCATCCCGGCACTCGTTCTGCTGATCTATGTACGGCGGGCGGACCGGCTCGAGGCGGAGTCCCCGCGGGTGCTGATCCGCCTTGTGATCGGCGGGATCTTAGCGACAGCCCTCGCGCTTCTGGGGGAGGAGGCCGGAACCTTCCTCGTCGGGCTGTTCTTCGAGGAAAACACCGTAGCCTATGCCGCCGCGCTCTTCTTCCTCGTGGTCGGACCGGCGGAGGAGGGCTTCAAATACCTCCTGCTCAAACGGCGCACATGGAAAGAGCCGGAGTTCAACTGCCAGTTCGACGGCGTGGTGTACGCGGTGTTCGTCTCGCTCGGATTCGCCCTGTGGGAAAATATCGGCTACGTCGCCATGTACGGCTTCGAAACCGCGCTGATCCGGGCTGTCACCGCCGTTCCGGGACATGCCTGTTTCGGGGTGTTCATGGGGGCGTGGTACGGTCTGGCCAAGCGGTGCGATCTTTACGGCGAACCGAAGAAGAGCAAAGCCTGCCGGATCCTCGCCTTCTCTTGCGCCGCCCTGCTCCACGGAGTTTACGACTTCGCGGCGACCGTGGGCTATTCGTGGTTCTTCGCCGTCTTCGTGGCGGGGCTGTTCCTCGTCTCATGGCTGACGATCCGCCGCCTGTCCCGGAAGGACCGCTACATCCGCCCGTATTGAGCGGGAATCAATTGAAAAACCAAACAGGAGGCCACAGCATGGATCCCTATATCCGCGTCATCGACAACGAACTGATCCTCCCCGGGATGAAGGGGAAACACGTCTTTCTGCACATCAGCGACACCCACCTCTGCGTCTGGGACGATTTGAGCACGGAGGAGGAAAAGGCGGAGGCCATCGCCCGGGACGAGCGCTGGATGGTCGGGAAGGAGAACTTCGCCAAGAGCTTCGGGGAACCTTTCTCGGACGCTCAGCGCATCACCACCGCCGCCGGATTTGACAGGCTGCTCGCGTTTGCCCGTGAAGAAGCTCCCGACGCCCTCATCCTCACGGGGGACAACCTCGAATGGATGCACCCGGCGGGAGAGCGGTTTCTTGCCGGACGGATGGAGAACTGCGGTCTTCCCTTCCTCTGCGTGCCGGGGAACCACGAGAGCGCGTCACTGCCCGGCGTCTGGGAATCCGAGGTACATGTCCTCGATTTCGGGGAGGTCCGCCTTGCCGCGGTGGACGACCGGCTCGGAACCGTCGCAAGGGAGGATCTCGACCGGCTGGATGAGCTCGCTGAGGAGGGCGTCCCCATGATCGTCTGCACGCACATCCCCGTCGCCGCCCGCTCCGACCGGGACTTCATGCGGCGATTCGGCGTCTATTTCTCGATCGACCGGGAGACGGAGGACGACAACGGAAGGCGGTTTGTAAACTTTCTCGAGACCTCACTGGCTGTGAAGATGGTCCTCTGCGGCCACATTCACGGTTATTCCGACACGGAGATCATCCCCGGCAAACGCCAGATCACGGCGTCCCAGGGCATGATCGGCTTCGTCCACCGGCTGACGGTCCGGGGAGATATAATGCCCACAGGACAGAAGGAGCACAGCATGACAACATTCAAAAAGATTTTCCGGGACGAGGTTCCCGCCATGCGGTTCATCGGAAAAGAATATCCGGATTTCGGCCCGTGGTGGGGAGACTGGTTCGCAAACGGCTGGTTCGATTTGATCGAGGAGTCCATGGGAGGACCCGACGCCATTCTGAAGATCTGGGAAAACGGAGGCGGTTACGTCGGACTCGAGCGGAGAGCGGAGGGAAAACCGTTCTCCTACTGGATCGGCATGTTCGCGCCCGCCGGGACCCCGGTTCCCGAGGGATTCTCCTGTCTCGACTTCCCCGCCGGATCGCTCGGAACCGTCTGGATCTACGGGCCCGAGGATGAGGTTCACGGGGCGATCCCGGGATGCGCGGACGAGGTGGAGAAAGCGGGCATGACCATGAAAAAGGACGCGGACGGATTCGTCACGAGCTTTGAGAACGGCCTCTGCCCCCGCTTCACGACGCCCGACGAAAACGGCTGCGTGATTTTGGACTTCTGCTTCTATGTAGAATCGATCCCATCAACGGAGGAGAAATCGTCATGATCATGAACAAATTCCCCATCGGATTCTGGAACTACACCAGAACCGGCGATCTCGGTCCGGAGGCTGTAAAGGACTGGGCGGATCTCGGCATGACCTTCGCCCTGAGTCCGGAATACTACGACGGCTGCGACAAGGAGGCGATGCTCGGGATCCTCGACGCCTGCGCGGAGCGGGACATCAAGGTCATCGTCAGCGATCACCGCGCGCGCTGGTGGTCCGGGGAGACGGCGGAGGAATGCGAAGCGCAGTTCAAAGCCGCTTATGAGGACTTCGGACGCCATCCCGCGACGCTCGGCTTCCACATCGGGGACGAGCCGACCACGCCGGAGAAATTCGAGGCCGCGGCCCGCGCGAACCGGATCCAGCTGAAAATCGCCCCGGAGCTGACGCCGCATTTGAACTTCCTTCCCTACTGGCAGGGACAGGAGGAGAGCATCCTGCACGCTCCGACCTTCGAGGACTGGGTGGAACGGTTCACCGCCGAATCCGGGCTGAAGATCCTCTGCTACGACTGCTATGTCCAGATGAATCCCGAAGAGGAGGGAACGCACCAGTACTTCACGAATCTGCGCAAATTCGCCGCGGGAGCCGAGGCGGCGGGGATCGAGCCGTGGACGACGCTTCTGTCCGTCGGGCATTTCCGGTACCGGGTCCCCTCGGAGGACGATCTCCGCTGGCAGCTCAACACGGCGGTCGCCTCCGGAATGAAGGGCATCCTCTGGTTCTTCGTCTATGAGCGGGAGCCGGTATCCAACTACCGCCTGCCTCCCATCGACGAATTCGGGGAGCGGACAGAGACCTTCGCGCGCCTGTCCCGGGTCAACCGCCATTTCCTTCATCAGTTCGGGGATCTCTTCCTCCGCGCGGAGCACCTCGGGACGTTCCACACCGTCAAATCCTACGGAGGCTATCCGCTCTTTGAGGCAGGAAAGACCGATGATGTGCTGACGGACGTGACCTGCGATCAGGGACTTGCCGCTGTGGTGGGCTTTTTCCGGGAAGGTGGGGATAAATACGTCGCCGTGGTCAACAACTCCGTGAAGGAGAGCGGCCTTTTCGTCCTCCATGTGCCGAAGGACACCAAAACCTTCGAGCGGTTCACATGGAATCGCACATGCGTCCGGCTGAAAGACGCCTCATGGGACGCCTGCTACTACGAGACCGACACCGAGCTCTGCGGCGGCGACTGGCTCGCTCCCGGACAGATGAAGGTCTACCGGATCGGGAAATAAGTGATCAAAAAACGCGGGGGATTTCCGTTTTACCGGAAGTTCTCCGCGTAAATATGTTCCGCGAGCTTTGCCGATCCGAAATCCACGACGATCCAGCCGAGGGACGCGCCTTCGGGGAGGCCGATCTCGGAGAGAGACAGCTTTTCAAGCATTGGATTGAGTCGTTTTGCGAAATAGTACGGATGGCCGTAGGCGAGCGTTCCCTTTGTGCTGAGGAAGTGGACCGCGGCTTCGTCCTCTCCGACGCCCGTCTCGAGTCCCGAGAGAAACGCCGTCCATTTGTCTTCGGTATTGTATTCATACCGGTCCTGCACCCAGAGAAGCAGATCCCCTATGAAGTTCGCTTCCACATCTTCGACAGTCGTGGGGACTCCCCCCTGATCGGCCCACCCGAAGGGTACGCCGGAATCCGCGCCGAGCCCCGCGTCGTCCTGCCACCGGCGGAGCAGCACGATCTTTCCCCTTGCTTCGCCGAGGGACGGGAGGGACTCCGCAAGAAGCCAGCTGTCCCGCCGCTTTCCGATCTCTTCCGCGAGGATGGTCTGGATCTCCCGCACGGAAATATCCCCGTCCTCGTGCTTGGCGCAGAACAGGACGGTTTCCGTCGGATGATCCCCGAGGAACGCGTAACAGTCGTCGAGCACGTCACTAAGCATGAGGGCGCGGTTCGATAAGGCTGTGGGCTTGCAGTTGGTGAACCCGTGCGTCAGCCTCAGTTCCTCGTCCCCCGGATCGCCGGAAAGGCGGATGTCCCGATAGCGGTATCCGGCTTCGAGCTGTTCCCGGACGCTCATGGACTGGCATTTGGAGAAGAAAGCGAGCTGCGCGTACTCCGCCCCGCTGTTGTGCGTCCCCGGAATCACGATCGATCCGAGGGCTTTCCCGTCGTCGAGGGCGGCCATCCAGTCGGCGGACCCGGGGACTTCCGTCCGATCCACCCCTTCCGTCAGAGGCAGAACGAGCAGCGTGGCCGCCGCCAGCACGACGATGCCGACCGCCGCGAGCAGCAGAGTCAGAAAAATCCTCAAAACTGTCTTTATGGCTTTTTTCATGTTGGCCTCCCAAGCTGTGGACAGTAAACGCTGTTTTGCTCAGTATAACACAGAACGGAGCGGTTTTGCAACTGTTTTTTCCCCGATCCTCGACAAAACGGACGATTTGTGATACAATGGAGCCGGACATACATGACGCCTGAAAGGAACGACAGCATGAATTTTCTGATTTTGAACGGTTCCCCGAAAGGAAAGGATTCCATCACCCTCCAAACGGCCCTGTACCTTGAAAAGCTCCATCCCGAGCACCGGTTCGCCGTGATCGACGCGGGGCGACGGCCAACCTTTCCTCTCGACCACACCGCCGAATTCGCCCGTCAGACTGCGGCGGCAGACTGCCTGATCTTCTGCTATCCGGTCTACACCTTCCTCATCCCCTCCCAGCTCATGCGGTTCATGGAGGCGATGGAGGAGAGCGGCGTGGATCTTCACGGCAAGTACGCCACTCAGATCACCACCTCCAAGCATTTCTACGACATGACCGCCCACCGGTTTGTCCGGGAATTCTCCGGGGATCTCGGTCTCTCCTTCGTGGACGGACTCTCCGCCGACATGGAGGATCTTCTCTCCGAAAAGGGGCGGAGCGAGGCGGAAAAGTTCTTCGACTACCTGCTTTTCTGCATGAAATACGGCGTGAAGGAACCCGCCCGCGCTCCGATCGCCTCCCCCGCGCACCGTCCCGTCACGGTTCCGGATTCCGGCAGACCGAAGGACGGATCGAAACGGGTCGCCGTCGTGGCGGATCTTTCGGACAAGGACGGTCCGCTTGCCGCTATGATCGCGCGGTTCCGGTCGGTCTTCCCGTACGAGACGGATCTTGTGAATCTCCGGGACTTCCGTTTCTCCGGGGGATGCCTCGGCTGCTTCCGGTGCGCGGCAGACGGAGTCTGCGTCTACAGGGACGGCTTCTCCGATCTTCTCCGGGAGCGGATCCAGACGGCGGACGCCATCGTCACGGCCTTTTCGATCCGCGATCACGGCATGGGTTCCCTCTTCAAGACCTACGACGACCGGCAGTTCTGCAACGGACACCGAACCGTCACGATGGGAAAGCCGGCCGCCGTCCTCGTCTCCGGGAACTATCCGGCGGAGGAAAATCTACGGACGGTGCTCGAGGCGCGGGCGGAAACCGGAGGCAATTTCTGGTGCGGCGCGGCTTCGGATCAGACCGACCCGGACCGGGAGATCACCGATGTCGCCCTGAGACTGGCCTACGCGCTCCGGTACGGTCACACGCGTCCCGCCAATTTCTGGGGCGTCGGAGGCATGAAGATCTTCCGGGACCTGATCTGGCAGATGCAGGGCATGATGAAGGCCGATCATCGCTTCTACAAGGAGCACGGGCAGTACGATTTCCCCCAGAAGAAACCCCTCCGCATGCTCGCCATGTACGCGGTCGGCGCGATGAACTCCTCCCCCGCCATCCGGAAGAAGATCGGCGGCAAAATGACCGAGGGCATGCTCATGCCGTACAAGAAGGTGCTCGCGGAGGCGGAGAAGAAAGCCCGCCGCTGACCGAACGAAACAGAACGCCGCCGCTCTCCGGTTCAGGGGAACGACGGCTTTTTTGTTTATCCGTGGACGGCGTCAGAAAACCACCATCCCGAGCCCGCAGGAAAGAACATTCGCGGCGAGAGTCAGGAGGAAAAGCTCGCGCTTCTTTCCGAACGCGATCCGGTACAGGGCAAATTCCGCGAGAACAACGGCGATTTCCCCGCAGGCGAGCGACAACAGTGAAGGAGGGAGCAGAAACCGCAAGCAGAGGTTCAGCGTCAGGTTCGTGATGACGTTGGCGCAGACCGTTACGGTCACGGCGTACCGGCTCCGGAATCCGAAGAGGGCGAGGAACGGGACTTCGATCAGCACCGTCAGCGCGCAGGCGAGAAAGAGGCTCATTCTTTTCTCCCCCGTCCCCGCAGTCCGGGACCCTCGGACACCCTCATTTCTTCTCCCGGGATCCGCCGGATTTGCGCTTGTTCTTCACGATCGCGCGGACGATCAGCGCGGCGGCGATCAGCACCACGGCAGCCGCGAGAACGACGATCACGGAGGAGTAATAATACATGGAATCCAGCGGAGAATCAATGACGTCGGCGAAAACCGGACAGACTGTCAGTGTCAGAACAAACAGAACGACGCCCAAAAGAAACAGCTTTTTCATTTTGCGCTCATCTCCCTGTCGATTTTCGCTTCCCTGTGATTCCGGACGATGGCGCGGATCAGAGCGGCCACCGCAATGATCAATAGTCCCGCCGCGAGAGCCGTCACAGTCGTCGAAAGAGATTTGGCCTCGGAATCGACCCGGTTATTGTTCGGAGCGGGTTCGGGAGCGGGAGACGCGGGAGTTGCCTCCGTGTCGGACACCTCAACCTCTTCCGGTTCGGAGGGGGCGGGCTCTTCCGCGGGCTCAACCGGTTCCTCTTCTATATAACCCGAATTCGTGTTGTACGGATCCCAAACGTCGGGGTCGATCACGTCGGCCCGGACGGGAATCACGGCGGCAAACAGCGCGGTCAGCGTCAGAAGGGCCGCGAGAACAGCTTTCTTTTTCATGGGAATCACGATTCCTTTCTTCATTTCGATCTAAATCTGCGGGTTGCGGATCCGGGCGCAGAACCGGAGCGGGGCAGCAGGACGCGGGCGGAATACAGGATCGCCGCCAGTCCGAAGAGGAAGGTCAGAACGGTCAGCGCTTTTGCCGCGGGTCCTGTCAGCGTGATGAGCTTGCCTGCGATGGTTCCCGGCCAGAGCGCGGATGCCGCGAGCCCGAACGCAAATCCCGGCGCGTCCGGCATGGCGCGGAACATCAGCCAGAGCGTGATCGGCATGGTCAGATTCAGGGCAAACTGCCCGAAGAGGGACGGGAGCATCCAGGCGGAGCAGAAGGTGATGAACAGCGCGGCAATGGGGACGGACACAAGGGCCGCGCGGGACGGTCCGTACCGGTCGCAGAGGAATCCGCCCGCCGTCTTCCCCGCCCAGACGGACAGGGTGAGGATCAGGCCGAGGACCGCGCCGGTCTTCCACGGAAAGGCCACCACGGAACCGCCGACCGCACGGGTCGCCACCGCCGCCGTCAGCAAGAGGACGCAAAGAAAGGTCTTTCCCATCCCGACCGGAGACACCGGGACGACGCCGCACGGTTCCGGATCCGCTTTGGAGCGGAACACATGGGACAGCGGGATCTCAGCCAGAGCGGCGAGAGCCAGAAGTGCGGCGAACACCGCCCCGAGCGAGGGCCACAGCGTCCCGAGAGTCAGACCGATCGCTCCGGGCGCGACGAACACCCCCAGCTTCCCGGCTTTTCCTCCGCTCTCCTCCAGCGTCCAAGCGCCGCCCGCCACATGGAAGACGCTGTTGCCGCATCCCGCGAGCAGCACCCGGGCAAGATCCGGAACGGGCAGAAGATAGCCGAGCACGACGGCCAGCATTGATACAGCCGCGGCGGGGGCGTGCTTTCTCATCCGGTCCGCCGCAAGCCCGACCAGACACTGGGTGGAAAAGGCGAGCGTATTGTACAAAAGGACCATGAACCCGATGTCCGGATTGCCGCGCACCGGACCGAACAGCGTCGCCGCGCAGAGAGCGTCCACCAAGAGATGCGCGAGAGAGTGAAGGATCAGCATGAACCTTTCCCTTTCATTCGATTCCTGCTGTCACTATACCACAGACCTCCGCACTTTTCAAGCGTGAAAGCGGAGAATCCATTGTTAATTCATATATTATTTCGGTTTTGTTCATTTTTGTGCTGCTCACCGTCCGTGAAGCCGGGACAACTGCATGACAAATAGATGAGAGGAAAGACAGAACCTCCGCAAAAAAAAGCAGAGGTTCCATGCTATTATTCTGCCGATCCGCCCGCGCAGAAGACGTAGAGGGCATGGCCGCCGAATCCGTCCCGCTCGTCCCATTCCGCGTTGATCTCCACGACGGAGTCCGCAGGCGGGAAGGTGAAATCCCCGGTTTTCCCGTCGGGCGTCAGTTCCGTGAAATCGTCATAGTCCGTCAGAAGCTCCCCGTTTTCATCCCATTCGAGCAGAGCGAACCGGAGGGAAATCCGGTCGGGTTCGACCTCGAACAGAAGCTCCGGAACCGGATCGTCGGGGGTGTCAAAGGGAACGGTTTCCAAAAGATCCAGCATATCGAGCGGCGCCATTCCGCAGGCGATCATCGTCGCACCGTCCGCCGTCCATGTGCAGCTCGGGTGAATCGCGTTCGCGCATCCCGCCACGGTCAGCTGAGGAGGGCGGGAACACACCGACAGATCCTTCCCTTCCCCGGCAACATGAAGCCGGAGTCCTTCGGCAGGCTGAATCCCGGAATCCTGTTCGGGTTCCCCGGATACAGGTTCGGGTGCCTCGACTACGACGAGTTCGCCGGTGCCCGACGCCGCGGGACGGACACCGATCCCCATGACCTCCTCCGCTCCCTTCTGCGCGCAGCTCACCGCCCACAGCAGGCAGGCAAGGATCATGAGGGGGATCCACCATCTTTTCTGCATCGTCACGCCTCCTTTCGACCGATCCTCCGGGAGTCTGCCCGGCTCCGTCCGTTTTTCTTCTTTCCGGATATAAGACGTTCCGCAAAAGGAAAAAGTTCCCGGGAAACAACGAATTCGCAAAAAAAGACGGAATCCGAAGATCCCGTCTTTCCGCATATCGGTTTGTCCGGTCAGTTCTCTTTCTGCTCTTCGCCGAGCGCGGTCGTGGCGTGAACCACAACGGTCCGGTCGTAGCAGGAGAACATCTCGTCCACCTTCTTCCCGTCCGGCTTCGGTGTGAAGAGGCTGACCACCGGGACAAGCACAAGCCCGGCAACCATCGCCAGAACGCCCGCGTTGATGGGAGAGGCGAAGAAGGAATTGATGAACACCCGGCCCGTGAAGTTGCAGAACATATCCGCGGCCATGATTCCGACGCCGCAGATAAAGCTGACCCACACGGAGGCCTTCGTGACCCATTTCCCGTAGAGGCTGTAGAGGAAGGGAGCGAGGAACGCGCCGGCCAGAGCGCCCCAGGAAATACCCATGAGCTGCGCGATGAAGGTGACGGAGGACTTGACCTGCACGATGGCGATCACCGCGGAGACGACGATGAAGAACACGATGAGGCAGCGGATCAGAAGCATCTGGGTCTTCTGCTCGGTCTTCTTTCCGCCCTTCGAGCGGATCGGCAGGATCATGTCGAGGGTCAGGGTGGAGGAGGAGGTCAGCACGAGCGAGGACAGCGTGGACATGGAGGCGGAGAGCACCAGCACGATCACGATCGCCACAACGACGGTGGGAAGGCCTTCGAGCATCTTCGGAACGATGCTGTCATACACGGGATTTCCGTTCGCGCCGTATTCGATCACATCCCCGTAGAGACGTCCAAACCCGCCGAGGAAGTAACAGCCGCCCGCCACAATGATAGCGAAGATCGTGGAGATCAGCGTGCCCTTCGAGATGTCGCTTTCGCTCTTGATGGCGTAGAATTTACCGACCATCTGGGGCAGGCCCCATGTGCCGAGGGAGGTCAGGAGCACCACGCCGAGAAGGGTGAGCGGTTCCGGACCGAGGAAGGACGAGAACGCGCCGTGCAATCCGGTATTGGAGGGAGCTTCGAGGACGGAAAGGGAGTTCATCGCTTCCATGAATCCGCCGTTGTCCTTGAGCACCGCGCCGATGACGAGCACGATGCCGATGAGCATGATTAAGCCCTGAATGAAGTCGTTCACCGCCGTAGCCATGTAGCCGCCCGCGATGACGTACACGCCGGTCAGGACGGACATGATGAGCACGCACCACACATAGTCGATGCCGAACGCGGATTCAAACAGCCGGGACAGGCCGTTGTACAGGGACGCGGTGTAGGGAATCAGGAAGATGAAGACGATGGCGGAGGCCGCGATCCGGAGCGCGCCGGACCCGAACCGGGAACCGAAATAGTCGGGCATGGTCTTGGAGTCGAGCTTCTGGGTGAGCAGTCTGGTTCTCCGCCCGAGGATCACCCATGCGAGCAGCGATCCGATCACGGCGTTTCCGATGCCGACCCATGTGGTCGAAATGCCGAACCGCCAGCCGAACTGACCGGCGTACCCGATGAAGATGACGGCGGAGAAATAGGAGGTGCCGTAGGCGAAGGCAGTCAGCCACGGGCCGACGTTTCGTCCGCCCAGAACGAATCCGTGAACGCTGTCCGCCTGACGACGGCAGACGAACCCCACCGCGATCATGACGGCAAAGAACAGGAGCAGGAACGCGATTTTGATAACCATATGGCCTCCGTATGTTTATTCCGCGCGGGGGATGGGAAGGAACCCCGGACTTCTCAAAAAAACAGGCTGAACGGTGTGATTCCGTGCAGCCTGAATGTTTATTCTGTCCGAACTTCCTGCTTGCATCACAAATCACTATTACTTTTTAGTGAAGTAATAGTAATAATAGGCGTATGCAAACACGAACGAGTTCATATTTTTCCCCTTGGCTGAATTTTTACACATTATAGCACTCACCGTCCGGCCTGTCAAGAGGAAATCGCGCATTTTTTCGTTTTTCCGAAAGTTTTTTCACAACGCCTCCGTTTCTCCCCCATTTGCCGTACTCCCTTGCGAAAGCCGCGGATTTTTGCTATAATAGGAGCGGAAGATGACCATGCCGCACGCGAAAGGAGCTTTGACCATGCCCTTCTACCTGATTCACGGGGATATCACGAAGATCCGAGCCGACGCGATCGTCAACGCCGCCAATCCTTCCCTGCTCGGAGGCGGGGGCGTAGACGGCGCGATCCACAGGGCGGCGGGCCCGGGATTGCGGAAGGAGTGCGAAACGCTCGGGGGATGCGCTCCCGGAGAGGCGAAACGCACCGCCGCCTACGGTCTGCCCGCGCGGTTCGTGATCCACACCGTCGGCCCCGTCTGGGAGGGCGGAGGCCGGGGTGAGGAGGAGATCCTCGCGTCCTGCTACCGCAGATCCCTCCATCTCGCCGCGGAATCGGGATGCGCGTCCGTTGCGTTTCCTCTGGTTTCCGCGGGAGCATACGGAATGCCCCGCCCGATCGCGCTCCGGGTCGCGGGGGAAGAGATCGGGGCGTTTCTCGCGGACGGACACGACGAAATGACCGTCCTTCTGGTTCTGTTCGATCCGCCGGCATCCATGCGCGGGACGTACGGAGAGCTGAACCGGACTCTCGAGGGGCTGACCGGATTCCCGCGCGAGGCAAACCCCTGCTCCGCTGCCGCGCCGGAGAAGAAGAAAGGGCTCTTCCGCCGCGTCGGATTTCTCGCCGAACGAGCGCCCCGCGCGGATGCGTGCAAAAGGCAGGAGGAATCGGCCCCTCCGACGCTTTCCTCCGCCGGGGGCTTTTTCCCGGACACAGCCGCGGATTCCGTCTCGCTCGAAGAGGCCCTCTCGATGATCGACGAGAGCTTTTCGGAAATGCTGCTGCGCAAGATCGACGAACGCGGGATGAAGGACGCGGAGTGCTACCGGCGTGCCAACGTGGACCGGAAGCTGTTCTCGAAGATCCGGAGCGATCCTCAATACAGGCCAAGCAAGACGACGGCCCTCGCCTTCGCCATCGCGCTCGAGCTGTCCCTCGCCGAGACGGAGGAGCTTTTGCTCAAAGCAGGGTATGCCCTCTCGCCATCCGCGCCCTTCGACGTGATCGTGAAGTACTTCATCGAGCGGGGCAATTACAACGTCTTTGAGATCAACGAAGCGCTGTACGCCTTCGACCAGAAGCAGATCGGAGCGTGACGGCGGAATCAGTCGATGTCGTCCCGGAGGGCAGCGTTCAGATCGGCGGCGGGGGCGCAGGCGCGGGCAGCTCCCACGGTGCGTCCGATCCGGCGGTACAGGCGGGCGGTCTCCTTCGCGTCGGCGGTGTAGTTCATCGCCCATTCCCGGGAAATGCCGATCTTCGAGGCAGCCTCCGCAGCGTCGATGTTGGCCGCGAGAAAAATGAATTCCCATCCGCGCTCCTTCTTCATATTCTCCACCGTCTCCCGGACCTGTTTTCCGGAGTATTTGTGACTGGCGTTTTCCATGCCGTCGGTGGTGATGACGAAGAGGGTCTTTTCCGGGACATCCTCCGCCCTCGCATAGCGGTGGATGGTCGAGATGTGCTTGACAGCTCCGCCCACAGCGTCAAGGAGTGCGGTGCATCCTCCGGCGTAATACTCCCGGTCCGTCAGCTCCGGCACTTCGGAGAGCGGTATGCGGTCGTGGATCACCCGGCTGTCGTTTGCAAAGAGGACCGTGGAGACGAGGCACTCCCCTTCCTCTTTTTTCTGCTTCTCGATCATCGCGTTGAACCCGCCGATGGTGTCGTCCGTCAGGGGAGCCATCGATCCGCTCCGGTCGAGAATGAATACAAGTTCGGTCAGTCCTTTTTTCATGCTGAAATCCTCCGTTTTTGAAGTGTTTTTTCTCTGTGCCCCCATCATACCACACCGGAGGGATCAAATGGTCGCCTGAGAAGCGACATTTTCGGCCGGTCTGAAAGTCCCGCGCCGAGGGCTGAAAAAACGCCTCCTTCCATTGCGGAAGAAAGCGTTTTCATCGATCCGTCCGGTTCGATCAGGGTCTTGCCCATTCCTCGTTCATCTTGCGGATCTTGTCATTGGTCTTGCTGAGCTGTTTTTTCAGCATCGTTTCGTTCTTGGCGATTTCGGAAGCCATGGTCCCGGACGTCATGGTCGAGAACGCTCGGACGATCCCGGACAGAGCGGTGCAATGTTCATTGAACGCGTATCCGACGTCCACGCACATGGAGTCGCGGATGATCTCGAAAGCGCGCGCGTCGTTCGGGGAGTCGGAGAACCGTACCTGAAGCGTGGTCTCGTAGGCCGCGGGGAGGACGTCGTAATAACAGTTGTGGCCCATGCCCTCCACGATGGTGGCAATGGTGTCCACCCGTTCGTACGCGGTCTTCGGGATCGCCCAGTACACATCGAAGCAGCCCGAAATATAGTCCTTCTGGTTCTCGTCGAGCTTCGGCGGCGGGAGCGTTCCGAACCGCACGTCTGTATCGTGCATCTGCGCGGGGATATCGACGATCTGCGGATAGTTGAACAGCACCTGACCGTCGGCGAAATGGCTCGTGCCGTATCCCCACGGCTCGCCCGGAACGTCGTCCTTGTTGATCCCGTTCTCCATCAGCCTGCCGATCATGTCAAGCGCCTTTGAGAGCCGTTCCTGATCCACGGAGAAGGTGAGATAGCCCTCCTCGTCCTTGCCGAGCACGGAAATACCGAGGGACACCTGGAAATTCACAAGGCCGAGGGAGCTTGCCATGAACCCGTACTGATCCCGGCCGACGGTCATTTCCCCGTCCCCGTCCAGATCCTGATTCGTGTCCTTCGTCATGGCGATGAAGTCCTCGAGATACCAGTCCCCGGCGAAGATCCGGTCGTAGGGGATCTCGATCCCGTAGTTGGCCGCGATGTCCTTGTTGTAGACGAGGGTGAAGCCGAAGTACAGCGGGCTGTAGGTCACATAGTTCGCCGCGAAATACAGGCCGCCGCCGACCGTGAAGTCCTCCGCGGTCTTCGTCCACCACGGGGCGTCGAAGTTGAAAACGTCCGAACCCCGGATGTTCAGAAAATATCCTTTCATGGCGTTCGCAACGGTTTGGTTGTCGTGGTTGTAGGATAAATCATACTCATCCATCCCCGATTTGACGGCGAGCTCCACGGCCTGTGTCACGGCCGGATAGGTATCAAGGATGATCGGGGCAAACCCGCAGTTGTAGGTCTCCGCGACGCCGAGATTCGCGTTGTAGACCGCGTCGTTGATGACCTCTCCGGTCAGCTCCTCCGGATGGATGATCCCGTCGTTGTTGAACCATGTAGAAGTCACGATTTTGAGTTCGTATCCGCCGAGGTCCGTCTTTTCGGGGCCGTCCACCCGTGCTTCCGTTTCCGGAGCCGTTTCGACCGCGGACGGATCGTCGGCGGGGGGTGACGGACGGCGCATCCGATATTCCGGGAGAGTCTGTTTCGGAGTCTTTGGTTTCGCCGGCGCATGCGTACAGGGAAGCTGCCGTCAGCATGGCAAGCATGAAAGCGGCAGTTCTGCGCAGATTCTGCTTCATGGTTTATTCCTCCTGTTCGTCCGTCACCTTCCGATCCGGACGGTGATCTTCGCCGCGCTGTGAGGAGGCAGGACGACTGCTGCATGGCCGTTTTCCGCCTTCACGTCAAGAGGTCTCTTCTCAAAGCAGGTGTACGGCGTGACCTCCTCCGACGCGTACAGCTCACCCTCCGGATCCTTTCCGGGGAGGTTGAAGCAGAACGCTTTCTCGGTATCGAAGCTGTCGTTGATCAGGGTCAGTGTCAGAACGCCGTCCTTTTCCGTAGCAACCGCGGAATACCGGTCCGCTCCGGTCAGCGCGCAGAGATTGCCGCCGCAGTGCGCTTTCATCATGGCAAACATCTGTCCGTTTGCCGTCAGCCGCGCGCCGTCCTCGTCGATAAGGATCGCCCCTTCCCCGACGGGCTGGAAGTAGCAGCAGTACGGAATGTCGAGTTCATTCGAAACGGAAAGCAGCATGTGAAGCATCTTCGCCGCGAAGATCCCCTCTCCCACGCAGGAGGGACGGTACCACGCGTACCAGAAATTCCACTCGTCGAAGGAGATCAGCAGTTTTTCACCCGTCGCGTCGAGGGAACGCCGCATCCACCGCGCCAGATCTTCCGCGCCGGAAACGGAGGCGACGATGCTCTTGTAGGTATCCGCGATCTTTTCCGGGGTCGTGTAGTCCATCGCCGCCTGGGCGTAATGGTGGAGGGAGATGGTCTTGACGTCGGCGGCCAGCTTTGCGGCGGATTTTTCGGCCCACTGGTCGTTCGGATAGGGGCCGGAGGAGAAAAGCTCGATATCGGGCGAGACCGCCTTCATGGCTTCGACATGGGTCGCCGCCAGAGCTGCGTATTCCTCGGGACCGCGGGGACCTTCCATGTGGCTGTATCCCATTTCGTTGCCGAGGGACCAGAACCGGACGCCGTAGGGGTCGGGATAGCCGTTTTCCACGCGCCGTCTTCCGTATTCGGTGTCGGCGGACCCGTTGCAGTATTCCACCCAGTCCGCGCTGTCCTCCGTGCTGTTCCACACGAGATTGATGGTCAGAAACGGCTCCGCGCCGATCTCCCTGCACAGGGCGACGAAATCGTCCGTCGAGATCTCATGAAAGTCGTATCCGTGCGAGTGCGGCTCGCTCTCGATCTCCATTGCCGCCTGAAGAGGGCCGCGCATATCGGAGGGAAGCAGTCCGTCCTTCCAGCGGTATTCTCCGGCGAAATTGCCGCCCGGCCAGCGGAGGATCGTCGGGCCGATCTCTTTCAGGCAGCGAACCGCGTCAAGCCGCATGCCGTGGAAATTGTCCTCCGGCATCATGGACAGCGCGCCGAAGATGACCTCCGCCCGCTCCGTGAAGACAAAGCGGACCGCGGCCTCGCTGTCGTCCGTATCCGGGTCGAGGGTGACCTTGTGCGTCTCCCAGTCTCCGGGAACAAGGGAAAGCTCCGCCCGCGCATAGACGGTCTCTCCCTTCCGGTCCGTCAGCTCGACCGCCAGCGCGACGGGAACGGAACACATCGTGACGGCGCGGATCTCGTACCGTTTGCCGGATACTATGGCAAGATCCCGCTGCGTCAGCCCGCATAACCCGCCGTGGACGTTCTGAACGCTCTGGGAGTTGAGCTCGCCCCGGCGCACCATCCGCTCGCATCCGATGTGACGGGTATAGCAGGGACGTCCTCCGAGCTGGAAGAACGCCCGGTCTCCGATCCCGCGCCACTCGGCAGCGACGCCGCTGTTTTTCCCGGACTTTCCGGCGAATTTCCGGTTGCGGAGCATCTGCGCGGACAGTCCCCCGCTTCCCGCTACGGCGGACCGGGTGTGTTCGAGATTGTGTCCGAAGACATAGGGGGAGAGCTTCATGGTTCTCCCGGTGTCGATTTCAAATGTCATGGCATTCTCCTCGTTTCTTTCGCCGACTGTCGGCGTGTCGATCTGATTCACGGTCAGGCAGTCCGTTCTTCCGGGCACGCTGCCGTCGTCCTCCTTGCCCAAAAGAGCGGAGACTGTGATGCGGAGCGCGTCGCAGAGGGGCAGAAGCAGGGAGACGTCCGGCATCCCGAGACCGCGCTCCCATTTGGAAACGGCGGTATTCGTCACGCCGAGCCGGGCTGCGAGCTCTTTCTGAGTGATTCCGCTGCGGATCCGCGCTTTTCGGATGATTTCCGCCGTGATGCTGTAGTCCATACTGTCCTCCTGTTTCCGGTCCGGATCTGTCGCTGATCTTCCAACTGTATTTTACCTCTCCGGTTTTGTCTTGACAATCGACCCTCCGTCGAATCTTTCCGAACGATCCTCATTCCAAAACACGGATTTCGTCCCGATCCGTTGACGTCCGCGCTCCGGTTGTGCTATAATACGGGTGAATTTCCGCGTTTGAAAGGAGCTTTGCGATGGTTCATTCTGTGCGCGCGCGGACCGCTCTTGTACTGGCGGTCCTGACGATTTTGACTTCTCTTGTTTCCTGTTCCCGCACGCCGAAGCCGACGGAGGTGGAGACCGGTCCCCTCACGGAATCCGTTTCCTCTCCCGATCCGGCTCCGGCTCCGACGGAAGAACAAAAAACAGACGGCGGCGGAGCTGTTCCGGACGATCCCGCGAAGGAGGCAAGCCCGTGGACGGAGAGCCGTCACCCGCTCCGGTTCGATGAAAACGGGGAGTTTCACATCCTCGTCTTTTCCGACATTCACGGCCCCGGCCCGAAGATTTCGACGCTGGCCAAGACCAATATCGCAAAGCTCGTGGAGCGCGAGGATCCCGACCTCGTTCTCTTCGACGGGGACAACACATGGGGACTCTCCTCCCCCGCCGCGCTGGAAAGCTGCGTGGGCGACATGACAGAGGTTCTCGAGGAAAAGCAGATCCCGTGGGCGCACGTCTACGGCAATCACGACGCGGAGGGAAACAACGTCCCGAAGGAAAAGCAGCAGCAGATCTACGAGTCCTTCGGCATGTGCGTCTCCCAGTCGGGAGATCCTTCCCTGCCCGGCGTCGGAAACTACGTTCTGCCCGTGTATTCTTCGGACGGCGCGAAAATCCGCTTCAACGTGTGGGCGCTCGACTCCGGGATGTACCTCAGCGAGTGGGAACGGGCGTCGCTCGAACCGGCGGGCAGCATCTTTCAGGGATACGCCAACAGCGGGTACGACTACATCAAGCCCGCGCAGATCGCGTGGTACCGGGAGACGTCCATGGCGATGGAGGCCTATGCCGGAGAGAAGATCCCCGGGCTGATGGCGTTTCACATTCCCCTGCAGGAGACATACGCGGCATGGGTCAACCGGGAAGCGCTCGAACACACCGGGGAAAAGCGGGAGGCGGTCTGCGCGTCCGAGGTCAACTCCGGCCTGTTCTCCGTCCTGCTGGAGCGGGGCGACGTCAAAGCCGTGGTGAACGGGCACGACCATGTGAACGACTACATGGTGAAGTACGGCGGGATCAAGCTCTGCTACTGCTCCACCGTGAGCGAGACCGGCTACTGCGACATGGACATGCTCGGCGCGCGGGTCTTTGTGATCCGGGAGGAGAATCCGGAGGACATTGAAACCTACATCAGCTATGTGGACGAGAACCGGATGACGGAGCCCGCGGAATTTGCCGAAGCCGATCCCCTCCCGGGCGGCGTGGTTCTCGATTTCGATTCCTACGAGCCCGAGATCGAGAAATGCGGCTGGGACAACAACTACAACGACGACGCGCTGGTGGAGAAAATCACCGTGGAGATCGCGGACGGGCGCGGTGTGGACGGTTCGAAGGCCCTCGGCGTCGGACGGCTCAACTTCGGAGATACTACAACGTCGAACAACGCCGAGGTGAAGATCCCGCTCGCGCAGTCCGGTCTTCTCGGGGACCTCGGCTATCTCAGAGTCTGGATGGATCTGACGGGGGACGGGACGCCGATCGACTTCCGCAAAGCCTGCTTCGGCCTTGTTGTCAACGAAATGAATCTCATGCCCTACCGGACGGACGACATGGACACGCCGTCGCCGTTCTGGATCCTTCCGGAGGGGCAGACCGAGTGGCGGAAGATGAGCCACGGCGGCGACGGATGCTTCGGCGCTCAGCAGGACAGCTCCGTCCGGGGATTCAAGGGCTGGCTCGCGTTCCCGGTCGAGAACATGCTGAAGCGCGGGACCCTCGAACAGCTGAAATCCACCTCCTGCGTGACGGGCGTTTACTTCTACTACTGCCTGAACGCGTCGGAGATGAAAGGGCATCCCGTCTGGCTCGACGAGATCGCGCTCGTGGACGATTACACGAAATTCGACTGACTTTCCACCCCGCAGTATTTCCGCGGTTCTCCTTTATCCGGAGGATCGCGGCTTTTTTCCGTTCTTTCCGATGTGAAACCACATTTCAGATGCTTTTTCACACGGCGTCATATAAGCGTCACATTCGGGGATTACAATACTCCATGCAAACAAGGAAGACCGGGCGGATCGCCTCCCCCGGAGAAAGGGAATCATGATGAAATACACAGATTTTACAACCAATCAAACTGAAAGCGAAACGGGAATTTCCGCATCGATGAACCAGTACAGCGTGTCCGGATCCGCTCCGGCTCCGGTAAACGCGCCGCAAAAGCCTCATAAATTCGTCAGCATGAAAGCCGCCGCGGGACTGTGCGCGCTCTGCGTCGTCCTCTCCGGCGCCTTCGGATTCGGCGGAACGATGCTCGCCAACCGCCTGTCGGGATCCGGCGCGGTTTCCGCCGAGACGAAGGAAGCTCTACCCTCATCGTCCAACCGTTCGGTTGTCGTTTACAAATCCGCCCAGGGCACGCCCGTTTCCGCGACCGCTAAGTCCGGCGAACCGATGACCTACGCGCAGGTGGCGGCCATGGTCAAGGACTCCGTCGTGGAGATCAACACCGAATACACCACGCGCAACGCCTGGTTCCAGTACACCACGGGCGGCGCGGGCTCCGGCGTGATCCTCTCGGACGACGGCTATATCATCACCAACGCCCACGTCATTCTGGACAGCAGCATGCAGACTCCCGCCGACACGGTGACGGTCAGACTGACGGACGGCACGGAATATCCCGCCGAGGTGATTTCCTATGACACCGACGAGGATATCGCCATCGTCAAAATCGACGCGAAAGACCTTCTCCCCGCTCAGGTCGGCGACAGCGACAAGCTGATCGTGGGCGAAGAGCTGATCATCGTCGGCAACCCGCTCGGCAAGCTGGGCGGCTCCGTCTCCAACGGCATCGTCTCCGCCACGGAGCGCGAGATTCAGGTGGGCGGCGTGACCATGCACCTGATCCAGACCAACGCGGCGGTCAACCCCGGCAACTCCGGCGGCGGCATGTTCAACATGAAGGGCGAGTTGGTCGGCATCGTCAACGCCAAGTCCTCCGGCATGGGCATCGAGGGTCTGGGCTTTGCGATCCCGGTCAATCAGGTGATGAAAGTGTCCGAACAGCTTCTGACGCAGGGCTATGTCTCCGGCAAGCCGATGATCGGCGTCTCCTTTGAGGACGTGGGATCCGACAGCGGGCTCTCCTTCTTCGGATTCGGCTCCGGCGCGGCTTCGAACGTCAAGCCCGGCGTGTATGTGAGAGAGCTGGTCGAGGGCATGAACGACAAGGTTCTTGAAGAAGGCGACCGCGTCATTGCGGTGAACGGCGAGGAAATCAGCTCCTCCGACGATATCAAGGCTATTGTCTCGGCATCCGCCATCGGCGACAAGATCACCTTCCAGCTCTACCGCGAAAACAAGCTCATGGAAGTCGAGGTCACCGTCTTCGAGCGCACGCCCGACGTGACGGCGAAGGAATCCGCAAAGACAGAAAACGACGAAAAAGAAAAAGACGAGAAAAAGACCGACGACAAGAAGGAGGAGAAGAAGCCCTATATCGGCGTCTCTCTGACGGAATCCTCCGGTACTTCGAACATGAAGAAGGGCGTGTATATCGCCTCGCTCTCGGAAGGCTTCAATGAAAAGGTTCTCGAAGCCGGAGACCGGATCGTGGCGATCAACGGCGAGGAAATCACCTCCGTCTCCGACGTCAAATCCATCGTGGCGGAGTCCTCGGTGGGCGACAAGCTCGACTTCCGCGTCTCCCGCGACGGAAAGCTGATCGCGGTTGAAGTGACGGTGTTCGAACGTCCGGACGACCTTGACACAGAAGCTGAACCCGAACAGGAGGAACCCGAGGAAAACAGCTCCGGATCGACGCCCGACATGAACAGCTTCTTCGATTTCTTCAGCGATTTCTTCGGAAGAAGATAAAACAAGACAGATAAAAAGACCTGTAATCCCAACCGCACAGGAGGCGCGTCATGACGGATGTCCCGTTCCGACAGCCTGATATCCACGTTTCCCCCGCCGGCAGCGACACGACCGGGACCGGCGCGCCCGATGCGCCTTTCGCTACGGTGTCAAAGGCCGCGGAAGCCTGCCCCGGCTCGCTGATTCTCGTTCACGGCGGGACGTACGGCAGGATCCGGCTCGGCCCGCGCTGTTCCGGCACGGAGGAATCCCCCACGGTGATCCGGGCGGCGGACGGTGAGAAAGCCGTGATTCGCTGCGAGAGCGGCACCTGTATCCATCTTGTCAACGTCGGAAACATCGTCCTTGACGGACTCGAAACGGAAGGCGGCACTCACGGGATCCGGTACGAGAGCACCCGGGAGGCAGAGGACGCGCCGCTTGCGCATATCACGCTGAAAAACTGCACCGTGCACGGCGTCCGCGGGGTTCACGGGATCTGCGTCTATGCCCGCCGAGACACCCTGCCCGTCCGGGACCTCACGATTGAAGGCTGTCATGTGTACGACTGCATGTGCGGATCCAGCGAATCGGTTGTCATCAACGGCAACATCGACGGATTCCTCATCGCGGGAAACCGGATCCACGACAACAACAACATCGGGATCGACATGATCGGGTTCGAAGGCACCGCCCGGCACCCAGACAGTGTATCAGGCGTGAATCCGTACGAGAATGATTTCGTGCGCAACGGCGTATGCAGGGACAACATCGTGTACCGTATCTGCACCGAAGGCAACATGGCCTATTACCGGGACGGCGGATTCGACCGGTGCGCGGGCGGGATCTATGTGGACGGCGGCCAGCGGATCGAGATCGCCCGGAATTTCGTCTTCGACTGCGATATCGGCATCGAGGTGGCGACGGAACACTCCCCGGACGACAACCCGCTCTTCCGGGTCACAGACGTCCGGGTCCACGACAACGTGATCGCGGGCTGTCACGGGTTCGCGGGGCTCTGCTTCGGAGGATACGCGCGGAATCTGGGCTTCACCGAATCCTGCTCCTTCGATCACAACACCCTTGCGGACAACAGCGTCGGGATCGCGGTTCAGCGGAGCCGGGACAACCGGGTTTTCTCCAATCTCCTTCTGGGCGGAGAAACGGCGGTTTTATATAACGAGAGCTGCCGAAAAGAAGACCTTGTCAACGCTATCGAATGCAACGCCGCCGCCGGACTGCGGAACGGAAGCGGATGGCGCGCGGAATATGGAACGCTGTATCCGGAAAAAAACGACGCCGCGGACGGTTACCGTTCCCTTCTCCCGGACATGGGCTCCACCTTCTGCCCGGATCCGGAGACGGTCGAGCTTGTCCAAACGAAAGCGTAAGCGCGGCTCTATACCTCAGATTTCATTCAAAATCCCCCCGGCCAGACGATGGTCAGGGGGATTCTTGTTTCATCTGCGCTTATTCCGCACTCTCTTCTTCGGTTTCCATCGCTGCGCGGCGGACGTTGGCCTCGCGGATGGCGTCGTACACCGCGTCGGAGAATTTACGGCTCCGGTCGTATTTGTACAGTCCGTTCTGCTCCTGCTCGATATCCGTCAGCTGAGTGTAGCAGAAGCCGCAGATCCGAGGATTGTCCAAAAGTACGCCCGTCAGTCCGGCATACCGCGCGGCGAACTCCTCTTCGGTTTTCGGCGCGTTGCCGTAGCCCCATCCGCCGGGTTCGTCCGGGTTCCAGAAGGTCCCGCCGTATTCGGAGATCCAGTACGGCTGGCCTTCGTACACATGCAGGCGAAGCTGTTCCTGATGGATTGGATTGTGGGCGTACATGGGATCCTCGAGCATCTTGTCGAGGCTGGCCTTCAAGCGGACCGGATCCTGCTCGTAGTCGTGGATATCGAACATATCCGTTTTGAAATGCACGCCGCCGGATGCGTCGATCACCGGGCGGGTCGGATCCATCGCCTTCGTCACATCGTAATAGGCGGTCTGACAGATCGGGTTGACGTCATGGCACCAGTAAGACTCGTTCTCGGGGCACCATCCGATGATCGCGGGATGGGAGTAGTCCCGCCGGACCGTCTCCATCCATTCAGGCAGAAAGTTCGCAATCCCGTCCGCGTCGTTCAGCCTGTGCCCGTCGGCGTATTCGCCCCAGACGAGATACCCGAGATGATCCGCCCAATAGAGGAACCGCTCCTCGAAAACCCGCTGGTGCAGGCGCGCTCCGTTCATGCCGAGATCCATGGAGAGCTCGATATCGCGGCGCAGGAATTCGTCGTCCGGCGCCGTGTAAACGCCTTCCGGATTGAAGCCCTGATCGAGCACGGTGCGCATGAAGACGGGACGCCCGTTGAGCCGCAGTCCGTTCTTGTCCAGCTCCACAGACCGCATGCCGAAATAGCTCTTCACCGTATCCGCGCCGTCCAGCGTGAGGACGAGATCGTACAACTCCGGCTGACCGGCGTCCCAGAGATGTAGCTCGCCCAGCTGCAGCGCAAGATGCGCCAACCCGTAGACCGGTTTCGCGGACGCTTTTCCCACGAGCCGTCCGTCGTAGAACGCCTCCGCCGTGACGCTCGCGCCTCCGGTGACCTCGACGTCGATGAGCGCGGCGCGGGCGGGGACGTACGGGGTGATTTTCGCGTAGGAAATCGCGTTTTTCGGCGTGAACTCCAGCCAGACCGTCTGCCAGATCCCCGTGGTACGCGTGTAGCTGCACGCATGGCTCTGATATTTCGTGGACTGCTTGCCGACGGGCTGCTTCCCGCTCCGGTTGTCGTCCTCGGCGTACACGGTCACGGTATTCTCTCCCTGATTCACAAACGCGGTGATATCGAAGGAGAAGGAGGAATAGCCGCCCTTGTGCTCCCCGGCTTTTCTTCCGTTGATCCACACGACGGAATGATAATCCACCGCTCCGAAATGCAGGAGCACGCGCCCTGCGGTCTGCGCTTCGTTCAGGGAAAAGGTTCGGCGGTACCAGACAGCCGCGATCCAGTCGGTATAGCCGATGCCGGACAGGCGGCTCTCCGGGCAGAACGGGACGGTGATGGACGTGGGCATGCGGGAATCCTTCATCGCCCCGTCAAACGCTTCGTCCTTCCAGAACTCCCGGTCCATGCCGGAGTTGCCGAAGTCAAAGAGAAAATCCCAGATTCCGTTGAGATTCGCCCATGTATCTCGGACAAACTGCGGACGGGGATGCTCGGGTCTCGGAATCGTCATGATGATACACCTCATTTAATTATTTTTGATTTAGTATTGTTTTCCTGCTGTGCCCGGCGGACTTGCGGGAAGGCGGAAGGGTTCGGATAAGCAACGCGCTCCTGCCGGTCTCCGCACGGTCCTGTTCCGCTATGATTGTATCAGGTTTTTATGAACAAATCTGCATCGGAAGAGAGCGGAGAGAGAAAAACTTCCCCGCTCTGCCGCGATCCGGTCAACAAAAACCGCAGTTGACGCTCGATCAGCTGCGGGTCGTTTCGGCGTTTGCCCGCCGTTCCCGGACAGACGCTATTTATTCGCGGATGGCCTTCATATCCTTTTCGATGTTCTTCGTGATGGACTTGTTGCTTCTCTGGAGCGCGGAGGCGTATCCGCTGATATCCCCGCCGGCTTTTCCGACCATGCTGCCAACCGCGGAGCAGATCCCGCCCCAGTTGAACATATAGCCGAGGTCATAGATCGTCGTGGCGAAGATGACGTCCAGCATCCGGGAGGATTCCTCATCGCGGGATTCCTTGCTCTTCAGAGTCTTGTCGTAGTACGCGGGAGTGAGCAGGTATTTCGATTCGCAGGACAGTGCCTCGATGATGATGCCCGTCCGCTCGAGGTCGGGCGCGGTCTTCGGGATCTCGATGCTGTTCGCGCAGTACATGGACACGAAGCTGTGATAGCTGTCCTGTCCCTCGTCGTACTTGGGCAGCGGAATGATGCCGAAGTCGGTCTCCATGTTGCGGAAGAGGGACGCGCGGTTCATCCAGCAGATATTGAAGAGCGCGCGGTCGGACTCGAAGATCACGTCGAGACACTCCGCCCAGACGTCGCTGTAGCCGCCGACGGCTTCCGCGTAGAGCGCGATATCCCAGTTGTTCTGCAGCTTCAGGACCTTTTCGTACATGTTGGCGTACCGCTCGTCGCCCGCGGAAACGATCGGAAGGTCGTTCTCGTCCTTCGAGATCATCGTGACGCCCGCGCCGCTGTTCAGAGCGAAGGTGGTGGAGTATTCGGTCAGGGCGCCCCATACGTCGTCCATAGGCTTCATCGCGCCGTCGCCGTTGATATCCTGAGCGGCAACCTCGGAGAATTCGGTCATCTTGTCGATGGTCCAGCGTCCTTCGTCCACGAGGGTATAGAGGTTTTCGAGGTTATAGTTCCCCGCCAGCTTCTTGTTGAAGAAGACCGCGCCGATGGCGTCGTTGTCCATCGTCAGCATGTCGCCCATGACGAGGAAGACCTTGCCGTCGAGGGACATCTGGCGGATCATGTTCTGATCGTACCACGGCTGGGAGAGATTCAGGTAAGGAACCGTCCCCAGTTCGATGACATAGCCGTTGGAAATGAAGGAGGAGACGACTCCGTCCGGTTTCAGAGCGGCCATATCGTAGTCGTCGGCGTTGGAAAGGACGCTGTTCGTGAATTCCTTGCCCTGATTGAAATAGTCGCCCACGGCGTACTCGACGAATTTCACGTTGTAGCGGTCGGATACGGTGGCGTTCCGCTGGAACACCGCGTCGTTGATGGCGTCGCCGGTGAGCTCCTCGGCGGTGAGGTCCATGCTTTTCCAGTGGGAATTGCTGGTCCCCTTGCCGAGCATGCGGAAGTCGTAGCCGCCGAAATCCTTTTCGGGAAGGCCCGGATCGATGCGCGTCTCCTGCTCCTGTTCTTCCTGACTCACGTTAGCTGAGGGATTGGACGCTTCGCTCTTCTGCTCCTCTTCGGCGCCCGTTCCCTTGTTCGAGCACGCGCTGAGGGAAAGCTGCGCCAGCGTCAGCAGGGCAAGCGCGCCGGCCGTGATTCTGGTTCTGTTCATAAGTGAACGTTCTCCTTGCTGTCATTCATTTTGTGAAGAGTGTTTTTTAACTGCGCGAATTATTCTATCACAAAAATGGCTCTCTGTCAAGGTATCCGAAGCGTTGAACAGACAACATCGTCAAAATTGCGCGCGGTCTCCCCGGCGAAACAATCCTTGATCTGAGTCTGTACCGGCGGTTTCTGTCCGTTTCGCGCGGATCAGTCCCAATAATACATGTACTTTTCAAACGCGTCCATGAGGGCCTTGACGTTGTCGAGCGGCGTTCCGGCGTACCATCCGTAGATCATCATGAGCCCGCCCGCCGGGGAGGACAGCTTTTCGACCTCCTCCCGGACCAGCGCGTCCACCTCCGCGGGCGTTCCGAACACCGTGACCTTCTGCCGGTCCACATCCAGATCGAGGGCATATTTGCCGAAGAACTTCTCCCGGATCCAGTCGATCCCGTTGACAAGATCCTGAATATTCAATATATCCACCCCGCCGTCGATCAGATCGTCCGCGAGAGTCCGGATATCGCCGTCTGAGTGCATGTGGATAACGGCGCCGGCGTCCCGGGCGGGCTTCATGAGCCGCTGATACGACGGCTTGATGAACTTCCGGAACAGGGCGGGCGAGATCATCGGCCCGATCTGCATGCCGAGATCCTCAGGATAGGAAATCATGTCGAACCCTACTTTCGCCCAGTGATCGGTGAACGCGGCGTTATACTCCTCGAGTTCGTGGATCAGATAAAGAAGATCCTCGTCTTCGTCCGCCATGCCCATGAGGACGTTTTCGAAGCCGCAGAGATCGGTGAGCCGGAGGAAGGTATGTCCGTGCGGAAGACTGGCAGCGGTAAAGTGACCTCCGTTCTTCGCGGCAGCGACATTCTTCCGGTCTGCTTCAAGGTTAAAGTCGGGAATCCCGGGGAATTTGTAATCGCGGATTTTCGAAAAATCCTCGAGCGGGTGCTTCTGGATCACGCCGCGGATCCCGTCGATGGCTCCCTTCCACTCCACGCCGAATTCGTCGTAATAGACGACGTCCTCGTCCACCTTGTCCCCTTCCTTCGGAACGAGATCCCAGCGCATCCGGTCTTTTCCCGCGATGATGGGATGGGATTCGAGCAGCTCTTCGACGGCACGCGGGTCGTAGTGGCTGAATACCGAAGCGTTGACGGCGAAAACGATCGGAATATAGTCGGGACGCTCGAAGCGGATCACGCGGAGCATGTTTTCACGTTGTGTCATACCTGATTCCTCGCAAGATCGTGATTTCTGCCTCTATTTTACAGGAGTTCGCCCGGAAATGCAAGAGCGGGGAGCAATAAAGATGATTTTTGCCACTCCCCGCTGAATGCTCCGACCGTGTGGAAGTCCGGAGATAAACGGATAACGGGGAGGAGGCCGTTACCGGTTCTCAGCCAGCCAGATCGACACGCGGGACTGAATCTTCTCCGCGCAGTCCTCAGCCGAACCGACGCCGCCGAGGAAAGCGGAAACCTCCTCATTTACGATTTCCACTACATCCTCGCTCACCGCCGGATCGTACGGAACACCGAGCCGGTTCTCGAAGAGATCCCGCAGACGGTTGGCGTCTTCTTCGGTCAAAGCGGTCTCGAAGCCGGGATTATTCCGCTTATAATCTTCCGTCCACTCATAATCCTTCGACGCCGTGCTTGTTCCGCTGCCGCCGTATCCGATATAGAACTTTTTCTCCAAAAGATCGTTCAGATCGGATTCGAACACATCGACGAACGCAGGAAGGCCGCCGCTGTACCGGTCGATCCGAGCCGGGGTCATGAGTGCTTCCAACACCTCCCACGCCGCCTCCGCCTGTCCCTCGTCCGCCGCCGTCACGGCAAACACCGCGCGCCCTTCGATCGGCGTTCCGTAACCGGAGCTTGCGGGCTTGCCGATGATCCCCCAGTCCTTTGTTCCGAGGATAGCTTCTACCTCGATGAATGAGGGCAGACTGTACAGATTCACCGACGCGAGCACGATTTTTCCGTCCCGGTAATAGGGGAATTTGTCGGCCTTACCGAGACTGGCCAGATCATAGGGCGAATGCGCTCTGTATTCCTCCCGCGTCGGCAGAGAGGCAAGGAACCGAAGATACCGGGTAAATACCCCGTCGTCGAAGGAACAGGTTCCGTTCTCCATGTCGATGAACGCGGCGTACCCCTCCGCTCCGAGCAGTTTCTGCGGCGCGGATTCCCTTGTGAGGTTTTCCATCAGCACCATGTCTTCCGGAAGGCTTTCGGCGAAATCGAGGAATTCCCCGAGCGTCCACGACCCCTTGTCCGCGTATTGTCCCAGCATTTTCGTCGCGGCGAGGATCGTCTCGATCCCCATTTCATAAAGCCTATCCGTCAGCGCAAAGAGACGCCCGTCCTTATCCGTGTAGATCCGTTTCACACAGCCGAGGAGGTTGTCTCGGTTGAGGATCCCGGGGCGTTCGGTGAAGGAAGTGAGATCGCGGAAAAGACCGTGATCCGCTCCGATTTTGAAGACCGGACCGTCCTGCATACAGATCACCAGATCGGGCTTGTATGTTCCTGTCGTGAGCTCGAGGGCGAGACGTTTTTCGTTGTTCAAAAGATTCGGGCCGTCCTCCGTCGGGGAGTAGTTGTCAAGCACCGCGCGGACGTCCGTGTGGCTTTTGTTGAACAGCACCGCTTTCATGCGGACGGTGTCTGCGGTGGAGTTCATCGTGGATACTGCGACGCGCACGGTTGTGATATTTGAGAGATCGATGTCCTCCGTACGCCGGTACAGAACGGGGTGGGTGAGGCTGAGATCCTCTATGCCTTCCTTCGCAAGGAAGAGCTCCGGCGAAAGAATCGAAAGGACGTCCGTCGTCGCCAGTCCGATATCGGAATTGGCGAAGCTCACGACCGGCTCACCTGTTTCGGACAGTTTTCCGCTCTCGTCAAACGCATATCCGTCGATCCCGCTGCCCGTCATGACATAGAGGCCGTGTCCGGGCGCGAAGAAGATGTTCCGCGTGCCGTTTGGAAGGGGGATCGGTTCTCCGATTCGACTGTTTCCGGGGATTACCTCCGCCATGGACAGCCGTTCATTGAACCGTCCCCAAGCCCAGACGCGCCCCTCGCCATCCGCCGACAGCCCGTTCAGGCTCTCGATCTGTACGAGCCCGAGACGCTGAGCCTCCGGCGAAAGAATGAGGATTTGCGGAAACGTATAAAGATAGAGATTGCCCTTCGAATCCGCCGTGAAGTGCTGGGTATAAACGGAGTCTCCGCCCGAAAGAGAGAACAGCGCCTTCAAGCCGATCCCCTCACCCGTTTCGCCCGTTTTGAGATCGAACCGTTTCAGTTTTTCATCGGAGCCGTCCGGCAAAATCATGAAGAGCGAGTCGCCGACATAGACCGCGCTTTTGACGGAGTGTCCATCCCCGAGGTCGATGGGCAGCGAGGCTGAAATGCCCTCCTCCGTCATTTCGAGGGAAGCATAGGTCAAGGGAGCTGCGGGATCGTCCTCCGGCCAGATCAGGACGGCGCACCGGAGCACAGCCCTTTCCGGGTCATAGTCCGCGGCAATGACGGAATAATTCCCTGGCAGAGAAAACTCCGTCCCCCGGAAAACGTGCGTCAGCCAGCCGTCGCCGTGGTTGTCGGCCTGTGCTGTCTTTTCACGGCATCCGAACAGAAGTCCGGACAAAACAATGGACAACAAAATCAATATGATAATTGTAAAGTTGGAACGGTTCTTCATTGTATTCTCCTTTCTCACGGAGTGTCCGATCTACCGGTTCTCCGCCAGCCAGATCGACACGCGGGACTGGATCTTCGCCGCGCAGTCTTCCGGAGACGACATCCCCGCACTTAAGGCGGACAGCTCTTCCGATACGATCTCCGAGACGTCCTCGCTGATCCCGGGAAGATGAGGTGCGCCGACGCTGTCAAAGACGGTTCTCAGCTTTTCCGCCTCTTCATCGTCGAAGGTGCGGCGGATTCCAGGCTTGTCCGGGTACGGATTTGCCACCTCAATGGGATTGTCCTCCTTAGAGCAGGTCCCCGTCAAAGCAGGACTGCCCCATCGACCGCCACCGGTATTCCGGATCAAGCAGGGAAAGCTCCGATTTCAGGTGCCCCTCACCGTCTCATACGACGATCTTGCGGTCAAAGACGCTTTTGAGGACGCCGTCCTCCCCTTCGATCTCCTCCATCCGGTAGGACAGTCCGCGGAATTCATCCCGCTGTGCGTCGTACTCGATCCCGCCGGACGCCGCAAACTCCCAGCCGTCCGGGAGCTCCATGGGCGCGGACTTGAAAATGTGCGTCAGCCAGCGCGAGCCGTCCTCCGCCGTAATGACGCTTTCCTGAAAAACGTCGGATCTGCCCTGATTCTGCGTCCCGTTCTCCCGTCCGCCTTTTTTCTGACAGCTGCTGAGAGCGAATACCGCCGTGAGTATGAGAATCCATGCCGTCAATCGTTTCATCTTCATTGCCCCCCTCCTTTTACCTCGGTCAGCCCGTCCAGAAACCGCTGCGCGTCGCTGAACGAGGAAAATTGAATCACATACAGAACCCCGCCGTGGAAAAAGTTCGCGCCGCCGCTGCCGTCCCCGTTCAGGTAATAGAAAAGCTCCGTCGCCTCCCCGCACACCGTCACGTTCACAGCCTCCGGGAAGGAATCCCGGATCCCCGGCAGATCGATATGGAAAGAGAATCCGTTTTGACGGGGAATGAGAATAATCCAGTCGTTCGAGTCCATGCCCAAAAGGATCTCCCCCGCCTCGACGCCCTCCGGAAGCCAGCCGGGCCAGAGCACGGGGACGCGGAGATAGTCGGCGAGCTCTTCCGGGGTCTGAAGGCTCGCGCGATCTCCCTTGATGAAGAGATAGTCCGCGTTCTCCGTATGAACGACGAGGCTCTCCCCGTCTTCCAGTTCGTTGAGCCGCGGTTTCAGGCGCAGGAGAAGATCGTCAAGCGCGGTGCGGATCTCTCCGGCAAACGCCGCCGCGGGAAGGAGCAGAAGGGCCAGAAGGACGCACACGACTGCGGCAGCCGCGCGTGGTCTGTTCCCCTTTTTCTCCCCCTGCTCCGCCTTCCTGTGCGCTCTCATTGCTTTGAGCAGTCTGCGCTTCTCTCCGCGCGTCGGTCTGTACGCGCCGTCGGTCAGCCCGTCGATCATGCCGCTCCACTCCGCGATGCTCTCCGGATCCTGCTCTTCATCCGGGCGGGACAGCTCACGGTCGATCATCGCGTCCAAAAGAGCCGCTTTCCGCGCGTTCCGGGTGTCCGGCTGTCTGTTCGCTCTGCGCATGGATTGAGTCCTCCCAATTCAAGTTTGCTCTATAGTATAAGACGGAAAAGAGGAGTGCATTGTTACACCCATCCCGAAAATAAATGAAAAACCGTTTTGATCAGAACCGCGGACAGAACCGGCCACAAATACTCCCGCAGGAGCTTTGTGAGCTTCTTTTTCAGCCGGGAGACCTTCGTGCGGACCGCGCCTTCGGACGAGCCGTACTTCTCGGAGAGCTCCGCGTAGGTGAACCCGTCGATCCAGACGTCCCGGAACAGCCTGCGATCCTCTTCGCTCAGGGATCGGACAACCTCGCCGAGTGAGCCGTCCAGACCGAACTCGCCCGCCTCGGCTCTCCTCAGGGCTTCGTCCTGCACCGCCGGGACCGCTTCGTCGGGAAGATCCTCCAAAGAGAGCGCGGCTTCATTCTTCAAACGGCGGTCCCGCGCCCGGTAGAAATCGCTGACCTTGCTCTTCGCCACCCGGTACAGCCAGCCGAGCGCGACCATTTCATCCGTAAACTCCGGCCCCTCCCAGAACGCGCAAAAAACCTCCTGCGCCGTGTCCTCCGCGGATTCCCGGTCAGGAAGGCGGCGCAGGCAGTAGGCGTAGATCTGATCGTATGCTTCTGTCGTCAGCTTTTCTTTGGAAAGAGGGGATTTCTGGTTCATCGTGCGCTCCGGGACTTGGATCTTCGACAATATCATAACATATTTCGACGTTTGATGCAAGAAGAATTTTCACGGACGCCCGAAAAACCTCCCGGCCGTCCTCCGCCCGCCGCTCTGCCCATTCCTTCCGCAGCTGCCCGAAGAGACGGACGATCGGAAAAACAGGAACATCCCTGCCGCAGAGGATGAAAAAAACCCGCTCCGAGCGAAACCTGCTCAGGCGGGCGTTATTGTTTGTCAGAGACGATGATATGAAATCCGTATGTCGCATCCGTCACGACGCTGTTCGTCACCCATTCCGGCCACACCGCCTCCACCGTAAAGATACCGCTTTCCGTTACGGGGAGAAGTACGCTCGAGGCCCCCTCGAAACGGGGATCTCCTCCGCGGGGATTCAGGGTATAGTCGATGATCTGCTTATCGCCGCCGTCCTCCGGATAAAACCGGATGATATACATCTCGGGCGCGAAATCCCTGCCGAAGCGGAGATGGCAGGTCTCGCCCTCGCTCATAAGGATAGGTGTGTAATCGTAAGTGCGGGGATCCACATAATCCACCGCGTCTTCTTTCCGTTCCCGTTCCCATCTGTAGCCGAAGCGGACGGCGGTGTACTCGCCCGACTCGGTGACCACGAGCAGTCCCGGCGGATCGTACCGGTCGATCTCATAGTGGCGGCAGGAACAAAGAATCGGAAGGATCAGCAAAAGAAGCAGCAGTCTCTTCATACCGCGCGCGATCCCCTCCTTTCCGCGTTCCCGAACGCTGACGGCTCGTCCGCCGCGTGTGAACGGAAGAATGCCGGTCTTATTATACCATATCCAGCGAACCGCGGTCAAGTCCCAACGATCTATCCGGACGGGGAAATTCGTCACGGCATACGGAAATCCGCTCACAGCACGAATTCCGTGAGCTCGGCTTTATCGGATCTCAGGTCGGCGATAAAGACCCGTGACGGGGCTTTCACGCACAGACCGTGCCATGCCCGGCACTCCTGAAAAGGAGGAACCGAATAACCGGCTCCTCCTTTCGGATGTCTGGGTTGTGCTTTGTTTCCGCTCAGTTGAAGAAGATCGTTCTGCCCGTCTCGATGGACTCGTTGCAGGCGAGGGTCAGTCTCAGGGACTTCACCGCTTCGCTGTAGTCCGCGAGGATCCGGGAACGGTCTCCCGTCCGGACGGCATAGATGAACGCCTCGTCCTGAATGCCGGTCTGCTCCTTGCCGCGGGTGTACTCGTGAACGCCGTCCTTATCGGTGATCTTGAGCCAGCTGCGAAGGCCGTATTCCAGCACCGCGTCGTCGCAGTAGATGTTCATGCCGCTCTGCATGCCCGGGCCTCTCTGATAGCAGGCTGTGAAAATGGTGGCGATGACGCCGGACTTGAACTTGATGACCGCGGAGGAATAGTCGTGAACGTTGTAGCCGGGAACGCCGTAGGTCTCGGGATCGACGATGCCTCTCGCGCCCGCGCAGTTGACATACAGCGGTTCGCCGAAGAGATACCGGGCCTGGTCGAAGAGGTGGATATTCTGCTCGACCACCTGACCGCCGGAGGTCTCCATCTGTCTCCACCACCAAACGCCGGGGATGCCGCCGTACCACGCAGCCGTCACAAGACCAACCTTCTTGCCCTGAATGTACTCCTTCATGATCTGGGTCAGGTTCTGGTAACGGTCCTGGAATCCGGCCGCGGTAATGAGATTCTTTTCCTTGATGAGCTTCTCGATCCGCTCCGCCGTAGCCATGTCGAGGGCGACCGGCTTTTCGATCAGGAACGGAATGCCCTTTTCGATGATGGCGGGCTCGATATCCCCGTGAACATGCGGGGGAACCGCCATGAAGATCGCGTCCGGCTTGGTGTTGTTCAGCATTTCGCGGTAGTCGCGGAAGATCTTCCCCTCGGGATCGGTCTTCGTTCTCTCCGCGTATCCGTAGGCCCGGGATTCGTCGATATCGCAGAATCCCACATACTCGATGTTGTCCAGATTCTCCATGCACTTCTGCACATGCGCGCCGTTGCGTCCGCCGCAGCCGATGAAGGCAACCTTCGTTGTAGCCATAATCAATCTCCGTTTCTGTATCGGTGTTTGTCCGCGCCTCCGGAAAAACCGGAATCGTACGCGAGCCGGACGGGGGCTTTGATCCGTCCTTCCGGGATTATTATAGCAATCTGAACACACTTAGTCAAGAATTTCCGGGATTTTTTAGAAAAAATATTATCCTGAGACCAAAAAAGAACCGGATCCCAAACGAACCCGGTTCCTGTTCTCTCATGCTTTGTCCGAATTATTTGTACTTGCGCTTTCTGGCTGCTTCGGACTTCTTCTTTCTCTTGACGCTCGGCTTTTCGTAAGCTTCTCTCTTGCGGAGCTCGGCCTGAATGCCGGAACGCTGGCACTGTCTCTTGAACCGGCGAAGCGCGCTGTCCAGGGACTCGCCCTCTTTCACTCTGATTTCTGCCACTCTATATCCCTCCCTTCGCTTTAAGCAAAGGCAACACAAGCGTTTACCTCTAAATTATTATACACGAAACAAAGTCCGTTGTCAAGTCTTTTCCGGTAATTTCAGGCAATTCGCCGAAATTATTTTACAACCAGATTGACGATCTTGCCGGGAACGTAGATTTCCTTCACCACGGTCTTCCCTTCGAGGGACGGCGCGATCTTCGGATCCGCCTTGGCCGCGGCGACAGCCTCCTCCTTCGGGGCGTCCTTCGGAATGAGGATGGTTCCCTTCAGCTTGCCCATGATCTGCACGGCGATCTCGATCTCGTCGTCCACGGTCTTCGCCTCGTCATACTCCGGCCACGAGGCGAGGGAGAGGAAGCCCGCCCCGCCGATGGTCTCCCAGATCTCCTCCGTCAGGTGCGGGGCGAAGGGATTGAGGAGCTTGATGAACGTCACGAGCTGATCCTTCGTCAGGCTGCCCGCGTCGGTGATATCGTTGAGCAGGGTCATGAGAGCGGCGATGGCGGTGTTGAATTTCATCTCGTCGATGTCGCCCGTCACTTTCTTCACCGTCTTGTGGAAGGCCGTCTCGAGCTTCGGATGAACCGTGCCGGATACCATCTCGGGCAGGGACGCCACCCGGTCGAGGAACCGCTTGCAGCCCTTCACGGAGCTGTCGTTCCACGGTGCCGCCGAGCCGTAGTCGCCCATGAAAAGCACATACACCCGGAGAACGTCCGCGCCGTACACGTCCACCACGTCGTTGGGATCCACCACGTTGCCCTTGGACTTCGACATCTTGTCGCCGTCCGGACCGAGGATCAGGCCCTGCGCGGTTCTCTTGGCGTACGGTTCTTCGCACGGAACCGCCCCGATATCATAGAGGAACCGGTGCCAGAACCGGGAGTAGATCATGTGGCGGGTGACGTGTTCCATACCGCCGTTGTACCAGTCCACGGGCATCCAGTAGTCGAGCGCCTCCTTCGAAGCGATGGCGTCCGGATTGTGCGGATCGGTGTAGCGGAGGAAGTACCACGAGGAGCCCGCCCACTGAGGCATGGTGTCGGTCTCGCGTCTGGCGGGGCCGCCGCACTTCGGGCAGGAGCAGTTCACGAAGGAATCGATCTTTGCCAGAGGACTCTCGCCGCCCTCTCCGGGTTCGAAGTTCTCCACCGGCGGCAGCTTCAGCGGCAGCTCTTCGTAGGGTACGCCGACCATGCCGCACTTCGGGCAGTGGACGATCGGGATCGGCTCGCCCCAGTACCGCTGGCGGTTGAACGCCCAGTCCTTCATCTTGTACTGAACGCCCTTTTCGCCGATGCCCTTTTCCGTCAGGTAGCCGAGCATCTTCGCAATGGCTTCCTTCTTGGTTTTGATCCCGTCGAGGAAGGCGGAGTTGACCATCTCGCCGTCGCCGGTATAGGCTTCCTTCGAAATATCGCCGCCCTTGATGACCTCGATGATATCGATGCCGAATTTCTTCGCAAAGTCGTAGTCGCGCTCGTCGTGCGCGGGAACGGCCATGATCGCGCCCGTGCCGTAGCCCATCATAACGTAGTCGGAGATATAGATCGGGATCTCCTTTCCGTTCGCCGGATTGACCGCCGCGATCCCCTCGATCCGGACGCCCGTTTTGTCCTTCACGAGCTGCGTCCGCTCGAACTCCGTCTTCTTGGCGCATTCCTCGCGGTAAGCGTCAAGCTCTGCGATGTTTTTGATCCTGTCGCGGTATTTCTCGATCACGGGATGCTCCGGAGCGATGACCATGAAGGTCACGCCGAACATGGTGTCCGGACGGGTGGTGTAGATGCGGAGGGAGTCGTCGCAGCCCGTCAGCTTGAAATTGGCGAACGCGCCCTCGGACCGGCCGATCCAGTTCTCCTGCATGGCCTTCACGTTGGCGGGATAGTCCACCTTGGAGAGGCCTTCGAGCAGCTTGTCGGCGTATTCGGTGATGCGCAGATACCAGACGTCCTTCGATTTCTGGATCACTTCGCTGTGGCAGATATCGCATTTGCCGCCCTGGGAATCCTCGTTGGACAGGACGACCTGGCAGTGCGGGCAGTAGTTCACAAGCGTCGTGGCGCGGAAAACCAGCCCCGCGTCAAACATCTTGCGGAAGATCCACTGGGTCCACTTATAGTAGTCCTCGTCCGTAGTGTCCACCACCCGGGACCAGTCGAAGGAGAAGCCAACCCGGCGCAGCTGGGACGTGAACTTTTTGATGTTGCGGTCCGTGACGATCCGGGGATGGGTGTTGGTCTTCACGGCGTAGTTTTCCGTCGGAAGGCCGAACGCGTCGAAGCCGATCGGGAAGAGCACGTTGTACCCTTCCATCCTTCTCTTCCGGGAGATGACCTCAAGTCCGGAATAGGCCTTGATGTGGCCGACGTGCATCCCCGCGCCGCTCGGATAGGGGAATTCGACCAGCGCGTAAAACTTCTTCTTCGAACGGTCGTCGGAAGCCCGGAAGATCCCGGCTTCGTCCCACCGGTCCTGCCATTTCTTCTCAATGGCGGCAAAATCGTATTTCATGGCTGACGTCCTTCTTTATTGAAAATGAATTGTTCAGTCTTCGGTTATGAGCGCGGAGATATCCCGCTCGGTGGTGTCCTGATAGAGCTTGTCGAGGTTGTAGAATTCCCGTCCCTCGCTGTTGAACAGGTGGACGATCACGGCTCCGAAGTCCTCCAGCACCCAGACGCCGGTGTCCGCGCCTTCGACGTGGTGGGGCTTTATCCCGTAAGGCTCGAGCCTGAACTCGATCTCGTCCGCGAGAGCCCGGATCTGCGTGCGGGAGGAACCGGTCGCAATGACGAAATAGTCCGCGATGATCGTTCTGTCCTCCACATGGAGCAGGCGGATATCCCGCGCTTTCTTCGCGTCAAGCACGGATACGATGAATTTCGCAAGGGTCTCGGGGGTCTTCAGCTCTTCCGCCGTCAGGGTTTCTTCGATCGGCAGCTTTCCGGTTTCGTTGTCCATAAGATCCTCCGTCAGTTGATTTTCAGTGCAGGAACGGGATGGCGATGCCGTCACCGGCCACCTCGTCGCCTGTATATTCGGATGTGTAGGCGGATGTCACAGGGGCGTAGTACACGTTGAGATAGACGTCGTAGTTATAGCAGAAGGTCCAGTATCGGTCGAAGATGTTGTCGTCGATGGCCTTCTCGTAGATGTTGAAGTGATCGTTGATGATCTGCAGCGTCGCGGCGCGGTTGAGCACATAGTGGGTAGAGGTCGCCATATCGCCGGGCGCGGTCATCATGGTCACGTTGTCGATGCCGATGTTCATGAACGCCCTTGCGAAGAACACCAGATCGGACACGCTCATGTCGGTGGTCACGTTGTTCGACACGACCTGCGCCAGCTCCGTGATCTTGCCGATCTCCATCTTTTTCAAGAGGGAGACCACCTTCTGATACAGGGCGGTGAGGAAGATCTTCTGGGCGTTCATCCGTCCGAGGTCGGCCTGCACATAGCCGGAGCGGAACCGCACGAATCCCTCGGCCGCCTTCCCGTCCAGCTCGTTCCATCCCTCGTCGATGTTGATGTACAGGTCCTGTTCGGGATCGCTGTAGTGCATCGGCCCGGGCACGAACACCGAGATCGGCCCGACGGAGTCCACGATCGCCGGGAAGCCTTCCAGATCCACGAGCACCGTGTAATGGATCTTCACGCACAGGCTCTGCTCGAGGATCCGCGCGTAGTCGGACAGGGCTTTCATATACGAATTGCTGTAGCCCTGATGATAGGCGTTCCCCACGAGGGAGGCGTACTGCGCGTTGATCTTGTCGGTGGATACGCCCGTCGTGATGAGGGTGTCGCGCGGGATCTGCATGACGGTGATGGAGGCGTCGGAGGTGTTCACGTTCACGAGCATCGTCACGTCCGCCAGATTGGCCTGCTTATCCATGCCGACCACCAGCACGTTGTAGACGCCGTCCTTCACTTTCCATTCGCTGGAGCTCGTGGGAGTCTCCACCTGCTCTTCCCCGTCGTCCGGCGCGGGCTCGTCGATGGGAGAGGTTCCGGTCACGTTCGGATCGGGCGTCTCGTCCCCGCTCTGGCTCGAAGCGCTGTCGTCTCTGTGGACCGGAGGCGCGTCTTCGCCCTCGGTTCCCGCGATCGGTGTGATGTCAAAGGGCAGATCCTCCCCGTTCTTTGCCGCGGACGGCTTATAGAACAGGATCCAGGAAGCCGTCACGATCACGAGGGTGTACAGCACGAACACCACGGCGATCAGGGCGATCTGCGCTCCGGTCAGGCGGGCGTTCTTTTTCCGGATCTTCTTTTTCTTTTTCTCGCGGGCGGAGAGGAAGGAGCCGTCCCCTTCGTCGTCATCCGCCATATGCTCGCTGTCGCCGTCCGGATAGTACATGGAGACGTCGTCTTCGTCGGTTTCGTCGGTCGGGGTGTCCTTCTCCGGTTCCTCGTCCCGGTCGCCGTCTCCAAGAGGTCCGTAATCCGTAAAGTCCCCGTTCTGGGGCTTGTTCTCGTCAAAATCTTCGTTCTTCATGGGCGGTCAGCTCCTTACTTTCAGCGTTTCTCATCGTCCCTGTGCTTCCGGAGGATGAACCAGTTCCGCGCGGCGACGGAATCCGCGGCGATGGGCGCGCCGTCCCGGATCAGTCCCTCGATCGTAAGGTCAAAGGACTCGATCATCGTATCGGTCAGCGCTTCGTCCGGATCGGCTCCGTCCCGCAGTCTGCCGCGGAAATCCCGCCTCAGCCGGACGCAGTCGTCGAAGGTGCGGGTTTCCTCGATATAATCCGCCAGATAGACCAGCGACTCGAACACCGTCATACCCGCCCGGCCCGTCGTGTGCCAGCGGATGCCTCCGAGGATCTCGTCGTCCACATAGGAGGCGAAATCCCTCCCGGCGACGGCGGCTGCCGTTTTCGCATGGAAGACGGAGGGGGAAAGAAGATCGGCCTCGTCCGTCATTATACCAAACTCCCGGCACAATTGCAACTGTTTTTCCACGCTCTCCTTCTTGGTGATGTCGTGGAGCAGGGCCGATGCCCGCAGGGACGCGATCCGGTCGGGCAGATACAGTTCTCCCAGCCGCGCGGCCTCCTTCTCCACGGCAAGGGTGTGGGCGTACCGCTTTTCGGTCAGGTACGGCCTCACGTCCTCCGCCAGCTGCCGGAGAGCTTCTTCGTCAAGCGTTCGTTTCACCATGGTTCATTCCGTATTCATAGAGATGGTCCCGCCGGATGATTTCCGTCACGCCGGGGGGCAGCAGTCCGTCGAGATCCCCGTCTTCGGCGATCCGGCGGCGGATTTCGGTGGAGGAAAGCGGAAACGGCTCGTCTTCGAGCAGCGCGACGGAAACGCCGAACCGCTCCTCGTATTCCGTCCTCTTCGCCTCGAGGATCCGTTTCTCCTCCGTCCCGCGGGAAATCCCGGCGATCCGCGCCAGACGGAAAATATCCGCCGCCCGGTACCAGTTCCCGAGGGTGAGGAACATATCGCTCCCGCAGAGCAGCCACAGCTCCCGGCACGCTCCGGCGAAATGCTCCAGCGTCAGCACGGTATAGCTCACGCCGCCCTTTGCGATCTCGTAATCGGAGACCTCCGTGTCGGGAAGATGTCCGAAGGCGGCGCGGCACATCCGCAGTCTCGCCTCCGGGGTGTCTCCTTCCGCCATCGCCTTGTGCGGGGAGGTTGCGGTGGGAATGATCAGGAGTTTCGCGCGCTCTTCCTCCTCCGTTCCGGGAGGATTGAGCATGCGCAGAAACGCCTCGGCCGCCCGGACGTGGCCCATGTGGGGAGGCGCGAAGGTCCCGCCGAAGATCCCGAGCCGGGGGAGCCTCGTCCCATCCGATCCCGGGGCGGAGCGGATTTCCGTCCTCTCCGTCATAGGAGCGTGGAAATCGCGCGCTTCTCGGGCTTCGAGGACTCCCGGAACAGGATGATCTTCCGCCCGATCACGGCGACGACCTCGGATCCGGTGGCGCGGGCGATCTCTTCCCCGGCCTCCCGCGGATCCTCGTCGGAATTGTCCAGCACGCTGATTTTCACCAGTTCTCTGGCCTCCAGCGCGTCGGATATGGATTTTACGGCAGCATCCCCCACCCCGCCCTTTCCGATCTGGAAAATGGCATCGGTTCGGGAAGCGGCGGATTTTAAGATCGCTCTCTGTTTGCTTGTGAGCATAGACACTCCTTGCCCGTCATCGACGGCTGTTCCCGCTTCATTCCCCGAGCATGGCGAGGAGGCGGCGGGTGAATTCCTTCATGGCGCGGCCTCTGTGGGATACGCCGTTTTTCTTCTCCTGGGGCGTTTCGCCGAATGTGGCTCCGAATTCGGGATACCAGAAGAGGCAGTCGTAGCCGAATCCGCCGGAACCGCGCTCCTGTGTCAGGATCCGTCCGTTACACTCTCCGCGCACGTTCATCACTCGGGCGGGATCGATCCCGCGCTTTTCGCACAGTGCCGCGTCCGCGCGCCACTCTTCCGGAACGACGATCCCGGACTGCTCCGGCAAAACGAGGGTCATCACGCAGACGAACTTCGCGCCGCGCTTCTCTTCCGGAACGCTGCAGAGCTCCCGGAGCAGCTTCGCGCGGTTCTTCGCGTCGTCGGCTCCCTCTCCGGAGTAGCGGGCGGAATACACGCCGGGCGCGCCGTTCAGGGCGTCCACCGCGAGTCCGGAATCGTCCGCCGTCCCGATCTTTCCGAGGGAGGCGGGAACCATCGCCTTGATGAGGGAGTTTTCCTCGAAGGAATCTCCGTCCTCCTCGATCTCCCCGGTCCAGCCGATATCGGAAAGGGTCCTCACTCTTATCTCTTTAGACGACGCGGAGGCGAAAAAAGTTTCAAGTTCCGCGATTTTTTTCCTGTTGTTGGACGCGAGAATCAGCTCGGTCATTCCCCGTCCTCCGCGTCCTCTCCGTCCGCCTCCGCTTCCGGTTCCTCGTACACGTCGTCGGAGATGAGGGCGTCCACGAACATCTTCGCGTCGAAGGGCTGCATGTCGTCGATCTTTTCTCCCACGCCGATGAACTTCACGGGGATGTCCACCTCGTCCTTGATGGAGAAGACCGCGCCGCCCTTTGCCGTGCCGTCCAGCTTCGTCAGCACAAGGCCCGTGATGTCGGCGGCCTCCTTGAATTTCTTCGCCTGCATGACGGCGTTCTGACCCGTCGTGGAGTCGAGCACAAGAAGCGTCTCCCGCGCGGCGTCCGGCAGTTCGCGGCTGATAATCCGGTTGATCTTCGCCAGCTCCTCCATGAGGTTCGATTTGTTGTGCAGGCGTCCCGCGGTGTCAATGATCAGAACGTCCGCGCGTCTCTTGTTGGCCGCGGCGATGGCGTCGAACACAACGGAGGCGGGATCGGCTCCTTCCTTCTGCGAGATCATGTCCACGCCGGCCCGTTCGCACCAGACGGCAAGCTGTTCGATCGCCGCCGCGCGGAAGGTATCCGCCGCCGCCACGACCACGCGCTTGCCCTCTTTTTTCAGATTGTGCGCGATCTTGCCGATGGAGGTGGTCTTGCCCACGCCGTTGACGCCGATCACCAGGATCACGGAGGGCGAGGTGGAGAGATTCAGGGGCTCCCCTTCCCCGACCTGCGCGCGGAGGATATCGGCCAGCTCCGCCTTGACGCCGTCCCCGGTCTTGATGTTTTTCGTTTTGATCCGGTCCCTGAGCTCGTCGATGACCTTTTCGGTGGTGCCCGCGCCCATATCGGCCATGATCATGATTTCCTCCAGCTCCTCGAGAAGGTCCTCGTCCACCTTCCGGAAATTCTTCATGACCTGATTGAGCTGCCCGAACACGGCCTCCTTCGTCTTCTGGAGGCCCGCCTTGAGTTTGTCAAAAAATCCCATATGTACCTCGTCCGCCGGAGCTCCGTCCGACCGGTTCTGATTATTTCAAATACTTCTCCCTGTCGTCCCCCGCGCCGAGGGTGAAGACCTTCGAGACGCCGCTCTTCTGCATGGTCACGCCGTAGAGGGTGTCCGCGATGTCCATCGTCCCGCGCCGGTGGGAGATCATGATGATCTGCATGTCCTTCGAGACGTTCTTCACATACCGCCCGACCCGGCTCACGTTCACCTCGTCCAGCGCGGCTTCGATCTCGTCGAAGATGCAGAAGGGCGACGGATTGACCTTGATCAGCGCGAACAGCAGGGCGATGGCGATGAAGGCCTGTTCCCCGCCGGACAGCAGATTCAGGTTCTTGACGGTCTTTCCGGGAGGCGCGGCGTTGATCTCGATGCCCGATTCCAAAGCGTTCTCCGGATCCGTCAGGATCACCTCCGCGTGTCCGCCGCCGAACAGCTCCCGAAAGACCTCCCCGAAATAGGTGTTGATCTTCCCGAACGCGTCGAGGAACATTGTCTTCATGTCCCGCTCGATGCCGCGGATCACGTTTTCCAGATCCGCCCGGGATTCTCTCAGGTCGGAGAGCTGGGTCCGGATCGTCTCGTACCGGGTCTTGACCTCGTTGTATTCGTCCACGGCGTCCACGTTCACATGGCCGAGCGAGCGCAGTTTTCCTTTCAGCTCCGTTTGCAGCGCGATCGTCTTCGAACGCTCCCCGTCGGCAACCGCGGGACAGTCGTTTTCCTCGGAGAAGCGCACCGCCGTCGCCCACGTCAGCTCGTAATCGTCCCACAGGGCCGCGTGGGCTTTCTGTTCGGATTCTTTCAAGGAATTCAGCCGCGCTTCGTTCTTCGAGTGAGCGACAAAGGTCAGATCTTTCTTCGAAATCTGCTCCTGCTCCGTCTTTCTGAGCTGGGCGAGCCGCGTGTCGATCTCATCCACCGCTGCGTCCAGATCCTTCTGACGTCCGTCGAGGCCGCCGATCTCTTCTCTCAGGCGCGCCGCCTCGTCTTCCCGCTCCTTCCTCTGCCCGGCCAGTTCTTCGATTCGCGCGCGGAGTTCTTCGGCCTTCTTCCGATGGTTCTCCGCCGCCGATTCCTGCTCCGCGCCGCGCTCCCCGGTCTCCCGGATGGATTCCGTTACGGCCTCGCGGTCACGGTTCAGTTCCGCGAGCCGGATCCGTTCTTCGTTGGCCCGCTCGCCGATCTCCGCCGCTTCGAGCTCGTCCTGACCTCTCTGCGCGCCGGTCTCCTCCCGTTCAGCCCGGATCTCCCCGATCTTCCGCTCCGTCTCTTCCACGGACAGCTTCAGCCGTCCGATCTCCTCTTCCGAACGGGCGGAGGATTCGTCCAGTCCCGCGGCGTCTTTTTTCATGCCTTCGGTCAGCTCGAGAAGCGTCTTCCGTCTGCCGTCCGCGTCGCTGTAGGTCTTTTCCTCGGTTCCGGCGAGCACGTTCATGAGGCGCATCCGCTCCTCTTCGCCGCCGTTTTCCTTTCCGATGGCGTCGATCTTCTCCCCGGCCTCCCGGATCTTGTCCCGGACCGCCGCGAGCTTGTTCTCCGCTTCGCCGCGCTCCCGCTTCATCCGGTCGATTTCCGCGGATCGGGAGAGCATGCCGCTGTCCCGCTTGGTCGTGCCGCCGGTGAAGGAGCCGCCCGCGTTGATCTGCTGGCCGTCGAGCGTCACCGCCCGGATCCGCCATCCCCTTGCCCGCGCCGCGTCGGAAGCGTTGTCCAGCGTATCGAACACCGCCAGCCGCCCGAGCAGGGATTTCACGATGGTTCTGTATTCCGGGGCGGAGTCCGTCAGGTCGTCACCCCAGCCGAGAAAGCCGCGGGCCCGGTCCACGCCGTCGTATTCCCGCCCTCTCTCCTGCGCGCGCACGGTGGTGATGGGATAGAACGTCGCCCGACCGGTTCCGGACCGTTTCAGGGACGCGATGGCAGCCTTGGCGGACCCCTCGTCGTCCGTGACGATGTTTTGGAGAGCGCCGCCGAGGGAGGTCTCAATGGCGGGGATGTAGGTCTTCTCCACCGAGATAAGGGAGGACAGAGGGCCGCGGATCCCGCCGAGCCGCCCTGCTTTCGCCTCGTTCATGACGTAGCGGACGCTGTTGTTGTATCCGTCGAAGTGCTCCACCATCTTCGTCATGGCGGCGATCCGGCTCTCGAGCGACGCGATGTCCGCCTGAAGCTCCCGTGCCTCGTTTTCGAATCCGCCCGATTCTCTCCGGATCGCGGCGATCCGTTCGGCGGATTCGGACAGCCGGTCGGCGATTTTTCCGGCCTCTTCCCGATAGGATTTCGCCGTGTCCTCCGCCTCCTTGCAGATCCGGTTGCATTCGGCGATCTCCGCCTCGTATTTTTCCAGATCGGATCCGATGGTCTCCGACCGTTTTTTCTGGTTCTGGATGCTGTTTTCCAGCACGTTCAGCCGCACTCTGAGATCGGTCAGGCGGTTTTCGGCGTCCTTCTGCTCCCCGAGCGACTTTTCCAGCTCCGCGTCCCTCGCCTTGATGGAGCGGTCCAGTTCCGCGAGCCGTTCGGTGTGCTCCGCGTACCGTTTTTCCGCCGCGGCAATTTCCCCGTCGATCTCCCCGGCGCGGGTTTTAAGCTGTGTCAGCCGCTCCGATTCCTGTTCCCGCGACGTCTCGGCGGCCCCGGCCAGCTGTTCCTCGGTGGCCAGCTCGACGCCCGCGTGCTGACTTTCCCGCTCCAGGAGCTTCACTTCCGATTCCGCCGCGTTCATGCGCTTGGACACATCGGAAATGGAATCCCGGTTGCGGCGCGAATTCTCCTTGTTGTCCCTCGACTGCTCGTAAAGCCGTTCGATGAGGGAGGAGGTCACCTTGAGGGAATCCTCCGCCATTTCCAGTTCGTGCGCCGAGAGAGCGGTGTCGTCCGTGCTCTTCCGGATGGCCTCTTTCAGCCGCGCCGCCTCGTAGAGCCAGAGGGAGATATCGACCTTTTTCTTCTCCGCGTAGAGCTCGAGGTATTTCCTTGCTTTGGCCGCCTCTTTTTCGAGCGGTCCGACCCGCGCGGCCAGCTCCGCTTCGATATCCGCCACACGCTCCATGTTGGCCTCGGTTTCAGCCAGCTTTTTTTCGGATTCGATTTTCCGGTAGCGGAACCGCGCGATCCCCGCGCTTTCCTCGAAGATGCCGCGGCGGTCTTCGCTCTTGCGGGAGATGATTTCGGCGATGCGCCCCTGTCCGACGATGGAATAGCCCTCCCGCCCGATGCCGGTGTTCATGAAGAGCTCGAAGATGTCCTTCAGGCGGCATTTCCGACGGTTGATGAAGTATTCGCTGTCCCCGCTCCGGTAGTACCGCCTTGTGACGGTGACCTCCTCGTAGGGGGATTGGAGGGTACGCGGCTCTGCGCTGTCGTCGAAGGTCACGGACACCTCGGCAAAGCTCATCGGCTTCATGTCGTCGGCTCCGGCGAAAATCACGTCCTCCATCTTCGAGCCGCGGATGTTCTTTGTGGATAACTCCCCCAGCACCCAGCGCATGGCGTCCGTGATGTTGGATTTGCCGCTGCCGTTCGGTCCGACGATCACCGTCGCGCCGCCGGAGAAATGCAGCACCGTCCGCTCCGGAAAGGATTTGAAGCCGTGCAGCTCCAGCGATTTCAGATACATGTGCCAGCTCCTCCCTCCGACGCGGAAAACTCAGATGATAATACGATATTATACCGCGAAACGGCGGGATTTTCAATGAATTTCACTTTTTTTACATTGAATTCTTTTTCTATTCTTATTTTGTTTTCCCGACCGTATCCGGCGGCAGCGGAAACCTCGCCGACAGCCGTCTCCACGGTCAGACAAACCCGCTCGCCCTCTCCTGCGGACGGGATCCCGGCCTCCCGGAGCGCTTCGTCGAGGATCCGTCCGTACAGGCGGCTGCGGATCTTCTCCCCGATGGCGGGATGGCGCGGGCCTGCAAAGAAGGCGTCCCCTTCCTCACCGGCTGATGCGGGCAGTCCGATGCGGATCACCTCCACGCCGCGGCGCGCGAAGATTTCGAGAACGTCCGCGCCCCGCTCCGCAGTCTCCTCCTCCGTCATGGGAACATACTCCCCGCGGCGCGTCATGTCACAGAGCTCCGTATCCCGGAACACCGCGGTGGGATAGATCCGGGCAGCCGCCGCGCCGCAGTCCGCGATGAACCGCGCCGTTTCCCGATCGTCTTCCCTTTCCGCTCCGGGCAGGCCGAGCATCATCTGACCGACGACCTCATATCCCGCATAAACGAGCAGATCCATCGCTCTTTTGCTGTCCTCCGCCGTGTGGCCGCGCTTTGAGAGAGCCAGCACCCGTTCAGACGCCGACTGGATCCCGAGCTCCACCGTCTTCACGGAATACCGGGACAGGATGGAGAGGATCCCCTCGTCGATGCAGTCCGGCCTTGTGGAAAAGCGGATGCCCAGAACCTTTCCCGCGCGGACGTACTCTTCCGCCAGATCCAGAAGGGCACGCATCCGCGCCTCCCCGATCCCGGTGAAGGATCCGCCGAAAAACGCGATCTCCGCCTCTGCTCCCCCGATCGTGGCGAGATGGTCCTCGATTGTGCGGCGGGCTGTCTCCATATCAAAAGAACGGACGCCCGAAATGGCGCGCTGATCGCAGAACACGCACTGTTTCGGACATCCGAGGTGCGGGACGAATACCGGTATGTTGACGTGCTTCATTCGGGCAGCTCTCCGAAGAGGATCAGAGCTTCCCGCGCGGCGTGCTGTTCGGCCTCCCGCTTCGTTTTGGCGGTTCCCCGTCCGATCACGTTGGAATTCAGGCGGGCTTCCACGGAGAACTGCTTGTTGTGATCCGGGCCCTTCGCCTCCACCAGCACATATTCGAGGATCTCCCCGCCCACCTGCTGGACGATCTGCTGAAGGGTGGTCTTGTAATCCACATAGACGCCCTCCTCCGTCACCGCGACGATTTCCTTCGACACGAAGGGCATGAGAAAGGACGTGACGGTCTCAAAGGTCTCGCCCGTGTCCAGATAGATGGCGGCGAGCAGGGCTTCGAAGGCGTCCGCGGTGATGGAGGGACGTTCCCGCCCGTTGTTCATCACCTCGCCGTGACCGAGAAACATGTACTGTCCGAGGCTGATTTCCTCCGCGTATTTGGCGAGCGCCTTCTCGCAGACCACGGCCGCCCGGATCTTGGTCAGATCTCCCTCCTGCTTGTTGCGGAACCGCTCGAAGAGATAGGAGCTGACCACGATGGAGAGCACGGAATCCCCTAAGAACTCCAGACGTTCGTTGAAGGGCGCGCGGCTCCCCTTGGACTTCATCTCGTTGTGATAGGAGGAATGGGTCAGAGCCTCCGTCAAAAGCGCTCTGTTCCGGAACGAATACCCGATCTTCTCCTCAAGCTCCTCCACCGGACGAGGATCGATCCCCATTTCGCTGTCTTCCATCATTCAGTTTCCTGCGCTTTCTGCGGGTTTTCCGTCCGCCGTCTTTGCCGCCCGTGCCTCTCCGTATTCCGCCATTCTCTCCGCGATCTGCTCCGTCATGCCGGTGGAAACAAAGGTCTGTGCCTGACGGATCGCGTTTTTCAGAGCCCGCGCGTCCGAGCTGCCGTGCGCCTTGATGACGGGCTTCTGAAGGCCGAGCAGAGGCGCGCCTCCGTATTCCGACGCGTCGAAATTGTGTTTCATCTGCCTGAGATCGTTCTTCATGGCAAGGAACGAGAGCTTGGTCACGGCGTTTTTCGTGTACATGTCCTTCAGCAGCCCGAGCATGAATTTCGACATGCCCTCGATGAGCTTCAAGGTCACATTCCCGGTAAAGCCGTCCGTCACGATCACGTCGCACGGTCCGAAGGGGAGTTCCTTCCCCTCCACGTTCCCGACAAAGCTCAGCCCCGCCTGCCCGTTCAGCTTCCGGTAGGCGTCGATCTGGATCTGCGTTCCCTTGTGGTCCTCGGTTCCGTTGTTGAGAAGTCCCACCTCGGGGTTCTCCACGCCGAGCACGTTTTTCATGTACAGGGAGCCCATGATGGCCCACTGAACGAAGTATTCCGCCGTCACGTTGATGTTCGCGCCGGAGTCCATCAGCAAAATCGGCCTTGTGAAGGGCAGAACCGTGGCGATCCCGGAACGCTGAACGCCCTTGACCGTCCGGATGATCAGGGAGGATCCCGCGTGGAGCGCCCCGGTGTTTCCGGCAGACACGAAGGCGTCCCCGCCCTCTTTCAAGAGTCTCAGCCCTTCGGCCATGGATGACTGCTTCTTGGCCCGCACCACGGACATGGGATCGTCCTCCATGGTGATGACCTGATCCGCGTGTACGATCTCGATCAGGCGCGTGTCCGCCCCGCATGCCCGGAGACTCTGTTCGATCCGGAGCTTGTTCCCGACCAGAACGAGCCGAGCCCCTCCGTCCTTCGCAGCCTCCGCCGCGCCCTTGACGATCTCGGTCGGAGCGTTGTCCCCGCCCATGGCGTCGATGATGATATCCATTTCGCTCCTCCCCTCAGAGTATGCCGAGTGTCTCCCGGATCCCGCCGATTGCTTCGAGAGCCCGCTGGGACAGCGCCTCGTTCCGCGCCCGTTTTCCGCCCTTCACCCGGAATCCGAGCGGGGGCATCACGCCGAAATTGGCGTTCATGGGCTGGAAGAGCGTCCTGTCTCCATGGGAAATATAGTGCGCCATCGCTCCGGTCATGGTCTCCTCCGGGAACAGGAAGGGCTCCTTTCCGAGCGCGCATCTTGCCGCGTTCACTCCGGCGACAAATCCGGACGCCGCCGATTCGATGTAGCCCTCCACCCCCGTCATCTGTCCGGCGAAATACAGATTCCGGTTTTCCCGGAGGGAGTAGTCTGCGTCGAGCAGATCCGGCGAGCAAAGGAAGGTGTTTCGGTGCATGACGCCGTAGCGCAGAAATTCCGCGCGCTCGAGCCCCGGGATCATGGAGAAGACCCGCCGCTGCTCCGGCCACGTCAGGTGGGTCTGAAAGCCCACCAGATTGTACATGGTGCCCGCTTCGTTCTCCTTGCGCAGCTGCACCACCGCGTAGAATTCCTCGCCGGTTTCGGGATGGCGGATCCCCACGGGCTTCATCGGGCCGTAGCGGAGCGTGTCCTCTCCCCGCCGCGCCATGACCTCCACGGGCATGCAGCCCTCGAAGACCTTGAGCGCGTCGCCCGCCTCGAAATCGTGCAGCGGGGCCTCCTCGGCGGAGAGCAGGGCGCGGTAAAAGGCTTTGTACTCGGGCTCCGTCATGGGACAGTTGACGTAATCCGCCCCGCCCTTCCCGTACCGGGAGGCGAAGAAGGCCTTCGTCATATCCACGGACTCCGCGTCCACGATGGGGGCCGCCGCGTCGTAGAAGTAAAGGCTCTTCCCCCCGATGAGCGCGGAAATGGTTTCTGCCAGCCCGTCCGAGGTCAAAGGTCCGGTCGCCGTGACGGTGATCTCGTCCCCGGGCAGATCGGTCCTCTCCTCGGGGATCACCTCGATCATGGGACAGGAGAGGATCTTCTCCGTCACATAGGCGGAAAACTTCTCCCGATCCACGGCCAGAGCTCCCCCCGCCGCCACGCGGGACGCGAGAGCCGCCTCCATGATGAGCGATCCCATCCGTCGGAGTTCTTCCTTGAGCAGGCCCGCGCCGTTTGTCAGCTCCGCGGAGCGCAGGGAGTTGGAGCAGACCAGTTCGGCGAATCCGTCGGAATGGTGGGCGGGCGACTTCTTGCCCGGCTTCATCTCATAGAGCCGGACTTTCACGCCCTGCTTCGCCGCCTGCCACGCCGCCTCGCTCCCGGCCAGTCCCGCGCCGTACACTTGGATGGTGTTCGTCATGATTCAGCTCTCCCCGCCGTCCGATTCTGCCATGGGAGCCGCGTCCTCGGCCTCCGCTTTGTATCCGCATCCCTCGGTCTTGCAGACGATCTGGTTTTTGCCCTTTTTCCGGTAGAGCATTCCGCCGCACTTCGGGCATTTTTCGGCGAGCGGCAGATCCCAGGAGGAGAACTTGCACTCGGGATACCGGCTGCAGCTGTAAAACATCGTCCGGTTCTTGCCGTATTTGACCACAAGATCCGCGCCGCAGTCCGGGCATTTCACGCCGAGCGGCTTGTTCTTCTGGCGCGTGTTCTTGCATTCCGGGTAGCGGGAGCAGGCGTAGAAGGAACCGAACCGCCCGTTTCTCAGGATCATGTCCGCGCCGCAGAGCTCGCATTTTTCCTCGGCGATCTCCGGTTTCTTCTCCACAAGCCCGTCGTTTGTCTGCGCGAGCGGGCGGGTGTTCTTGCAGGCGGGGTAGTTGGGACAGGCGGCGAACTTGCCGTAGCGTCCGTTCTTCACCACCATCCGCGCGCCGCATTTGTCACAGATAATGTCCGTCTCCTCCGCGGGAACCTCCACTTCATGGTCGCCGACCGTCTCGAAAGCGTGGTCCAGCTCTTTGGAAAAGCCGGTGTAGAAGGTTTTGAGCACGTCGAGCATGGTGGTCTCCCCGCTCTCGATCCCGTCCAGCCGGTCCTCCATGGAGGCGGTGAACTGGGAATCCACGATATCCGGGAAGTATTCGCCGATGAGCTCCGTCGTCACCTCCCCGAGCGGGGTGGGAACGAGGGACTTGCCCTCCCGCTTCACATAGCCGCGGGTGGTGATGGTCGTGATGATGGTCGCGTAGGTGGAAGGCCGTCCGATGCCGTTTTCCTTCAGCAGCTTCACAAGGGACGCTTCGGTGTAGCGCGCCGGAGGTTCCGTGAAGTGCTGCTCGGGGGACACCTTCTCCGCGTCAAGCGTCTGCCCCTCTTCAAGAGCGGGGAGCCGCGCGTTCTTTTCGTCGTCCGCTCCGGCCTTCTCATCGGTGGATTCCTCGTACAGCGCCATATAGCCCGGGAACTTCACCGTGTAGCCGCTGGTCCGGAAGAGCCATCCGCCGGCGGTCAGATCCGTCTGGACGGTAGCGAGCTCGGCGGACTCCATCTGGCTGGCGATGAACCGGTCCCAGATCAGCTTGTAGAGCCGGTACTGATCGCTGCTCAGCTGCTTGCGGATCGCCTGCGGCTCGAGCATCGCGCCGGAGGGACGGATTGCCTCGTGGGCGTCCTGCGCGCCGGATCTCGATTTGTAGACCCGGGGCTCGGCGGGAACATACTGTTCGCCGTATTTGGAGAGGATATACTCCTTCGCCGCGTCCCTCGCCTCGTCGGAGATCCGGAGGGAGTCGGTTCTCATATAGGTGATCAGACCCTGCACGCCGCCGTTTTCCGCTCCGACGTTCACGCCCTCGTACAGCTCCTGCGCAACGCGCATGGTCCGCTGGGACTGGAAATTCAGCTTGCGGGACGCCTCCTGCTGAAGCGTCGCGGTTTCGAAGGGGGGCGCGGGATTCTTCGTCCGCCTGCCGCGCTTGATGGATTCCACGAGGAAGGGCTTCCCCTCGACGTCGCGGAAAATCTCCGCCGCCTCGTCCTCGTTGTGGAGCTCGCGTTTTTCCTTGGTGTCGGCAGGTCCGTGGAACTTCGCCTCGAAGACCTTTCCGTCTGTGGCCTTGAGAGAAGCGGTGACGGTCCAGTATTCCTCGGGGACGAACGCGCGGATCTCGTTCTCCCGGTCCACGATGATCCGGGTGGCAACGGACTGGACCCGTCCGGCGGAGAGTCCGCTTTTCACAGTCTTCCAGAGGAAGGGGGAGAGCTTGTAGCCCACGATGCGGTCAAGGATCCGGCGGGTCTGCTGGGCGTTGACGATATCCATGTCGATCTCGCGGGGATTCTTGATCCCCTCCTTGACCACGCTCTTGGTGACGGCGTTGAAGGTCACGCGCCGCGCTTTGGAGGCCGGGATGCCGAGGGCGTTCACAAGATGCCACGCGATGGCCTCGCCTTCCCGGTCGGGGTCGGTTGCGAGATAAATGCGGTCGGCGTTCTTGACTTCCTTTTTCAGATCCCGGATCAGGTCGCCCTTGCCCCGGATGTTGATATAATGGGCCTCGAAATCGTTGTCGATGTCGATTCCGAGGGTAGATTTCGGCAGATCGCGGATATGTCCCTTGGAAGCCACCACCTTGTAGGAAGAGCCGAGATAGCCCTTTACCGTGGTGGCCTTGGAGGGAGACTCCATAATCACAAGATTGGTCATGCTCCGAGTGATTCCTTTCAACTGTTCTCAGACAGCATTATGTCGTCCGGCTCGACGCGCATGAAATAGCCGCCGCTGCCGGATTCCACCGCCCCGGTCAGCTCCAGCACCGTCAGGGCGGAGAGAACGGCCCCGATGGGAGTGGAGGCGTCCACCAGCTCGTCGGGCAGGGTCGGGACATTCGGTTTCATTTTATTATATACCTTCATTTCGCTTTCATCAAGCATGTCAATGTCGGTTTTTTGCGCCGGGACGAAGTTTTTCGCAGAATTTACAGTTTGTTTTTCGGATCGTTCAAAATCGTTTGCTTTTTTCTCCGGCGCGGGGGACTTCTCCGCTTTTGCGGCCGGATCGGGCTTCGGAGCGGTCCGGATCTTCCGGGACTCCGGCGCGGCGGCGGTCTCAGCGGGCTTTTCCGTTCCCTTTTCGGACTGTACGGCGCGGCGGAATTTCTCGTCGGCCCGGTTTCTCGCCGTCTCCTTCAGATCGCGGGATCTTGTGCCCGGCGATCCGGCGGTCGCTCTTCCCTCTCCTCCGCGCGCTCCGATCCGCGTCCGCTGCATGGCGACAAGGGACAGTTCCTCGAAATTCAAATCCCGCATCCGCGCGTGCGCCAGCGGGAGGTTCACAGTCTTGTAGATATGAGCGAACTCGGACAGCACGTCCTCCGGATGGATGACCGGCAGCGCGCCTTCCCGGATCAGGTCGTTCGTCCCCTCCGCGCCTTCGTCGCCGACCCGTCCCGGGACCGCGAACAGCCTGCGTCCCTGTTCCAGCGCGAGCTTCGCCGTGATCAGCGCGCCGCTGCCCCGTCCGGCCTCCACGACCACTGCGGCGTCGGACAGCCCGCTCATGATCCGGTTCCGCACGGGGAAATGGCTTCCCACCGGCGGCGATCCGGGCGGATACTCGGACATCACCGCGCCGTTTTCGAGGATCCTGTGATAGATTTCACCGTGTTCCGGCGGATAGACAATATCCACGCCGCTCCCCAGAACCGCCGCGACCGCTCCTCCCGCGTCCAGCGCCCCGGTCAGAGCCATGCTGTCCGCTCCGAGCGCCATTCCGCTGACGACCGTCGCCCCTCCGAACGCGAGTCCCGCTCCGAGGGAATAGGCGATCCGGCGTCCGTAGTCGCTCATCTTCCGCGTGCCCACTACGGCGGCGGTCAACCGATCAGCGATGGGCGGGATCTGCCCGAGAACGTAGAGCACCAGCGGCATGTCGCGGAGCGTCCGGAGCGTTCCGGGATAGGCCGGGGAGTCGCAGGTCAGAATGACGATCCCGCGGCTGTCGCACCGGGCGGCGATATCCTCCGCGCGGGTCAGGGAGCGGTTTTTCAGCTTGCCGCGGAGCATGGAGGCGATGTTCTCGCGGATCTCACCGTCCGCTTCCGGAAGGTCGGGGCCGCCTTCGTACACCGCCCGCGCGCCGCCGTATTTCCGGACGAGAAGGGAAGCCCAAACGCTCCCCTGCCCCAGCGCCTCCGCGAGCCAGATCCAGTACAGTCTTTCGTCCATCAGAACTCCTTCCTTTCCCTCACCGGGCCGGATGGGTCTCTCTTCCCGTCCGAAGCCCCGCGAAACGCGCGGAAATACTCCCAAAGGATACAGGCGGCTGCGGCGGACGCGTTCAGACTCTCCGCTCTCCCTTCCATGGGGATCCGCAGGCAACCGTCGGCGGCAGTCAGCACGGATTGTGAGATGCCGTGGCCTTCATTCCCGATCACGGGACAGTCGCCGGCAAGAGGCTCGAACTCGCCGAGGATCAGATCGTCCCCGCCGAGCGCGGCAGCCAGCACCCGCCGCCCTGCCGATTTCAGGCGGAGAACGCAGCCCGCTCCGTCGTCCGTGATCCACAGCGGCAGGCGGAACAGCGTCCCCATCGCGGCGCGTACGGCTTTCGGCTGATACGGATCGGCGCATCCCGAGAGAATCACGCCCTCCACGCCCAGAGCCTCCGCGGAGCGCAGGATCGTGCCGAGATTCCCGGGATCCCGGATCTCGTCCAGCATGAAGAGCCGCTTTCCCGCCGCCCACCGGTCAAAATCTCCCTCACCCTCCGACGGGAGTTCCAGCACGGCGATGATGCCCTGCGGAGCTTTTTCCGTGGAGATCTTCTCGAAGGCGGGATCGGACAGAAGCGTCACGGCGATCCCCCGTCGGGCCGCTTCTGTTGCCAGTCCGACGGCGTCCGAGGATCGTTCTGCGGCGTCTCTCGAAATCAGTGCCTCCCGCATGGGAAAACGGGCGTCGAGCGCGTCCCGGACCAGCTTCACCCCTTCGGCGAGGAACAGTCGGTCCGCCTCCCGTCGCTTTTTGTCCGCAAGTCCCGCGTAGCCCGTCACCTTCGGATTGGCGCGGGAGGAAATCTCTGCCGCGCGGGTTTCAAGCACAAACTCTTCCGGTTTCATATCGATAGAGGAACCTCGTCGGTTTTCTTCGTGTTTTGAAAGAAAGACGGGGTGTCACTGAGCGGCAACACCCCGGATGTTCTTTCGGATTCGACGGATCAGAGAGCGGCCTTGGCGGTCTCGCAGATCGAGGCGAAGGCGACCTTGTCGGAAACGGCGATTTCAGCCAGCATCTTGCGGTTGAGATCGACGCCGGCCTTCTTCAGACCGTGCATAAGTGTGGAGTAGTTCATGCCGTTGACCTTGGCCTGCGCGGAGATGCGGGCGATCCAGAGGGAACGGAACTCTCTCTTCTTCTGCTTGCGGCCGATATAGGCGTAGTTGCCGCTCTTCATGACGGCCTGCTTCGCCATCTTGAAGTGCTTGGACTTGGAGCCCCAGTAACCCTTGGCGGCCTTTAAGAACTTATTTCTTCTCTTGCGCGTCATCATCGCGCCTTTAACTCTTGCCATGATATTCTATCCTTTCTGTCGCATCAGTCACGCACGGACTCAGTCTTTGTTGATCAGTCTCTTGACGGTGGCGGTCATCGCCGGGCTCAGGATCTGGCTGCTTCTGAGGTGTCTCTTTCTCTTGCGGTCCTTCTGGCCGAGATTGTGGCGGTGATCGGAATGAAAAACCTTGACCTTGCCGGTTCCGGTGACGGAATATCTTTTGGCAGAAGCCTTATGCGTCTTGATCTTTCCCATGTCTTTGCAAATCCTTTCGATGAATGAATTGATGGACGTTTCGCCTGCACGGATGGCGGACTTTCTATAGCGCGGTCACTTCGCCGTATTCTTCACGGGAGCGATGAACATGATCAGCTGTCTGCCGTCGAGGGCCGGCTTTTTGTCCACGGTCCCGAACTCGGATACCGCTTCTTCAAACCTTGCGAGCATATCCCGTCCGAGCTCCTGATGGGCGATTTCGCGTCCCTTGAAGCGCAGACTGACCCGGACCTTGTTGCCGTCCTGAAGGAACTTGATGGCGCGGTTCGCCTTCGTCTCGAAGTCGTGCGTATCGATGCGGCAGGAGAGCTGAACCTCCTTGACCTCCACGATCTGCTGCTTCTTCTTCGCTTCCTTCTCCTTCTTGTCGAGCTCATAGCGGTATTTGCCGTAATCCATGGCCCGGCAGACCGGCGGCTGTGCGGTCGGGGCGATCAGAACGAGGTCGAGATTCCTGTCGTAAGCGTAGGTCTTGGCGTCGTTCAGGCTCATGATTCCGAGCTGCCCGTTGTTTTCGTCGATCATCCGCACTTCTCTCGCCCGGATGTCGTCGTTGATAATCAGTTCTTTCGCGCTAATTGTTAAGCACCCCCATGTAATGAAACAAAAATTCGCACGGAAAACCTTTCCCGCGCGACAAAACGGCCATGCCTTCGGCTATGAACCCTGTCGTGCCCGTGCAGCAGGGTGAGAACGGGAAAAGTTCTGCTTCCTTGTACGGAGTGTATTATACACGATTTCTTCCCGTCTGTCAAGGGGCTCTCTCTGTTTTTTCCTCCAATTTTTCCGATCCGGCGGGCCGCTCATTTGTAGGTTCCGCGCTCGCCCCCGGCTTGCTTTTTTCTCTTTTCTATGGTACAATACATCGGTTTAGTCTATAATGTATATGCAACCGGAGGGACCTCTCATGAATCAGAAGGCGAAGGACTGGCTGCTGCTCGCGGGCGGGACCGTCCTGCTCACGGCCGGCGTCTATTTCTTCAAGATCCCCAACGGCTTTGCCACGGGAGGCGTCAGCGGCGTCGGCACCGTTCTCGGGCGGATCACCCCCGTCTCCTCCGCCACATGGATTTCCATTCTGAACGTCGTACTCCTCCTGATCGGCTTCGCGGTGCTCGGGAGGGAGACGGGACTCAAGACCACGGTCTGCTCCCTGCTCTTCTCCGGGCTGACCCAGCTGCTCGAGGTCGTCGTTCCCATGGAGAAGCCTTTGACGGATCAGCCATTTCTCGAGCTCGGGTACGCGATGATCCTCACCGCCATCGGATCCGCCCTGATCTTTCACGCCCACGCGTCCTCAGGCGGTACGGACATCGTCGCGCTGATTCTGAAAAAGCACACGCATCTGAACGTCGGCATGGCGCTGCTGTGCGTGGATTTTCTCATCGCGGTCTCGTCCTTCTTCGTCTTCGGGATCCGGACCGGGCTCTTCTCCCTTGCGGGTCTTTTCATGAAAGCGTTCCTCGTGGACAGCGTCATCGAAAGTCTGGACGCCTGCAAATACTTCGTCATCATCACCACGAAGCCGGACGCGATTTCGGACTATATTCTCTCCTCCCTCCACCACGGCGTCACGGTGGAATACGGGCAGGGCGCGTACACCCACGAGGACAAGACGATCCTGCACACGGTCTGCCGCCGCCACGAGGCCCCCGGCCTCCAGCAGAAGGCGAAGGACATCGACCCCGAGGCGTTCATTATCATCACCACCAGCTCCGAGATCATCGGGCGCGGCTTCCGCGGATCCCTGTGACGGAATCCGGACGGCGGATAAAACGGTTTGCCGCATATTCGGAAAGGCTTTGAGGAGCGAGATCCCCAAAGCCTTTTTTCGGTCCGCTTATTTTTTCAGAAGATCGTGTTCCTTCGTGAAGTTCACAAGCTCGTCCACGGTGGTGAAGGCGAGCCCGGTGACGGTGTCCGCGCATCCGTAATAGATGGCGATGCGGCCCGTATCGGCGTCGGCCAGCGCGGCGCACGGGAAGGTCACGTTCGGAACGTCGCCAACGCACTCGTAGAGCTCCCACGGCGCGAGGATGTAGTCGGAGGTGCGGTGCAGGACCTTCCACGGCTCGTCCCGGTCGAGGATCGCGCAGCCCATGCGGTACACGAAGCCGTTGCAGGTCGTGAGCACGCCGTGGTAGATCAGAAGCCAGCCCTCGTCCGTCTCGATGGGCGCGGGACCGGGACCGACTTTGGTGGACTGCCACGCGGATTCGTTGCCCCGGAACGTGCCGAACACGAAGCGGTGTCTGCCCCAGAATTCCAGATCCTTCGACTGGCTGAGATAGATGTCGCCGAAGGGGGTGTGGCCGGTGTCGGAGGGACGGGACAGCATCATATACATGCCGCCGATCTTTCGCGGGAAGAGAACGCCGTTGCGGTTGTAGGGCAAAAAGGCGTTTTCAAGCTGATGGAAGGTCTTGAAGTCCTCCGTCCACGCCACGCCGATGGTCGGCCCGTGGTAGCCGTTGCACCATGTCACATAGTATTTGCCCTCCATGGGGGTGATGCGGGCGTCGTAGCGGTACTGGTTAGGGGCGATTTCCGGATCCGCGCCCACGAGGTTCAAAGAATCGTCCTCGATCTTCCAGTGGATGCCGTCCTCGGAACGCCCGGCGAACAGGTCCATGGAGATGGAGCGGCTGTCGCAGCGGAACACGCCGGCGAATCCATCCTCAAAGGGAACCACCGCGCTGTTGAAGACGCTGTTGGACCGCTTGTTGCCGTTTCTGCCGATGATGGGGTTTCCGGTGAACCGCCATACGGGATCGGTGTACCCTGCCGGCTTGTCCTCCCAGGGGAGATTTGGGATCGCGCTGCCAATGATTTTAGCCATGGAACTTCCTCCGTTCTTGTGATTCGGTTGTCAAAATCCGCCTCCGCCGCGCATGGATCGGCACGGCAGAACCTTATTTTCGATTATACGGGGACCCGGGCGCGATTGCAAGGGGGTAAATGTGAATTTCTTCCGGATCGCACGCCTTCTTTCCCCGCCTCGGGGACTGCTCCGGGGTCGGCGGCGCGGAATCGCTTCTTTCTCTTGACAAAGGGCGGAAGAATGAGTATAATGAGAGCAGATGATGCGAAGCCGGCGGATTTTGAACCGTACCGGCAAATCCATGAAAAAACCAACGAAAAGAGCAAAGTCGTCATGCAGAAAAGAATTCTCACCCTCATCTCCCTGCTTCTCGCCGCCGTCCTTCTCGTCTCCTGCGACGTGCCCGGCGTCACGGTGCTGGACGAGCTTCTCCCCCCGTTGACGGAGAAGACCACGGGCTACACCGTTACCCAGTCCATCGTCGTGACGCGCCTGTCCACCGACGAGTCCGTGGAGTTCTCGACGCCCGCCGAGATGGAGACCTTCCACCAGAGACTGGAGGGGATCAAGTGCATCAAGGATAAGGACACGAGCGGTCTCCTTCCCCGCTACACCATCACGTTCTTCACCTCCGAAACGGCGGAAACCGTGTTCGTGGCCTCCGAAAAAGACTTCATCGTGGGCGAGCTCCACTACGAGGCCATGAGAGGCGGGATCGACATGGTGTATCTGGACAGCCTCTTCCCCGAGATCCCCATTCCGGACTACGCGTCCGCGGCGGAGCCTCAGGGCTGACCCTTGAAGAAAAGACAGCGGAAAAACAGAGCGGTTCGTTCCCCATACCATGCAAGACGGAACGGGGTGAACCGCACTTTTCCTTTTGTCATGCCAGCATCCGGCGCAGCTCGGCGAAGATCTTCTTTTCCTCCCGGGAGATCTTGACCTGCGTCAGGCCGAGGGCGTCCGCCGTTTTCTGCTGGGACCACTCCCGGAAGTAGCGGAGCGCGATGATCTGCCGCCAGAGGGGAGGAAGCTGACCGATCGTTTCGGACAGGGCCAGCTGTTCGAGCAGCTTCCCGATGCCGTCCTCCCGGTCGGGAATCACGTCCTCGAGCGCGAAATCGTCGTCTCCGATGGACTCGGTCAGCGAGCGCACGGGAGAGGCAGCTTCGAGGGCGGACGCGGCCTCCTGCGGGGTGATCCCGAGCCGCTTTGCCAGCTCGTCCATGCGCGGCTCCTCCCCGTTCTCGGCAAGGCACCTCTCCCGCTCCTTCATGATCAAAGCTCCCGTCCGTTTGAGTCCGCGGCTGACCTTGAGCGGCCCGTCGTCCCGGAGAAACCGCCGGATCTCCCCGATGATGAGCGGGACGGCGTAAGTGGAGAAGGCAAATCCCCGCGCCGGATCGAAGCTGCGGATCGCCTTGAGCAGGCCGATGGATCCGATCTGGACAAGATCCTCCTGATCCGCGCCCCGTCCCCGGAACCGCATGGCGACGCTGGCCGCCAGCCCGAGATTCAGCTCCACAAGCCGCGCTTCGGTGTCTTCCCCGCCCTCCCTCGCGTAGCGTTCAAGGAGTTCTCTCGTTTCCGCCGCCGCTTTTTCGTTCTGCGCCATGATTCAGTCACCTTCCGGATGAATATGTAGGACGTCATTTCCGGATGGGGAGCATGGAGAGCTTCTTCTTCATGATGACGCGGGTGCCCTTTCCGGGGGAGGAAACCACGCGCAGGGAATCCATAAAATTCTCGATGATCGTAAACCCCATGCCGCTCCGCTCGTGCTCGGGATCGGTGGTGAAGAGCGGGCGCATGGCCTCCTCCACGTCCGCGATGCCGCACCCCTTGTCGCGCACCTCGGCGGTGAAGGTCCTGTCCTCCTCCAGCTTCAGGATCAGCTCGATTTCCCCGATGCTGTCCCGGTATCCGTGGACGATGGCGTTGGTGACGGCCTCCGAGACTGCGCACTTGATGTCGGATACCTCCTCGCAGGTCGGATTCATCTGGGCGGAAAAGGACGCCGCCACGGACCGGGCCAGCGCCTCGTTGACGGAGCAGGACGGAAAGGAGCACCGCATCCGGTTGACAGTCACGGCTTTCGGCATAACGTCTCCTGTCTCGTACCCGCTGGATACGCGCTTTCGATCTTGATGAGCCGCTCGGTCCCGGCGAGGTCGAGGATGCGGCGCACGTCCGGATTCGGATTCGCCACCTTGAAGGAGATCCCCAGCTCCACGGCCTTCGCGTACCGCCCGAGGATCAGCCCAAGCCCGGAGGAATCCATGAAGCAGACCCGGGACAGATCCAGGATCACCTCGTCCGGCCTCTGGATGAACACCTTGGTGTCGATGCGGCTCCGGATCCGGCGCGCGCTGTGGTGGTCGATATCCCCCTCGAGATAAATCGTCAGGGACTTGCCCGACGTGATGCTTTTGATAACGTCCTGCTGTTCTGCGTTCATGCTCACCCTCCCCCTCTGTTTCGAACGGCTTTATTATAGTCCTCCTCTCCCGCGAAATCGGTCGGAATCGGGCGTGACCGGAGCAAATTCGTTCCTCCGTCTTCGACACAGTCCGCGCCCGTCTCTTGACAGATCGCGGCGGTTGTGCTATGATGAACCTGACAGCGACTATCTCCATCATCAAGGAGGTGCAATCATCATGAACAATCGGCTTATCGGCGCGGCGGTCGTCGGACAGTCCGGCGGTCCCACCGCGGCCATCAACTCCTCGCTCGCCGGGGTGATCGAAGCGTGCGCAAACAACACCGACACCGTCACAAAACTCTACGGGATGCGGAACGGGATCGAAGGCTTCCTCGAAGAAAGGCTGATCGAGCTCTATCCCCTCTTCACCCTCGCGGACGGAACCGTTGACCGCAAAGGCGCGCTCTATCCCCTGATGCAGACCCCCGCCTCGGCGCTCGGATCCTGCCGGAAGAAGCTCCCGAAGCCCTCCGAGGATCCCGCGTTCTTCGAGAGACTGCTCTCCCTCTTCAAAAAGTACGATATCCGGTATTTCTTCTACATCGGCGGCAACGACTCGATGGACACGGTCGCCAAGCTGACGGAGTACCTGAAAACCACGGACTACGAAATGCGCGTGATGGGCGTGCCGAAGACCATCGACAACGACCTCATGGGCACGGACCACACCCCCGGCTTCGGTTCCGCGGCGAAGTTCATCGCTACGGAGATGTCGGAGATCGTGCGGGACTGCGCGGTCTACACGGTCAAGGCCGTCACCATCGTCGAGATCATGGGACGGGACGCGGGCTGGCTGACGGCGGCGGCGGCTCTTCCGAAACTGGTGAACGGCGAGGGGCCGGATTACGTCTATCTCCCGGAGGTCTCCTTCGATATGGACGCCTTCTTCGGGGATATTGAAAAGGCGTTCGAAAAGCACCCGAACGTCGTGGTCGCGGTATCCGAGGGCGCGCAGTTCGCGGACGGCCGCTATGTCGGCGAAGGGGCGCAGTCGGGCGCGGCGGACGTCTTCGGCCACAAATACCTCGCAGGGACGGGGAAAGCGCTCGAAATGGCCGTCAAGGAGCACTTCGGGTGCAAGGTCCGCTCCATTGAGCTGAACCTGCCTCAGCGGTGCGGCGCGCATTTGGCGTCGAGAAAGGATCTGTCCGAAGCCTCCCTGTGCGGCCAGCACGCGGTCCTCAAAGCCATCGAGGGAACGACCGGCGCCATGATCGCCATGGAGCGGTTCGAGGACAAAAACTTCCCGGACGGGTATGCCTGCCGCTATCTGCCGAAGGAGATCGCCGCGATCGCCAACGCCGTGCGCGAGGTCCCGCGGGAGTGGATCGTCCCGGAGGGCAACAACGTCACGGACGAATGCCTCCGCTGGATCCTCCCCCTGATTCAGGGAGAATGGCCCGTCGTCTGGAAGGACGGACTCCCGGCGCATTTTGTGTTTGACTGAAACGACGGGAAAAAACCGCTTGACGAATCCGGAAAACCGTGGTATAATACGGTCAATTGGGGTATCGTCAAGCGGTAAGACAAAGCACTTTGACTGCTTCATCCGTCGGTTCGAATCCGGCTACCCCAGCTTTAACGCGCACGGTCGAAACATTTCGGATCAAATGTTTCGACCGTGTGTTTTCTGTTAAAATCTTCATCCGAAGACGCGACAAATAGAGCTCTGCTTCCCTCAGCAGAGCTCTACATTATCCAATGCGGTCCAGTGAACGTATCCGCGTGCATCCCGAATCCCGATCCGGGTCTTGGTAAAATTTCCCCACCGATCATCATAACCGGAATAGGTCTTTGCCCCCATCCAGAAACACTCACCCGTCGTCCCACGCGGGACGTTCCTGCCCCGGACCACCCGTACCTGCTTTCCATAATAGGTAGAAAACTCGTCAACCAGCCGCATGCCGGTGTAGTTTTCACGTCGGATCATCTCCGACTTTATTCGCCGCAACTCTGCGTCACTTTTTCCCCGCAGCTCCATCAAATTCATGACCGCACCTCCGTGGGCCGTCTTATCGAAACCCGGAAAATACGCTCTATCTCCTCTATTGCGTAACTGCTCATCGTGTACTCTCCGTCTTCCCAACGCATCACAATCAGCGGGGAATACCCGATAACTCCCGAAAACTCACCGCGCGTCAGACCGTGGGAGGTACGGAGGAACCTCAGCGCTGACCCACGCTCGCGGTCTATCCCCTGCCGGGTCACCTTCGCCGGGACCGGGAGGGGCTTGGGGGCGGCGTTCTGCGCCTTACCGATCATCAGGGCGAGCTTTAACCGAATCTTCCGGGACGGTTCCGTCCGTCCCGCTTCCCAATTGTTGACCGTGTTACCGGTGACACCCAGCCTTGCGCCGAGCTGGGCCTGTGTGAGGCCCGTGTCGCGCCTGTAGGCGCGGATCTTTGTCCCGTCCATTGCTTACCCTACCTCCTTTCTCAGCCTGCGCGTCTGGCCCGGTTGAGGACCGTGCGCTCCACGTTCCGGTTGAGGTAACCTTCAATGAAGTCCTCGCGCTCTTCCTCCGTGGGTTCCGGGCGCTCGGTAAGAACTTCAAGGTAATCAACCTTGATCCAGACCTTGTTTCCCTGATCGTCCTTTGCCCCGGCTATCTTCTCGGTATTGTAGCCCATGTAGTCCGGGCGTTCTCCGATCCAGAAGACCGTGAGCTCGGTTCCCTTCGGAATCTTCCGCCCCCGAACCACCCGGACCCTGTCGCCCTTGCGAACCGTGCGCTTGTCGGCTTCGATCTTATTCGTAAAGGCGACCTCCGCGTGTGCGAGGGCGGTTCGGACGATGTCCTGAGCGATCTCCGGCGTGAAGTCGATCTCGCACCGGACACAGCCGCAGAGGTTCTGACCGTCGCTGCCGTAGTAACCGATCTGCACGTTCTTGCGCTCGTGCTCGACCGGGTCCCAAACCACCGCCCACTCTTCGAGCATCCCATCAGCCCACATGTGTTCGTCGGTCCCGATGACCTGACCCGCGTATTCAGTGCGCTCCTTGTACTTGATTGCCATTGTTCTTGCCTCCGTTTTCGTTTTGGTACGCTCATATTACCTCTACTCTTGCAGAATATCAAGCCCTTTTCGGAGCATATATTACACAAAATACAGGGGATGGGCTTGTGGAGTGTATATTGGGAAACCTCAACTCATAGCCGGGGGCGTCCCATGAAGCCAGAAGATCTTCTCTTTGTATGTCCCTTCAATCTTCTGAACCTCATCCCGTGCGCGTTTGTACCAGTAGTTCGATCCGGTGTTCTCGAATTCAAAGGATTTCAGCTTTGCGAGCCGCTTCTGTTCATCCGGGATCGCCATGACACGTTCGAAGTTTGCCTTCGTGCTTTTCACGGTCTGACTCCTTTCATCTGATCTGATCGGGGCAATACCGATCAGCGAGGACCTCGTGGATTACGTCCCAAATCTCGTCCTCGGTTTTGGCATCGAGAATCCTTTGTTGTTCGGTTGGTGTTAAGACCTGATACGCGCCTAAACCACCGTCGCACAAGATCGTGGTCCACTCCCAACTCCGACACAGATCGTAGGTAGTGTTCCCTACAAAATACATTCGGCTCAAAGGGCTGGCTCGCGTAAACATCTGCGCCGCCCGCTGGAGCCGCAGGTACTCAGGGCTCCCTTTCAGAAAAACCTTCACTGCTTTGTTCATGGTTCAAACCTCCTTCTTTGACTCAGGCCAACTGAAAGCTCTTGTCTTCGTAGTGTGCTATGTAGTGGACCTTGTTATCGTACACACGCTTCTCCACTCTAATTTCGGAGGCCTTGGCCCTCGAGCACCCCCGATGCTTGCGAACCTTACCGAGCACAATCTTCCCCGCCTTGGCACCGAGCATCCAACTCGTGTAGTTTAATTTCGCGCAGTACCTTTTGAGTGCGAGCTCGCTCGCCGCACGTGCTTCTTCCTTACTGCCATACCACTTGTTGCTTCTTCTTTCGCCGACTATGTAGAACCTCTCGCGGTTGAAGACTTCCAAATTCTGATTCCAGATGGTGTAGAAGTCGCTGTCGCTGTCGGGTTCTATCTTGCTGGTAACCCGCCCGGCCACCAGTTCAACGCCCTCTAAGAAGCCGTTGTCCCGTTCGGTGAAGGATCCTACAAAGATCCGAATGACTTCCGTGCCGTCTGTGAGATCGATTCTTCCGAGTTCGCCTTGGCTACCGCCCATCGAGGCGGTGTTGATGTGGTATCCTTTTGCCAGCCACTCCATCACGGCCTCGGTGAACTTCTTGTTGATGGCTTCGAATTTCATGCTGTCCTCCTTCTGCCGGGTCGCCCGGCCTTTTGATCTTCCATGGAGGGGCTTAGCCCCTCCTTTCAGGCGTTCCTTGCGAGGGCGTTCGCCTCGGCTCTGTGGCACTCGGCCCATTCGCTCCAGTCGCGGAGCTTCGCGTACTCTTTGCCGTTGCACCAGTAGATCGCGTTGCCAATCGCGTGTCCGTAGACCTCGCTGATGTCCTCAAGGGCATCAAAGGCCTCGTCGTTCCAAGGCCGCTCGCCCATCTCCATCTCGTGGCAGATGATGTGCTGGTTGTTGTAGGCCAGTTCAATGTTGTGGCCGTTGCGGAGCATGCTGAAGGGGTAGAGCTTGTCGCAGCTGACTACCGTGTAGCCGTATTCCTTGCACTTGCGGAGGTTCTCGGCCTTCTTCTCGTTGCCGTGGAAGCGGATGGCTTTTTCCCGCAGGTCGCCGTTCGCTGTGGGAATCTGGTACCGAAGCTCGTAGTAGGGTTCGCGGTTGTAGGTGCGTTCCATGTTGTTCTCCTTCTGCCGGGGTGTCCGGCCTCGTGGTTTTTCCCTTTCGGTAGCAACATACTACCTCTACTCTTGCAGAATATCAACCCCATACCTGAAAATAAACTACACAAACTTAGAACCCCACGCTTGTGTAGTTTATTACGGTTCAACGGTCCCCGATCTGCCACGGGGCCATGTTGTTTACGGCTTATCGGTCGTCTTTTTCAGAGCTATCCTCCGTGACGCGGTATTCGCTGGGCTCGCCGCCCGGAAGACCGAAGAGGTACTCTTCGAAGAGCGTTCCGAGCGTGGCCATCAGGTCTCCGAACTTGTCGTGGCCGAGAAGGTTTTCCAATACCACGAGGCGTCCGAGACGGATTTCCGTGTGCTCCTTGTTGGTGTTGCTGGCCTCGATTCCGGCCATTTTTCCGAACAGCTTACGGTACTGGCCCCGGTTCAGTTTTACGGTATCTTCTCTACCGCGTGCTTGGGGGTCGTTTTCTCCCTCCATTCTTCTCGCCATAGTTTCAAGATCTCTCAGCATTTTTGCGAAATCGCCTTCCATAGTCTTTCTCCTTTGAAATGATGTATTTTCCCCGTTGCCGGGTGGGATACCGCCGATACGCTCGACGGTTCAGGAGCGGGGGATTACCACTCGATGATTTCGATGCCGTTTCCGAAGGGATCTTCACAGCAGACGCCGCCCGGGAACCGGTAGAGCGGGAACTCTTGTCCTTCGAGGAGAGGCTGGATGCCGACGAGTACGGCTTCGTTCTGCGGCTCCGATGTGCGGCGGATCCGGAAGGGATATCTGACTCTCAGCCGGTCGATATACGGCCCTTGCGACTCCGCAATCTTATAGTATTTTTTCATGATGGTTCCTTTCTGCCCGGTCGGGCGGTCTCAGTTTTCTTTCCTGCTGGCGAGGATCGTCAGGTTCCAGTTGATGCCGCCGTCAGCGTCCACTGCGCATTCGGCCCACTCAAGGCCGCGGGTGTCGGCGTCGTACTGCTTCAGGGTGCAGCGCCAGCCATACTGGTCGCAGAGCTTTTCAACGGCGGCCTGTGCGGTGTCGGCAATGCGGACGACCTTCCTGCCGTTGTATTCGAGTGTGTATTTCACGTCGATGTCCTTTCCGCCCTTCCGGGCTTACCCGCCCTCGGAGGGGCGGGCTATGTTTCGTCAGGCGTTCTTGATCGTGGCGTAGCATCTCCAGAATTCGCCGCTCGTGAAAATCGTCCGGCCTCCAACCGTCAGGGTGAAGCAGTGGCGGCTCCGTTCGGTGAACCCGTTGTTGCCCTCGATCCAGAAGCGTTCGCCCTTCGGGGTTTCTCCGTAGTACCGCCCCTCGAGCTTGACGCCGTCCTTCGCCCACTCTTTTTGTTCCTTCTCGAACTCGGCTTCCATCAGCCGTTCGAAGGCCTCGTGGTCGAGCTGCTTCTGCATCTCCGTGTGGTAAGCGTCAACCTCGACCTGCGCCTTCTCAACCCGGGCCTCGGCTTTTGCGATCCGGTCTCTTATGTCGTCCAGATCGTCCTGTGCCATCCCCATGGCCCGGTATGCGCCGTTGCGGTCAATGTCGGCCTTGTTTACTATGAAGCCTATCTCGTCGGTCTCAACGGTGTCCATCCAAGCCCTGTAAGCCTCGACCGTGGGGAAATCCGCGTTCAGCTTCTGAGCCTTGTGAATCGCTTTCTGGAGCCGTTCCTCGGCCTTGGCCTCCCGTGCTTCGAGCTTTTCAAGTTCCGCGGTAGTGCTTCTAAGTTTGATTTCGACCATCTTCATTGTGGGGTTCCTCTTTCTGCCCTGTCAGGCTTGCCCGCGCGTAGGCGGTGTTTATTTACATGCACATATTACCTCTACTCTTGCAGAATATCAACCCCATACCTGAAAATAAACTACACAAACTTAGAGCGGCGTACTTGTGTGTTTTATTCGGGGTACTTTAGTTGACCCTTTGTCCACATACGCAGAATGGGGAGCATCTTACGGGCCTCTATTCTCGCCCCCACGAGGTCGTGATCCCTGTAGTTCCCGCACTCGGCTCTCGTCGCTCCGGGGATGTCGCCCATGTAATTCGCGGCGACGCACAGGGCCGTGTAGATTTCCACGATAGCTGCTTCAGGGCTTACGGTGTCCCGTAACAATATGTAAAACCCGGTCCTGCACCCCATCGGACCGACGTACACCACCTCGTTTCCAATCTCCGAGTTCCGCAGGTAGGTGGCAAGAAGGTGTTCAAGGGTGTGTGCCACAGCGGGAGCGAGGTAGTCTTCACCGTTGGGCAGTTTCATCCGGAGGTCGTAGGTAATGACATCTCCGTCAACGCGGGAGATGTACAACCCTCGTGTCAGCATGTCGTGGTTGATTTTGAAACTCGCTATTTTCTCCATTTGCTTCCTCCATAATCAGGTTAGGCCCGCTTTAGCAGACGGGCGCTTCATCCGGCACGAAAACGATGATCGTTTTTGTGTCGCCGTTGTAACTTCCCGGCTTCGTCTTGCACTTGGCGTAGTCGCGCTTGTAGTCGCCGTAGAACATCTCAACCTCGTGGTGGCCGATGGCATTCTCGATGGCTTTCTGATCCAGATAGCAGTTGGTGCAAATCCCGTTCTGCTCCCACCAAGCAATCCTGCGTTCCCGTTCGGAAACCTTTCCGAACAGTTCCTTGGTCTCAGTATGGCCGCAACTGAACTTAACGCTGTACTTCATTGTTAGCTCCTTTCTTCCCCCGCGGGCGACGAGGTAGGGGTCAGCGCCCGCCTGTAGAAGGCGGGCGCTTCGCTCGTGGTTCTGCGGCTCAGTCGCTGATCGTGAACCGTCTGCTGGTGGACTTCCGGCTGTATTCCCGGTACATGTCCCCGTGCTCCTTCTTGAACCGGGTGCTGTCGAAGCGGTCGCTGATCACCGTGGTGTACCGAATGATGTGCGTCCCGGCCTCAAGCTCCTCGATCTGCGCGTCGTTCATCTGCTGCTTGATGGAATCCTTGATCCCTTCGATCTCCTGCTCGGCCTCCTTAACCAGTTCCTCAAGGCCCCGCAACTCCTCGATCTTCGCAATCAGCTCGTTCGTGCTCATGTTTGCCTCCTTTAGCATTGTGCTCTATTAGGTTTCGTTCTTCGGTTGTGCCTACATACTACCTCTACTCTTGCAGAATATCAAGCCTTTTTCGGAACATATACTACACAAACGTACAGGTAGAAATTGTGCAAGTTGCCTCTTGTAAGAACAGCCGGAATGTGTTACACTATAAGTAAACTTTTGTGTAAAAAGGAGCCGAACATGGCAGGAGAAGCCTCCCGGAAGGCAAACGCCTTCATCAACGATCATTATGATAGAATGAGCCTCGCCTTACCCAAAGGACTAAAGGCTGAGATGGCCGATCACGTCGCCAAGTACCCGGAAAAATACCGATCCATCACGGATCTGGTAGCGCAAGCGGTCCGGGCCAGAATCGCGGCGGATGAATACCGCCCGGATGCTTTGGATTCATCCGAACTGTAACCCGTGAAAACGGAAGGGGTATTTCACCCCTCCGTTTTTTCATTTTCCGGAAAAGTCTGGATCGGGTACTTTGCGTTCAATTCGGCAAAATGGGTCTTCACATCGTACCCGAAATCCCGAAGCCGATGGTACGCCACCCCGGACTCAACCCCGTTGTCGCTGTAATCCGGCGCAGCTGGCAGATACCGATTGTGCAACTCCTGCCGCTCTTGAAACAGGGCCTCATAGAAGGCCGACAGGCGCTTGTAACCGAACCCAAACCGCGCATGGAGCGTCCACAGCACCAGCGCATCAAGTTCCAACTCATAGGCCTTGTTCGCCGCCTCAACGCGTGCCTTGAGCTCGGTTTCCACCTCCGCTGCGAGGGCCGCTTTCGTTTGCTTCGCCATTTCTGTCAACACCTTATCCGCTTCCTTTCGCAGTTCTTTTTCATACCGAGAGGGAACTCTTGCTTTCATCCGACCCTCCTATCTGAACTATCGACCAACCACGTCTCGTAGTTTTGTGACTGCGGGCTAAGGCCCGAACGTAGATCACGGATAACCCAAGAAGCTGTGCAATCTCCTGAGCATCCCCTTCGATAGGATCATCATTCGGATTCGTCGCCCGGTATTGCCGGTAGGTGGTACGCCCGGCCTCAATGCGACTTTCCTCAGCTCGCATCTTTTTTCGTGCTAACTTCTCGGCCCGGCAAGCGGTGCAATTGACGTAGGCTTTCCCCGTTGAAGGGTTTACCCCGGTAACCGGTCCACCGCACGACACACACAGCCCCGCGGCTTTGCGACGGTAGGCCTTGGCATACTCCGCTTCATAATACTTACGTCTTCTATCTGCATCTTTCACGGCTTTCCTCCTTTTATATACGGGCCGAAGCCCGCGCCCGGTTGTGAAGGCGCGGGCTTCGAGGAAGCCCAAGATCAATTCAATTCCTCCAGCATCTTCTGGAGATCCTCCTCGGACATATTCCGAAGGGCGGCGTTCTGCTTTTCCGCGAGAATCTCCATGACGATCTTCTTCTTCTCTTTATTTTCGGCCTCGGTCTTCTTCGCCGCGGCCTCCTCCTTCTTCACGGTGTAGATGTACCTGACGATCTCGATCTGGTTTTTCAGGTCTTCGTCCACACCGGAATTGTCCATGAGGCTGTCCTCGCCCTGCGCCTTCACCGTCTTATTCAGGACCTTGTAGACACTGTCAAGCTGGGCGGGGGCCAAATCCCACAGATCCTCCGTACCGATGGGTCCCTTGTAGGGGAAGCGGTACTTCTTTTTAGATGCGATTTCGAACAGGTTAGCCATTGATGTATCCTCCTTGGCTTTAGAATTTGATTTTCATAACACGTTCCATGCCGCTGTTTCCGCGAACCTTCACGATCAGGTCATTTCGTTTCGTAGAACTGAATCCGACGCCGGATAACTGATCGTCAGAGGGAGCGACAGCCATTCTTGACCCGAGTGCTTCAAACACCCGCTTATGATCGATAAGTTCAGACTTCAAGAACTCGTTGTAGAACCCATTCGGATTCTCGGGATTTATGCACCCCTTGAGCATGAAGAAGTAGTGTTTATGACCGATCCCCTGCTGGTCGTCCCAATAATTAGGGGAGTGCATCACAACGGACACAGGGGTAAAGGTATGGGTCTTAACATTCCAGATCTCCCTCCCGGAAACATCAGAGCTGGGAAGAGCCTCTACCATCCGGAACTCTCTGTTTTCATCCAGAAGAACAGTGGCAACGGGAACATTCTCGTTCTGGCGTATGGGCTTCCTATATTCAAAGCGGTAAATCTGACCGTCAAACTCGATTTCTGCCTTGAACCCATCCGATCCTCCCCGGTTGCTGAAACAGTGGACGAAGAATTCATACCGTCCGGGCTTCATCTTGTTTTTTGTGGGGAAGGTTATGTTTTCCACAGCCGGAACGTTCTTCTGGGGATTGATGATGTCTACATCAAGGTTACCCCCGGACGATTCGTCCCGCTTCCGTATATAGAAAATCTCATACCCATTGGGTTCCCGGCAATGCGCATCGAGATCGTTTCGGTTCCACTCTATTTCGTCGTTCCACTGGATGCTGAACCGCAGAACGCCGTCCACGCGGCCTCCGGCATTTTTGACGTTTTCCCGAATATCGCTGTCCGTCAAGTTCCCGGCGTATGCCCACGAGAACCCGTTATCCCATTTGAACATGGACTTAGCCTCCCGGTTGACCGGGGCGATCAAAGACACAAAGTTGGAAGCGTGACGGTTTTCGACGAAGGCTTCCACCTCGGTTGCAGTCGGGAGAACATCGGCCACGAATTTCTCTATCCCGATTTCTTCGAAGCGGTTGAACTTCTTCGGATCAAACGGGATGCTGGACTTCATCTCATCAAACACGCTCCCGCCGATCCGCTTTGCCGAATCCCGGTTGGAAAAGAGGATGTTGTTGACGGTAATATCGTCGAGGGTCGCATAGCGTCTGGTGAGAGAATCCATGTAGCCCATTTCGACGACCGTCTTCTGGGCCTCTTCCAGCATCTTCTGGGTGTAGATCGCTTTCGGGCGTTTATAGTTCGTCGGCGCAACAATCAGCTCGTATGCCCTGACTGCCGCGTCGAGGTCCACCCCCTCGGAAATATCGGTCAGTAACTTGCCGATGCTGTGATTGCGGATTCTGCCGAGAACCGGACCAACCTCACTGGCTTTAGCCCAGCAATAGGCGTCCTTCTTCGCGTTAGTAAGGGAATCGAATTCCCGCTTACAGTTCAGCAGGTCGTTGATCTGCTTTTCCCATTCTGCGCCCTTGTACAGGGTGTTCGACCGAATCAGCTCCAGAACGGTTTCGATAGCCTCCGCCGTTATTTCGGTCAACGACCGCTTGAACACGTTACGGGTGTCCCGGAACTGGCCTTTGTCGGTGTCGATGGTTCTGTTCGAACGGTGTACAAGACGGGCGGGAAGAGCCAAGCTGTAGTGCTCGTAGGTGATGATCGTCCCGCTTTCAGATCTCTCCTGTGTACGCGGGGTTCCTACCGTAGCAGTAGGGGACAGGTAAACCCCGACAATCGTGCAGGACTGGACATAATCCCGCATAGCATCAAGCACGGCCTGATAGTTCGCATCCCCAGCCTCAAAGTCGAAGATGCTGTGAACATTCAGATCCTTGTCGATGATCACGGTTCGACCGATTTCCTTGATGAAATGGCGGCAACAGGAACAATCATGCTCCGTCCGGACGCGGTAGATCGGGTTGGATCCGCTCGGGAAGCTGGAAAGATAAATCTCCCACAGCCTATCTTTGTCGGCATCAGTCTCGTACAGATAGCCGTTTCCTACAGCCGCCGCAAAATGGCTGGCAAGCTGTTCTTTGAATTCGTGAAACCTCATGTGATATTTCCTTTCTTGCATTTTCGGTTTGATTGACTCTTGGCTTCGTGGGTAAAACGGACTCATTCACCCCCTTTCGGATCCGGGAGCGTTTCGAGCGGCTTCCATTTGATGATGGGGAGGTAGTCTTCATCGTCCGGATCATCCAGATAGTCTAAATTCCAGACACCGGTCCACAGTGGCTCGTCATTGCAGAATCCCTGCAGAGCTGCAAGGCCGACATCTTCGCCATCCGTGGCCCAGACAACCTCAAACTGAGGCGGGAGGCCTTCCGTTACCGGGGTCCATTTCGGAACCTTCTGATACGCCTCCAAAAGCGCAATGGCATCCCGGAGAACCTGACCGGCCCCCTGCATGGTGGAGTCTCCAACCGTTTCTTCGAGCCTCTTCATCTGGTCTATGGTTCGCTTGATATCAGGCATTTTCGGTCTCCTCCTTCGGTAAAATCTTAACAAGCAGCTGAACTTTTCCTCCGTCTTTCAGATCCCACTCGTACCCGAATTTGGAATCCGGTTCGTCGTCTGCGAGTCGTTTCAGATGGTCCCGAACACAGGCGACCGCTTCATCGGTAACGTCACTTTTGTTCAGCCACATCGTCTTCGCCTTGTTTAGCGTCCCGGCGTAGATCGTGTTGGTAATCGGGGAAACCCCAAGATGATATTCAGGCATCATTCTCTCCTTCCCATGGCGTGTCCCGCATCTGCCGTTCTGACGGACGGGCAGACCAGCACCGCCATTTTTTACCGTACCCATTCAGATCGGCATTATTGATACCGTTCCATCCACCAGTTCCGTCAGCGTGTCTAAACTGGACAACTCTTGTGTTTACCTCTGGAACCATTTTTTCCCCGTGAAGAACAATAGCGCTCTCCACGGAATTCGTATTGATCCCTTGATAGTAGACAACATCGTCATATTTCAGATTACACACCTCTTCGAGCGTCATCACCCTTGGCTCCTGCTCCTTCAGCATATCGTGCGCCTTGCGCATGAGGTAGGCATAAAACCGAATGTCAAGGTTTGTCATGTCTTTTCGGTCACGCATGTAACTTCCGCAATAGCCGAGTTCCGTGATCACGTCTCGGGCATGCCATCGTTGTTCGTCTTCGACCATCATTTCTGGTGTGATCCTCATTCCCACTTCACCGTCCTTAACAACTCATGCGTCGGATATTCGCTCCATATACGCCAGTTTTTGTTCATCCTGTCCAACTGTAGCTTTTGTACCGAAGCACTACGGAATATAACAGTGACGTTTTCCTCGTCGATGTCACCTATCAGCACGGGACTTGGCTCAAAATTTGAGAAGCTCGGTCTGTCCGACCTGTATTCAAGATAGCCAAATTCTCCACCGTAGAAGTCGCCAACATTGACTACCCGCGCCTCCTGCCCCTTCAGCAGGGCGAGGGCGTCCCTCAACGTGTGCGTCAGTATAAGCGCAAACGCCGCCGTGCTGTCAGCTTCATTGATAGCTTTTTCGATTTCTAACATCACCTTTTTCCGCTCAGGCATCCCACTTCACCGCCTTTAGTTTTGAAATCACCTCATTTTTCGTTGCCCCTCGATATATCCAATTAAATACTGTTGAAGGTTTTATCCCGGCTTTGTTCGCCGCTTGAGTTACAGTATATCGGACACCATCAATTAACAAAACTACATTGTTCCTTTTGTTGTTGTTCTGTTCCTGCTTGGTAACAATTCTACAGTTTTCTGGATAATATCCCTTATTATTGTCGATTCTATCAATAGTTAATCCTGTTTTATACCCATTTTCATATGCCCATTCAGCAAATACATCAAATGATTCTTTCCACTCATCACATACCGTTATTCCTCTGCCGCCATAATAAGCATATGAATCGGATTTAGTATTATAACATCTACCAATCATACAACCGTACACACGATTGAGCGACCGCCGATCAGGTCTCCCTTTATAAATCCGCGAATGACCTTCTTTTACCAAACAGCCACATGATTTGGACTTACCACTCAAAAGATGGTCTCTCCGAACATCCTTGATAATTCCACATGAACATTCACAAACAAAGTAAGATGTTTTTGTACTTGGTTTAATGACCGTCCATCTTCCAAATACGCTCCCGGTTAAATCGTTTATTGCCACGGTTCATTTCTCCTCTGATCCTCCGTAGGCCGCACAGACCAGCACCGCCAGCCGCCATCAAGGAATCCACGCTTGCCGTATTCCGCCTTGTTCCTCGCCCACCCGGTTCCGCAGTCCTCTTCGATTAACACAATCTCATCGTTACCTACAAGCGGACTGATCTTGGCATAGACAACGCACCAACTCCATTTTTTAGGAGTATAAATTTCAGCCCACACAAAATCGTCAGCATTCAGCACTTCTTCGAGCGTCAGCAACCGCGGCTCCAGCGCTTTTAGCAGGGCAAGGGCGTCTTTTCCATTTCGTAGCATACAAGTCTTCTGATCAATTCCTTTGGAAAAATACGGGCATCCGTTGCAATCAAACAACCTCGTGCAATGCTCTAAGCCCTTTATCGTTTTTTCTCGATCAGGCATTTCAAACGCCTCCCCCGTCATGTCGCATCAGCTCCTTGGTATCGGCGTACTCAATCCGCTGTTCGGCCTCCTGCATCCACTTGATGTAGTTTTCCTCTCCTATCTTCTCTTTTACCACCCCTTTGAAAGCATCATCAATTCGTTCTTTCACGAGCACATTAGCCTCGGCCCGGAAACTCTTCAGCTCTGCGAGCTGCTGTTCCATAGCTCCCTTTGCCGCAACGCACCGTTTCTTCCAATCAGGATCCCCGTCGTCTTTATGCTCCGTCAGTTGGGCATGGATGCTCGTGATGGACGCTTTCAGCTCAGCTATCTTCTTGTCGTAGTAGTTTCGGTTGTATTTGATCTCTCGGCCACAATGCGGGCATTGGAATGCGTACACGCGTTTCAGGCGTTCAGGCATCGTCATCACCTCTTGCGTTCTGAGTTTCGATCCACCGGTTCGCTCGCTGTCTCAGCTCGTCCGTCAGGATAAACGGTTCATTTACAAGTGTCAATGCGGGGGATTCTTTCAACCACGCGGTATTGTTTTCGATGTCGGTTATAGCGTCGTCATCAAAGGTATAAAAACCCCTCGCCTTAACTCGCCGCCCTGAATAGCGGTTGTATGTGATCGAAACCACTTCTCCCTCATGGAGTTCCCACAGCATTTTCCCGTTGTTGGCAACCTTCTGAATAATACCTATGCTGTCTTCTATATCAATCTGCTTTTTCATCGTCCTTCTCCTTCGACGGCTTTGTAGTAATCGGCGTTATGAACCGCTTGAAATCGTTCCAGCACTCCTTACACAAAATACCGTCTTCGCTAAAAATGATATTCCCGAATATTCTTATGCACCTACGAATAACTACCCGATCATGGAGTTCTTTTCTGCATCGGTCACAAACTGTCATTTATTTAGTCCTCCTTTGGCGGATCCGGAACAAGGAATGTCACCATAGTGCTTTTCAATATCGTATCAACGACCTCTTCCACCTCTTCCTTCACATGTATGGGTCTTTCATCGCCTACCAAATAGATTGAAGTTCCATCAAGGACTTCCCCTGTTAATATATTGCGCCGTGGCAATACAGCAGATACATATGCGGGATTGATATATGCGGCCAAATTATCCGGAGTGTTACCTGTGAATTTAATCAGCATTATCTTCCTCCTTCGGCGGTTCGGTGTCCATCTTCGCGCCGCACCTCGGGCAATGATCCAGAAAACTTTCCGCAGCCAGCGCACCACACAATCCACAATAAGGAACAGGCCCTTTGACATGAGTAATCACGGTTATAGTGTGCCAATCCCCCAAGTGATCAAAGCCGGACACAAACTCGCATTTGTTTCGCTCCCGCATCTTATAAACCCAATATCCGTGCTTCACAGGCTCCACGTCGGCAGCGGGGATCTTCTGAACCAGCGCATAATCTTCGCATCTACTCGAACAAGGCTCTCCGTCCGATCCGTGCATAGAGCAGTTCTCACAGACAGCTTTCAGCGCATCGCTCCGCAAAACATACTCGTTATTCGGCATCACTGACCTCTTTGGCATCGCTGTCCCCATCGGTCTCTCGCCATGCGATACGCTTGCTGTTAGGGCGTTGTAAGTACACGTTCGGAAGCCCCAACTTTGTATAGCAATCTTGACAAAGAATGAACTGCACATGTTTATTGGGTTCGTCGGTTAACGTGGGGTTGCCGGTATCCCCTACATACAAAGGGCTCGGATTATGAATCAATGAAACGGACACCGCAAAGGAAACTCTGTCGCAATCAGCCCCGCACTTATCACACAGTATTTTTATCATCTGTTTTTCCTCCCTTATCCATTCTGGCCCCGCACTCCGGACATCGTTTGCTTTTGGCTCCGACGTATTCGTGTGAGAACCCGCCAGTCCCGCCCTCGTCTTTCCAAAGCGCCTTTGTATTGCACACGGAGCAACATGGGCGTCCACCTCGTAAGTACCAGAACCCATGAACTACCGGCTCCACATCGGCGGCGGGAGCTTCTTCGATCATTTTCAGCGCACCGCCCGGAGGTCCTTGATGCCTCCGGTGGTATTCATCAATCAGCCATTGACGGCTTACAAAGTCGCTCATCCGCTTACCTTCTCCCGAACATACGCATAAGCGCCTTGCAGTTCGCACACTCATATCCGGCTAACTGCTCCGTTTTATAGGTTTCCTTCGGGAAAAGCATAATCTCCCCACAAAAGCGACAAGCAGCGGGGATCATTCCGGCTTTCTCCCATCGTTTGCGATCTGTCTCTTTGATTTCGTTGCCTTTCATCTTTTTCAGCTCCTCACTTCACATATCGATGGATCCGAAGACCGCCCCGGAATCGGATAGCCTGTTAGCCGCTTCGACGAGGTTTCCTCGCCAACGGGCTATCCCGGCAGAGGTGTGGGCCTCTATGTACACACCGTCCCCGTCACAGTCTACATACGCTCTGCCGCCGTCTATCTCGATCCAGAATGAATGCAGATCCGGCTTGTTCCGATTCCGCTGACAACGTTTTAGGAAACCCAGCAACTTATTCATTTTCCCGCCCCCAAGTTGATGTCGATTCTTATGATATTGAGCACCCGGTAAACAGTGACGTTCCCCTTCGTCAGCTTGTCGGCTATCCCGGATTGGATCGTGGCGATAGCCGCGTTCAGCCATTCCGTGTCAATCATCTGTGCTATCCCCTTTCTGGATTTTGCTTTTTGCCTTGATGAACTCGTCCAGATCTTTCTGGCATTCTTGGCAGAGGTCCAAAGTCGCGGCTCTATACGTTCCTCCGCCGTAATAGTAGTAACGCACCCGGTACTCAAACTTCGGGACTTGCGTCCAATCCGGAGCAGGTGCATATTCGACCTTACACCGATCACAGATTATTCGTTTCATCCAGCCTCCTCATTGCAATTTCAAACCCGATTCTTCTGTCTGTGCTCTGCTCTGTATTTTGCACGGATCGACCGACACAGGAGAACAGAGACTTCGCAATCATCGTCTTGTTCTGTTCCATGCCGACAATCACGGCAATAACGGTCACTCAGCCACTCACTTATGGCATCACGGTCCCATTCTGTTTCCATGAACTCACGGCAGTAGGATTCTATCAGATCGGAACACTCCTCATGGTAGCAGTTATCGAAGAACTCCCCGTCACACTTTCCCGAATGGCGGAAATAGCGCTCACCATAGACAATCGGATACCCGCACAAATAGCATTTGTGCTGTTTTCGCGCTTTGGGTTGTGCCATAGTTTCAAACTCAATCATCGCTGTCTCCTCTAATTTCCCCGAAACCCTTTGTGATCTCTTCAGCCCAGCTACAGTCCGATTCGCTCCATATCTTCCGGCATTCGTCGATGTCGCCGTCGAATTCCGCACCGAGCCACAAGACCACATTGTCTATACCCTTGCCGTATTTCCTCCCGCCCTGCGTGTACCAGAAGAAAGTCAAAGCATCGTTGATCTTCTCCCGGATGGCCGCTTCTTTGTTTGCGAACGCCCAAGCCACGAACACGAAATCGCTCAGTTTTTCCACCGCTTGAACGCCGATTTCTAACTGGCACCGCAAATAAACTCCGAACGCCTCACGGTTTGTCATCCCGCACCTCCTCATTGCAATTTCAAACCCGATTCTTCATTGGATTCTTTCGAATGAAAGCACCCATACCCATGGGTTTGCGTCCCAGCTATAAAACGGAAAATCTTTCTCCTTGATCGTACTGTCCCATATCCCGTTAAAAACGCCGCGTGTAAACTCCGGACCAACACCGGATAGCATATCAGCATCGCATCCCTCGGCAACACAATCTATCGCATCGATGTCCTGTAGCCGTTCGACCCACACGTTCTTCACCCGGAGGAAAATCCGCGCGGCACTCTTCGGCATAAAGATAGAGGGACGCCAGCGGTCTTCAACCAGCATTTCATCTGTCGGATAGTCAACCTTTGCTTGTCCATCGGCTTTGTAGATGTAGGTGTCAAAAAGGGCATACCCGCCACCAGCCGGATCTCCGGTTGCGTTTTTCCATGTCTCGCGCACCCAAAGAATATCGTCGATGGCGTATGGGGTCCGTTTCTCATCCGCTCTTTCATAGCCATATGTTCCATAGAACGGATCGACCATCGGCTTTTTTCCATCAGACGGCTGGGGTTTGATAACTCTCCGTGTCTGCGTCTTCCGCCCGTCGAGGATGGCACATACCATTTCTGTGCCGAACAGGATCGGTTTTTCAGCCATTCCAAGGCACCTCTTTTCTCTGCTCGTAGGTAGGTCTGGCGCTCCAGCACCTCCACGTTTTTCCGTAGAACTTTATCCTGTAAAGCCCGGTTTTTGCCTTAGAACTTGAGAAATACAAGGCCCCTCCAACCAGATCTGAAGTCGCCGGTTGGTATATTGCGGGCTTTGCTTCATTTGTGACCGCCGTTTCGATGTAGAGAACATCATCGTCCGTGTAGGCCAGCACCTCGGCCAAGGCCAGCAATCGCGGGCCTTGTTCCGATAGTACCGGAACCGCATCATCACTACCGAGTTCATTTCTCTCGAGCTCGCGCCGAACCAGCTCCAATACGCACTCGGCAACGGTGTCGTGGTGGCCTTCAAACCGCTGTGTGTGGGCGGTGTCCTCAGCAAGTATGTCAGCGTATTGATCCAACTCGGCATCGCTTAACCGATAGTCATTGTACTCCATCAGAATTGCTCACCTCCTCCGCTTTCTTCTCCTACATAAACCGTCCCATCTATTTTGAGAAAATCTATACCTGTATAGCCGTACACCTCTTCGGCATATTCTGAATATATTTTTTTCTTACCAACGGTTAAAACCGCGCCATCCCATTCCACATGTTTATACTCGCCAGCGATGTATCTGTCTTCGAGAGTGGGACAACCATTCATTGCATCCTCTTCCGTCGCATAATACTCGACACGATATTTGCATTGTACATATGTTTTTTCAGCCATTTTCTTTTTCCCCCGTCTTCAAAATTCGGACGGCTTTCCGCAGGGTTTCCAGACTGTATTTTCTTAATCCCCAGCTATCGAGCCGGGCGAGGAAATCCTCACAATTCCTCCGCTCTACATAATCCCGAGCATCCTGCTCCGAGAAATATAGAACTTCAGGAGAACCCCAATCCTTCACTTCCAAAAAGCAGCCTTCCTTAATGTGCATCTGAAACTGCGTATCCCAACACCCAATCCGGACATACACATATTTCCGACCGACCTTTGAAATCGGAAATGGTGTATATGAAACCGCGCCGGTCTTCTTGTCGAAGTCAACACGCCATAACCTATCGCCGACCTTGAAATCCGTGAGTTTCATCTTTCGCCACCCCTACCTTTATTCTCATAGATCGGAGTGTTTTCAAGAAACCACTTGCACCGCCCCAGCACTTCATCATAGCTCTTGGGGCCGAGCAGACGGATCCCTTTAAGGTTCCCTGCGGCCTCAGCGTCGATCACCTGTCCCAAGGTGCGAAACCCGGCACGGTGCAAGGCGTGGTAAGCTCGAACGGTCAAGTCCAGATTTTCAATCGGCACATCCATTGTCGGGGTCTCTCCCCGCACATCGCGCAATTCAGAATCCCACTTAATCAGTGCTTCAAGATCGTGGTGAAGCCCGCACAGCCTGAGACGCTTGGCCATAAGCGCATCCGCTAACTGGTTCAAGGAATCCTCTTCTGCTTTTAACTCAGCCTTTCGCTTTTCGATTTTGGCCTTCTCCTCCACGATGTCGTATCCCTCAAGAACCAGTTTCTGTCGGGCCGGGTGACGGAGCTTTCGGACGGCCTTTTCCAAAACCTGTCTCACCCGTTGCGGGGTAACTCCCCAGCGGTCCCCGATCTGCTGTAAGGTAAAACCATCCCGGTAATAGCACAAGATCGAATCGCGTTCCCTTTCTGACAGGGAGTCTATCGCCTTGTCCAGCCCGCGCAGCTGATCTTCCCGTAAAACCTCCTCCGCGTAGTGCATCCGAACGCTCTCTACCAGATTGTAGGGCCACGGGCTTTCATACCCGAGCGGAATCCGAATATACTTGCGTAATCCAAGATATTCTTCATAAGCTGCCCGGCGTAAAACCTGAAACCGTTCGGGATAGTTCTTCAGCACGTCCTCAGCGGTTTGCAAGCTGCACCTCCCGGTGAGATAATCCAGCGGGACCGCAAAATAGTCTGCCAGCAACACCAGAAGGGTGAAACCGGGTTCCGTCTTCCCCGATTTGATGTTGTTGATGCTCGAATAGGTTACACCGATGGCATTTGCCAGCACTTTAGAGTTGATTCCCGCGTCATCCATCAGATCGGCAAGCCTGTGCTGTAATGCCTCTGCCGCGGCTTTTCGCTTGCCTTCGTAGTCAATCATACGACCTTCTTTTTCTCCTTTCTGATTATTCTGTCAACCGCGTCGTGCGGAACAGGATCCGGGTAATGCTCCGCGTTCCGGAAATCTATCGGGGAATCCCGCTTCTTCCCGGAACGCCGAAGCGCCCGTTGCTTCTGCCGGTTTCTCACGTTAACGCCCCTCCGTATCCAGTCGGTACTTGATCCCGAGAACTCGCTCGGAGTAATCCGTGGAGTAGATTCCCTGCTCGAAAAGCGCCCTTGCCCCGGCCTCTCCCATGTTGTAGGCCATCAAAGTCCCACTTTCCCAGCCGAGCTCCTCGTAGTAACCGGAAAGGATGTAGATGCCCGCGAGTACGTTTTGGTAGGGGCTCAGGAAGTCATTGATCCCGAGTTCCCGCGCCAACCAGTCGTGGCAGACGGTGTTGATCTGCATCAACCCGTAGTCGTTGCTCTCGCTGACCACCCAAGGGGTGTAGGTACTTTCCTGTTCGATCACCGCGATGGCCAAGGTGTAGGGGAGCCCGCTGTCTTCACAGAGATTGTAGATGTACTCTTGCAGGTATCGGTCGAGAGGAATGTCCAGAAGGTAGTCGGGGACCACTTCGGGTTCGATGTTGTAATCGATCCCGCCACAGTCAATCCCCACAGGTGGGTGCGGTTCTGCGTTGCAAAGGACATCCGTGTCCCCGACAAAAATGTCGGGCACAAAATCCCCAACCATTTTGTTGGATTCAGCAATATGGTCGGTTCCGGCAGACCCGTCCCATACTACCGCCATCGGTTCGTCGGGGTTATACCAAGCCGGGATCGGGCTGTCACCTTCTGCGTAAAACTCAAGCCGGGGTTTGAGGTCGGCTTCGTATGCGGGCAGATCAGAAAGGGAGCAAGGGCCGAACGCGGCCGCGGCCTTCGACTGCGCTACCTCCGTACTTTCTTCCGCAGGGCGGAGGTGGGTGTTCCTTGCCACCCACGCTCCGATCCCAAGGACCCCCGCGGAGGCTCCAACCGCCGCGGCTGTAATCAGCACCCGTTTTGCCTTTTCTCGTCCACTCAGAACCCGCTTTACCTTAAGCGGTTTGGGGTTTTCCACTCTGCACTTCATCGGTTACACTCCTTCTCGTGTTCTCGTTACGCGTTGATCTCTTTCCACTGTTTTTCGGGCATCGTAGCGACCTGCCAGCCGATGCCCTCCAAGGCCGTGGCTCGGTCGTAGGACTCCACATCCTGACTCGTTCTGGTGATGGCGTTCGAAAGCCCGTAAAGGCTGAGGTCACCGCCACGGATCAGGTAATTCAGGATGCTGTCCTGCTCACCGATTGAAAGGTCGTAGTTCTTACCGGTCAGCTCAACTACCTCCTGCACTCTACCGGTAATGGGGGCCTCGGTGGAAGCCCTGAGCCGATCAATCGACTGCGCAAACCGCGCGGAGTCCAGCGCGGCTTTCGCCGTATCCCTCAGCTTTAACATGAAGGCTCGATCTTCGGCTTCGACCGTCTCGTCCGTGTAGAAAATGAAACTCGCGTCGGATCCTTTATTGGCCCGTCCGATGTGCGTTCGTCTCTCGCTCATCTCGTTGATGATCATGCCGTTGGAGCAGACCAAACGGTAAAGCAAGGGCTGAACCGCAACCGCGCCGAGCCCGACCTCGGAGTTAGAAATCACTACTCCGGACTGAACGATGTCGCCGGGAACCACTTCCTGTTCAAGCCGGTGGTTGACGATCTTAAGGTACAATCGGCTTTCCGTGACCTCGCAGCTCGTTACCTCCATTCCTTCCCTCCCGGCGAACATCGGAAGGACCGCTGTCGCTACCTCAAGGTTGTCGATCCTATGGTATCGGTCCGAAAGGAATGCCCGCGCGGTTGAGACCCCGTCATACTCTAAAGCCCGGACCATGTAGCTCTGCTCAAGGTCGCCCAGCCAAGCGTTTACGTTCTCGGCCAGAAGATCGGGTTTCTGTGTTCGCATGGCCTCGTAGTACTTGGCCGGGATACCGAGCGCCGTACCGACCTGACGGTGGAAAAGGTCGGTCATCCCAAATTCGTGGGTTTCGGATCCTTTGAGGATGAAATGCCGGGCGTCCGGCGAGATCGATGCGGCTCTTGCTGGGCTAATGAAGTCCCGCTTCGCGTTCTTCTGCGTGCTAAGCTCGCCTAACACCGCGGAAAGCGTTCTGCCCTGTTTCATGGTAAACCTCCTATCGCGGAAATCCGCTAAAGTTCTTTAACTGGCTTCATATTAGCATACTTTCTTTAACCAGTCAAGGGGTTTTAACAAGAAAAATAAAAAAATCCCGATGGGATAAACCCACCGGGAGAGTCTGTTATTCCGTTCTGACGAAGCCTCGTTGTGCGCCGTAAGGACCGCACCGCATCGCTTTTGGGTTATAGGTCCATCCCGGGATCAATCCAATCTCGGTGTTGATGCGTATAGACGTCGACCGGGAAAGCGGGCCGTTCTGTAAAAGCATTTCACGCCACACTTCGATCGGTGAAACCGCACACCGCTTACCGACGTCTCGGGCAACGGCCCTGTGCGGTTTTACATACCAGTCAAGGTGTTCCGAAATCGACAGTGATTTCCAGTTATCCGGAATAGGCTCATCAAGCCACGCGGATAACCGGACTCGGAAATCTGTACCGAAGACTGGATCCGGAACCTCCGGAAAATCCAACTTCATCAAGTCGATCCCGGTTCTGCAAAGCAACTCCAGCACATACGGAAGCCGTTCTGAACGGCACCGAGCTACGATACGTGCCGCCGCCAGATAATCATCTACCGTGATGACTCTTTCTGGTTGACGTCCTATGCGCGTCGGGACTCCCATAATCAGTTGCCCAAAACGTACTCGAGCTTCAGGAGAAGCTCGAGCACATCAACGTAGGTTTCCTGAGACAGGGTTCCCCGGTCAACACAATCCAAAAGCAGGATCGTGACGGCTTTGAGCATCTGCAGGGCTTCTTCTTTTGTGATTTCCATATTTTCCTCCGAATTTTTTAGTGGATTCCACTTGACACGGAGGGGGAAACAGTGTATAATAGATTCTGCAAGGCCTCCGAGTTAAGTGGAATCCCGGTTTCCGGGAGAAACCATTTCGGGGTTTTCGGGTAAAAGCAACCGTCACGGTTTGGGATGCTGGACGATTGCTTTTCTTTTTATTCCCGTCATACGGTTTCTCCGTTCGTTCAAAGCGTTTCACCTCCCTTTGCATCGGGTATTATAAGCAATTATCGTACAAAAGTCAAGCCCATTTTTGCAGTTTTTTAGAGCAAGCTGTTTAACTATAAGCCCATATATCGAGCCATCCTTCTTTAACTCGCCATCAAAGACCTGCCGAAACGGTTCAGCGCGTTTTCGGTTGGTCTCAACCTTTGTAACATGAAACGTAACAAACAAGAATTTCCTATAAATTTCCCTATATAGGGGTATAGGGGTATGCCGGCCAGAAATGGCTATTTATACTATTTATTTCTTTATTTTAATGTTACAATGTTACATTTATAAGGACTAAGGGCTTCCTGTAACGGTTTTCCGGGTGAAACATTCTCCGTCACATTCCGTAACAATCGTGTAACAAAGGCGATTTCCCGGAAAAACAGGCTAAAACCTACCAGTTGAGTAGGATTCACTCTCCGTTTGTGGCACTTCGTTTGTTACGATTCCGGGGCCGGTTTTGTTACAAAAAAAGCCCCGTGGCTTTTACACCACAGGGCTGAATCTATATACCGCCGCTTCACCGGGAACAGGGGATTCCCTCCGCGACGGACGCAACGGGCGGGAGGTCAACACCCGTAAACGTCAAAGTTATTTCTTTTCAGGGAAGACAGGACAAGCATCGTCAACACACTCCGCGCATCCTTCATCCTTGTCATCACCGGCCCCGGCATCGCAGATTTCCGGGACAATATCGTATTCGACGAGGAAATCATCATCGTCTTTTGAATCCTCTTCGGGCAAAACCGGATCCTTGGGATGCTTCTTCTCTTCTTCCTTCTTGGCCTTCTCCTCGAGGTAGTCAAGGGCGTACTGGCGCGTCCAGTCGAACACGTCCTGAGCAATTACTTTCAGCTTTTCCTTATTTAGAATGGAACGGAAGGGGGCAGGAATATAGGAATACATCCAATCCACAACCATCACCATCTTGTCGGGACCGGGCTGGCCGGTTTCTTCGGCATTGGCTATGAACTTCGTAATCATCTTGATTACGTTGCCCTTCTCCTGATAGTAGAACATGGCAATCATCAGGGCGATCCAACATACCACCGAAATGATGCCGAAAACATCATGATAGGTAAACTCCATTTCAACCTCCATCTTTACATTTCAACTTTGATTTCTTTCTGAGTGCCGCAGAGCTTCAAAACCTGTGGAGCATGGGATGAGGGGAGCAGATTCTTCCGCGCCGCATAGCCCCCGTATTCCAGCCACGAGGTAGCCGAGATCACCTTGAACGGCTTTACGGATACCGTATTGTTGTAGGGGTTTACCTTCAACTTGGCGGGCTGGGTTGTAAACGGTTTATGGGAGTGTCCGAGGATCAAAGCGTCGGCTCCGTCAATCGCATAGCCGAATCTCTCCGCGCGGTTTACCACTCCTCCGGTAAGGATTCCTCCACCCGCTCCGTGGGTCACGGCTATCACATAGGTTGGATTTCTTGCCCCGTTCGCCGCAGGATCCCCTATCTGGATTTTCAGAAAAGCGATATTCTCGCGGTACAAGTCTTCAATATCCAGCTTGGAGCAAATATCGTAAACCGGATCATCGTCCGCATCTTTCCCGGATCTCCCCTCATGGTTTCCGGGGACTGCACAAAGGATACGATCCTTTAGGGGCATGAGCATTTCGGCCATGAGTTTCTTCTGGGAGCTGGGGCGCATGGTCTCATCAAAAATGTTGCTGACGCTTGAGCGGGTGGCATTGTTTATCAAGTCACCCGCCAGCACCAGATACGAGTTTTCTTCCCCCATCACCTTCGTTCGGAACTCACGCCAAGCGGACTCCATGTGTTCCGCTGCGCCGAGATGGACGTCGGAAATTGGGTAAATCTTCAGATCATCGTTTCCCGGAAAATGCCGGGTTATCATTATGAAATCCTGAAGCATCCGTCACCTCCTGTTGATCGAGGACGTGGTTACAGCTCATCATCATTGCCTCTGGCGTTGGCAAATTCGTCCTCGGTTTCAGCGGGAGGCTCCGGAATCTGCTTTCCCTTGTAGCCGTACTTCGATACGTTCTCGCCGAGGGATTTCACAGCATATGCTATCGCAACCCCGAGGATCGTTCGCACAGCCTCCTGAGACAAAGACTGCGCAATCTCATATCTTCTGAGCAAGGCAAGTCCGTAAGAGCACCACACCCACGCGATGGCGTTGGATGTAATCAGGGTACAAAGCCGCTTCTCATAGGTTTCGTTCCATTTCTTACGCTTCTCGGCAAACCAGATCCGGAATTTGGATTTCTTCTTCTCCATCCTCAATCGCCTCCCTTCATTGCACGATGGATGAACGTCAGAACCTCTTCGCGGGTTACGGGATCGTTCAGCCTGTAGTCCTTTGCGCCGGAGGACGATCCTTTCAGGATCCCCTTCGTCACAGCCCATTTTACAGCCTCGTCAGCCCATTTATGGGGCGTATTTCCATCTCCCGGTGTTCCGGTCTGCTGGGCTGGAACGGGGTCGGCAAGAAGCCCTGTAACCTCCACAGCGAGGTTTCCGAGGCGGTTATACAGCCAGTCTCCGGGGCAGGACTTCCGACTGTCAAACCACCGGTGGACGGTTAGGAGCATTTCGTCAGTCTTCGGATTGTACGCCAGAGCCTTGTCCTTGTCCGGGATCCAGACCAGCTTCTTCTTCCCGTTTCGGCGGCATATATCCGCGCAGAGCTTCACAAGGGATGCGTAAACGGAACCGTTCATCGCATAGGGATCGGTGGTATCGGACGCGCACTCTATCGTGACCGCCCTTTGGTCGTTGTCTTTGGAGGATGTACACCACGAACGGTTCTGCTCTTCGACGTACATGGCGATCCTTCCATCCACACCGATTCCATAGTTGGAGCTGGCCTGTCGAGAGACCGGCGCGAATATGTTGCCCAACGTCTCTACGGAACACTGGCCCACCACACAATGCGGGGAGATGCGGTCGATGCTGTGGGTTCTCAATCCGGAATGGTTCGGGCTGAGCTGCATGTAGCTCACCAGCGGACTGTTTGTGTATTCCATGATCCACCTTATCCTTTCTTCAGCGGCAGTTCGTTCACCAGCTTCATCACATTGTCCAAGTTCCCGTTGCCTCCATTCCGGTGATAAACCGTGTGCATCTGATTCAGCGAATCCCTGTCCTCAAAGCTGATCTCCCCGTCCTGTATATAGCACTTTGAGAGATAGCGGATCCGGTCGTACAGAACATAGATGTTTGTCTCCCTTTGCAGCTCGAGGGAGTCGACGATCTTGCCCTGCTGGCCTTCCAGATCGGCGACGCGCCCCTCGATCTTCGCCATCCGCTCCTCCATCTTCCGCTCCGCCCTGTCCTCCGCGCGGTCTTCCTTCGCGGCTTTCCTCTTGATGAGCCAGCCGATCAGAGCTTTCACGCCTTCGACGATGGACAGGGCGACGCCCCCGCCGAGGAAAAACTTTACCCATTCGCTCATGAGTTGCCTCCTGATTCGTTGTTTGCCGTTTCGCGCCCGGACGGATCCGGGCCGTCCGATGAATTTCTGTCGCGCCGAAGAGAATACTCCGCCAGATCGAGGGCGTCCTCGACCGGCTTGATCATGCCTTCAAAGTGTTCGAGTACGGATTGATCGACGGCGAGACAGTTCCGGATGAACAGAAACTGTTCCCGGATGATTCTGGATTGCTCCTCCGTGATGGAACAGAGCTTGTCGATGATCTCCGCTGTATTCATGCGCGCCCTCCCTATGCGGTCGTCAGGCGGAGGTGCAGATCATGTTCTCTCACGACCCGTTTCAGCCGCCCGACGCTGACTCCCTCGTCCAGATACCGCCGCTTGGCGCCCGCGCAGTCGCAGTGTTTCAGCGAACCGGCCCGGGAGAGAAGACCTGACGCCTCGTGAAATGGAATGGCGATCCCGTCCGCGGCCATCCCGGCCACCCTGCGGCACTGCCGGATGAAGCGCAGGAAATTCCTCCGCCTCAAAGCGGTGTGCGAGTGGAAGAACCGATAGCCGATGAAGTCCACGCCGCGCCCGTCCACGGGAAATACCTGCCAGTTCCCTTTCAGCACCAGAGAAAGACGATCCAAAAGGAACTCGGAGATTTTCGCCCGCGCCCGGTGCAGATCCCGTTTGCTCGACCCGAATACTACCATGTCGTCCATGTTCCGCACGTAGTGTTTGACACCGGGAAGGGAGCAGATCAGCCGGTCGAGCGGTTCGAGAAAATAGTTTGCGAGCCATTGGTTGATGTAAAAACCGACCGCGATTCCGGGATCCGGATTCGAAGCCACTATGCTGTAAACGGTTTTCAGAAACAGCTTGTCCTTGATCTTGCGGGCCAGGGCCCAGATCAGACGCTTCGGCCTGATCGATGGATAGTAGCTCTTGATGTCCATCTTCAGACAGTATTTCGTCCCCTTCGGATCCTTCTTCAAAGCGCGCTTGACATAGCTCCATGCGCATTTGTTCCCGCGGCCCGGTATGGACGCGCAGCTCCAGCGGTACATCCCGCGCATCAGAACGCCCCGCATCGCCTTGACGCAGAGCCAGTGCATGATTCCGTCCGGGAAGTACGGGACAATCTGGATCGTCCGCTCTTTCTGACAGGTCTTGTCGTAGATCCGCTTCGATCTCGGCGGCGTCGGAACATAAGCGCGGTTCACCAGCATTTCGTATGTCTTGTTCACATAGCCGTCAAGATCTTCGAGAACCGCTTTCACGTCGGCCCGCTTGTGTTTTCCGACCGCGCCTTCGAGGATGGCGGTTCGGATGAAAACCTTGTCGCACATTTTGTCGTAGAGAAATCCAATTCTTTTTGGCATCTTTTCTCCTTGTTCGCCTGAGCGTTTTTCGAGATAGTCCTACTAAACACTCTCCTTGCGGCGATATTTTTACCAAGTGGTACGGAAAGCCCTGCGCGCATATCACAAACCGTATGAACAAGGTGGCGGGAGCCGATGTTGGCGTTGGTGTTCGAAGCCGAGTTGTTGGCGTTGAAGTAGAAGAACCCATAGTTCGCGTTCGCGTTGTAGTTACCGCCGACGTACAGGACGCAGGTCCCGGTGTTCGAGTTGACGCGAAGGATACAAGCACCGCTCCACTGCGCAGGGAATCCCGGGAAATCCCATATCCGACCGCTGTGCGCGGACGGATATGGACTTCCGTTGCGTTTGTTGTGTTTGCTTTGCTGTTTGTTTTGCCTGAGCTTTAAGCTCTCGGGGGTTGCGACCCCCGGTCCCCCTTAAGGGATATAAAGGAGGCGGGAGCCGAAGCTGGCGTAGGTGTTCGAAGCCGAGAGGTAGGCGCCGAAGCAGAAGAACCCATAGTCCGCGTTCGCGTTGCAGCTACCGCCGACGTACAGGACGCAAGTCCCGGTGTTCGAGTAGACGCGGTCTGTAACGTAGGTTGTTTCTGCTCCTGACGCTTTATCAGGGATGAACGCATAAGGCGCTTCCGCGCTGTATCCGAATCCCGAAATATAGTTCGAACTCGGGAGCGTGATGCCGGTTTTATCCATGCCCGTGGTTGTATCCTTGTAGCTCCCGTAGTCGATGCTGGTGTAGGCAGCTCTGGATGAAGCGACAAAGCCGTCGCACCAGTCCAGAACATTCGAGAACGGATCTTCGATCCAGCGGTACATATTGTGCGCCTTCGAGCGTTTCAGCGTATGGTAAGCCGCCTCGCCGGTCTCGCCCATCGTGCCGACCGATCCGGTATCATAGCCCGTCCCGAGTGTGCTCTGCGAATAGAAGTTCGCAAATTCCACAAGGTAGAGCATCTGAAGCGCAGACCACGCCGCGAGGTCGAGCTGACGCCACTTTTCGCCTTTGTTGTGGGAGTACATCCGGAAGTTCGCACGGGTGGTGTTCGCCAGCGGAGCAGCGCCCGATTTCGAGAATACACCGGACGAGCTTCCGGAGGTGTGGAACCGCCCGATGTACCGACCGGAACCGGGGTGCTTCACAAAACCCTCAAGCGGCGTCGGAGAGATCGCCCACAGCCACTTGGAATCGGCGGTGTCTTTGTAGGCCGTGTAATAAAACTCCGGGATGTAGACCACGGTATCGTAGTCCGTTTCGGAGTATCCGGCGTCGTCCTGCGAATACGAGACCGCCCCGTCGATTACGTTGTACCGCTTCATGTCCTTCCACGGCGCAACCGTATCGAACGGAGAGGATCCGGAACCGGTGAGGGAATCGGCCGGAACGGGATTGCCGAACGAAGCTGCCAGCCCCTTTCTTGTCAGGGTGGTTGCCGTCGCCCCGTAGTTCCATTCCACACCGTAAGCCCCCTCCGCAGTCGTCGCCGTGGGAACCTCAATCGGAGACTTGAACGCCGCATAGACGCTCTTGTTCGCCGTGATATTCTTCAGAATATTGGCGTCCGCGGAGTGCTGACCGGCCGAAGCCGCCCATCCAAGGAACTCGGCTCCGCCCGCGTCAACCGGAGTCTCTCCGGTATATACCGCCGTTCCTCCTTCCAAAACGGAAACCGTCTGGAGCAGGGTCGAACCGTTGTAGAACTTCACGTCATACTTCGGCACATAGGAAGCCGTGTACGTCGTGTTCCCGGTGACGGTCGTGACCGTGGGTGTCCATCCGCGGAACGCGCCGCCCGAGCTGTCGGGATTCTGCGGCGTCGATCCGTTGTATCTCGGCGTGGATCCGTAAGGCACGTTGTTGTCCGTCTCGAGAACGGTTCCGTTGCTGTTCTTCCATGTGATCGTGTACGTCCGCACCGTGGCCGTATAGGCCGCGTAAACGTCCCGGTCGGCGGTCACGGCCTTGGTCGCGCTGCTGTCCTTCGCGGTCGCGTTCTTGTTCCGGTTCCAGCCGACGAAGGTGTAGCTGTATTGTGCCGTCGAGCTTCTGGACGGAGTGCCGGAGTATGTTCCGTCGCCGCCGTCCGTGATGGTCTCGGTGGTGATCAGCGTCGAACCGTCGTAGTTGTAGTACCGCAGACTGCTGGTGATGTGCTGGTATTCGATCTCGATGTTCGGGTATTTCGAGAGCTTGTCTGCGAGCCATGCGCCCGTGATCGTGTCGAGCCCCGTGATCTTCCCTGCCACAACCGCGGTGTCCACGTTTCCGCCCGATTCGTCGAGGCCGCGCATGGTGTCGAGGCGCGCGTAGAACGCATCCACCTCTTCGACCGTCGTCATTTCGGAGACAAAACCGAGAATGCGGACGCGGCTGTTTTCCGGGATCTCGGCGAGAATGTCTTCCACCGGGATTCCGGGGCTGTTCTCCACGCGGAGGGTCGTGATATTCTCGTAGTCCGGCATGACGAAGCTCGTGATCCCCGGCTGGTTCCGCACGGTCAGGTTCGTCACCGTACCGGGCAGGTGGAGCGTTTTCAGAATGCCGCCGTTCGGAAGGGCAACACCGGTAACGGCAGTTCCTTCCAGAAGAACGGTTTCGACGTTCGCCGCACCCGACAGATCCACCGTACCGACAAGGGCTGTGCAGTTCCGGGCATCCACGGATCCGAGAAGCGGGTTCGTACCCACACTCAGGCCCGTAAGGTTCTGGTTTGTGTATCCCGCCTCGTCCGAGCCAACCTTGATGGACTGGAGCTTCGTCGCTTTGGAGAAGTCAGCGAAACCGACCTTCAACCCGGACAAATCTCCAACTGAGGCAAGCTGGGAGGCGGAGTAGATATAGATTTCGGTGTCGTTCACGTTATCGAGGGGACAGGCCAGCGTCTGGGGAACGCCATGCTTTCCTCTCGCCTGAACAGGAACGGAACCGTATTTGATGGTCGGGTAAATATCCGCGTAGGGCGTGACCGTGATATCCGCCTTGGCGTAGCCTCTGAGCTGGATCACGTCCGTCAGCGCGTCCCCGGCGTTCCACTTGGAATCCATGTAGCGGAACCGGTTGTAGAGCCACCATTTCCGCTGCTCCGCCTTGGATCCCTGAAGCATGGGCAGGTAGACGGCCGTAGGCTCCTTGCCGGGATCGGGATTCACCAGCGGGTCGAGGTATTTGAACTGCGCATCGTCGTTGAAGATCGCCTCCGGCCATTTGGCTTGGTGATCGGTAAACCGTGCAGAAACTGTCGCGTAGGACAGAACGCCCGCCGAGCGGAGGGACTGATACATCTGCGCGATCTCGCGGGAGAAAGCGTCTCTCAGGTTGCACCAGAGGACAGAATTCTGGCCGTTGAATACATCCGCGCCGCCCGCGAGGTGGTCGGTGTCTTCGAGACCGTAGTCAAAAACCAGCGAGCCCTCGTTGTTCGTACCTATCGCCGTGTCCATGTCGTAAGGCTCTGCAACGGCCTTGCGGTCGAGGTGGGTCAGGCCGGACGTCGGCCCGCCCGAGAAGCCGATGAACAGGTTCTTCGCACGGGAGTCCACCATCAGGAACAATTCGGTAAAGATGTAGTAGAAGAGGAACGAATCCACCTCCGCATATTTACCGAACTCATGATGGAAGCGGGATAGACGGTATTCCGCCGTATCCTTGGTGTAGGTCACATCCTCCGTCACAAGCCGCTCCACATAGTCCACAGCTCCGGTTTCCGGATCCACCACCTCATCATAGACGGTATGGGTCTCCTGATAGGTCACGGGCGTTTCCAGATCATTCCCCGTCGCCCCGGCCCGGTAGGTCGAGAAGACAAAGGATTGGAACTCCTGAAGTTTGGAGTAGTCCACCCATTCGTCGGAGGGAAAACGCGCTTCGTAATCATATCGCCATGCGGCCTTGACCTCTCCGGTGGAGGGATCAGCCTGAGGTGCCTCGGAGAAATAGTCGCTCAGGAAAAGCATGAGGTTGGAGGTGTTGTTCTGGAACTCCCAAGACTCCATGTCTCCGCTGTACCCGTAGGGGCCGGGAGCACGTTTGGGCAGGTTGAAGTTGTACTTCCCCATGAACTGTTCCGAACCGTCCGCAGGATTGCGCCAGAACAGCACAATCGGGAAGCCGTAGATACCCTTTCTGACCTTAGCATTCGACAGTTCTTCGGGGCGTTTGTAGGGATCGGCCTCGCAGAACAGCTTCACCAGCTCCACGTTGTTTGCGGATTCCGAGGACGCCACATCCGCTTTCAGAACGAAACGGTTGAAGGGGATGATTCCGGGGGCCAGCTCGTAGTTTTCCGCCGAGGACTTGTCCGCGAGAACGAATCCCGCCTTGAACTGCATATCGTAGTTCTTCCGGGCGTATGGCGCGGAGGACGTCCCCTGTACGTTTGCCTGACATCCGGTCGCCGTGAAGCTCCTGCCGGGGGTTACGGGGTCGGTGTACTCCACGGAAACCGTCTTCTTGTCGCCCTTGTACTGCGGAAGTTCCTCCGCCTCGATGATCATGTACGGCAGATCCTTCGGCAGCTTGGAAATGACGACATTCCCGTATTCGTCGTACACGTTGTTGTGCTCGTACCGGGCCAGCATTTCCGTGATGTTCTGCGTGTCGGCGATCCAGTTGCTCACGATCTGGAACCGGGTCAGGTTGTTGTCGTAGACCCGGATGTTGTATAGATCGGTCGTGCAGGTGTTCGCGCCGATGGTGATGTTCACCGGAGACTGCTGGGAGAAGTCGTCGTCTTCCGGATACTCCACCACGCCGGACATGATGCCGTTGATGTAAACGTAGATCAGGCGGCTTTCGGTTCTCTTCTCCGCCACAAAGGAAATCCGGACGTGCTCGTCTTCCTTGTACTGCGTGGAAATCTCCGACCGTTCGGATTTCAGCGTTGCCCGCTGGGACGTGAGTTCGAATCCGCGGTTTCCGTTCATGCAGGAAACCAGCACCGCGTCGTAGTCCAGCACATCCCGCGTCGCAAACTCAAACTCAAGCGTCTTGCCCGTGGTGCGGAAATCTCTCTCGAAGGGCTTGTACGGGATCGTCACGCGGGCGTTTCCGGAGACGCGAAGGACGGTGTTGCCGTCCTTGTCCGCGACCCATCCGTTTGCAACGTAGCTGAATCCCGTGAGCTGGCAGGAAATGTTGTGCTCTTCGTCCTTCCAGACCTCCGGATGCTCCTCGTTGTTGGATCGCCCGTAGCTCGAAAGATGCAGGGCGAGGGAGTCGGCCTCCGGCTCCGTGTCAATGTCGGACTGCTCCACGTCGATCACGAAATTCACGACGGCGGTTCCGCTCCGGATCGAAAGATTCAGCTCCCCGTATCCGTCGCAGCGATAGGTCCATGTCTGTTCCGTCCGGTCCACGGTCAGATCGGTGATCTTCGTGTTCCCGGAATACAGGCTGACAACGGACGTCAGACTGTTCGGGGTGTAGACGCGGTATTTGATGTACAGGGTTTCGTACTGCACGGCTTCGGAGGTGCGGAACGAGGTCGAAATGATCGGCGCGGTCGAATCCCCGACCACGATCATGTCAAACCATAAGACGTTCGAGGACACTTCCTCCCCGTCGATCTCAGCCGTGAACCAGACTTTCAGGCTGTGCGCGCCGTGGGCCATGGCCGGGAGGGTGTAGCTCTGCTGTCTGCCGGAGGCCGTCACAACCTGCGTCCCGGCATCCGCTCCGTCCACCTCGAAATGCGTGGTCTTGGAAACGGAGCCGTAGGGCGTGTAGGTGAATACGACAGCCTCGCCCTCGGTGAATTCGGAAACCGTGGAGAACGAGCTTGCCAGCCGCAGATCGACGGACTTGATTGTGAAGGTGATCGACTTCGTGTTCTCGTACACGTCGGTTACGGTCAGCTTGACCTTGTTGGATCCGGTCGCAAGAATATCCTTGAGGTTGATCCGGACGGTCCCCTGAGAAATGTCCAGCGTCCGCTTCACCACGTTGTTCACGCGGATCGTCAGGATGCCCGCGCCGGTCTCCATCTCATTTTCGAGGGAAGACCAGTCGATAGACAGATAGCAGTCCGCGCCGGTGCTGATCGTATGCGCCAGCCATCCGGTCATGTTTGTAACGGTGAGGACGGCATTGTTGCCGCTGCCGCCTCCGCTGCCTCCGCCGCCTCCCGCGATGTACACAGGATCGACTACATCTTCCCCATTTTTCAGGAAATGGAGAAGCCGGGTTTCTTCATCCATCGTGACTTCATCAAAGGCGGTCGTGCTGAACTCTTCCCAAGAGTACACGCCATCCTCGGAATAGGTACACTTCCAGAAGATGCCGGTATTCGAGTTGTAATAGAACTGGCCCAGATTGCCTTCGGTCTCGGAGGTGGGATCCTCCTCTCCGACAATATGGGTTTCCATTTCATACTCAATACCGTTGATTTTCAGCTTTTTGAAGTACATTCAAGCCCTCCTTATGTGTTCACCTCAGTGAAGGTACCCTGCACGGAAGAAATATGTCCCCCATTCTCCCCGACCTTCTGAGCCTGAACGCGGAAATTGAATTTCTTCCCCGTGTTCGCCATCGTATGGATGAAAAGATAATGCCCGCCAAGAAGCTCCTCGGTCAATGCTCCGGTCGCCATCTTCTTACGGTTGCCGATCCCGGATTCCGTTACGCCGGTTCCGGAAGCAAGGATGCAGTCCTCCCAATGCGTTCCATCATCCGCTGTGACCTGAACCGCAGTCAGCCCTCCGGCAGGAATGTTACCGCAGATCGAAACCACGGCCTTGTCGATATTCTTGTTGGCAGTGATCGCCTCGGCCATCGTAATCAGACAAGCCCCGACGCTCTTCAGGAAGGTGAACGATTTCGAAACGGTACGGGTTCCATCCGAGACGGAAATCGTAATCGTGTGAGATCCGTTCAAGATTTTGTTCCAGTAGGTTGTGGACGCGGCAGATCCGGTTCTGAAGTTGAACGTATAGTTCTGGTTACGGACGGCGTTATTGATCGTCTTCTTCACTACTCCGTCAACCATCTCCTTGACGGTCAAAGTGTCGGAAGCGTTTGTGTCATTGACGGAATACGTGAAGCTGAATACCTCACTCTTCGTCCCCAAATCCGCGCCGTCTTCATTGGCACAGGTGATGGTCGGAACGGCGTTCTGGGAAACAGCTTTAGCGTCTGCGGTGCGGTAAGCAGAAGAAGCATTTTTTGAATCAACCGCTTTTACCCGGTATGTTACCGTCTCCCAATTTCCTACCGTTTCAGTGAACTGCTGTGCCGTGCCTTCGTAGATCTTCGTGAAAGATTTGGAACCATCCACGGCTCGCTCAAGCACATAATTGAAGCTATCACCATCTTCATCCGTGGACGTGCCCCAAGAAATGATGGCTGTAATGCCAGACGTCAAAGTGGCGGGGGTGACGGTTATTGGAGCCGCAGGGGTTGTCGGAGCATGGTTGTTCGTTACCGTGCGATCTCCGGAGGAGGGAGCATATATATAGTCTGACGTTGCTCCGAAGCTGTCGTAGGCATTAACACGATACCGAACTGTGGCAGCTTGATTCAATAAGAGCTTGTCAGTAAAAGAGGTAGCCGGGCCTTGATAGATGGTATCCCAAGACGCCCCTTGGTTGATGGAACGCTGAAGAACATAGCCAGAAAGGTTATTATCAACGTCCGTAGAGCTTCCCCATGAAACCGTGAAATTCTGCCCCGCTGTGATCGCAGAAGGGATCGTCAGCGAAGGGGGAGTCGTAGGCGGCGAGTTGGCAGTGATGGCTTTTTGAGCAGTTTCGGCGGACTTTCTTCCGTCATTGACTTCGTACTTCCAGTAGATAGTACCGCCACCGGTATTTTCAGGAATTGTGTCCTCGATGTTGGTGCTCCGCGCAGTCACGTTTATGGCAATTTGGGTAACCGTCCAAGAATTACTCCCCTTCGCCTGATAATATCGAGATACAACGCCGGATTTTACCGTTCCGGTATTTGAACACTGAACGGTAACCTTTCCGCCTTCGTAGAAGGTACTGCTCAGAAGGGAAATCGATGCGGTTGAATCGTCATAGACTTCAACGGTGTACACCGAGGTTTCTTTGTACGTTTCAGTGCCGTTGCTCGCCGTGTATCTCCATTTAACCTGATAACCAACCCAATCCGATGGAATGCTGTCACTTACCGTCTGATTGGTTTTGACATTGCTCTTGATATCTTTGATCTGCCAAGGATCGCTCGAGGATGCCCTGTAGTATCGCGTGACGGTTCCGGATGTGACGTCGCTGGAGGCAGTTACATTCAGCGAAGCGGTTCTTCCAGCCTCTACTCTACCAGCAGGGAACGTGATGCCGATGGTCGGAGCGGGTCTCGGAATCCATCCCTCATACTCTTCGTATGCAAGATTTTCCTCGGACCACACACCATCATAGAGCATATTTGGCCGAACTGTAACCTTTCCATATCCGGAAACTGTAACCGATCCGGTTACAGTTTCGGTGTCATCCGATTGCAAAATATACCGGGAACCCGGGTTGCTGATTGTTACATTGCCACCCGGATAGACCATATAGAGCGATCTGAGGAAATGCGTATAGTCAGTTGTCCCCTGCCCTGAATTGTACCTGCTAAGCGTTTTGAAGGTGGCTTCATATTCCAGCGTGTTTCCGATTACCCGAAGTTTGAGATTTCCGGTGCTCCCACGGGTGTAACCCGAATACGCATTATAGGGGGAGTAGAGGATAGGCCAAATCGAATCATCTATCGACTTCCACGATGCCGAGAGATCTCCAAAATCTTTCGTTGCCATTCATTTCACCTCCTTAGAACTCAATCCGGCAAAGGGCATCGTTCCATACCCCCGTGACGTCTGCCCCGTCCAGTGTTTCAAACGTGACGATATACTCGTTCGCATAGCCCGTGTGGTCGTCGGAGGTCAAGTCTGAAAGTTCCTCCATGGCCTCGGCAAGCGCGAGCCGGGGGTAGACTTTCAGATTCAAAGCTCTCTCCATTTCCATATGGGCGTGAGGATCTTTGTTGTGAGCATCGATCTTTTCATCGATCTCGGCGAGAATGAGCGGCTTGATCGTCAGATTGTAATAATCTTCCAGATCCTCCGCGGTAAGCCACAGCTCGGTCTTGTAATCGACCACCATGCCCCTGTCTTCACCGATGGCGATGGCTACGGGGAATCGGCGAACATCAACGCCAATCGCGGAATTGAACGGAGCTACGAACTGAGGATAATCCCCCAGCGTACCGTAAGCGATCATCACCTCGCCGACAGCGGGGTCCATCGCCCAGATCCCGAACTCATTCAGGAAGAAACCCCTTTCAAGCCCCCCGTTCAGGGAGTTGTTGTATTCGATGGTCATGAAGGCTACGCCGTCCTTGCATTTCGGCTCGTCGGACGTGGCCTGTGCCACAACATTATAGAGCTGAGTAACGGACGAAAGCCGCACTCCATCCGGGACCTTTCCGGATCCTACCATGATCTTGGTGATGTGCATGGTCTCCCCTGTTAACAGACGCGCGATCAAATAACGCCCTGCATCGGTTACGGCGAATCCATAATCCATTTATTTAACCTCCTGTAATAATGAGCGATTTCGTGGGGTTGTGCTCATCCACGGCAAGCCCCGCGTTTTCTATCACGACGGTAAGATTTTCTTCGTCAGCGCGGGAACGCAGTTTGTGGTTTCCGAGGATTTCAAGATATTCCCAGATCTCAAGGGTCCATGTTTCCGGCACGGGATGAACGACCAAACCGGTTCTGGTTTCGTCCCGTTCGATGATCGTCTTGTACCACCGGGGCATCATACCGGAAAGCCACAGGCTAATGTCGCTGGGCCATTCAGGGAACACCTCTGGTATCGGGGTTATACTCAATCCCCTGCCGAGATGCGAATATGTGTAGAGCTGCGAGGTCTGTTCGTCCGCTTGAGTGATTGCCGTAATCCAGATCCCCACGCCAGCCGCCCGGATGATCGGGGCTTTGAAAAGTTGCTGTACATCCATCTCACCCGGCTTCAGGATCTCCGTCTCGAAGAGCATAGTTGCGGGTCTTTCAGGATCCTCGTGGTAGTACAACGGTCTGGGCCAAAACATCCTGAACGCTTTCAGAACATCATAGTAGGTGCAGTTGTTCGTGTTCTTCCAAATCTTGAAAATGAGGTACTTCCGGTATTCATCATCCGGGAGCACCTCAACAGATTGGTCTATACAAGCCAGATACCCGGCTTCGCCTCGGGTCAGGCAGACAATATCTCCGATCCGGTCAAGCTGAACTCCTTCAGCCAGATCGAGCCATCGCCTGACTTTGAGCTGCGCAAAGAAATCGCACACATCCGCAAACTGTTTCTGGATAACCTCTGCCAGCACGGATATGTTGGGCTGATCCGTAAACTGTGTTACCAGATCTTTTTTCAGGTCAATGCTGTATTCCAGTTCAGCCACCGAGCGTCACCTCAATCCTGCCGGGACTTGTATAGGCTTTCTGACGGTCGGTTATTTCAACTCTGCGATCCGGGTATTCGCTGGGCAACGCGACTTCATCTTCCGTGGAAGACAGGTAAATATCGAAATAATCCACGCCCGGGATCATGGCATACAACTTATGAATGATCGTCTGAGGCGCAACATCGTCGCCCGCGCTCAGGCCATCCATCCATTCCGTAATGATCCCTTCGATCAAATCCACATAGTTGGTCGGCGCATTCGTCGATCCATTCATGAAAACGACCACCTTAAACCATATGTAAACCGGAACAGGCTTGTTATATCGAATCGTAATCGGCTCTCCATATAATCCGGGAAGATCGATTTCGCGGGAGCCATATGTATTTATGCCACCAGCTTTAGTATTCAAAATCACCTGAGCCAGAAGGATCTCGTCAAACTCTCCATCCGCAACCACTTCAACCGAATGAGGGTATCGACCATACTCATCCACAAGGTTGGTGTAGTTCTCATAGACGGTACAAGTAGAGACACCCTGAACCTGTTCAAGAATCGCCGACCGGATGCTCTCTGCCATGGACGAAGACCGGTTATAGATTTTATCGATGTAGGACTGCCGCAGTTCGGTATCGGTTTCAGCCTTCCGGCCAGCGATATAGCCGCCGACGTTCGTAACCGATTCAAGCCCCGCAACAGCCATCTGGATCTTCGTAACCACGCCGGGAGGAATCAGAATATCGCCATCCTCAACAGTTGAAAATGTAATAACGGATCCGACTGATTCCGTTGTCAGGTTTTCCGACATAATCAGGGTGTTACTGCTGATCTCGTCCTCTGCGGCAAGGACAATCGCCCTCTCCTCGACTTTCGCGGTGAATCCCGGTGCGGCATTCAAAACCCCAGCGAGTCCGGCGAGGTTTTCTGCGTCCGTTTTCGTGGAATCCGGCTCAAACTGATAAAGCTCGCTATTCAACTCAACAGCAAGAACGGATTTCGTTCCGGGTTCGGCTATGATGATCTTTGCCGTATTGAAATCCGCGCTCGTGATCTGTGCGTTTTCCGTGATCGAGAGCTGGGTTGCCGGAGTCGTATTCGATGCAATGATGGTCCGGGCCGGGATGATCGTTCCGTCTTTGCCCGTGCAAAGAACCCGGTAGTAGGACTTTGCAGCGGCCTCCCGGACAATTCCTCCATACTCTGCGGAGTAATCAAGACTCGCCCCTTCCGCCGAGGTAGGGTACTGCGAGTAGTAGACGTCCTCACCGAACGCCCAAAGGTCGGCAAGCTGGTCGGCTATATTCGTCAGCAGATGGTTCAAGAAGGACTGAGGATCCTTCCGGGTATTAACCCCCCACGCCTCCGAAAGCTGGGTGTGCATTTCGTCGAGGATGACGTCCAGCCGTTTTGTGTTCGGACCGGTAGGGGTCAATCCATAATCAGGCATACAAAGTCACCTCTTCCTTGAAAGTTTCCTCGTCGGTCACGGCGGTATATACGAACGTCGCAGATCTTCCGGCAGGGTCATAGGTCACGCTGTCTACTGTTGCACGGCGGACCCCTTCAACCTTCATGATCTCCATTCGTATATCCCGCTTGATCCGCTCAATGTCGGGATTCTTGATGAACACGTCTTCAAAGTACGGGAAACCGTAATCCGGGCCGAGCCTCCACTCAGAAAAAATCCACCGGAGGTGGATCAAGATTGCCTGTTGTATGCTGTTGGTGATCTGTATATCCCCACTGTCCGACAGGACTATATCTCCGTCCCGCGACAGCCGTATATCCAGCCTGTCCATCATGTCAGTCGGCCTCCGTTTTCTTTGGACTATATTACAGCCCCGTGGAGCCGTTTATACGCCTCGTTTCTTTCGGATGGATGGAAATACCTCTTTCAAGAAAAATCAGCGTACAAACGCCACACGGGGCAGACAAACGGTTTTACTCTTCCTCTTTGGCTTCTGGTTCACCGATGAACGGAGAAGTGCAGAAATGGACGCCCCTTGCATCCTCAAAAACCTCACGGGCGATTTCCTGCGCGATGCCGCTCCAGTTTCCGTTCAGGTCGGAAATATCATCGTTGAAGAACTGGATAACTCTCGGCAGGAACATGACGTAGGTATGCTTCGTGCCTGTGAAATCTTCGGCAGAGACGATCTCATCCATGAGCGGATTCCCGTCAAAGATGGTTTTGAACAGGGTTTCGGTATCCTGTTCCTCTCCGTTTTCTTCATCGTACAGGAAAATGGCGACGGCCACATTGCCGAATCTCCGGATCTTAGGGAGAACGCGGTCGAGGGCGATGTACTTCTCGTGGTTCTTCACCTCAATATCGAAAGCATACTGCGCAACCGGATCATTGGTTTCGAAGATTTCCCCGACCTGAATATCCGGATCGTTCCGGAACAGGGCGTGAACCTTTCTCTGAAAAGTGTACCAAGGGGTAGAAAGATTCAGATTGATCTTTTCCATAATGGTTTGACCTCCATCAAAAATATATTTTCACAGCTTTCGCTGCTGTGTGCGTTAAGCGTTCGGGGGCGTCGTTTCAGCATCGTCCCCATCTTTGTGGGTATGTTCCTTCAGGCTGATTCCATCGGCGACCACATCACCCGAAGCGGTAATGCCTCCGGCGACGGTCATATCTCCGTCAAAGGACAGGGACGCCGTGGCGTTCATTTCAGAACCATTGATGAGGATTTCCTCCGCGTTCAGCTCTATGGTGTTTTCTGCATTAAGGGCTATATCTCCATCTGCATTCACCGTAACGTCCTTTTTGGCGTTGACAATCACATCCGTATCCGTGTTGACCGTGACTTCTTTCTTGGCATTCACGACCACGGTTTCTTTGGAGTTCAGCTCGATTTCCTTTTCTTTGATCTTTACGAAGGTATCCTTTCGCTGGATGATGATTGCCTTCTCATCCTGAGCGGTTTTCGCCAGTTTGTTCGGCTTTGCAAAAAGGCCGGGGATGCAGATAGCCTCCGACAGATCGAACATCAGATCCTGTTTCGTCTGCTGTCCGAAAAGCCAGTAGTCGATGGGACGTTCCATCAGAAGGACAAGCACCTCATCATCTTTCTTGATGGGGTAAACGATGGTCGATTCCTGCCCGTAAGTCTGCGGCCACCAAACAGGGACGTCTTTCAGCTCCGGATAATCGATCCATTCACCATTCGGTTTTTTGTATTGCATGACGGGCTGGACGTCGCACATCCCCCTATCAGGGTCGTACTTTACGACCTTTCCAGGAACCGCTGTGTGCATCTTTTTCAGATGCTTTCGGATCAGCTCCTGTGTCATGTTGACCAGTTCTTGAAGCATGGATTCCTCCGATCACAGCCCTTTTTCGAGCAGACGCATTTTTGTGGTCCAGTCGCCGGACTGACTGTCACCCGTGTATTCGATGGAGTAAACCCGGAATGCCCCTTTGACGATCTTTGAATCCAAATAGACGTAATCATCTATTTTTATGTCTCCATTCAAAAGGCAGGTAACATCATATCCTATGATCTTATCCCCAGTTTCTGCGCTCCCGGCAATGCAAACACGAACAGGCATTTCAATCATACCAGTATCAGCGGATATAACGTAGATCACACCGGGCGGCATCGTATCTGCGTTCTTCTTCATCTGGATCCTTCCATCCTGAACGCTCCACGAAAGGCCGTTGCTGTCACAGGCTTTGGTAAAAACATCGTCTGCAAGCCCGACAAACTGGAATCCTGTATCTATGGCCTTGAACTCTACATTATGGCCGTAATCAATATCAATGCCGAGCTGTCCTGCCGCCTCATCCGTTATGTCTCTCCAGTTTGTACCGGGGGCAAAGGACAACGAAACGTATGAATCGCGCTGCTCCTCGAGGGTGTCTATGACTTCGATTTCGGTACGCCAATCTGCTCCATCCATCGAGGTAGAAGAAAAACTGACAACTCCCGAAAAGATACGGGTGATATGATCCCGATATCCCGCTTCAAGCGTCAGATGCGCATTTTCCTCATTCTCGATCAGCATAGCGGTATGTTCGGGGGCGAGATTCCAAACGGTCAGGTTTCCGTTGTTCGGAGAGTACAAATCCGTTTTCTGGAACGAAAAGCTGATATGGAGGGGAAACTCCTCTCCTCCAAACTCAAACCCTCCCCCGGCTCCGGTTATCGTGACCTTGTACTGCCGTTCAAAGTTTTCGTAATTCTCAGCCATTGTCTGCCAACTCCATGTAGAAGAACTCTGCGTTCCCGTCCCAGAAATCCCGGTAGCCGACACGATCCAGTTTGGTCTTTACGCCAAACCAGACGCGGGGGTACGGCTTCTGGCAAAACGAATGGTTCAGCGGTGCGCCGGGTACGATTTTCACGTCTTGGAATATCGGCTCGTACCAAGCCGTGAATAAACCGAATTTCCAGCAATCTGTCGCCATGTTGTAGGAAAACCGAATTTGATACAGAGTCCCGTCAAGGGTAATTCGGGAGAAACTGTCGTTGTATTTGGGAACCGTTATCACGGTATAATCTACTCCGGTATCCACCTTTCAGCGCCGCCTCCTTTCGTCAGTTGATCTGATTAAGCCGGGTCAAGTTTTTGGACGGATTATACCCGCCACCGGAATTGTGGTTGTTTATTGTGCCTTGGACAGTTTGTGAAGTCCTTTTCCTTGCTCCCGCCGCGGTTCCCTGTCCCGTGTAAGCCGGAGTGGAAGTATTCTCGGATCCGCCTGTTAATCCGGAATACACTCCGTACATAATGCTTCCGGGTTCAGCCGTGTTTTTCGCTTCGGTAGAAACTTGCCCGGTGGTCTGTCCGGTCATACCTCCGCTTGGGTATATAGAAGACGGGGCCGCTATCGTTCTGGTCCTCGTCTTTCGAATCTTTTTGAAGGTGATCGGTATTTCTCTGGAATACCCTACTTCAAACGACTTTGAAAACGTGATGGACTGGATGCCCATATCTGTATAGTTGGCATCCGTGGTTGAAATCGTGATGGGTTCCTTGTTGAAATAGATCGCTTCGAGGCGACTGCAAACGTCTCCCATATGTGCGCCCCCGTGACGGTCACGCCAAGTTACAGGAGTGTCCGTCACGAAAAGCGTCATGCTGATGGTTTCCGCGTCAATGATGATCGCATCAGAAATTTGGAACCCTTCTTCGGTCGAATATTGAGGGATCTCCGCGTCGAGCTGCCTCGTTTCTTCGATGAGAGCATCGAATTCAATTCCAGCAACCTGAACCGGTTGTATTGCCCGTGCCATTCAATCACCTCGCAAACAGAAGTGCGCGGCCCATCTGAGCCGTGCTGTCCTGAGCCGCGGATTTCATAGCCGCGGATGCTTTCTGCTGTCCCGCCCGGTCTCCGTTGAACGTGTTGGAAATTTCCACATTCTGAACTACATTGCGGGAAATGTTGTTGCTGTTGGTTACAGCGCCAGCAGTTTTCTGGAAAACGAATCGGGAATCCGCAAGTGCTGACAGCTTATCGATGCCCGAAGCAAAATCAGAAACCATGGATTCTTTTATCGCTTCAACGACAGATGAAAGAGAGCCTAACCCGGATGCAAAATCAGAAGACATTGCACCGGTCAAAGTTCCAACTACCTGACGGATGGCAGGGATCCCGGCCTCTATGCCTTGGACCATCATCTTTATCATATCAGGCATATAGGTGTGAAAATCAGATAACGGGCCTTCGTCCGGTTCGGAGAAGTGAAGAACACCGCTAACCTTACCGGCAACCCACGAAGCCGCTTTTTTCACAGCCCCCGCGCCGCTCTCAATTCCAGACTTCAAACCGCCCGCTATATCTTTACCCCATTCGACGGCTTTTTCGGGAAGCCCTTTTATGAATCCGATGGGATCATCAAAGATTCCCTCAACCGTTTCTTTCAGAGACGTTCCGACCCCGAGAATCCCTTCGATGATTTTGTTGATTATATCAGAACCCCATGCGAGGGCCTGTCCGGGGAGCGCAACGATCCAATCGACAGCCTCTTGGAATTTCTCAACGATTGTATCTTTGATTCCGCCGACCGTTTCTGTAATGGATCCCCACAACCCGACGAAGAAATCGGCAATTGCCTGACCGATGGATTTGATCTTATCCCATACGGCTTTCAAAGCGCCCGTGATGTAGGGGCCGATACTATCCCAAATCTTTTTGATCTGGTCGCGCGTCCATGTGAAACTGTAAAGGATGGCTTGTCCGATAAGTTCTATAAACGAAGCGAACAACTTAGCCCACTCCTTAAGGGAGTTTATCATGTTGTTCCAAATGTTGACGAACAATGTTTTTACATCTTCCCAAAGCGCACTCCAATCGCCATTGATGATGTCACAAACTACGGCAAGCAGATCTAAGATGAAGTCAAGGGCAAATTGGAACGTAGATTTTATATAATCCCACGCCTTTGAAATTATGCTCATGAGCGACCCGCCCATGTTGTCCCACGAGCCAGCGATTTGTCCTGCTACAGCCTTGACGATAGTACCGACAGCCGTGAAGATTTTGGTCGTTACCTGAACAATCCGCTCTCCGTTTCTTTGCCAAAACGCTGTAAGTTGACCCCAAACAGCCGTGCCAGCTTGTTTGATCGCACCCCAAGCTGCAAGAAGGAATTTCTTGACCGTGTTCCAAGCGGAGATTATCTTTTCTCTTGCCTCGTCAGCATCTATACCGGCCTTCTCGAACATCACCCCCAGCAGGGAGTTATTCCCTTTCATAAAGTGGATGAAGTCCTCTATCGCCAATATGATCATGGCGATTGCCGCAACGATTAAGGTTCCTTTTATCCCCAGCTTGCCGAATATGCCAACCAGACCTTTTACCCCTGATACGATTTTTCCGAAGTTCATGGCAACAGCGAATGAAGCCGCGACAACCGCGAGAAGTTTGAGGGTATTTTCCATCCCGCCCAGCTTCTCCGAAAGGAACATCACACTTGAACGCGCTTTCTGAAGCCAGCCCATCACGGTCTGAAATCCGCTCTGTAGAAATTTTGCTATGGATTTCGTAATGCCGAACATTTCATCGGTTTCCTCGATGAAATATTTGAGCTGGCTCCGCGCGGATGAAAGCACATCGGATATTCTCGGCCCCATCTCAGAGAAGGATTTATCTACAGCCTCCCCCGCATCCATGAATGCCTTTTGAATATCCTTCGCCTTAATGATTCCGGCCTGTGCCATAGTACGGAGCTTCCTCTCGGAAACGCCGTAATAATCCGTAAGGATCTTTATTGCCTGTGGTGCCTTCGCAAACAAAGCGTCCAGCGAACCGCTGTCAAATCGGCCATTCTTCATGGCTGACGCCATACTCGAGACAAGCCCGGAAGCATCCGAATTACTGCCGCCGCTCAATTTAGTGAGCTTGGTCATAATATCGGTGAACCGGATAGCCTTATCCACATCAAACAGGGTCTTGTTGTTCTTTACGAGGTCGGACACATTTTTTGACACGTCCTCGTAATTCCCGACGAGATCTTTAGAAGTTTTCAGGATTTTTTCCTGAATATCATCTATATTTCCGAATTGCCCGACCGCGCTTTCCAAAGCGCGATTTACGGACCGAACCTGCTCAACGGCGTCGTTCATCGCCTTGAGGCTGAATCCGATCCCGATTGTACCGAGGGCTTTCCCGATCATGCTTTTTAATCCGCTGACGGTATTGTTTACCTGTTGAATGCTTTTCGGGTCACAGATAAACTGTATCATGGACTCAAGCGTAAATTCCGGCACAATCTCACCTCCCTCGGTTAGTGTCTTCCTGTTTCGTGTTCCCGCTTCATCTCTTCCGATTTAGCGGCTTCTATATCAAGCTCCATCTGATACAAGGCATACAGTTTCAATGCCTCTTCAAGTGTATAGCAAGTTTCCAGTTCGAATTTGGATGCGAGACGCGCTTTGATCAGCGTGTACATCCGCATTTCCAGATCATTGAACGCTGTTAAGTCAAGCTCTCCATAGCGCTCGTAGTCAAACTCTCCGTAGACTCGGTTTGGTTTCCAAATTGGAGAGCGATGTTCTTGAAAAAACTCTTGTAGTTCAGATTGATTACATCCCAGCAGAGGACGAATATGTTTTGAGCTTCACAGCAGAAAACCTCATCAAAGGCTTCGCGGTTCATTCGCACAGCTTTGAAGTCGGTGTACGGACCGCTGACGGATACATTGTTGTTATCGAGCAACAAACGGCTGATAATTCGCTCCATCTCATCCCCATTCAGAGAAGACAGCGCTTCTCCGATAACAGATACAGCTTTCTGGGAATCGATGCCAGCCAGTAAATTATCCGCATTAGCCTCTTCGGTTCCGTTTCCCCCAACGAGTGAAATGAAACCGCCAAGAGCGGGACCGATTACCTTTGCCACATCCGCGGCGATACCGGCGCTCTTCATTGCCGGAAAAGGCGTAACGTAAAAGGAATACTCACCAATATCGAATTGGGTGGATTCCGTTCTTTTCAGCGCGTACATATTTTTACCTCCATTCAAAGAAACGGGGGAGAACCATCCCCTTGATCCTCCCCCTTTCGTTCAGCTTATTCGCCCTCTTCGGTGAGATCAGCCTCACCAGTGGAAAGTTCCCATTCAAGGTCGGGGGCCTGACGTCCGAACTGCCGAGGCGCAGAACGCACAACCCAGCAAGCGTCGGAGGCAAAGACCATGCCGCCCTTCAAATCCTTAATCAGGATCGGGAACAGGGCATTTCCGGTTTCCACATCTTCATCGAACTTGTCCTGAAGGAACTTCGCAGAAGCAGAAGATCTCAGCAGAACGATCCGAATGTTGTAGGTTCTATCGGGGCTGACGGAACGGACGATTTCGCCGTCGCAGCCGACCTTCTTCGTGATGCCGTCCCCGTTCGGCTCGATCTGAATGAAACTGTCCTCTGCATACCCTTCAACGATGTGGGAGCCGAGGGTGCAAGTGATTTCACGGGGGTTGTAGGTTTTGATTCTTCCAGCGGCCATTTATTTCACCTTCCTCTCTTACAGCTCGTAGGTCAAGCTGCCCTTGATCTCGGCGAAATGGATCGCCCCGGCAAGTCTCGCCCTGAACTTGCATCCGCGCAGAATACGAGACGCTTTCTCCGAAGCGGTGAGGCTGGAGGCAAGCGGGACAGAAGTGGCGAAACCGGGAATACGAATCCCGTATTCGTCGAACTCGTCCCGAGCGATACCGCCCATAACCTGACCGCGTTTCAGAGAAGCGATCATGGCGTTGTGGATCAGAGCGATACCTTCATCGGTGTACGGAATCTTCGCGTTCATGATGAAAAGATTCACAACACGAATCTGCATATCGTTCTTAAGCCAGTCGCGGAACCGGATCACGTCGGCCCACTCGCCAGAACGGGTCTTGCCGCTCATGGTAATGTTGCGGTTCCCAACCGTGATGAAGTAGCACAGGCCATCTTCCGCGAGGTTTGCAAGCTGAGTGGAAGTCAGCTCGGAAGGATACACAGCGGTGAGCTGCTTGAACGCCGTGGTTTCGGATCCGGGCTGGTAGTTCAGCCAGTCAGCGGTAAACGCCACGTTCATGTACTTGTTGGCACGAGGCATATCCGCAACAACCTGAGTCCCGTTTTCGGGGCCAAACACGCCCACGGTTCTGTTATACACAGCTCCGGTAGAAGCGGTCTTGTTGTTGCGGAGATATTCAGTCTCCGTGTAAACGAACATCTTGTCGTAGGCTTCGATGAACTCGGCGATTTCCTCATACCAAGTCGAATCCACGCCAGCGGTGCAGAGAACGTACCACTTCACGCTGTCGATGGCCCGCTCGATGGCTTTCAGCGGAGACACGACCATTACAGCATCCTGACCTTCGCCCTGCTGAACGGTGTCGGTATCCTTGATGGGAGCGATATACAGAACGGTCGGACGAGGAGTCTGGGAGAACGCAACTTGTGCGGCCTCGGCGATAGGATCATGCGCTTCAAGGCTCCACCCGGTATCCAGAACCTCATCCAGAGATCGGTAAGCACCGAAGTCGGGCGGAGCGGTTTCAGGCGCAACGGACGGAGCAGGACCGACGATCAGCATATTGTCGAAACTGGTATCATCCACGATAGGGGAGACAATATCAATATCGACGGTTGCGATCAGGTCGTAATTTTTCTTGCTCATTCGGATTTTCCTCCGTTTCTATGATTTATGGGATATTGCGGCTCACTTATACGGGATCGGAAGTCTTCTTTCCCCGCTTGATGATAAGAGCTTTGTTTTCCTCGTCAACCTCAACGATCAAATCATCGTCGCTGACATAGGTCACGGAATGCTTCAGGTCAAAGTCGGCTGTAACCGGGTAAAATCCTAACTCTTGCAGGTAATCAAGAAGCCGTCTTGCCGTGGCGTCGAGATGGCCTCTGACCGCAAAGCCATGGGATACATATTCTCCCTCGCGGGTATAAGGAACAAACTCCACCTCGGCTTCGGTGAAGTACCCGGTATTGAACATAGCGAGGATTTCGGATCCGCCTCCACTGCTCGTGGGTGTGTAATGAGGAACGACGGTCGCCCGTTTTTCTTTTTCCTCTTCCGGACTTCCAAACCCTCCGGTTGTACTCGTTTTCCTTACGGGCGCACCCGGTTCAAAGATTTCCTCATCCCCATCGAATCTTCCCGTGGGATAAACAATACTGCTCTCATCGTTTACTGCGGCGTGTTCTACTGCCAAGGAAACGAATGACAGAATGAGCCGCATTCTGGCCCGGTATTCATAAGACGTTTCGCCGATAATACCGGATAAGGATTCTATATCTCCCTCCCGCTGAATCGTCAAGGAATGAATATCGCACCATTCCAGAACATATTCGGAGTTAAGGAAATCATCAAAAGCCGTCAAATCCTCAACGGCGGAATCCTCATAACCGACAACCCCAATCTCTTGATCTACGATTGGTATGCCGTGGGTAAACAGATCTATATCAAGCTGGACATTAGACGCATATTGCTCCACATTCACGCCGTCGAACACTTGAAGATTCGGGCGGGAAGGTCGGGTCACAGTCCCGAATGTCAGCAAAACGAGAGGAAGTTCTGGTTTTGCAATCCTGCTTTGACGCGAAAGAAGCACAATTGCATTTGAGAAATATTCTTCAGTCAGAGAACAAAAAAGTTTTCTGACGTCCTTTATCCTCACAATCCACCTCCATACGTCATCGGAGCATTAAACTCACTTTTCTTTCCTTCTGCATGTTCGGGGACAAGGGCAAATCGGTAGTTGTAATGCGTGAGGATGGTATGAAACCAGTGCTCACACGAAACGCACTCGTACCAATGGCCGTCAAAAAATAGCATATCTGCTTTTGTTCCGGCCTCTCTGTCCGAGATTTTTATTTCTACCTCTCCATGTCCTTCGAGGCGTCTTGCCACGCCCTCGCCCGCTCCATCCTTATCCTGTACCTGATCCCCACCAGACGGATGTACATGGATGCTCACCGTTTTGTCGGTGTATCCAGAAGGAATAGCATACCCATTCCTGATTGTAGGCGGGCCGAACGACCGGAGGGTATATTTCCGGTTGAACAGTCGGATATTCATGCCATCACTTCACTTTCTCCGTGTAGTAGGAGATAGATTTCTCCATCAAGCCGGTTTCGTACAAGGGCTTGTTGAACCCCTTCTTTGCAACCGTGGATGGGGCGTTCGGTACGAATTGCCCCAGCTCTATTTCGTCCACAATATCCTGTTTGACTTTTGCGCCAAACTTCCGGATCAGGCTGTCGGTCTTCTGACCTTTAATCATGGCGTTGAAGATGTTCTCACATTCCTCAACATACTCCACTTCGTGCCGTTTGAAGGATTGCTCCATAAAGGGTCTTGGCGGAATCTTGGAAGTGCCGAATTCGTTGTACATAGCAACATCGGCAACATCGGCTCCATTTTCATAGACACCCTTTCCCCGCTGGAAGCCGACATGAATCGTTCGGTTTGCCAGCCAGTTCAGTTCTGCCATGAACTTTGCGCCCTTCGGAGACATTTTCAAATCATGGAAGCCGATGGACATAGTTCTCACCTTCCCCGCTAATATGGATCGGAACGATCACCATTCTCCGGATGCTGAGATATTGCAAGCCATACGCGGTCAGTGCCAGCTCCGCATCGTTTGCAAGATTAGAAGATTGTGAGGCGCTGAAACTGATAGAACTACCGCCCTCGGAAACACTGGATACACCGAAGCCGAGGCTGGCGGTATTAAACTCGTCGCCGAGGGGGTTATTCCCTTCCCCGGCCATTTTCAATTTGTGGCACACGAGAAAGGCAAGGCCCTGTTCATACAAGTTCCCGAATTGCTTCTTGGAGACCATCGGCTTCACGATTTCGATCCACTGTTCAAGGACTTCATCGCTTATGTCTTTGAACTCCGTGCCTACGACTCTGATTATTTCAAGGGCGGTCATGCTATCACCTCATAGAAGATTTTTAGCCCCGTTTGCCTCTCGCGCCGGTCTTTGTCGTGGTTTTTGTCTCTGGCGTGGTTTCCGCTTTGGGCTGTTCAGGGGCGGGCTGTTCGGGGGCAGGTTCGGGTTCATCGGCAGGGACGTCAACCTCTACCGTTTCCACTCTGGCCTCGCGGCTTCCGGTTTTCTTCGGAACTTCAACGACGTCTACCAGTTCCAGATACCCGAGATCAAGAAGCGTCCCGACCGCCGCGTTATCTGAGAGCTTGAGACCGTCAACGATGGAATCTTCGATTCTTTCGTCCGGAAGAACCATCTGATTACCGATGTGAATCACTTTTGAGCTGCAATTTTTGATGAAAAGCATTTTTAACCTCCAAAAGATGTGTCGTTTTCACGAATGGGACGGGGGGCGGGTTCCCTGTTCCCGTCCCCCGTTTTTGGCTTGTTCGGATCTTAGGAAACGCCGATAGCGATCAGGCAGGACAGGGGGTAGTACACGATGACGCCCGCAGTTCTGGCTTCGCAGGGGATGATGGTTTCCAGATTTCTGGTCTGGGCGGTGTACTGGTTGAAGGGCATCGGGTTCTCGAGGGAGAGCTTCTTCTTGTCCTTCTTGAACAGGAAGGCGACGCCCTGACCACCGGAAGCCGCGGCGTAGGGGTTGGTCTCAACGGAATCGGCATCCAGCTCAGCCGCGCTGACGATCTCCTTGATGTACGGAGCGTTCTCGAGGAGGTAGTTCAGCACGGAGGTAGCGGTCTGCGGGATTCTCTTGGTTGCGATGTGCATATACACATCGGCAGGGACGCAGAGGGTATCGGGGCGTTCCACGTTCTTCGTGGTTCTGGCCACCTGCTTCGCCATGCCGTTGATGTCGTCAAGGATGGCGTCGGGGTCCTTTTCGGTCCACTTGGTCTTACCGGAACCATCAGCGAGGATGGTGTACAGCGGGATAGACTGACCCGCAGAAAGAACGCCCATCAGACCGGAAGCGGTATCACCGGCCCACGCGATCTTGTTGTTCGCGGAGTCGATAGCCCATCTTGCGGACTCGGCTTTCCGGGCATCCAGCCCCTTACCGGCGAGACGGGACGCTCTCATTTCCTGAGCGGAGTAACCGTAGGAAGCACCGAGAGACTTGATCTTGGCGACAGAGGGGGTACCATCCACGTCAGCTCTCGGAAGGTCCGTAGAATAGCTGTCGATGATCTTGGCGACGCCCTTCTTGTCGTAGGTGTAGTAGGTGATGGTTTCCGCGCCCTCATCAGCTTCGGTGCTGATCGGGAAGATGTTCAGCGCGGTCAGTTCGGGGTATTCAACGTCGTAGGACTGGCTCTTGACGAAATCCAGCTCACGGGCGAAGAAAACAGATGCTTCCTCAGCGCTGTCGAAACGAGTGCCTTCAGAGGCGATGATCGCTTTCGCAATACCAGAGTCCCGAAGAGCTCTCGCCTCGTCCTTCTCATAGGATCTGTGCTTGTTTGCCATGTGTATTTCCTCCTGTTTTGAATCAGTTCTTGTTCAATTAGGCGTCGGCCTGATTGAACAGTTCGACGGGGGCGATGCCGTTCTCCACCGGGCCAAGGAAACGACCCCTGACGGCGACACCGGTTTCACTGCCAGCCGTGCCAGCGGTGTTAGTGAAGAAACCGGTTTCGTCGCCGGTCTTCACGACATACAGCGGATCGTCGTAGGCCACTTCTACACCTTCGGCCACACGAACGTAAACGCGGCCCCAACGGACCACACCGACGCCCGCGCCTTTCAGAATCCGGAGGTGGCCGTCAAGATCGTACTCGGTGTTCCGGTTGTTGTTGATAACGCCCTCGAAGGTGGCGTCAGCGCCGGTGTAGAGCTTGATCTGGGTTCCGGCGTTCGTGCCGGACATCGCGGCGAGACCCGGCTTCAGAACACCGTTCTCTTCCTCATTGATGAAGCTGTCGATTGCGTAGGGAGCGAGATCCACGAGGCCGCCCGCGATGCCCCTACCTGCGAAGTACTTATAAGCAGTCTGCATTTTGTTTCCTCCTGTGAGTGTGATTATTTCTTTTCCGCACGAACGCTATGACGTTCCGGCTTGCGATCCAGCTGCCGTTCGATCATCTTGTCACGCGCGGTTGCCGCGGAATCGGTGTTATCGAAGTCCTGAGAGTCCTTGTTGAACACCTTATTGAACATCTGCCGCTTCTGGTAGGCGGTATCCTTCCGGGGGTGTTTCTTCAGCTCTTTTACGCAGCAGTTGTACATACCGTTGATGTAGGCGTCACTCTTACCGTCGAGCCGGACAGAAGGATAAACCTTCTTAATGACCATGCGCTTCGCTTTGCGGAGGCTCATGGTTTCCAGACCGTCCATGTTGAGCCGCTGGCCTACCTTGGCGATGGCGAGCCGTCTTTGCACTTCTTTCCGAACAGCCCGGTCGATAGAATCCTGATTCAGACGCGGGTAGGATTCCTCCTCCTCATCTGCATCGTCGATGTCGGGATCGGTGAGATCGTAGTCGGGAAGTGCCTCTTCGTCATCGTCGTCCTCGTTATCGGGATCAGCGGAGTCCGGGTCGCCGAGGTCAGAATCGGCAAAAGCCGGATCCTCTTCCTCACCCTCGTTTTCGGTGAGATCTTCGTCAGCGAAGTCCTCGTCACCAAACGGGTCGGTGTCTTCCTCGTCGTCTTCCTTTACCTCTTCTTCATCGGTGAAGGGGGTGTCAGCGTCTTCGGAGTCGAGCTTGTTGTCCACACAGTCCTCGTCTTTCTCCTTGCCCTTGTCACCGATTTCAGCGGTCTCGGTGTCGGGGATGGGCTCCTGCGCAGAGTCGGCCTTCTTACCCTTTTCGAAGTCACGTTCAGCGAGAAGGGTGTCGATGATGTCACGATAATAATCGTGCTCCTCGTCGTATTCAGCGATGCTTTCCATGGCCTCATTAAGGTCCTTGGGGTCACCCTTCTCGTCGCGGAGATCGCGTCTGTGCTTCACCGCGTCGAGCTTCTCCTCAATGGGCCTGTCCTGACTCGGGAGCGGGATGCTCGGAGCCACGGGCTTCTTCGGGGGGAGCACCTGCGGCGCGGTATTCTGCGGAGCAGGAACCGGCTTGTCCGTATCCTTGTTCAGCTCATTCTTCTGCACATCGGCCTCGGGGTTTACAACCTCGGTCTTTGCGAGTTCCTCGGCCTCTTCATCAGGATCTTCGTCCTGATTTTCAGCGGCAAGCGCCGCCTGTTCCGCCTTATACTTTGCGATTGCTTCCTGCAGCTGTTCAGGGCTGAGGATGCCGTCGTTGTTGTATTTACGGCGGGTCTTCTTCTTGGCCATAGTCCTATGTCCTCCTGTTAAGATTGTGTTATCGGAACGGCTATCTATGTTCAGCCGCGCCTGATCTCCCGCCCTTGCCTCCCTGACAACGGCAAGATGGTTCACGCGGATGTTCCGCTGGATGGCATCATATTTCTGCCCTTCCCATTCTCCCGGTTCCTCTTCAAGGTCGAGGTTGTAACCGAGCGACAGTTCCTTGAATCGACAGTTTTTCAGGGCCTTTGTATCATGAATCATGATGTCAGCCCGAACATCATCCCCGTCGCGCTCACCGGCGCTGAGGATCGTCCCTATCTGATTTTCCTGAACATTGTCACGGTTAATAAGCCCGGCATCGTGTGTTATCACGATGGGCTTCCCTTTATAGGATTCAAGACTTTCAGGGTCAAAAACTTCCTCCGGGAGCCTCAGCTCCCGTCTGATCGAGCCATCTTTGTTTTTGTACTCGAAGATTCCGGTTGACGTCAGAATCGGTCGGTCGGACAGATAACCTTCATCCGTGTACGTTGCACGGGTTACGGGGAAACTGTCAAGCCGTGTGACGTGAACCAGCTTAGGCATGGTCTTATTCATCGGCTTCTTCCTCCGTTTCACCGTGGCCGATCACCTCGGCTTTCTTTTTCCAATCGAGCTCCCCCGGCGCAAAGACGCCGCCATCATCCGAATCATCGTTTTCGGTCTTCCGGGATTCCAGCATTTCACCCGTTAAGGCGACTGTCAAGGTTTGCAGGGCTTCCAGATTGGAGATTTGCAGGTGTTCAAACAGCTCCAACACCTTATCGTTATTGTGGTCTTCCAGCCGAGATATAACCTGCTCGAGCGCGATGACATCCCCCGCAGACTTAATCATCTGCTGGCAGATGGTTTCAATGACGCTCATTTCTTTCTCCGGCATCCGTACCACCTCCCTTCTCTTTCTTTGCCGTCAAAATAATAGCTTTCGATGGGCGGATCGTGAACCGATTTTACGACGCGTTTCATATGCGATATACCCCGCTTTACTTTCCGTATTTATTGACCTTGAAGGCCTCTTGCCAATCTCTCATCTTGTCCCGCTCTACCAGTTCTGGGATGCAGTGCTTCTTGCATTTCGGGTTGTCCCTCATGCAGATGCACACGGTTCTCCCTTCTTTGAAACGAATGAAAACACGAATGTATTCTTTCAACGGAAACGCCTCCTATCGTGAGGAACTAAAAAAGCGCGTTTCCGCGCATTTTATTTTTCATCGGAAGAGGCGATTCTATCAGTTCTGACCGCCGACGTAGGTGTCCACCCACCCCAGATATTGACCGTCCCGATATGCGTGGAACCGGCCATGCTTGCCGGGGATGAACTTGATACGGGATTCCTTCGGCTCATCTACCGAGTCGCCATTGATAGGCCGATCCATAAATACACATTTTGTCCGGTTGAGAATAACGGTGTAGGACCCGGATTTACCATGGCCGTAGGCGTTGATCGCATCGTAGCCCATAGCCGCGGCGAAGGCACCCAGATCTTTCGGTTTCGTACCTTTATAGGCCTTGTATTTCGCCTTTAGAGCATTGAAACTAATAATCTTCGCGCTCGGGTCCAACGTGACCACTTCGGTCTTTTTGTACCCCTTATATGTCGAGAGGAACTTGTTCTTGGTAGCGCTCTTAGTGCTTCCTACGGAAACCGTTCCATAGTTGCTCCACCCGACATCAGTGGACAGCACGAACTGAACATCCGAAAAACCGCCGTGCTTTGCCATGGCCTCTTCTTCTTTTGGGCTGAGCTTCTGATGCGTTACAAACTTCTTAAACGCCTCATGCTCGGCAGGGGTCATGTGCTTGTAACCCATTCCGTTCCAGCTGTACTTACCCGCGGCCTTACACTCGTCTATGGCCTTGTTCAGATCTTCGGTTGAAGCCCCTAAGATGAAAGCGTTATCTGCTTGCCGCGCGACATTCAATTTTTGGTAGTGCTTCATCTCTTCGTCGATGCCCGCGTTGTATCCGTTGCCGGTGTAATCGGCGGCACAATACATTCCTTGCCCGTATTGTGCACCGCCTACGGTGCAGTCCACGAAAAAGTCCCCTTCGTAGAGCTGTTTTCGATATTCGTCTGCGAGCTCCTGAGAGGCCGCGCTATATGTTCGCTTCGAAACGAAACCACTCTGTTTTGCAATCTTTTGAAATTCCTCTTTTGATACCCGTCGAGGCAAACCGCTGAATCCCTGCTTCTCGATGATGTCTTTCGTCGTATCGGTTGATTTGACGCTTGATAGAATATTACCCGCGTCCACGAATTCGTGGCCGGAGTCGGATTTATAGGTTTTAGGCGGACCTTTCGGAATGTCTACCGGATCGTCTCCCATATGAGAACTATGGGACGCGCCAAGCTGACCCTTGCTGTATGTCTTCGGGTAGGTTGGGACGGTTGACGTTTTAGGCGCTTTTGCCTCGGGAACTGCATCGGGTTTGGGATCACCAACCGTAAAGTCCTTCCCGCCTCCGGAGTGACCATGGAGGATCTTCGCTATGGCTTGCGGGGTTTGTTTGCCGCCAGTTTTTCCCTTCGAGCTGACAAAGCCGCTCCCCGTCTTCGTGTACTGTGTGCCGTTTTCCAGCGTGATAGTGGAACCTTCTTCCAAGGCTTTCAGAGCTTTTACAGCTTTGTCGGATTTGCCCTTTACAAGAAGATCGTGAAGATTCTTCTTTTTGTAGCCAGTGCTGACCTTGGGCTTAGACCCGGTCATCTTGGCTATGACAAAGGGGTTCCCTTTATCCGGGATTCCGTTTTCGTTTATGTGGATTCGACGCTTCTTTTCGTGGGTCGTCACCCATTTTCCCTTGTCCTCGTCAAAACGGGCATCCGCATTAAACGCTCTTTGTATTAGACGTTCAGCGCGTCGCTGTTTGAAACGACTTATGTTGTTGCCTTTTATGCCGACCCCTCCTTTCAACGGGGAAATAAGAAAAGACGCATTTCTGCGTCTTCGGTATTCAGTTCGCGGGATTACCCAATGACGTCTCCCATCGTAGAAATCCCGCCGATGGATCCGTCTTCGGTTGTTCGGAATGCGATTTCTCCGGACAGCTCTCCGAATACGGGCAGATCGTTGTACATAGCTGAAAACTCACTGTAGATTCCGTATTGGAGGCTGTCGAAGTATTTGAGCGCTTTTGCTTTATGCTCCTGCTTCACCCCGTAGAAGGCCTCGGCGATAGTCCCTGTAATTGCGGCTAACGTGTCGCTGTCCCCGCCGATTGAGATCGCATTTCGAATAGCGTCCTCAAAATCTCTCGATTCAAGGAACGCTTCGATGGCTTGCGGAACCGTCTCTTGGCAGGTTTCGTTGAATCGGTATTTGGGGCGGATCGCATCAAGGTTGAAATCTCCGGCGAAGTCTTTTTCCGGGTAGTATTTCAAAGCGGCTTTGAAAATGCGATCTTTGCATTTTGGATTCGTGCGTTTTCTGGCCTCTTTTGCTATCCACGCAAGCTCAACCGTCGCAAGTGCGCCTTTGATCCCTTCCGGGTGGTTGTGCGAAATCTCGGTTACCAGCTTCGTCCACAGCTTCGCCGTTTCGAGGTTTGGAGCCGCGGCGACAATCGCGCTGACCCGCATAGCCGCGCCATTCCCGAAGCTGTTGTATGGCTTCGGATCGTCTGAGAAGATCCACCTTCCGAAACGCCCGCCCCAACCGCAATCGGGGTAGCATCGACCGACCCTCTGCATCTGCCGGATCGTCTCAGATTGCAGGTTTTCATACGTCCCCTGCTGCCCGTAGATCGTGAGCGCTCTTGCGATGGCCAGCGTCATTATGCTGTCGTCTGTCAGCGCACAGCGAGAATCAAAAAGCGGAAAAATCTTTGATCGATGATTGTCGAACTCGTAGACCGAGCCGACGATGTCACCGATGATGGCTCCTATCATGCGTTTGCCTCCCTGTTTGGGTTCATTTTCGGTATCCTCTTTGCCTCAGAGGTTCTTTTCGTGTTTATCCTTCTGATATTTCGGGCACTCGGCCCCATACATCATCACCTCGAGCGGTTTGAGCTCGGGATAGGCCTTGCAGGTAGATCCTTTTCCGGTATCTATCACCCTACCATCTGCGCTTGTGACAATTCGACGAAAAACGCAATCGGTGCAAGGCGTTTCTTCCGCGCCGTGTTCAGCGTTATCACCGAATCCCTCATCCCAATCACGAGGCTTCATCTTTCCTTCTTTCGCCATGAAATGTTACCCCCTCATATTAGGTAAACCCATATTACCATAAAGCATGAAAAAAGTCAAGCAGTAATAACCGGTTTAATTTCGAGGTTAGTAGTTTTGACCGATTACGTCTACATCCACGTATATCTTACCGTTAGACACCGTGACCTTTGTGGGACGGAGCATTGTCCCCCTTTGCAGGATTGTTTCGTGTTCGCCTGAAACATGAGTTGTACCAGACGAGCCGTTCCACGTAGCTCCGGCACTTGTCGCGCCATAGTGGGAGAACGGTTCCGCATACATCATCTTCGTGCCTTTCGGACAGTACACGTTCAAAATCACATCGTTAGAGGAAAAGCCCTTCCCTTTCGAAGACCCGCATGACATGAAACCCTTATCCTGACCGTAGTTTGCCGAGGTGGACAAAAGGTCAAGAATAGCTTGGGATCCTTTTGAACGCGCTTTTTCAAGGGTCATCGTATCGGTGTTGAACAGCTTACTCAATGCGTATGTCGAACATCCTCTCTGAAGCCATATATCGGTGGGCGCTTCGCACTGATCGATAGCCGTTGTCATGTTGTTTATGTCTGCAGCTCGTTTACCGGTTCCGTTTCTCAATGCGTCATTTATGCTCGCATAAGCGCTCCCGGTATAGGCAACCAGACTCTTCTTCTGCCCCTCAGTTAGTTTTTTCCATACTGCTCCTGTAACCGGTCTCAGCAGTTTATCGGTTGCCATTCCGCCCCCTTTATCCCAATGGGCCGCGTTCTTCCGGGCTTGGGTGAACGCTTCGGCGGCATGTTGGACTTTTGCTTTTAGCCCGTTCCAAGCACTCGGTTTCGGGCTTGATGCGGAAGATGAAGCGGACGAGGCGGAGGAGGAAGACTGGCTTTGCAAAGACGCGGTAGACGAATGCGCCGGGGCTTTATAGCTTGAACCGTCCGAGAAATCGGTTGTTCCGCCAGAAGTATCTTCGATAGCAAAGGGCGCGGCGTATTTATTCTTCCCGTGAACATATTTCACCACGTCATCGGTAAGGGTGTGAATGGTCCCGCCCCAGAACTTAGACTCTTTTGAGAAACCGTGCTCCGTTTTTGTGAACACGGTTTCCCCTTGGTTCTTCATGTGGATCTTCGTTCCCACGGGAAGCGCGTCCAGAGCCGAAGCGACGGCGGCTTTGGTCTTAGCATTTTTGATTGATTTCTGCGTGTCTTTTGCGGCCACGCTCGGTGTTGCCGTGGGAGCTGCCGTGCTGGGTGAAGCACCGGCTGTACTTCCTGAGCTGGATTGATCCGATCCGGATTTGAACGAAACCCCGTTTGAGAGACCGGCTTTTTGCAAACCGATCTGGTATGCCATGATGTCCACCATGCCGGTAGAACTGTAAGTGTGCTGTGGGGAATCAGAAGGGTGGAACACCGGATTTCCGGACGAATCTGTACCCTTGATATAGGTTTTTCCGTTCGTGACGATTCCATCGCCGTCTTTCATTGACTTACACGCCTTTTTGAACTCTGCCGGATGGACGAATTTCCCTTGTTTCAGTTTATCTACAGCGCTTTTTACCCCTGAAAGAGACGCCGAATACTGCGCCGGGTCAGAACTCGTAGTAGGTGTATTCGCATTGCCGGTGGAAGACGCGGCGGTGTTTTCTCCGGGTATCGAAATGTCTAAGGTGTGTTGAGGGTTATAGTGCTTCAGCTCGTAGCCCACATCCCAAGACTCGCCAAGCGGCAACCCTGTATCTGGATCACCCCAATCCCCGGACGGAATTTTTTCATACGTTTTTCCGCCAACCTTGATGATGGTGCCCTCTGGGAATTCATCCAACACCGTTTCATAGGCGGCAATGCTCGCATCGGGCACGTTTTTGATCAGATCGCTAAGGGCTTCTTTTTGGCCCGAATAATCCTGCGAGGCTAAACCACTTGAACCGCTCGAGCTTGAACCCGGCGTCCCCGCGCCGGTAGGTTCTTTATAGGTTATTCCGGCAGAAATGTTATCGAGATCCTTGCCAAAGTCGGAATCCAAGAAAGCCGCCGACATCTCACTGTTATCCATCGTATCGCCGGAAGCGAGGTTTACCCATTGCGTCAGGCTCCCGTGGGTTTCCTTGATCCATTTTCCATCGTCTTCATCAGGAAAGGTTATCTCAGTTCCGTCAGGGGCGTTATCGAAGGTGCTATTGACTTCATTCCAGAACTTATTCGCCCCCTCCATGGTCGGGGGATACTTTTTCAAGGACTCTGTCAGGTCCTTCATCGTCTTACCACCGGAAGAAGAACTCGGTTGCTCGGCAGAAGGCTCGGCACTCGACGTCGGCGTAGGCTCTTGTTCAGAAGCTGGCGCAGAAACTGTTGTATCATTTGCGGGATCTTTCACCTGTACAGCCTGTACGTCATCCCCGCCCACGATTTTTTTCAGCGCGGGTACATTCGACCATTTCCCGGTTTCTAAGTTTTCAAACCACGGATAGTCGCCGTACATGGAGTGTTCGGTAACCTTTTTGTAGGTATCTTTTCCGTTAACGGAGATAATCGTGCCATCCTTCAAAGCATTTGCGGCGGCAATATCGTCCTCTGTAAGTGTCCCATCGCTGTAGTGGCCAGCCCACCCTGAAAGAATGTCGTTGAATTTGGTTACTTCAGGAGAAGTCGAAGCCGTTTCAACCGGGGCCACCTCATCCGGAGCAGGTGCGGCCTCAGCCGAGGCGGGCGTCGATTGACCGGGCGCTTGCACCTCTATATCGTGCTGACCTTCCTCTGCATAGCTTTTCAGGATTGCCTTAAACGTACCCTTACTAAAGACCTCGCCCGTGTCCGTGTTCTTAAAGGAAGTGACCTTCCCTGCCCCAAGCGCGCTGATTTCAGACTGCTTTTCAAAGGTAAACCCGTCAACTAAGATTTTCGTCCCGTCTTCTAAACCCGTGAGAGCTTGCAATGTGGTTACTGCGGGGACCTGATTGCCCGCGCCCCATTGATCGATTACCGTGTTAAGCGCATCGATCTCCGGGGACGATGCTGATGCGGTTTCCGGCACCGATTCTGACGTAGAAGCACTCGGAGCCTCGGACTCAGCACCCTGTCCGGGCTTCGGGGCTCCCGTGTTTTTCCCCGCTTCGACAGCCCCGCCAATGTCGGAAGGATTGACCTCGAAGTTCTTACCGGCCTTCGTATGACCATCAAGGATTTTCGCCAGAGCTTGCGGGGTCTGTTTACCACCCGTTTTACTCTTGGAACTGACAAAGCCGCTTCCGGTCTTTGTGTACTCCGTTCCGTTTGCCATCTTGATCGTCGATCCTTCGGGAAGGCTCTTCAACGAATGCACTGCCTTACCGGTATTCCCTTTACCGAAACTCTCCTGCAGCGATTTTTTCCGGTATTCGCCGCTGAGTTTCGGTTTCGTCCCGGTCATCTTGGCAATAATATAGGGGTTGCCCTTATCAGGAACCCCGTTCTCGTTTATGTGTATGTGCCGTTTCGTTTCGTGGGTTGTGACCCAATGCCCCTCGTCGTCGAAATGGCCATCCACTTCATCCATTCTTGCGAGAAGCCGCTTATACCGGCGGTTACGGTACGCATCCGTTTTATTCATCAAAAATGCCTCGCTTTAACTTTTACTTCCCTGTGAGCTTCTTTTTCTGCTCCTCAAGATTATGGATTTTCATTTCAAGTTCGTGGGACAGATCCCAATCCCCGATCTCGGTATTCCCGTAATGCTGGGCCTTATACATCTCGTGTTCCAGCTGCTCGATTTCCTTATCAATCTGTGAGATCTTTTCTTTTTTAGCTACCGCGGCTTGTGCTTTTTTGAGCATGGCCGCAGTCTTAGCTTTTTCAGCGGCTTTTTGAGCCTTTGTCTTAGCAAGAGCATCTGCATCGGGGGGCACTGTAGACCCACCCCCACTTGAACTTGAAGATGATACATTGGAGGGGGTTTTAGCGTTGGGATTAACGCCACTTTCCGCCTTCGCCTGAGATTGCATTGTGCCGGAGCCTTCGAACGAATACGCATTGCTCTTATCATTAGACAAACCGTGAGACAATGCGAAGAGTGAAGAATCGTGAACGGATGGTGCACCAAACATCGTGGTCTTAAGCTCGAAGGTTTCCGCGTCCTTTTTCGTTATGACTTGATCAGGAAGCCCCGGGTTCTTAACTGTAATCTGAGAACCCACCGGCATATCACCGAGAATACTCGCAAGCTCCTGTTGCCGTTCGGTCTTTTTCATCTTCTTAAGTCCCTCAACCCGCTTACTGAGATCACTTACCTGTACTGAGGACTCGCTACCACCCATCGCAGCGATCACGTGAGGGTTGCCCATATCTGGTTGTCCGTTCTCGTTCAGATGGACTTTGTGATTGTTTTCGGTTGTGATCCATTTTCCTTTGTCAGTGTTGGCATCCATCCTTGCGAGGAGCCGCTTATATCGACGCCCTTGGAAAGCGCGTACTTTATTCATTCCAATTGCTCCCTTCCTCACGTTTGTCCGGTCTCCTCGTATCCGCTCTTCACGGGCAGTTGAAGCGTGTCCGAATCGAAGATCGGTATCGCTATGCACCGGCAACAGTAATCCTCGCCGGGATGACAATGCCTCCCGGTGAAGACCTTCCCCTTCGTCTTGGTCATGTACCACGCGGGCGGCGGGTTGTCCCATGAGAAGATTTTCCCGTTGTACTGCCTGTGCGCATCCCGAACACGGTTGTCGTTTCGGGCTTTCCATCGATACCGTTTGCACCCGGCGTCCGTTTGCTTCTTCCGGGTTATTTGCGCACACAAGGAACCCATTTGATCCGCGGCCAGCATCTTTGCTTTTTTCTTGGAAACCCCGAAAGCCTTCATGATCTCGTTCCGGGTCTTAATGACCCCCCAGCCGTCGTAGTACCCGTTCTGGACGATCTGGCGAAGTGTAGCCAGAGAATCCTGCGGAATTGACTTCACATAGCCGACGTTTTCCGCGGCCCATCTGTCGATCATATCCGCCCACGTTCCTTTGTTGTAGTAGTGACCGTCAAGATCGATCCCGTAGGTTTTCTTTATCAGCTGCAACCACTGGCGGGTGTTGCTCCCGTTTGCCCGTTTCGCCACCTTCTTGATGAAGTACTCCGTGTCGAAATCGTCCAGCTTTTCGGCCAGCTCTTTTTCCATCTTCCGGATGGTACGAGAAAACCGCTCGGAGAAATCAAGGATTTTCGCATCATCGTGGTAATCCTTGGAATCCGTCCTCGCGGTTTCACGGAGAATCGTTTCGATCTCCGGCAGGTATTCTTTTAACAGGTCGCCGTACATCCGGGCGTGCTTCAAAGCCAGCGAAGCGTACTCCCGTTCGGATGAATCCGGGTACAGGAGCGTCCCTTTTGCCCGGACGCGGCTTCTGACCTTCGTGGGGGCTTTGTCAGTCGCGTTTTTCAGTTGGGCGGGTATCTTTTCGTTCACGTTAAAACGCCTCCATATAAGCCCCTACGCGGCTCTCAAACATGGGCACGAAAAAAGGACGGGGATCCGTCCTTCAGGTATTTTGTTTTCGGGTTCACTCCTCGTCTATCTCGGCGTAGGCGTTGCCCCAAACAGTGACGATCTCAGAAGCAATCCGGCCTCTGTCCGAAAGAGCTGCGCCCGTTTCTTCGGCTTTCATCGTCTCCTCAACCTCAATGTCTGCCAGCTCTTCGTAGAGCTCGTCGAGGCCTTCATCGGAAAGGCCGAGGAGCTGATCCTGCGTCATGGAAAACTCATCGAGGATGAAATCATTTTGTTCTTGATTCAGCAGATCAAGAAAGCCCTTCGTGTCCATTATTTCTTGCCTCCTCTATTGCCCCGGTGCATCACGGTTACTATTTTGCCGTTGTTTTTGTCGAAAACAACTCTGTGCTTATCGGTTTCATAGCAAATCGTGTTCGGTGTGTGTCCGGGCCGAACGTTACCGGATTGGAACAAATTCTCGATTGTATCAAAACCGATCTTCCGTTCCTGAACCCTTTGTACTGCGTGGTCGCTCACCGACTTTACCGTTTGCCCGTCCTGCGTTTTTTGCCCGATCAAACGGGACCGGATCTCTTTTGCAGATGGGGTCGTGGGTTGCGGTTTTACCGTTTCAGCTCCCGACTCGCTTGAAGCCTCGGAGCTATTCGCTTTAGCGAATTGCCCGTTCTCATCCCGTGGATGGTCGCCTTCCACGAATTCATCCATTGCAATGTTACCATTATATTTGGAGAAAGTCAACCCATTTTTCAGCATTTCAAGTTCTTTATTCCGTACGTCGAGCCGAGCTGCGCGACGGGCCTTGAAAGCCGTTACTCGATCTGAGAATGAAGGTGTTTCTCCGTTCCGGGAAAGAAGCCGGATTCTCCTCCGCTTTATATATTCATCGACTTTTCCCACAATGTCCTCCGAAGGCATGAAAAAAGGACGGGCCCCCGTCCTTTTTTCATTGTCAGATCTGCTATATCAATACCACATTATCGTTCGTTCGGTAGGAGGATCCTCCATTTTACGCGCTTGTCGGAGAACCCCAATCGCATACCGAAGATGTTTTTTACACCAATCGTACCCTTCGGGAAGCGGGTCCGCGCGAATGCCGCCCTCGGAATCAACGGAAATCTTAATGGCCGTAGGACAGTCTTCAACATACGCTTCCCCAGAAATGAAATCAGGTGTCTTTGTTATGTTTTTGACTTTTACCATTGTATTTTTCCACCTCTCCTTGATAATCAAATTCTCGGGTCGCTAACGCGTGGGCTTTATCCTGAGATAGTCCCGAATCCATCAGCTCGTACTCTTTTTGTTCATGCTTCAAAAGGGTGACGTCATGGGGTTGAATGTTTTTTCCCTTCACTAACCGCTGCCATGACTGTGCCATATCATAATCCGGGGAAAAGCGTTTCATTTTATCGTCTCCCAGATCGTGCTTCTTCATGAAAACATGTTCACGAATTCTATCGATCACTTGCTCGGGAAATCCGGTATTCCTTGCGATCTTCTTGACATCACCGTGCCGACGCCTAACGGCTTTATAGTAGCTTATTGCATGCTCTTTCTCTCGTTTGGCCTCTTCCCCCGGTCCATCAAGATCTGGATTATATTCTTCATCATCATCGTCAATTTCAGCATATTTCGTCGAGCTCTTCCCGCCGCTTGGTGAAGCGCTCTTAGCACCGGATGTGGAATTCTTGGAAAACCGTCCGTCTTCATCTCTGGGATGGTCGCTCTCCACGAATTCATCCATCACTATATTACCATCTTCATCCTCGGAAGTCAACTCTTTTTCGAGTATTTCCAGAGAAGATTCGAACGGCCCGAACAACTTGTGTGTTTCGATGTCGTCTATAGTCCGGAACCGGATATTCTCCATCTCCCCGTCTACCGGGTAGATCCTTCCGGCCCACTCCGTGCAAAGAAAGATGGCAGGGATCATCCCACTGTCCTCTTCGTAGCGACCGAGGGAAATGAACATCAGATCTTTCGGGACGATCCCGAACTCCTCATAGGTTTCACGGATAGCCGCGTCTTCGAGGGATTCCCCCGGCTCAACGTGGCCACCGGGACCGCCAAGCAGTCCGTAGTTCTCACCGCTTCCGCCCTTACGCACACCAGTGAGGATCTTCCCGAACTGATCAACTACCAGAACACCCACAGAACGGATTCTGCGTTTGATCTCATCATCGGTCCAATCGGGAGAAGATGTGTCCGGGTTGTTCGTCATGAGAGGGTCGAGGTCTTGGACGAGCCATGAAGAAGCCTCTCCCGCGGGAACCGGAGCCTCGTAGTCCGGTTTGCCGTGGCGAGATATGATTTTATCTGCCCCTTCGTCCTCATCATCCATGTTTTCCGCATCTTCATGATCCGGGTCTTCCTCGAGCTGGTCTTGAGGCAGCTTGGTCGCTTCAGGGGCGGTTTCAGGGCTGTTTCCTTGCAGGGCGTATCCTTCTTCCCCGCTCTCGGAAACGGGCTCAGAAGCGGCCTGTGCGGGCTGTGCCGGGGCCTCCTGCCCCGACCCGGGATCACCACCCATGGGAAGCATACCGCCACCGTCCGGCGCACCACCCATGGGAGGCATACCGGGCAAACCACCTTCACCGGGCATCCCGCCCTCTTCGCCCTTTGGAGCGTTCTCTTCAAGTTCCTCCTCGGTGTAATCGTCCAGCATCGTCTCGATGTCGAACTCGTCCGATTCCGCGAGGCTCTTCCGGACTTCGCCGGGATCGATAACCTGATTTTGAATGTATGTGGACGCCGTCTGCGCACGCGCGGACTCAACCTGAGCTTTCTGCAAATCAAGCGCAACCTGCTCGGATTCAGTCATGGACCACAACGGGGAGAACTTGATGCTGAACTCGGGAATATGATCGATCTCGCCGGTATGCAGACCCGCGGTAAATATCACGGACAACAGATACCGGAGATTCGACCGAACCATCCGCTTCTGAATCCGTTCCACATAGTTGTAGTAGTTTTCGAGGTCGGCGTCTCCGGTCGCATTCATGCCCGCGGGCGACCGCCCAAACAGGATAGTCTGCGGAATGGACGTCAGCGCGGAAAGCCAGTTGCACGAGGAGGTGATAACCTGATCGACTCCGTTAAACGCAAAGGAGGCGAAACTGTAGTCTTCGCCTTCTTGGTCGATGGTAATGGAATTCAGGAAGCTCCGCGCCATATCGATCAAACGGAGCCTCCGCAGAACCTTGTCCTCGCCATCCGTGGTCGCCAGCAGCTCAGACAGATTCTTCATCTTGTACACGGGCTGGACGGACTTCGAGAGCATCTTCGGAGCGCTCTCGTGCGCAACCTCCGCATTTCGGATCGCTCGGTTGATCCGCACATATTCCGGAATGCCCCAGAGCTGGTAGTTCTGGTGTGTTGCTCTCTGCGGAAGCACGCCATTTCGGAACGCGAGAACCCGGCTGTCGTGAACCCGGAAGTTCCCGTTTGTGCTGTTTATCTCGTACCATTCGGGTGTTCCGAGGCGACTGCCTCTTGTGCCGAACGGGTTGTCCTTCTCGTACTTATAGATGCTGGACTGGTCCGGAACGATCAGCGACCGGTCGTAGACAACAATATCGTCGATGGACTCGATAGAATCCCAATCGAGCGGTTCTTCAAGCCCGCGGCCATCGTTGATCAGCATGACCGCGAGGCTCCCGCCATAAAGACGCGCCCATTTAATGCAGGTCATGCACACTTCTTCCCAATCCAGCTCATCCAGAGCGGATTCGTAGAAGTTTTTGATTTCATCGTCGTTCAGATCTTCCAACTCAAAGCCGTGCTTCACGGCTTCCTCAGCGGGGGTATCGATGATCTTTGCGAACAGCCCGTTTCCTTCGTAAAACAGCTCCAGTTCATCATCCGGCACATCCGGCTCCGGAGAAAAGAAGTACTGCTCGTCTATATCTTTTGAGGTCCCGTAACGGTTGATGAGGTTTACATACCCATCATAACGGACAGGACGCACAGCTTTTCCCGTTTGTTTCCGCAGGAGATTTTTATACCCGCGCGTGTCCATCGCCATAGTTTCATCACCTCACCAACGATAAAACGGGCTCCCGCCCGTGATCAAATCAAAGTAGTGTATCGATATTAAACATCGCTTTCAGCTCGACTTCCGCGAAGCCGTTAGCCGAAGCGTCCACCATGTCCTTAAACTTCCACTCGGGGAAATTCTCAAGCTGTTCAAGGTATGGTTCATTCCAATCCGCGTGTACGATGTCGAAGTTTCCGGCTTGCCATTGAGCCGCCATAGGCTCGGCCCGGCTCTCCTTGCTCCCGGTCTCGGGAACCGCGGTCACATCAAAACCGGAGAGCAGTTTTATATAGGACTGTGCCTGTTCCTTCCCGGCTTGGCCCGGGTCTTGAGGTAACCGGATCCGGATGCGTTTGAACTTCGCCCGGTCTGCCTGTGCTGTCAGGTAGATCGTCTTCCGGACATCCGCGGCACTCATCTGCTTGTTTATGACGTCCGCGATTATGTATCTGCCGTTCTTCCTTTTCCCGATCAGCACGCCCGCCGTGTAAGCTGCATCGCCGTTTTCCTCTTTCTCGGTCGCGGCTAAGTCCCAGCACCGCACCCATTGAAGGATGTCATCCGGGATAACCTCGAGTATGGACCCGAGCTGCGTCCGTTTGAAGAACAGCCCTGCGGAGGGTTTGATCTTCCAGTTGCCGTACAGGAGCCGTTCGCGCTCCACGACGGATAGGGCTTTCAAGTTTGCAAGGTAGCTCGGGTTGACCCGCAACAGCTCCTTGTTGTCATAGATGGACGACGCAATAAACGTGACAGACTTGGGCTCTTGCTTCTCCTCCGGGGTTTGAAGATCAAACTCCGCCCACAAATCCTGTTTCCGGTCGGCCCAGAAAAGCTGTTCATCACGACGAATGAACCACCGCTTGACCCCGCTTCGTTCTTGGATGGGATACCCGGTATCCGGGTCGATCCACCAATCGATGAACTCCGCCACCCATGAGTTTGCGTCCGGGTTGCAAGTCGCACGGACGAAGGGCTTCACACCGCAGGTACTACGGTTACGGGAGAGCATATAAAAGAACTCTGCCTTTGTAAAATGGGTGAGCTCATCCCAGCCAATTTCGGCTATCTGTGAGCCCTGCCACTTATGTACAGCATCATCCCGTTCGATGTGCGCAAACTTGATCTTACTAAGAATCCGCCCGTCTTTCCCACGAAACTGCCAAGCGCCATCCATTGTCTTTTTCTCGGCTCCGGGGATGCGCCCGTAGATTTTCTCGGCTTCATCCCACAAACCACCGGGCGCGAAGATCTGATTGTAGTTCTGACGGAATATCGTAGCAGTGAAACCCGGCTCATTCTTGTACCGGAGAAAGGTCAGAAGCAATCCGTAGGAGTTATGCGTGACGATGAAATCCTTCGTCACATACAATCCATCGGGGGAATCCAGCGTGATGCACTGGCACTCGGTCTCGCCGCACGACTCGATGGATTCTATCCGCCTCCGGGAAGTCCACCGGGAACCACTGTACACCGGAACGTAGATAGGCTCCCCCGAACCCAGAAGTTTGATCAGCTCTCGTGTCGTTTTTATCGCCCAATCCGAACGGTAGTAAACCTTCCACAGGTGTTCCGCTGTACACCGGGTACTGGCGTTCCCGTACAAGCTGACGCGATAAACCGGAACCACACCCTGCGGATGGACCTGAATAACTGTAGCACGAGAGCCGTCCGGAGCTAAAACCTGAACCCCGACGCGGATACTCCGCATCGGCCAGAAGCCATAAGGCGTCAGAACGGGCTCGTCAAGGGGCTGTGCCTTTCCACCGCCCGCGCTCCCGCCATAGATTGCAATATCAGCGCTCGTAGCGAGAAACCGCTCCTGCGGCCCCGGTTGCGGGCGAATGATTATGCTCTCACTGCTCGTTGTCTCGGTCGGGGTCTCCACCGGTTTCTTCGTCGGCATCTTCATCCTCATCCTTCTCGATCTCGGGCAGGTAGATCAACACATCGGACTTTTCGCTTACCTCAGCGTTCAGATTGACCTTCTCTTCCGGGTTGAAGCCAGCGGTATCCCGGACGAACTTCGCGGCGTTTACGTCGCCATTCGAAGCCCGAACGATCATAGCCGCTAAGATCGCATTCGCATAGAACATGTCGTCCTCCGCAAGACCGAGAGCCGCCATCTTATTACGGATGGTTGCTTGTGTCGCGGCGACATCCATGTTCAAGAACTCCTGCGCCAGCTTTTTCAGGTCGCGTTCTCGCTTGGCTTTCACAGCCGAGGCCTTTCCGCCCATTGATGCAATCTTGCGCCGTTCTTCCGGCGTGCGCTTATCAAGCGTGATTAAGGTTCCACCGTTGCGAGCACCTTTGCCCTTGCCCGCACCGGAGTTTTTATAAGGTCGTTTTGTTGCCATATCAATTCAAGCCTCCACAGAAAGGCGCTCGGTGAGCCGCCTTTTTGTGGCCGTTTGAATCGTCGCCTGTGAGCGCCGTGGAGCGCTTGTGGCGAGAGTTATGCTTGCCCACGAATCCTTGTTCCTCCGGAAGTTAATCCGCGTACAAACGGCTTCCCGGGAACCTCCGCTGGCCGGAAGAGGAACAAATAATTCAGACAAAAGGAAGGGCAGAACTTTGTGTAATGTATTCCGCAAATAACCCTTGATAATCTACCGGAGTAGAGGTAATATGTGCCTACCAAAAGGAACACACTGAATAAACGGAGGGCACAAAATGACAATCGTGAAGAAAACAGTCCGGGAGATCGAGAAGGAAATCGCCGCTGAACTTGCGGCCCTTGAAGCGGAAGGCTGGGCGATAGACGATTTCGAACGGCAGGACATTAGGGACAAGCACTACAAGGATAACGGATACGACCGCGATCCCTTCTACGAAGACGAAGACGAGGACGCCGAGCCTTACACCGCGCGGGTCCCCTACATGACGGCTAAGCTGGCCGAGGTCGGCATGAGCGAGCGGGACTTCTTCTGAGGAACCGAACCCGAAACCGGGGCAACCCGGTTTTTTCTTTGCGTTTCATGCTGGCAAAAGGAAAGAACCCTCGTTTCCTCGGGTTCTTCTTGGGCGTGCTTGTGCGGATCTTACCGCATCCGCAGTACCTGCTCGACGCGTTCCTTCGAACCGGAATCAACCGTACCGTTGCGGTTGATTACCAGCATGAACTTTGCGTCGATGCCGGGGAGCGCCATGTCGTAGTTGTAGCTGACGACCGCGGGGTCCTGTTGCATGCGGGTTAGTGCTTCTTCACAGAAGCCAACGGTCAGCGGGGTGGAGCCGCCAATGGTGGCCCCTTGATCCGCGAGGGTGCGGATGTGGGCGAGGGTGGAAGGGTTGAACGTCATGGTAGGTAACCTCCTGTCGGGGCAGAATTCAGCGGACCGTACCGGTTCTAACCACCCGGAGTTTGTAGACTTCCTCGAAGGTGGAGCCGGTAAGGTCGATGCGAAAGGCAAGCTCAATGGCTTGTTGTGCTTCGAAGCGGTTGTTCCCGCTGTGGCTGTATCTTTTCCCGTCCTTGGTAATGAAGGTGTAGATGGTGTTCTTCATGGGGTTTGGCCTCCGTTCGTTTACCGGTAATTGTAGAGGATGCACCGCAGGTATTCTTTAGACTCCGGAAAAGCGTAGGCCTGAACTCCGTGCCAGTTCAGAGCTTTCCGCATCCCGTCTTCAAAATCCTTTGCGCCCTCAACCACCGCGCCGCAGGAAACCAGCCAGTCACCGCTTATGCTTGACTGCCAAACCGTCACCCCGTAGCACCGTCCTGCGCAAGCGTAAGGAATTTCCCACCAGCTTTCGGTGCGCTTGATTGCAAGGAATCCTTGGTAGTTTACCGGGGTTCTGCGCGTGGTCTTCTTGACTGTGTTCTTCATGGGGTTTGGCCTCCGTTCTCTTTTTGTAGGAACATATTACCATACCCCGGGCGATTTATCAACCCAATCCGGCGTAATAAATTACACAATCATTCGGAGGACTACTTGTGTGTTTTACTCCTTTCCCTCCCGGCCATCAAATCCGCTGGAATGCTCCCGGATGGTCGTGATGATCTGCTCCACCTCTTTTTCGTCTATCCCGAGAGCTGCGAGCGCCTCCCTTGCCCCACACTCGGGGCAAATGGGCGTCTTGTTATCCGTCCGGGAAACCGCAGGAACTCCGTGGTAGGTCGTGCCGCAACGCGGACAAACCGCGGTTCGTCTGATCTCAGGCATCCTTCATCGCCTCCTTGTAACCTCTGTCCAACGCGCTCCAGAGGAACTGCTTGTTGAAGCCGAACTCGTCGTATCCAATCGCACAGGTGCGAACGTAGCTGTTGGTAGGAATCCCGACCGGTCTGCCCTCGGTCATGGTGTAAACAAAGGCCGTCACCGTTCTTGCCCGGTGCGTCCGGATCCCCCGGTAGGTAACCTCGATCTCTTTTTTCGTGTAGAAGACCGGGTACCCTTCGTAATGGTCCAAGGCCTCGATGTCGGATTGGGTTACCTCCCACACCACCGCGGGTACAAGCGCGCGGGGAGCGGGGTCGATGGTAAGGTATGCTCCCGTTTTGCTTCCCTTAAAGGACAACTGCCAATTCTGGAGGAGGGTGGTCCCAAGCGGTCTCGCGCCGGGGCATCTGCGCGACATCTGCTCCACATTCAGGTTGCTTCCGTATGCGATGTAGTAAACTCGTTTCTTCGCTGCCATAGCCTTTTCTCCTTTCGAGGGTGGTTTACCCTTCTACCACCTTAAGCCGCCCGAAGGCGGCGTGTGGCGCTCGTGGAGGGGCTTAGGCGGCGTTTCTGCCGTGGCGGAAGGCCGCGTCGCCGGGGAGGTTCTTCGTAAGGACATCGCGGGCTGTGGCGAACTCCTGCCCGATGAAGCCCAACCGGAGGAGCCAGCATCTCATGGCGTACTTCTTGTTGTCGGTGTGCGCAACCTTGGGGCTGGCCGTTTTGACCTCTTTTGCCATCTGGCTCAGCGCGAGGCTCAGCTGGATGTAAGCCTTGAGCTTCCCCGCGTGGATGCCGCCCTGAATCTGCTCGCCTTTTTCGTTGTGGTGCGGGTTGTCGAACTGGAAGAGGCGGAACTCAACCGTGCCTTTGGTAAAGGTCGCGTGGAGGTTAAGCATGTGGTAGCGGCTCGGGTTGTAATGGGCGCTTCTCATGTAGTCGTCGCCTTGGCTTTCGTACCAGATGTCTGCGAGCTTCGCCATGGTCTGCGGTTTCTTCCCGTTTACTTCTTTGAGGAAATTCGGATCGACCGGCTTGCAGTAGGTCCCGAGGCGGCTTTCGTCGAGGTAAAGGGCCTCTCTGAGAAGGTCTTCGTGGCTTGCCATGATGTTGGCAAGGTTCCGGAGGCTCTGCGCCGTGTGGCCCTCTGCGCCGACGTGAATGTGGATCCCGCATCCTCTGCGCGGGGTGCTCTTCGCGCCAGCCTTGCGGAGCTGTCTGCAAAGCTCCTGCAGGGTTTCGATGTCGTTGTAGTGGAGAATCGGGGTAACCATCTCGCACTTTTCATCATCGGGGCCTTGGATGCTGGAGTCCTTTTCGAACTTCCACTCGCGTCCCTCGGCGTCCCAAGCGCTCCATGCGCTGTATCCGTTCCGGCTCGCGGTGTTCTCCCACCGTCCGGTTCCGAAAAACTCGGCGGCCAACTTAGCCGCATCGGAGCGGGTGATGTTGTTCATCTCGATCTCGACCCCAAAGGTCTGGGCCTTCATCGCGGCGATCTGAAGTTCGGTCTTGTTGCTCATTGTGCGCCTCCGTGTATGGTTTGGGGTGTTTCCTTTTCGGTATGCCCATATTACCATACTCGGGGGCTAATATCAACGCTATTTGCGATAATAACTTACACAATGTTTCGGGGTGTGTTTTGTTGAAAACACACCGTCATTCCGTGGCCTCGGATCGAGCCACTTTCGCATCGCGGCGCTTAGCTTTGAGTTTCTCGCTAAAGGCGTTAGCTTTCTCCTGATTCTGGAACGCCGCGCTTCCCGTGAGATTCCGAAGAAGAATCTTCCGGGCCTTTTTATTCTCTGGCCCGGTGAAGCCCAGCCGAAGCAGGAAGCATCGCATCGTGTACTTCTCGCTTTCAACAGGCCTTCCCGTGGCCACCACACGCTTTGCCTTTCGTGCCATTTCGCACAGACCGTCGATCAGCCAAGCGTAGGTGACGAACTCATCCGCATTCGGTTCCGGGAACCATGGGAACTGAATCTCGTCGTCGGTTTCAATGATGTCAAGGCGATCCGTCCCGAGCGCCTTCTTCAAAAGCGCGGCCTTGCTGTCCATGATCTTACGGAGATTGCTGAGAGCCGTCTCAGTGAAATAGCTTCGGGGGATGCTCACCGCAAAGACTGTCGTCCCCTGATCCGTGGCCCCTATCATTTCGTTTTGCATATTGTACCCTCCTGCTTAGGTTTTACTCATATTAACTCTGAACCCGTAATAAATCAACGGGTTTCGGAGATTTAGAGGGTACAATATGAAAACGCCTACGAGAGGACAACTTGGTAACTGTACACAATCAGCGGAAACACAGGGTACCATCAAAAACCGCGGCAAAATGCGTCAGTCTTCCAAGGCCTCGAATGTAGCGACCTCGTCGAAACGAAGGGTTTCACCATTTCGGATGACCGAAACGTCGTCGAACTTACCATTGTTCCATTCGATGTACCGTTTCACAATCACGTCCACAAACTTCGGGTCAAGCTCGATCCCGCGGCACAGCCGACCGGTCTCACAACAAGCGATCAGGGTTGACCCGGACCCAAGGAACGGGTCGAGAACGATGCCGTTCGTCATGGTGCTGTTCTTGATCGGATAGCTCATCAGAGGGATCGGCTTCATGGTCGGGTGGTCTTTCGAGGAGCGAGGTTTGTCGTATTCCCAGATGGTCGTTTGCTTACGGTCGCTGTACCACTGGTGCTTGCCTTTCTGTTTCCACCCGAAAAGGCACGGCTCGTGAATCCATTGGTAGGGGCTTCGCCCCAGAACCAGACTGTTCTTCTTCCAGATGCAACACCCAGAAAGATAGAAACCGGCGTCCTTAAACGCCTTCCTGAAATTCAGTCCTTCCGTATCCGCATGGAACACATAGATGGACCCGTCGTCGGCGAGGTTGGCGTGCATGCAACGGTAGGCAGAAAGCAGGAAGTTATAAAACTCCGAGTCGCCCATGTTGTCGTTCATGATCTTCCCTGCCGTTTCCTCAACATCCACGTTGTACGGGGGGTCGGTCAGAACGAGGTTGGCCTTCATGCCGTCCATCAGCCGGGTGTAAACTTCTTCCCCGGTGCTGTCGCCGCAGATAACGCGGTGCTTGCCGAGAAGCCACAGGTCGCCGAGCTGAGAAAAAACAGGCTGTTTCAGCTCTTCATCAACGTCGAAGTTATCTTCCTTTGCTTCGTCCGTGGCGAAGAGCGCATCCAGCTCCTTCTCATCGAAGCCGGTAAGAAGCGGATCAAACGCCATGTCCTTCAAGGCTTCGATCTCCACGCGGAGCATTTCCTCGTCCCACCCAGCGTCCAGCGCCATGCGGTTATCCGCGAGGATGTACGCCTTCTTCTGGGCTTCGGTCAAGTAATCTACGAACACACAAGGAATCTCGGCGATGTTTTCTTCCTGCGCGGCCAAAACGCGCCCGTGACCGGCGATGATGTTGTAGTCCCGGTCGATGATTACCGGGTTGATAAAGCCGAACTCTCTCAGGGAAGACCGAAGCTTCAGAATCTGCTCCTTCGAGTGCGTCCGGGCATTATTGGCGTAAGGGACCAGCTTACCGATAGGGACAAGGGTCATTTCTGTGGTTGTCTTCATCGGATCAGCCCCCATTCCGCGAACTTCTCAAATCCGCCGATCTTTTTGATGAACGCACGGGCCAGCCCAACGATGAACTGGTACTCGATCCCGTTCACCGTATCGTCGCCGATAGCGCAACACAGCTCCACGGGTTTCCCTTCGTGCTGAGCGAGGAGCCAAGCGTAGATGTTCACGCTGACGTCGGCCTTGGAGAGATCCTTGCCGTGGAGACCGCCTCCCGTTACCGAATCGCCCATATCGCTGCCCAGCTTCCGGTTGGTTGCGCCGCAGTCCACTTCCGAACCACCCGTCCACTCGCCGAGGGGATTAACCGTTGCGCCGGGATGCATTTGAAGCAGGGCTTCCGTTTTCGCATTGCTCTGGCAGATGATCAGATGGTCGCCGTCAAGAATGTACTTCCCGTCCGTACCATACCGATCGAAGAGATCTTTTGCGATCTGGGTGAGTTTCTTCTGTTCATCGGTGACCGGCACACCTTTGAAGATGCCGTTGTCACCACACCGGATCTTCCCAGCCTGATTCTCGGCGAGATGAACATCCTGCTTTACCTCGCGGTAGTCCGTTGTAAGATTTCCCGCAATGCGGGCCACGGCATTCTGCACCTCGAGACGGGGGAGCATCACCGACGTCTCTGCTATGATGTGGCAAATGCCGTGGCCAAGAAGAACCTCGACGGCAATCTTCGGATTGTCGTCGAGGCTGTAAGCTAAATCGACAAGCGCGCCCGCAATTCGGTCTGCGACCTTATCCGGATGCGCGGGGTTGACCTTCTCGTACATTTACTGTCCTTTCTGACTTACAGGCGTTTGCCCATTAAGTCCATGGATGAGCCCGTCTCGTCTGCGTCAGCTTCACCGTGTGCTTTTATGATCTTGCTGATTTCATCCCAGAGCCGGAGCGACTGGTTCATGTAGTCAATCCCCATTTCCACATATGGCGATGTGACCGGCTTACCAGAAGTCGGGTGCTTGGAAAGGAACCCGAGCTTCGTGGTCATCGCTTCACACTGACGCCACCGGGCGGTACTCACGGCGTACCGTTCGAGCAGCTCCCGGGATACCAGCGGAGCACAGCCGAGCTTTTTCAGCTGCTCCCATGTCTCCCGGTATATGTCTGCGGCTTCGAACTTCTCCCCATCGCGCTGAGTCTCGGAAAGAAACTCATGCGGCTCCGGCATCACTTCGCCAATGTCCTGCGGGATGGTGTCCACAGCAAAAAGATCCTCCGGCGTTTTCGCTTCGTCGATCTTTACGGGCATCGTTGTTTTCTTCCGCGCGGGAGCCTTCTTCACTTCCGCGCCATCTTTCTTTTTTACAGGCATAACATAAAAAAATCAGCCGGGCGGTCTCAACCCACAACCACCACGCTGATGAAAAGAAACTGCCCCAGCACAACGCCGGGGCAACCGAAAATGACACCATGAAGCTCGACCCTACCGAATCCGGAGGCACGGAAAACGAGAGGGCCTTACAGAACTCCACGCTACCATTATAGCAGAAAAAAACGAACAAAACGAACAACTTTCATGTATCGGAGAATTTTTTCAGGTATCTATCGTGCGCCATCCGAACACTGTCTGGGGTGTTATTACCGCCCATGCGAGTGGCGATCTCGCTCCACCGCATACCATCGACGTGCCGGTATTCAAAGATCTGCCTCGTCATGCTGTCCTCTATGTCGGCGATGAACCGTTCCAGCTTCCCGAGCTCGTGGATCCGCTGAATTTGCTTTGCAGCGATGATCGCCTCAAGGTCTACAATTTCGAGGGCGAGCCTTTCAGTCCGCCCTTCGTTTGTATGCGGTCCCGGAGGCTCGTCCGACAGCTTCGGGGTGGGCGGGTACTTCGCCTCTGCCCGCAATCGCTCGAGCCGTTCGCGGTCGTTTCGAATCTCCTTTTTCAGGTAATAGCATTGCGACAGCTCTTTTTTGGTCATTGGCCGTTCTCCCTCCTCACTTCCTCAATTCGTGCTTTGATTGATTCAAGCAGACTCTCTTGTGCGTCGCTTTTCCCGGTCAGGGCTTTCTTCACGTCGCAATCCCGCCCGTCCGTCACGAGCAAGTGATGAACTACGACCGGAAACTGCTGACCCTGCCGGTGGAGCCGTTTGTTCATCTGCTGGTATTCCTCGAGGCTCTGGGTAAGCGTAAACCAGATGATGTGGTGCCCTCCTTGCTGCAAATTCAGCCCGTAACCACACGAGGCCGGGTGTGCGAGGAGCAGGTCCACCTCTCCGGCGTTCCACGCCTCCTTATCCCGTGCATCACGGTAGACCCGGACCCGGAGGCCGCTCTCATCGAGCGCCTTTAGGAGCCGGTCAAGGTCGTGCTGGTAGTAGTAGCACACGACCGCGTGCTCCCCGTTTAACTGCTCCACGGTTTCCATGAAGGCCTCGATCTTGCAGCTGTGTACCTCGACCACGTTCTTCTCTTCGTCGTAAATCGCCCCGGAGCAGAGTTGCAGTAATTTACCGGAAAGCACACCAGCCGTTTCCGCGGTTACCGTCTGATCCTGAATTCGCAGGACCATCTGCCGCTCCATGTCCCGGTACAGCTTCCTTGCCCGGCTATCGAGCTTCACTGGAATATCGTTGTAAATCAGATCCGGGAGATCGAGGTAGTCTTCCGACTTCATGCTCACGCAAATGTCGGAGATCTGATTTTGTATCTGCTCCATAGCTCCCGGCAACGGTGCGTAGGAATACACGATCATCTGGTTCCGTTTGTCCGGACGGAAGTAGGCCTCGCGGTAGCGCGAGATGAACTTCCCGAGCCGCGCCCCGCCATCAAGCAGGTAAATCTGTGACCAGAGGTCCATCAGGGAGTTTGGCTGGGGTGTGCCGGTCAGTTCAACGATACGGTGGATCCGGGGCCGGACGGCTTTCAGCGCTTTGAACCGCTTAGCCTGTGGATTCTTAAACGAGCTGCTTTCGTCAAGTACCACCATGTCGAAGGGCCAATCCCTGCCGTAGTAAGTGACGAGCCACGGAACGTTTTCCCGGTTGATCACATAGACGTCCGCGGGCTGTTCGAGAGCACGGGTCCGGTCCTTCAGCGTCCCGAGAACCGTGGAAATCCGGAGGTAATCGAGGTGGTCCCACTTTCGGGATTCCGTCTGCCATGTATCCTCGGCCACCTTCTTCGGCGCAACGACGAGGCACTTGTTGACGCAAAACCGAAGGTACTTCAACTCTCGAATCGCGGTCAGCGTGATAACGGTTTTGTCAACCCAAGCCCATATCGAGGAACAACCCCACGGCGGGGTCGTTCGTGATCCGGTCGATGCAGTACTGCTGGTACGGATACGGTATGAACTTCATGAAATCACCCCCTTCTGGTCTCCCGATTTTCGGTGCGTCCTCTTCACACACTCGGCAATCACCTCGTCGATCTTCTCGGTGGAGTTCACGCTCGAGAAGACGGTCACACCGAGTTTGCGCATCCGGTCTTGGATTACCTGCTGTAAAAGTCGCTCCTTCTTTCCCGGCGCTTTCAGCTCGACGAACAGTACCGCGCCGCCCGGGAGGATGATGATTCGGTCAGGTACACCTGAGTGACCGGGCGACACGAACTTCCAACAGAGCCCGCCGAGCATTTTCACAGCGCGGGTCAATCTCTGCTCATAATAGTTTTCACTATATTTTTCCACGCGGCCACCTCCGAGGTTATGCCGATTTGAGGACCTATTTTCGACTCGATTTCCGGTCGAACACGCCACCGAAACTACCCGCAAAAAACAGGCCGTTTTACCAAAAAATGCCAATTTCAGCCCTTCTTCGTTTTGGGGCCGATTTTCGGTTGTGCTCAACCTTTGTAACAAAAAACGTAACAAACATGTTTTTCTAATAGATTTATACGATTAGAGGGTATAGGGGCTAAATACCCCCCTAAGCCCCTATATACTATTATCCTTATGTTTTATGTTACAATGTTACATTTATATGTTCCAAGGGCTTCTTGTAACGGTTTTCGGGTGAAACAATTTTTGTCACATTCCTGTAACAAATTTTTTAATGTTACATTGCGTACAATTCTCTTTGTAACAAACTCCCGATTTTGTAACAGCCGCTTCGGAATGTTACACCCCGTTGAACCGGACGAAGCCCCTCTGAACGCCATACGGACCGCATCGAAATGTGCCGCTGAGACGCCGCCATTCTGGAATGCTGGCGATGATCGCGTTGATTTCCCGGGAGTCATTTCGCTTGATGTCGGCCTGTCCGCGCATGAAAAGTTCGCACCAAACTTCAATAGCTGTAATCTTATTCCGGGGAACCAGCGGGACGTTTCCCGCGCCCCCTCCGCTCCAGAAAGAACGTCTTTCTTCGACCGTCCAGCGGTCCCAATCGGCAGGGATGTCCTTCGACAGGAAGTCCGCTACCAAGCCCTCCTGTGACGACGCGTCCCGATGATCCTCCTGTTGACGCTTTGCCTCTTCAATGGTTTCGTCGGTCAGGTACAACGGCTCCCCCATTGACCAGCGCATCTTCGCCTCGGCCCAAATCTGATCGATCACCTCCGGTGTCAGATCGGTGAAGGCGTTCTTCTCGTGCTGAACAAGGCCCACGTCAACGGGCCAGAAGCGCCGATTTCCCGTGGTATCTTGAAGGAAGTCCACCTGATTGGACGTGCCGAAAAAGACGCACCTACGGGGGAACTCGCGGGCGTTGTGGGCGTACGCCGCGCGGTATCGGTCCGCACGGAGTGAGAGGAACTGCTTGATTCGGGAGACGTCGGTACGGCGGAACGCATCGAGCTCCGCGATTTCGACCAGCCATACCCCCTGCAGAAGTTCCGACGCCTCCTTCCCTTCAAAGGTCCGAATGGAATCGTTGAACCATCCGTGCGCCATCTTGTACAGGAGCGTGCTTTTCCCGAGGCCCTGCGGCCCGCAGAGAATGACCATCTGGTCGTACTTGCATCCGGGGTTCATGGCCCGGGCTATTGCGGCTGTAAATGCCTTCCGGCAGACCGCGCGTGTGTAGGCGGTGTCGTTCGCCCCCAGATAGTCCGTGAACATCGTATCAAGCCGGTTCTCACCGTCCCACTCCAGATGGTTGATGTATTCCTGAACCTCGTTGAACGCGTACTTTGCCGCGTGAAGGTCCAGCGCGGAATCGATGGCCCCCCGCCCGTTGAAACCGTAGGTCTTCTCCAAATACCAGTAGACGCCGTTTGAATCGGTGTCCGTCCACATCCGCCGCTCGGCTTCATGCATCCATGGCAGTTGCCCCAGCACCTCGCCGCGCCCTGCAAACTGGTTCAGTGCAAACCGGTTTTTCAGGTTTGGGTCGTTCTCGAAAATGATAAGCGCGTTCTCGATGGTCGGCTTCACGGCTCCCGTTTTCACGTTTCGGGAGAGCATGGACGCCCATGCTTTATCGTTTTCCTCCGCGCCGCCCCCATCGGCGATTTCCGGAGCAGGTGGGGTCAAATCCCCGAACTCTGTCGCCGTTGCCGCCATCCGCTCCTCTGTCATGAGCTGGATCACCGCTTCGTCCCCGATGGCCTTCTCGCACATGTTCGTGTAAGACGGAAGCCGGTTCACCGCTGTGTCCGGTGCACAGTCTTCATCGAGATCCCCGAAGAGGTGGAGCCGGACCATGTCGAACGCGTTCACCAATTTGTCGCAGCAGGGGTCCGTGGCGTGATGGGAGTACATGAACAGCCCGTCTTCGTACACCACGGCACCGCCAGTCGTCGATCCGTTCAGATAGGTGTACCGATCTCCGTTATTCCCCACGGGCTCGTAAATGCCCGGGAGGAACTTCTCCATGGCCGTATGGATGTTGTAGACCCGGCAGAACGCACCTACCACCCCCGGCTTTTCGGTGGGGTTTCCTGCCTTCACCGCGAGCCGTTTGTACTTGTTCCCTTCCCCCGGGACCTGCGGTCGCGCCTCCCAATTCTGCCAATCGTCGTAGAGGCCAAGGACAAAGTCCGCCCCGATGATGGGAAGGTCTGCGTACCGGAAGATGTACTCGCCGTCCACGCAACAGGACGGCCAGTACATCAACCGGTGCGGCTCGAAGGTGGTAGGGTCGGCCATTTCAATGCCAATCGCCCCCGCGAGTTTTCGCGCGATGGCGTCGTACTCGTCCGGGGTGACCGGCCTGTCCAACGGGAAGAGGATCCGCAAGCGCGGGGCTTCTTTGCGGTGCTTGCGCGTGCTGTAAACGCAGTAGCTGAATCCGATGCTCGCTACCTTCTGGATCACGTTATCCGTCGAATAGGGAGGCATGGTATCGAAATCGAGAGTGACTAAACAGCGGTTGACTACCTTCGTACTCAACCGCCTCTCGCCTTCCAGAGTCCCGCCGACGAATCCGCCGACATCCTTCAACTCGTCCTGCCTTTTCTTCGGCGCGGCGAGATAGGACTCCATGGTTTCCATTCCGCGTAACGGCGCTGAGAGCCTCTCGTACAAGTCCGAGAGAGACATCGTCGTTTTAACCCAGCTCAGGGATTTTCGGCTGTTGCCTACCGACAACGTGAGTTGGGCGTCGTGTTCTAACCTCATGGTTTGCAAGGTCTCCTTTTTCAGTTAAAGTTCTTTAACCGTAGCCCTTATGTTAGCATAATACTCCTTGAAAATCAAGGGCAAATTCGACTATTTTTGCCCCCTGTTTTTTGGTTATACCGGCATCCGATTTTTCGATGCACGCAACAGATCGGTGATACCCTGCCTGATCCCCATGTGCTGTCGGCACTGATCGTCAATGTAGGCGCGGACCATGTTTTGTTCGAGCCGCGTAAGCTCAATTCTATGGGTAAATCCGGCGTCGCTTGCCGCGGTTCCCCGAACAACAACCTGTATCCACCCGTCCACACCGGACGGGGTGTAGTCATTGAAAGTGATGTAGAACTCATACCACGCCCCGTCGTCCGGTGCCTCCTCTTCTTCGCTCCTGATTAAGTCTACAAGCCGATTCAGGGCCTCGGTCGCTACCAGCTTTATGCTGATGGTTGCAACCGGGATCGGCTCTAACCTTGGGAGCGAAGGATCGCCCCCGAAGGTCACCTGTTCAAACCCGGCGCGGATTACAGGAGTCGGGTCGATGTGAATAGCGTCGCGCAATACGCCTTCAAACAGTGTCATGGTTACCCTCGCTTCCTTCCCCGCTCAGCTCGTCGTACACGACCTCAGTGTTCAGCTGCGGTTTCCACCCGATAACGATGCGCCCGCATCGGACGCATCGGGAAACCACTATCGTTACGTTCTTGATTTCCTGCACGTCCCGGTAAACACACGGGTCGAGCTCGTGTTCGCCGTCCGGTTTGATGGTTATACCGTCCCCCCAGCTGCACGGCTTGTGTTCTTCGTTCTCCGGCATGTCACGCCTCCCTGTGAATACTTCTGGCCTTATCAAACCCCTCGGGATACCGGGCTTTGAGCTTTTCGATGTTCGCGGTCATTACCTCGGAAAGGGTAAACCCAAGAGCCGTAGCCATTTCCGCGGCGTACCACAGCAGATCACCCAGCTCCAGTTTCATTGCCCCCGGGTCGAGCGGATGCCCTTGATACCGGTGCTTCTTGTACAGGTCGAAAAGTTCACCCAGCTCCCCTTGCAACCCGAAGAAGCTGTTCAGAAGCATTTCATCCGCTCCTATGGAATCCGGGGCCGTGCGCATAGCCGCCCGTTGGTAGTCGTTCGCTGTGAGGCCCTCATTCCGTAGAGCCGCCTTAAGGTGCTCCCCGTAGAACAGCGCATCAATGGCTTCTTCTTGGAAATGCTCGATGCGCTGTTCCGTCGTGAGCGTGGTGTTATCCTCCAAGGTCACCCCGTATTTGTGGAGGCCTTTGTCCGTCTGCGCCTCCATCATCGCTTCGATGTTGTTCTGGTACTCAGTCTTCATCTTCGATCGTTTCCTTTCTCCCGATTACCTCGTGCAGGGTTTCGATGAACTCTTTCTGGATCCGTTCCATGACTGCAACGGCCTCCTTGAGCGAGTAATCCTGCTTCGACAACTCTTCCCTCTGGGCGATACGCATAGCCGCGGCTACCGCGGATTCGAGGTTACCGTGGTACGAAACCGGGTAGTAAACGGGTTTCCCGGTTTCCTTGTTCTTTTGCCCCCTATCAAGGACGAGGTTGTAGCCGTAGCTCGTGGGGCAAACCAGATAGCCCCCTCCAAGGTTGATCATGTAGCACCTCCACAGATATACAGAATAAAAGTTATAAGCGCGGTCGTAAGCAAGACCACGGTAAGAGCCACGAAGGAAACGATGAGGGCCGTTATAACGATGTACCGTTGGACGCCCTTGGTCATCAGTTCCTCGTCATCGGAGTACCTTTCGACGAGAGCCCGTACCTCTCTGGCCTTTCGCTTTCCTTTCTTCGCGGTCCATGATACCACCGTCCGGGCATCCCGGTAGTTGATAAGCCCTGCCGCCATGACGGACGAGGCCGCGCCGCTTGCGAGAAACAACAGAAACCACCCGATCATACAAGCCTCCGTTCTCCGTTCCAATGGGTCGCCATGCGGCCCTTCCCACGTTCTCCCGGTGGTGTCTTTTTGCGGTTTTCAATGCTCACTTGTTTGCCCCTCCTTTCGAGGCCGAGGTAAATGTGGTTTACCTTGTCCCTACATTGTAACCGGTCCCCCTGTTTTGACGGGAAACCGGGCTTATTTCAGCGATCCGAACGCTTCCTTGATGGCCCCCGGAAGCTGGGCTTTCAGCTTCTTTTCAAAGGCATCCTCGATGTACTCGTTTATCTTGCGGGCGAGGTAATCTTGAACGCTCTCCCCGTTGAACCGCATGGCGTATGCAAGATTATCCTCGTACACTTTTTCCGCGGATCTGCGGATCAGCGCTTCGTTTGCCGCGCACTTCGCAATGGCTCTCTCGACCTCGATATGAAGGGCAGACGTCATAGCGTTATCGATGATAGAGACCAGCTTTGGGTTTCCAAACGCCTCAAGATACTTGCTGATCCTACCGTTGACCACCCTCCCCAGCTCTTCCTCCATAGCCTTGTCTACAGCGTTCCGAACCATCTGTTTTGCCATAGCCTCGTAAGCGTTCTGAACGGACTTCTCAAATTCCTGATCGTCCGGAAGATCAATAATCAGTCTCGACATTATCGTTACCTCCGATTTTTATCTCCGGTCCATGAACTGAACCTGTTCAACATAGACCACTTGAACGGTTCCGTCTTCAAGCTCAACAATGGCGACAGGGTATTGTCCTATACCATCTTGCAGTTCCATGAAATCAGTCGCAAACGCAATGAACCTTCCCATTGAAGTGGTCTCATCTTTATATGTAATCTTGCAAGGACGACCACGCATAGGGATTTCCCATGGTTCAACTGGCCGGAGAACACTCGAACCTCTCTCAGGAAGAAGTACCTCCATTTCAGGCTTCTCATAAGATTCTTTTTGTTTATTGGGATACATTTTATTTCACCCCTTAATTGTAATCTTTCTCGTAACCGCATCCTTCTTTACGATGCACTGAGAACCGTCCTGAAGGGTGATAACTGCCTTGGTGAACAGACCAGCGGACACCAGCACGATCACATGATTCAAAGCGGACAGCTCTTCTTCTCCTACAGGAATAAAAAGATTTGGAACAATCCTGACATTTGTCTCCAAAAAGCTCATAGAGAAGGGTCTGCATATCTTCAAGAGTTTCCTCGTCAGCCGCATACCGCACGGCCTCGGCGCACCGGCAAAGTCGTTCTGGCTTTACATCAGGCCCGCACATTATCAACTGTCCACAGAACGGACAGGCTTTTTCTTCAAGCTCAGTATCCATGATCTATCCTTTTATTCCCACCGCATTCTGCGCGGACCGAATGCGAGCTTCTTCCACTCGTTCCCGACCTTCAACTCCACGTTAGGGTAAGGCGCAGTGAGAAGCGGATACCGGTTATCACCGTAGGCAAGCCGGAGAAGCTGGTACACGTCGAAGGCCTTGTCCGCGTACTTGAATCTCCCGTATCCGTAGGACGTTCCGACGTGCCGCCCCAAATCAGGGTACAGGATCGCGCGGGCGCGGAAAAGCAGGTCTTCCATTTCATCGCGCCGTTTGCAGAATTCGTCCACGGGCAAGCTCAGATCAAGGAAGTTGTAGGCGATCTCGGTAAACTGGCCGTAGGCTATCCGGGCGTAGAACTCACAGGCTTTCGCCACGAGCCTTGCATCATCCTCCGTCATGGTAAGACGGATGGTCTTCTCTGGCTCTTTGTTCATGCGACCCACCCCAAGAGTGTAAGTCCCGCCGAAACGAGGAAGAACCCCCCGGCCATGGTTAGGTTAGTCTGCAAGTCCCACAGCCGTGCGTCCCTCATAAAGTCGTCACGGGTAACCCTGTGCATCAAAAGTGGGTCGTAGAGGTCCCGGTAATGCCGCGCCCGGTAGACCCTTATCACGATTGCGGAAATGAAGCAAACCGCGGAAATGACAAGGAACACGATAGACATCAGCGCCACAGTCTCACCTCCTCACTTAGTTGAAATGGCGAGGAAAAACATGACCATCGCCACGAAAATGGCAACTGCGCCAACCGAAAACCCGGCGTAAGATAACCCGGACAAAATAGCGTACATTCGATGGTCCTTTTCGTCGTACTTTTTTCTTTCGCTGTCGAGCACTGAATCGATCCCGCTATACCGGGTTCCCTTGTATGTGTAGGCCATCCCAGCCCCGGTCAGCACAAGGACGCCTACCGAAAATAAAAGGAGCGAAACAAGGATCATTTCGAGTCCTCCTCGAAGATGGTGCGGAAATACGGGACCTGCTCCCATATCGTTGAACAGAACTCACGCCACTCTTTCAACTTGTGGTTCTTCCGGGCCTGATACATGTTCCAGAGGACCTCATAATTCAGGAACAGGGTCCGCTTCTGATTGAAGGAAGCCGGAAGCAGCTCGATCATGTACCGCCAGAATACTTCATCCCCCGTTTTCAAATAGCCCTCACGCGCCTTGTTCAGCATGTCTACCATCATGCCAATGTATGGCTTTAATCCGAACAAATGCGCCTGAACCTGCTTTTCCGTATCCCGGCAGGTTTCAAGGCTGAAATCGTCAAGCGTGAACTCGCTCATGTGGATCGTGTGCATGGTGGAGCAGGAGTTGGCGACGGTTCCCACTTTATAGGTGTCGTATTCCTTCCACCAGAAGAGGGGGGCCGTTACATCCATCATCACGGGAAGCATCCGGAGGTACTTCCGGTGGTCGCTTCCGGCTTTTGCAAGCCGCCGCATGAGGTCAAGATCGTTTTCTCCGATCTTGATGTACACCATGTCCTCCGGATTGATGGGCTCTGGATCTTCGATCATGTCCCACGTCGTGTCGGACTTCGCCCAACTGTTCAGAGGGTTCCGCATTCCTCTGATGGCTGACTGCCACTGATCAATGGACGGGCCGAGAATGTTTTCGATTTTGATGCTCATAGCGTCTCTCCTTTATTCGTAGATGATCTCCAACCCGTAGGCCACCGCCGCTTCATGTTCGATTTTACATCCTCGATTTCAAAGTCTGTCAGCCCGGCCATAGGCTGAGAAATCATGGCTTTTTCCAGCACTTCTTCACGTTTTTCCACTTAGTCCTCCTCTATAAATACTTTTTCGAGCTCGAAAAGGTTCCCGTACTTTCCGTATTTCTTGTTGCAATAGCTTTTCATAGGACGTTCAATTCGGCTTTGAAGGTATTTTAACTTTCGCCAATAATCGGGAAGATACCGCCAGATATTTTTTAGCTCTTTCCGGTTTTTGTTTGCACAACACCAGCAGGACACCCTATCCATAATGGCGTATAAATCGATGTACCCGGTTTCGGTAACAGGGGACGGTTCGTTCCAATTCCATCCGTTACCATAGCAATATGCAAGCGCGCCCTGTTCTGTTATACCCCAATCGGCAAGAGGCGCCACTTTCGGAAGGACAAGGCGGGCCAGTCGTTGCGATTCATCCGCCGCGATACCGATATAATGCCGTTCTGGGGGGGGGGATAACCGCTTTATCGAGACTACGCGTTTTCTCTTCGGTCCCCCATCGGCACACCCCGCCGCACCATCCATACCCGGTATGCGGGCCGTTCGGGCCGCATACCGGACGCTCGAGCATATTGTACAGGAATGGGGTTCGGGGTTTTATTTCTGTGAATTTAATACCGTGTTCCATGAGAATCGGTTTTAGTTTGTCCCTGTTATTGTAGATCGCTTGAAACTCCATCCCGGTATCGAAAAATACGACTTCGTTAAGCGGGTATTTCTTTTCAATTAAAAGAAGAACCATTGCGAGGCTGTCTTTACCGAATGAGCAAGAGGCAATAAAATGCATTCAGCCCTCCTCGTAGAAAATCGTCAGTCCGTACTGGACAGCGGCTTCATGTTCGATTTTACATCCACGAGCGTTCTCCCACCCCTTACAGAAATAAACCGCATGACACTGACTCATGGCTTCAAGGGATTTTGCGAGGAAACACAACGGGATAAAGACCACGCCCCTGTTGTGCATATTCGTGGGATTATACCATTCACCGTCAAATAAGGTATTTGCCACCTCATATCCTTTTTCTTCAAGAACACGGGTAGCTCTTGCCCTCGCCTCTTCGATCTCAAAATCAGTCTTCGTAGCCATCGGCTGGGAGATTAAAACCTTTTTCTTTCTTTCGTTCTCCATATTCGCCTCGCGGAAATTCAAGTCTTTTTCGGATTTCCCAATCCCAAATAAGAGCCAGTGCAGATTGGTTCTTATCGTCCCAATATTCGTCGGCCCCTATCTTCCTCGGGTTAGTCCCCCAGAACTCTTTCAGTTCAGGGAGGTTGTCGTTCACAGCATCAAACTTCAACCCCTGCTCCCGGCAAGCCTGTATAGCGGCCTCAAGCTCTGGGCCTTCTCTGCACGTCCATAGAATGAGCTTGTCTCCACCCTCTTTGTGTTTCTTCGCCCTTTCGATGATCGGGTCAATCGGGGCGATGATTTCCGGATACTCGGTTATGAACAGGGTGTTGTCAAAGTCTATGGCAATGACTCTGTAATCTCTTTCCGGCCCCACACTCGCCTCCCCTTATTTCTGGACGAGCAGAACATTGGCGGAGTGGGTCAGATAAACTTTCCCATCGATCTGAACCTGAACCATGTCGCTGCTGTCATAGTCCCACCATTTTTCGACCTCACCCTCAACGACGATCTTGTCGCCGAAGTAAATGAAGGCATAATCGAACTTCTGGTGGAAGTCGGTGATCCCCCGGTTGCACGACGCAGCAGAGAGCATCAATGCGGCAAGACACGCCGCTGCAAAGATCCTTGTGCGTTTCATTTTAGAAATCCTCCTTCTTCAGTTCTTCCATTTCTTTTTCGCTGATACCAACGATACCAGCAGACTCACTTGAATCGGTGGCCCGGAAGTAGGCCCCCGGAACTTGCGGAAACATGAATTCGAACATGAGGTAATTCGCCCCATCGCAAAGGTACTCAGTGTTGCCCGTGGCCCGGTACTTATCGACGCACTTCTTCATCGTGGCGATAGCATCAATGTTACCAGTACGGTAATTCTTTCGGACTGATCCATATTTGTAATGGCTCAGTTCTACCCGATGTTTCCGAAGCTCGTCAAACCGGTCGCTGTAATCTTCGTGCCAATCGGCCATTTTATCCTCCTCAATGTCGATAGATTTGATCTCAAAGAAATGCGAACAGCAGTTTAATTCCGTCTCAAGGTCATCAATTATGAATCGATCCAAATTCAAAAGATCGGTTTCATCTTCATTCTCATATTCAAGGATGACCGTTATTCTTTTCTTCACTATTTTGACCTCTATCTTTAATAAGGCAAGCTGGGCAGATATTCTTATACGCCGGGAACCTCTTGTCTTCTATAAACTGCCAATCCGGACTTAATTTCTGAATGTCATCATCAGTCAGAGGCTGTCTCCCGATATACTCAGATTGCTTGCCACACCGGTTACATACGATTATATACCCGTACAATCTCTGAACAGCCATGTGGTTCACCTTTCATCTTAATTAAAGAAATCGGTCTTTTTCTTTAATTACAGCCAGTCATCCCGGATGTAATTAAAGATTTTTTAACTCATCCACGGTTCATATTCTTCGGGAACATCAATTCCGTGTTCCATCAAAAATTTATCGAAGAAAGTTATTACACATTTTCGAGGATAATGAATCACAGAATATATAGGTATTCCGAGAAAATAGCGTTTTGTATAGTATGTCATGATTTCTTTAGCTTACTGAGTCCCCCTCACGCTCAGTAAACGTATGCCGCCTTTTCTCTGTCGGGTTGATCGATTCTCCGGCAACTATCGTCGCTTTTCGGCATGGGCATACACCACATATTATTCGCTTATATATAACACACCAGAATTTCAATATCCAAATCACTGAAGATTTCTCGGATCATCACGCCCACCTTGCTCCAATCGAGCCTGTCAAGGCCGCAACCAATCTTTGGCATGGCAAGATACTTGATTCCAAGTTCCTCACATTGATCGTGCATATCATTCAATGCAGATCGGAGCGATTCATAGGTTGGCTTGTTATAATGGAATGCTTTTGTAACAAGATTAAATACACGTCCCACAAGAAGAGCTTTTCCAATATACTTATACTGTTCCCCGGCCTTAATCGGATACTGTGACACAAGATGATACCTCATGTTCATTCTATCGGCGAATGATCTTGCGATTCCTGCGCCAAGCGTATAGTTGCCGTTAATACAATGCGCTAAATAATAATGATCCGGAACCTCAAACAGGTCTTCCTTAATCTCTGTATAGATCATATCTTCCCACCTCCATTTTCTTCAATCGGAATCTTAATCGGATTCGTGAAGATATTGAAATCCTTCGGAAGTTTGTACCGCTTACCATCCGGTTCTTCAGCGATAACATACTCTGTTGATTCGCCCGGAACAACTTCAATCCCTACTCCCTTTAGAGATTCGATGATTTCATCAATTCCGGGCGGCGATATAGTCAACGGAAACTCGTTACCTGCTCCGTCCACAGTAGGATCACCCCCTTTCAAGGTTGCAAGTTAGTTGCAAGTTGGTTGCAAGTTAAACAGGGGATGAAGGAATCGAACCTTCTTTTCATGATTCAAAGTCATGCACATTACCATTAATGTTTATCCCTCAAATCTCGTAGTTTTCGATATTCATAGGCGTGATTCGGTAAACCATACTTCTCGCACCATTTTTTTACAGCGTTTCCCGTCACACCATATTTTCTACCGACCGCTTCAAAACTTGATCCCATCAGTTCCTCAAATAACAACTCTTTCGGCGGAATGTGCTCGCCTTTCTTTTTTGAATAACAGCTCTGGCATAAATGGAATTTATTTCTTTTATGTATTGCTTTCCCGCATCGTTCACAATGTACCGGAGTGATTATACGATTTAGGCTTAAGGTTCTTATTGGATAACTCACATTTTCGTTTTTCCATATTTTTCCAACATTTATATATGAAATAGTAACATCTGTAACCCCAAATTTCCGCCCTATCTCTGCTTCCGATAAAACTGTATCGCTCAATAACCTCTGGATTTCTTTTATTTCTTCAAATGATTTTATGGATTGAAACCTTCCTCCTCTTCCCCCAAAACTTATATTGTATCCGTTCGGAATTAAGGTGTTAAACTTTTTTATATAATATTTTTCCTTCTCATCGAGTTCTTCTGGATGGCACTCTTCAAGTACCATAAACTCAAAATTATGGAATCCCACTTCTCGCATAACAGAGTCTACATATAGATTAAAGCCATCTGCTTCACCGCCAGCCAAACGCTTATGGTGATTATATCTTCTGGTTATATTTTTGCTTTTTCCAATATAAGACTTACCATCAATTACATTTGTGAATTTATAAATTCCAACCATTACGCTAATCCCCCGAATTTCAAGCCGTTACTTCATGCACACTCACATAATACCGGTCCGGAAGGTAGTCTGCATAGGTTACGGTTTTTCTCTGTCTGTAAATCTTGATTCCGGATCCATCATCAACTGTCATCCAGATATACTTCACGTTGTTGCTGTACCTCGGATCATTCACCCTGTATTCCTGACCGGGTTGGATAATGAAGTGCGTTTCTTCCGGTTCGGCAAAGAACTCAATGAACGCTCCGTAATCTCCAATGACGATCCTGTCATAGAAATCGCACACTTTCGATCCCTTCACGGTATAAAGAGGTCTGGTTTCTCCCTCAATCTTCAGCCAACTCGGAATGTTCTCATGAAAATACTGCCGGTACTTTTCGGACAAATCACCGGGAAGACGTTTATAGCCATACTTCTTTGCAAGTAGGGCTTCGACTTTCAGTGTGTTCATTTTCTTTCCTCATTCTCAGATGGGGCCGGGTAGGACTTCCCCGAAAACGACAGTCGCTTCTACGCACGTTGCCACCAGCGCGGACTTCGCACAAAGCCCTTGGCGGACCGTCGTTCCGTACCTTCTATAACCAGCCGTCGTATATTATCAACCCTCTATGTACGTTCCCCGATCTTACGTGCCGGTAGGGTCATAACGCCGTTGTACGGAAGCTCCGCAGTAAGGACTACGGAACTATTTACCTCCATCCCTTTTGATGGCAACGGACCAGATGGGCGATCCTGTATCTCCTGTATCGCTTCCGGATCAATTTGATTGCGCGGGCAGGATTCGGACCTGCGACCTCCAGCTTATGAAGCTGGCGAGCTGACCTCTGCTCTACCGCGCGATATTATTTATCCAGCCAGTCTCGGCCTTTGATTTCCTCTGACCGTTTTATCCCATAAAACCTGCAAGTATCATCAAAACAGAAAACCGTTCTCTGTTCGCCTTTGGAAGGATCGTAATGGAAATTCCCTTCTGTGGGTTTGTACCGGTAGTTTCCACTTTTATAAAAAGGGCATAACACATTGTCAAATTCAAAATCATCGATTTGACATTTCTGCCTTGTTATACTACACTTGAAATTCATGTGTTCCTCCATTTTTGCAACTTAGGCGGGGGTGAGGATTTGCACCTCACATGGGCCGACGTCTGCCCGGATTGGAGGGAATCGAACCCATAGGGGAAGTACCTGATTACGTTTTTATCCGTACCCCTGTCACCTGACCGTCTCTGCGTCTACCTATTCCGCCACCCCAGTTCAGATTATGCGGGAGAGGATTTGCACCTCTCATATCGGTTTTCTGAGTTGAGCAACCGTTAACCGATGAAAGGCTCAACTCCGGATGTGCGTCTACCTATTCCGCCACCGCATATTTTTCAGCGAAGGTGAGGATTTGCACCTCACATGGGGATGTTGTTGCACCATGCGCCAGCGGGAGTCGAACACCGTTGACAGGGGGACTCGAACCCCTATTCGCATTCCTCTTGACACCGTGAAATCAGCGTTACCTTTTCCGCCACTTCGCCGATGGGACGTGAAGGACTCGAACCTTCAACTTACCGGTTATGAGCCGGTGTCTCTACCAATTGAGGTAACGTCCCTTGTTGATGCAGACACGGTTGGCCTTCCCGCGTTACAGCCCTGCATCACGACCGAGTATGCGTTTATGTCCCCCTGCATACCAGAGAGGGCCAGCTGTGCGGAATCGAACCGCATCCTCCGGGCTAACGGCCCGGTGCTCTGACCTACTAAAGCTACGGCTGAATAGAAGCGATTTTTGTGCGCCCTAATCGGTTGCTATGCGAGCCAATCATACCGGACAGTATTTTCGGTTCACCGCTTAAGACACGATTTCGGTATCGCTGCGCGGACACTCCGCACCGACCGGATTTCTCCGGAAGACGCCGGGGGTGAGATTCGAACTCACGGAGCCTCTGTCGAGCACTCTACGGGGTTCAGGCCCGCCGCATTCGGCCACTATGCTACCCCGGCAAAAGCTGGCGGCGGGAATCGAACCCGCAAAAACCTGACGATTACAAGACGCCCGCTCTGCCAAATTGAGCTACACCAGCCCATGTTGCTTAATCCTTCTTGAAGTACGTTCCCACCCAGCCATCGCCGTTTAAGGGAAGACCGGGAGCCCATTCGGGCGGTTGTCTCATGACGTCAATCACCGCCTGAAGCATTTTTTCATCGTCCGCAAAGGGCCTCGTGTCAATTACGACTTCATCGTGTATGTGGAACACGATAGGGAATCCCGCGGCCTCAAGGCGCTCAATTGCCTCGGCTAAGCAATCCCGGGCGATTGCCTGAGTGCAGTTCTCAATGATCTTACCACCGTAGGTTTCCGCGTGCTCCCATTTTTTCGTCGTTTGGTTTACGCCTGAGAATTGGAGCGACGCCTTGTTCCACCGGTTCCGCGTAAGCGTGGGGTTGTTGTAAAACAACTTCCGCTTTGACGGCAGTTCAATGCTAAGGCACGAGCCCCCGTGTTCTCTGTCGTATTCCATCCGGAAAGTCAGGCACTTCACCATCGAAGCCTCTCCGGTTTCGACCGTATGAATGGCCGCGCCCTCCGCGTCGTACCACAGCTGCTGGATCTTGTTGTTGCTCTGCCGCCATCCCTTCACGATTCCCAAAAGATCGTCGTCTGAGAGGTCATCGAGCGCGTGAGCCGCGTCCATTCTGCGCATGGCCCCTACCGAACCTTGATAGCCAAGAGCCAGCTCCGCCACCTTTCCTCTCTGTCGGAGGTGGTAGTTCGGTTGCCCCTTCGCTATGGTTTCAACGGGGACGTGGTAGATCATGGAGGCCGAAGCCTCGTAGATCTTACCGGTTGTCCGGAAGATCTCCAACCGCCACTCCTCCCCCGCGAGCCACGAAATCACGCGGGCTTCGATTGCCGAGAAATCGGCATCGATCAACACGTTTCCGGGTGATGCCACAAAAGCCGTGCGGATAAGCTGAGAAAGGGTATCAGGGATCGATCCGTAAATCACTCGAAGGGCCTCGCCCTTCCGCCCTTTCACAAGATCCCGAGCCAAGTCGAGCGACCCGATGTAGGTCCGCGGGAGGTTCTGAACCTGAACCAGTCGGCCAGCCCATCGGCCCGTCCGGTTGGCTCCGTAGAACTGGAGAAGGCCTCGTACCCGGCCATCGTTGCAAACGCACTCGCTGATGGCGTCGTACTTCTTGTTGGATGTCTTGCCAAGCTCCTGTCGGATCTCGAGCATCCGTTTCTCTTCCTCTGTACCGCTCCACCCCGAAAGCAGGTCATTGACCGTTTCCTTCCGCAGGTCGGTAATGTCGGTTTGGCCGTTTTGATTAAGCCACCCGACAAGTTGTGACACGCTGTTTGGGTTTGACAACCCGGAAATCTCTGTGGCCTCCATCAGAAGGCTCTCGCGGATCTTGGCGTCGATTGCCTGAGCGCCCGAGGTAAGATCGAGGTCAACTGCTACACCGCGCCGGTTGATCCGAAGGTCGGTTTCCCACTGTTTCTGCAGGAAATCCGGAACCGGATGTATGGAGAGCCGATTTTCGATCTCCATTTCCGCCACCACGTCCTGCTTGCAGTATTCCTTGAACAGATTCCACTTCGCGGGATCGTGGTGAGGGTAGTTCCGTGTGCGGCCCCCGTTCTTCTGTGTCGGGTTCACCGGCTTGCAGAAGTACCGGATCAGCTCTTTACCCGTTGCCAGCTTTTTCTTGTCTTCGTCGAAACCCACCGCCGCGCCGACCGCTTCAAGTTTTCCGGGGTATCCACAATACAGGGCGTGGAACATCGTGCAACGCCACTGTTCGGGAACCATTTCCCCGTAGTATTTGGAGAGGCAGTCGAACTCAAAGGCCGCATTGTGGGCGTACTTAATGGTAGAGGGGTCGTGCAACGCTTTTATCAGCCAATCGGGAACCTCTTCACCCTGCGCGAGATCGATGATGTCAACGGGATTGTCGTCTACAGCGTATGCGAGAAGAAGGATTTCAAAATCCGGACTCTCCACATACTTGTAAAGTCCCGCGTCGCCAAGATCCACGCTGGAGTAGGTTTCAAGGTCGATTGATAGTCGCATAGCCAACCCCTCTCGTATATGCAAATGGGGGCCTGTGGGACCCCCGTTTGCCTGTTATCCTACCATCGGAAGACCGGTCAGAGGATTCACCTGCGGAGCCGATGTCGCAACCGCGGCTTCGATGTCAGCGAAGTCCTCGCTGGCGTCCGTTCTGCCGTTATCGAGGTGTTCACCATCCCGAGTCTTGCACACGTTTCCGAGCCCGCAGCAGACCTTGTTCCCGCCCTTTGCCGTGCCGTAAAACCGGAGCATCACCTGAGCGTACATCCCGGAATAGATGTCCTCGGGGGCCAGCGGCGTTTTCACGTTGCTGATATGAACCACCGTGGGCTTCTGGCTGGGAGTTGCCGCCGCGGAGAGCACCCAGCACCCCTTGGCTTCGGGGCCGTAAGGCTTACCGTCGCGCTTTACACCGTCTCCATCTTTAATAAGGGAGTAGAGCACGTCATCGGGGAGTCTGTACCCGCCCCAAACCGTGGAGGTGGCCGCATCCGCCGCCGCGCTGATCGCCGCGCGAAGTTCGGCAAGCAGGGCCGTGTCCGACTTGGGAATCAAGAGCGAAGTGGAATACCTCGGTTTGGAATCCACGAGGGTGGGGTTTGCGTAGGGCTCGTTGAGGTGCGTGTAGGAGAGCCGCACCTCGCTCGTTCTGACTTTCTGTGCATCGTTAGCGTACATAAGCGTTTTCCTTTCTACCGTGCAAATTTCAGGATGCTTCCTGTATTTCTATATCCGCGAAATCATCCGCGGCTGTAGACGTGATTCTGTCTCGCGGATCGTCCGCTGTTACCAGCGTGGGCTTTCCGGGAGCGCGGGTTATGAATGGCCCCGCGATTTCTGCGAACTTCTTCTTACCGACCATCTTCTCGATCTCGGCCAGTGATTTCGGTTCGCGCTTATAAAGCATTTCGGATTCCACGCCTTGTTCGGCGAGAACCTCGAACGCCTTATCCGCGTTTGTAAAGGAGCGGTTTCCTAACTTCCCTTCGACGACCTTCCAGCCGGGGATCTCCTCCCCTTGTAACAGAAGCTGAGTGGCATGGGCTTTTATACCGTTGTACCACTCGATCAAACCGTCTCCCCGGCTGAGAATGTCGGCGATCTCGTCGTAGGTCAGTGACGGGAGCTTGTTCGGAGGTGTTACCGGCCTCTGCCTGTAGTCCTCAATTTTGAGAACCCCCTCGGCGCGTGCCCGGCACATGTTCTTCCCTCGGCAGAACTGGCAGTGACTACCGGGGACGAACGTTCCCGGGCCGTTGTAGGCTTCCTGCGCAGTCGGTTTGAGTTCCTCCCACCACCCGAGCAGTTCATCTACGCTCATATCGTCTTCGACGATTTCGTCCGTGATCCTCGGTTGCACGATTGCGGTAGAAACCCGTTCAATCGTTCCACCGAACAGCGCCGCGTATCGTCTCAGCGCACCGAGTGCGTAGAGCCGCATTTGCCCGTTGCCTATAGCTGAGACCCGAATGTGCTGACCGTGTTTATAGTCGGTTATGTGGAGCCGACCGCCGCCGATCATGATGCAGTCGCACGTTCCGAAGCAACCCGGGATGTACTCGCTCAGATCTACTTGGGTTTCAAAAACCACATAGGGTTTGGCCGGGAATGAAATCGACTTCTCGTTCAGGTACTGGAGGTAGAACTCCGCGGTCCTCAACATTTCCGGATCGTACAACGGATTAGCTTTCGCCTCGTCCATACCGGCCTGAAAGTCCGCTTCCGAGAAACCGGAATCAAACTTTTTCCGTCCGTACAGTTCGCAGATACGATGGGCTAAGGTTCCCTCCTCTGCATACCTGCTCGGTGCCTCTTCAGGGAAGTTCTGCTCGAAGTGGGGAGCCGCTGTACAGTGGCTCCACCGCTCAAAAGCTGAGGGGGAGCACAGCTCCGCATGGGGCATTACGCAGCCCCCCTAACCGATACGCCGAATCTATCCGCTAATCCCGCAACGAACGCCGGATAGTCCGATGCCTTCAGATCAATGAGCGTTTTCACACCGAATGTCTCGAGCAGGGCTATCAACTCGGCGGTCCTGCCGTTATCTACCAACGGAGCCGCGGCCCGGCCCAGCTCGTCAAGGGTGTAGGTAACGCTCGGTTTCTCAGGAGCGGTTTCCGTCACCGGGGCGGGTGCTACCGGTTCCGGGGTTGCCTCCGTCTTCGGCGCGGGTGCTTCCGGAGCTTTCACAGGTTCCGCGCTTTGCGCAATGGAATCCTGCAACGTGGAAATCCCATGCTTTTCGAGCGCCGCGGCGAGTCTCGTTATCGCCTCGGACAGCTCAGGGGCTGTGATGCTGACTTTGACCTCAATCATGGCTTGCCTCCTTTTTTGTGCCATTTTCTTTTTTCCACGAATTAAAACGTGCAACGTTAGCCGGATCATCGTAAAACCGTTCTATCGCAGTTAGAAGGGCAGACGTTAAGACATTCCAATCCAGCTCTTCTATTTGCGCTGTGTCAATTTTCGGCCTTGCGTCCGATTTCCTGACCCCCATTTTCCGCTTCCTCCGCTTCGTAGGTCCCGAGCTCCAGCTCGAGATCGGTAAGCGCATTGAGAATCCTCTCCCGCGCTTGAGGGCTTTCTTTTGCCCCTGACAGAACCATGGACAGGTAAGTCGGGGAGTAGCCGCATCGGTCTGCGAGGACCTTACCGGTGATGCGTGAACGCTTCTGGCGTCTCGCAACGTCGGCAATCCAATCAGGCAGCAAACACATCCCTCCTTTCGCTCTTGGGGCGTAGAATCTAAATTTCGTAAAAAAGGGTTGAATTTCTTTAACCTTAGCGGTATAATGGGGTTGCCTCACCGCACCTTCCGCTTACCGCCTCCGGACGGCTTCTCGCAAAAGCCGGGACCAGAGAGGCGTGAGTTAAAGTTCTTTTACAGCCCTTATATTACCATAAGAACTTTAACTTGTCAAGGGGGGTCCGGCAATTTCCTGTTAAAAAACTTTTCCGGAGACTGTCATGAGCTTTTTTGATCGTTACAACGCGCTGTGTGAAGCGCGGGGAATAAAGCCCGCAGCTGACAGCACCACGAAGCCCCTTGGCATTTCACGCGCCCACGTCACACAATGGAAACAGCACGGCTATGTTCCGAACGCCAAGACCCTCATTCTTATCGCGGATGTGTTTAACGTGTCCATCGACTATCTGCTGGGCCGGACGGACGATCCGACCGACTACTCGAAACTCCACACCGACAAAATACCACCCATATCGTACTCCGCGTCCAACGAGGACATCCGCACGAAGGTGCTGATAAGCCGTTATGAACGCCTTCGCCCGGTTGACCGGGAAAGAGTCGATAACCTGATGATCGGGCTGTTGGCCGAGGCCGGGAGCAAGTAATCCGGGAGGTCTTCATGAACGTAGACATCCATCAAAACCAGAAGTCCAAGCTCCCGGAATCCACTGGCAACATCGCCGTAGTGTATGCTCGATACTCCTCACACAACCAGACCGAGCAATCCATCGAAGGCCAGCTTGCAGCTGCCCACGCCTACGCCGAGGTGAAGGGATACACAATCATCCACGAATACATCGACCGAGCTAAGACGGGCCGGAACGATTGCCGGGATGATTTCCAGCAGATGTTGGCGGACTGCGCCAAGAAACAGTTCCAAGTGATCATTGTTTGGAAGGTGGACCGCTTCGGACGGAACCGCGAAGAAATCACCTTTAATAAATACCGCGCAAAGCGTCACGGGGTCCGTGTGGAGTATGTGGCCGAAAACCTCCCGGAATCCCCGGAAGGTGTGATCTTAGAATCCGTGCTCGAAGGGATGGCGGAGTACTACAGCCTCCAGCTGTCTCAAAACGTGAAACGCGGCCTCCGGGAGAACTATAAAAAAGGGAAGATTATGGGCGGACGACTTCCGCTGGGATACCGAGCCTCACCGCAGAAAACCTACGAGATCGATCCGGATACGGCTCCCATCGTGCAGGGGATCTTTGAAAGCTATCTGAGCGGGGCCACCTGCGCCGAAATCTGCCGGGACTTGAATCAAAAAGGCGTCCGCACGGCTCAGGGCGGTGAGTTCAACAAGAACAGCCTTCGTAGTATTCTATCTAACAAAAAGTACATCGGCATTTACGAACACGGCCCGGACAAAGCAGTAACGGAGGGCGCTATCCCTCCGTTAATCAGTGTAGAAGTTTTTGAGAGAGTCCAAGACCTCATGCGCATCAACCAGAAGACCCCGTCCAAAGCATGGTATAAAACTGACTACCTGCTGGCGGACAAGATCTTCTGCGGGCGCTGTGGATCCCCGATGACCGGGGAGAGCGGGTTTGGCCGCGCCCAGCGTCGGTACAGCTATTACCTCTGCCGCGAACACAAACGCGGGGGCAACTGCAAGGCCAAGGCAATACGCCAGTCCTTCATCGAACCGTTCATCGTCCGCTTCACACTGGACCTGCTGAACGACGACGAGTTGCTGAACGAGGTGATCGACCGGACGTGGGCGTATTATAAAATCAAAGCCGGGGATGATTCTAAGCAACGGGCGCTACAATCGCAGATCAACGGCGTCCAGACATCCATCAGAAACCTTCTACGGGCGGTTGAGGCGGGCTTTTTCAGCGAGGCCACGCAAGTGCGCATGGCCGAGTTAGAGGCGCAGAAAACGGCGCTGGAGGCCTCTCTCGCGGAGCTAAACCTTAACGCTGAAAACGGACTGACCCGTGAAAAAATTGAGTTTTTTCTTTATAGTCTCAGGAGCTTGGACTACGAGGACCACGACTGCCAGAAGCGGCTAATCAAAATCTTCATCAACTCGGTTTACGTTTACGACGATTACCTGATTCTGAATTATAACTACTCCTCCGACAGCCGAGTGATTCGACTCGACGAAATTGAAGACGAGGACATACCGGATGCCGGAGAAATGATTGAAGGCGATACAATAGTCCCTGAAAACGGGGGATGTTTCGACTGCCGCGCGTCACTCCCAGTGACTTCGGGAAGGAATCTTGGAAACAGGGATTTCTTCCCTTTTTCGTTTCCCCGGCAAAAACTCCCCGGATCCGGGAGACGCTCTCCGTTTCGTCGATGGATTTCTCCGCGGCGATCCGGTACAATAAAGGCAGACCGGGAAACCGGACGCAAAAGGAACGAGGTTGAAGATATGAAGACGATCGGCGAAAGGATCGCGGAGCTGAGGCGGGAGAAGGGACTGACGCAGGAGGCGCTCGGGGAGACCATCGGCGTGTCCGCGCAGACCGTAAGCAAATGGGAGAACAGCAACACGGCTCCGGACATTTCCCTGCTCCCCGTGCTGGCGGATGTGTTCGGGACGTCCATCGACGGGCTGTTCGGACGGGAGGGACGGAGAAAAGACGTTTCCTTCGAGGAATTCCCCGAACTGTGTTTCGACGCCCTGCTCAAAACCTACGCGGAATGCTGGTGCTCCGATTCGTCGGACAACACGGCTCCGGCGGACATGATCCGGGCGATCCGGGAAAACGGCCAAACGAACTCGGGCGTCGCGGCGGATTCGGGAGCCTCCGTGCTTTTGTGGCGGGATTTCGCCTGCGTATCGCATGAAAAGGATGAGGATGTTCTTCCCCTGCTCGACAAGGATCTGCTCGACGACTTCTTCGCCACCCTTGCCCGCCCCACCTTCCGCCATATTGTGCGGGTGTTGATCGAGACGGAAAGCCCTGCGGACAAGCTGCAGCCCCCCGCCTTTACCTCGGCCTCCCTCGCAAAGAAATGCGGGCTGAGCGTGGAGGAAACGGAGCGGGAGCTTACAGCCCTCGGGCGCTATGGCTTCGTGCAGATCATGGAGCAGACGATAGACATGGACGAAGCGCCGCTCAAGGTCTACAGCCGGTGGGGACGAGGAAGTGCCCGCCTCTTTCTCTACCCGCTGATCCTGCTTGCCGACCGCTTCCTGACAAACCGAAACCATTGGCGGGGATTCCGGGGGTGAGAGCGTGAGACAGGAAGATTTTGACCGCCTGTACCGGAACAGAGTTCCCGATCCGCTCCCCGCCGGAATGCTTGAAAGGATCCGTTCCGCGCAGTACAGGGACGGGGCGGAAGAGACTTCGGACCCCCTGCCAGTGGAAGACGCGCGGGAGGACGTCCGCCTCTTTTTCGACCTGCTCCGGTACTGCTGGAGCGGATATCCGTACTATGCCGAACGGTTCGATTTTTCCGCCCTCCGCGACAGGATCATGGGCGCCCTTCCCGATCCCGTTCCGGCGGCACATCTGCGGGAGCTGCTCTGCGCGTCGCTCAAGCCCTTCGTCTCCGATTCCCATTTCTCCTTCCGGGGCGGCGGGAGACTGGACAAACCGATCCGCGCGTATTTCACCGCGATCACCGTTCGGAAGGCGGAGAAGGGATACGAGGTCGTCCGTTCCAAACGGGAGGATATCCCCGCGGGATGGTTCCTTACATCGGAGAACGTGAGGGACCGCCTTTTCGAGACCCTGCCCTCCCCGGACGGCACGCGCCTGTATCTCGTCGGAACACTCGCGGAGTCGGATCCCGGGACGATGGATCTCTGCGGGCGGTCCGTTCCCCTTCACCCGTGCCGGACGGACGGCTTCGAGGTCCCCGGCGGCGCTTGGTCGGAATGGGAGGACGGCGGGGTGAAGATCTCGGCGGACGTCTCCTTCGACGGCGGCTGGGTGGCGGAAACCAACCGGTCTCTCGGCAAATCCGGCGACGTCCATTTCGAACGCGGCCTGTCCCACCGGAGCGATCCCGTCCTCGTCTGGTCCCTGCTCGGAAATCACGGCGGGGACAGCGGGTATCCCAAACACTTCGTCGAAGGTCTGAACGGATACGCCGTTTGGGAGAGCGAGTGCGCCGAGAGGAAGCTCGCACAGACGGATCCCTCCGGATTTGAGGTGAGATGCGAGACGTTCGGCTCCCCGCGCGTCGATCTCTCCCGCTCGGAATACGACGGACGCCTCTTCGTGCTCCAGAACAAGCAGACGGCGTCCTCCGGCGAAGCGGCGGTGATGTACGCCCGGTCCGTAAAAAACGCCGTATTCGTCGGGAGCGCGACCATGGGATGCGGCCAGTTCGGCGACCTCATGAAATGGACGCTTCCGCATTCCGGTGTGACCTTCGCCATGGGATACAAGGTCTTTCACATGGAGGGCTTCGAGGAGGGGCGCGGACTGCTCCCCGACCTCTGGCTGGATTCCGACCGTCCGTGGGACGAGCTGTGCGCATGGATCCGGGCGTGCGGGCTGAACCGGAAAAGCGAATAAGCGCGAAAAAACCGGCGCGGTTCGGGATCGGGATCGGCGTCGGCTTTTCTTGATTCAGTTCAGCTTGAAGTAGGTGTGATACGGGATCCCGTGCGCTTCATACATGGGGATGAACAGCCGTCCGCAGAACCAGAGTCCGAAGCGGTCCGGAGCGGGCGTCGGCAGGCGGTCGGCGTCAAGGGTGAGGAACTCCTTCGAGGCGTCCTCCGTGACCATGACGAAGGGACCGTATAGGAGCGCGGCGAGGCGGTATCCGTCCTGTGTCAGATCGGGCGTGAACTCAAACCGCGCGCGGTACCGGAACCGGACGCCGATCGTGACAGAAACGCCGGGTTCGAGCTTCACGGAGGCGTACCGGCCCGCGGTCGTCAGCCCTTCTGCCCGGAAGGGGTTTTCTCCGCACCAGAGCGGGATCCGCAGTTTCAGGGTCTGAGGCCGGTCGGAGCAGGCGGTGACGGTTCCCCGCCCCTCCGGGAACGAGACCGCAACGTCGAGCGCAAACCCGTCCTCCTCTGTGACGCACGGGATAAACTGATTGAGATACACAGTGTCCTCCGTGCGGAAAACCTCCGCGTCCGGGTACTTGACGTGGTTCTCCATCCCCGTACCGTGACAGCAGGTGAACGCCCACCAGTCGTTCGAATACTCCTTCTCCGCGCCGGGGCCGATGGGAAGCATATAGGTGACGGCATTCGTTTCATGCTCGTTTCCGAACGGGTTCTGAGAGGCAAGGATGTGATTGTACAGTCCCCGCTCGTAATAGTCCATCAGCCCGGCGTCTTCTGGGTCGTGGGCGTAGAGCTCCCGCGCCAGTTTCAACAGATTGTAGGTGGCGCAGGTCTCGCAGTTGGTGCCCTCTTTGATCCACTTTGCGAGGGCGTCCGGCTCGTGGAACCGCTCCCCCTGCCCGACGCCGCCGATCGCGTACATGTGATGGGCCAGCGTGTGGGAGAGGAAGGAGCGGGCAACGCGGCGGTATTTCGGATCGTCCGACGCCTCGTATTCCAGCATCGCGCCCATGATCTGCGGGATGTGCTGATTGGCGTGGAGCCCTTGGAAGGTGTCGATCCCCTCGGACAGTCCCGGGAAGATGTTCTCGTTGTCGAAAAGCCGCGCGCAGTCGAGGTATTTCCCCTCCCCGGTCAGAAGCGCGAGCCGGGCCATGGATTCGTTCATGCCGCCGTACTCGCCCGCGATGTAGAGGCTCCACATCTTCCGTCTGTGCTCGGGCGTCAGGGCGGACAGGCGGTCGCAGACCCAGTCGCCGATCCCGCGAGCCGAAGCCAGCGCCTCTTCGTTCCCCGTCCGCTCGTAGGCTTCGATCAATCCCGCCGCGATCTTGTGGAGCGTATAGTATGGCGCCCAGATCTTCGCGTAGGGTGTGAACTGCTCGAGCAGGGCGAACTGATCGGGGGAATAGGCGGAGAGAAAGCCCTCTCCCCAGACGGAGGGATCCCGGCTCCACTTCTCCTGCGGGCAGTCCTCGGGCGTGCAGACGGTGACAAACTCCCGTGCGCGTCCGCGCGAAAGAAGCTGGAGCGAGCGGAGCTCATGGATCATATACGAGAGCTTGTCCGCGAGCGCATGATCCCCCGTCGCGGTGACGGCAATGGCGAGGGCGGAGAGGAAATGGCCGGCGGAATGGCCGCGGAGCAGTCCGGTTTCCTCGTCCCAGCCGTACAGCGGTTCCGCTTCGGTCGGAACGCCGAAGGCTTTGCGGAAATTATAAAGCATCCGGTCGGGATCCAGCTTCCGGAGATAGGCGAGGTCCCGAGCCATGTTGTCGGCGAAGCGGGACGGGGCAAGGCGGATGGAATCGAGGGAAACGTAGCGTCCGGCTGGTTTCATGGGCGGACTCCTTTTCGTTCGGTCGGATTTGCCCCATTATACCATATCGCCCTGCCGTTTGCAAGCCGTCCGTCCCTGCCGGAGCTGCCCGGATCGGACGGAAAAAACCGCCCTCCGGTTCACGGAAAGACGGTTTTGAGTTTTTTGTTCCAAAGGCGGCAGTCTCACCACTGGTGGTTGAACTCCACGGAATTTGCGACGGACTTTTCCACCACGCAGACGAAGGTCTTCCCCGCGTTGAGGATCAGGGGCGTTCCGTCGGCGTAGGAGTAATGCATGGAGTCGGTCGAGCTGCTCCGGGACCACGCGATCTGCCGCCACTGGCCGTTCGTCATGTAATAGCCCGTTCCGGTTCCCACGTTCGACACCGCGACGCGGCTCTTCTCGTCTCCGGGGATGACGCCGATGTCCATAAACAGGAGAATCACGTTTTTCACGGCGATCTGCGTGCCGGAGTTTCCGTCCACATGGGCGATTCCGTTGTAATGGTAGCGCACATACTGACCCGTCCAGGCGTTATAGACGAAGTCCACCGTCTGGATGGGGGTGGAATAGACCCGGACATGCTCCGCCGCCGCGCCTCCGATGACGTTGTTGGTGTTCTCGTCGTAGAAATTGAAAGTAGGCGTGAAACCCGCTCTCAGCTGCGTCCGGTAGCCCTTGAACTGGATGCCGGAGACGATCCCCGCGCCGTTTGTCATGAGGCTGTGCTCATAGCCGATGTTGTTCAGTCTCCACTGATCGCGGAAGTAAGTGGACGGAAGGTACATATTCGCACCGTCCAGGCTGTCGATGCCGCGGTTCATGATGGTGGCGTACGCTCCGGGACTTCCGCCGGCGTGGACGTAGATCGCGTCGAAGTCGGGGACGAAATCCGCGAAGATCTCACGGGAGGACCGGATGGAGCCCACTGTCCCCAGACTCTCATAATTCGTGGTGAGCATCATCAAACGGGTGATGGATCCCTCCGTGACGCACTCGAAGAAGATCTGTCCGTAGTCCAGCCCGTACTGGGGCAGCTGGAGCTTCAGGTTGTTCAGCATGATGGCGACGGGCCGCTTCTGCTGCTGTTCAGGAGAGCAGGTGATTCCGTCGAAATAGCTGTACGCGCCGGTTCCTCTCGCGTTCCGGATCGCCGCCTCGGCAGCCAGCCGCGCTGCTTCCTTCTTCTCCTGCTCGGCTTTTTCGGCTTTCTCCGCCTTTTTCCGCGCTTCGTCCCGCTCTCTCAGAAGAAGGACCTCGGACATTTTCACTCCGGCGATGTTGGTCTCCTCGGGTTCTTTCTCTTCATCGGGATCGGCCTGCTCTTCGGATTTCTCTTTCCCTTCCGGTTCGCTGTCCTCGGACTTGCCGTCGGGTTCCGCGTCCGCCGGTTTCTCCGTGTCCTCCGCGTCTATGGGGTCCGGCGCCTCTGTCCCGGGATCCGGTTCGGCGGATTCCGTCTCGGGCTCCTCAGGTTCCGGCTCGGGCTCGACCGGTTCCGGCTCGGATTCGGGCTCAGACTCAGGCTCAGACTCTTCGGGCTCCGGTTCAGGCTCTGCGGGGACGGTCTCGAAGGACTCCGTCTCGGCGGGCAAGAACTCAACGGACGCTTCCGTCGCAGGCGTCGAGTCTTCGATCTTCTCCTCCGGTTCCGCGCCGGGTTCCGTCAAAGGTGCCTCCGTCCCCGTCGTTTCCGCGGGCAGTTCGTCCAATGGGACCTCTGTCGCGCATCCGGCGGAGGAGAGAAGCATCCATACCGCCGTCAACGCCGCGGCAGCTTTCCGAAACAGTCTGTTTGCCATAATCCATCCTTCAATTCAGCAGATAGCGATCCAAACGTTAGTGCAAGTATATCACGCGATCGGTCTCCCGTCAAGGAAAAAAACGGAAAACATCGGAAAACTTGCCGCTCTCCCGCCGTCACCGCAGAAACCGCTCCGCGTACAGGCCGAAGAGCGCCTTCGATTCCTCGAAGATCTCCGGCTGTTCCAGTCCGTGTCCCGCCTCCGGCATGGGAAGGAAAACATACTCCACTCCGTGCGCCTCGAGTCCGTCCCGGAGCGCCTTTGCGTTCGAGAACGGCACCACGTCGTCCTTCATCCCGTACACAAGGATCGTCGGTACGGAGGAGTCCGAAATATAGGTCACGGGCGAGTAGCGGTCCAGCTCCCGTATGACAGCCTTCCAGTTTTCAAGAGTAAAGGGGATCCCCGTCAGGTTGGAAAAGAGCTCGATCCACTGATCCATCGGCGGATGGTGTTCGGGCGCGGTAAACAGGAGCTTTTCGTCCGACAGAAGCGCGGGGCCGCAGTAGTCCACCACGCACGCAGGCTTAATCGCCGAAATCTCCGCCATGGAATAGGCGTAGAGCAGGGAGAGATGGCCCCCCGCCGAGGCTCCGGTGAGAAGGGCCTTCCCGAGCTTCACGCCGTGCGCCTCCGCCTTCCTTCGGATCGCAAAGACGGCGAGCGCGATGTCCGAGACCAGCGTGTCCATATGGACATCCGGCGCGAGATAGTGGTAGTTGACGGAAGCCGCCGCGAATCCCTTACCCGCCCAGAAATCGAGATCGTCCCGATAGGCCGCTTTATCCCCGTGGATCCACGACCCGCCGTGTATGAAGAGGATCAGTCCGCGTTCTCCGGCATTTTCCTCCGGCAGGATCAGGTCGTACCGCTGGCGTTCGTGGTCCCCGTAGGGCGCGTTTTCAAAAAGCACAAAAGTGTCGTTCATGTCCGTATCCTTTCCGCTCAGCTATAGATCCCGCTATCCTTCCAGAAGATCCAGCGCGTTTCCGCGGCAGATCTTCTCATAGGCGCGGTAGGAGATCTTTCCGCGCTCCATCGCGTCGTCGAGGAAGGCGGAGAGCTTCATCATGTCGCTGTGCATGTTGCAGGGCGCGCATATATCCGTCCCGAAGTAGAGCTGATCGGCGAACTCCTCGAGAAACGCCCAGCCGAATTCCGGATCCCGCGTGACGGCATTATAGCCCGATCCCGCCGACAGATCCCCGCGGAGGTTCGGGTACTTCCGCAAGAGCTCCGGCACGCGGCCCGGGATCACCTTTCCCGACGGATAGCCGTCGCGGGACGCCTCGTCCGTCTGACCGATCTCCGCCCAGAACTTCTGGGAATGGCCGAGCAAAATCAGCTTCGGGAACATCCCGAGAACCTTTTCGAGCCGCGGCAGGCCGAGCTCGTCCACGATCCCGTAGTCCCCGCCCTGCCGTCCGATGTGAAAGAGCACCGGCATCCCGCAGGCCTCGCAGTGGCGGAAGAGGTTGAGCATCATCGGGTCGTCGAAGGGCCTGTTTTCGCTGACCTCGCCCACCCCGCGCGCTCCGGCCTCCCTGTACTGTCTGAGGAAGTACGAGAGATCGGTGTCGGGGGAATTGCCGCCGGCGGCGCAGGACAGGGGCGCGAACCACCATCCGAAGGTCTCGGGATAGTCCCGGACCATGGCTCTCGCTTCTCTCGGAGAGCAGATATCGGACGAGCCCTCGGGATAGCAGCCGTCCGGCAGAAGCACGCCTTTTTCGATCCCGTAGGCGTCGTAGATGGCCCGGATCTCGCGGGGCGTGGGATACCCGTCCCCTCTCTCCCTCCGGATCAGGACCTCGGGGACCGCGTGGACGTGCACATCGATCTTCGGCAGAATTTTCATGGAACCGCCCTCCCGTGCATCCGTTTTTCACTCATCGGTTTTTCGGATCTTCACGCCTTTTCCCATCCGATGCGGTCCAGCGTAAAGCCGCCGCGGACGCAGCGCAGGGTCAGAGTGAACGCTTCGCTCTTCTGCAGGGGGATCCGGAGCTCGCGTTTTCCCGAGACGGAAGTCCGGAGAACGGTCTCCCCGTCCGCCTGTACCTCGAGCGCGGAGCTTCCGAAATCCGCCTCGACCGTCACGACGCCCGCTTCCCCATCGGTATGGAGCGACCACGACGCCTCCCCGTCCGGGCCGAAGGAGACGAGGGTGTTCTCCCACTTCTCCGCCGGATTGCCCTCATGGTCCACCCGGCGCACGTCCCCGGAGCAGGCGGAATAATCACACGCCCGGAAGACGCATCCCGGACTGCGCGTGATGGAGGCGATCACCCGGGGCAGCTTGACGCAGTTCTCATACCGGATGTTCGTGAGATACTCGTCGAAGATCCTCTGCGCGCGCTCGTAGGACGGCCGGTCCCCGCCCACGGTATAGTTCCGGATCCAGTCCCATTCGGCGGGAGCCTTCACGGAGCAGCCGGAGTTGTTCGTTTCGAGCTTCTTCCACGGCCAGACGTTCACGCCGATATCGTGTGACAGGGCCAGCGGATACATGGCGGCGAACCACTCCCCGGTATTCTCGCCCGTCTCCCCGAGGAAGAGGGGCATGCCGAGCTTCTCCCGCACGCCGAGGAAGCCATCGAGCGCGGAACGGTCCGGCGGACACCAGTAGCGGTGGAAGTGGGCGCAGGCGTTGTCGTCGAACCGCTCCGTGAAGAAGTCCGACCGGGAGGCCCAAAAGACGCTCTCGAGCGAGAACATGTGGCGCGCGTCGATCTTTCTGACAGCGGCGATGCAGTCCCTGTAGAACTGCTTCAGCTCTTCCGAGAGATCGGGCAGCTCCTTCGCTCCCTCGACCGGCGTGCGCACGGGCTCGTTCAGAAGGTCGTACATTCCCACGATCCAGCGGTCGCGGTACCGGCGGGCGAATTCCTCCCACAGGGCGATCGTCTTCCCGCGGGAATCGGACTCGGTGTCCGTGAAGAGGCGCGGGATATCGTCCAGACTGTCGTCGATGTTGTGTCCGGTCTGTCCTCCGGGCGCGCCGTGCAGATCGAGGATCACATAGAGCTTCCACTTTTCGCACCAGTCGAGGAACCGGTCGATGATCCGGAATCCGTTCGGACGCCAGTGGATCCCCGGCTCGTCCTCCATCACCACCCGCCAGTTCACGGGCAGGCGCACGGAGTTGAATCCGTATTCGGCCATCGCGCGGATATCCGCCTCGGTGACATAATTCGCCCGGAACTCCCGCCAGAAGTTCACGGCGTATTCCGTCCCGCAGAGATCGCGCACCAGCCGTCCGATCCTGTGCGGCCTGTTGTACGGACCGCCGAACTTCCACATGTATCCCTCGGGAAGAAGCCAGTTGCCGATCCCCATGCCGACCAGCAGGATCTCCTCTCCCCGCCCGTTCACGATCCGTCCGTTTTCGCCGCGCAGGAATCCAAATACTCTGTCCCGCGACAGTTTTTCGTTCAGTCCCATTTCGTCCTCCCTATCCGCTCAATCCGCTCGAACCGTCCGTTTTCTGTTCTTATTATACAACTTTCCCGCCCGGTTGTAAAGAAAAAAAGCGGTTCGGACGAAAAAAACCGCGCGGAGCTGTTCCGCACGGTCGTGACGATCCCTATTTCCGGCTCTCGCGCTTTTCCCGCACGATTTTCCGGATGCTGTCCGGGGAAAGACAGTATTTGTCCGCCAGAGCAGACGCGTCTCCGCCTTCCGCGTATTCCCTTCGGATGGCGCGGTTGCGTTCGTCCAGCTCGGCTCTCATGCCGCTGCCCGTTCCCCATCCGGCGCGTGGGTCGGATTTCGGAACATAGAGGGCGCCGCCTTCGAAATACCGTCTGATTTCGTCAATCAGATTTTTCGGAAGGACTTCTTCCGCGTTGACATAGTTGATAAGAGAACCACCTTTCGATCCTGCGGCGGGTCAGACCCGCTTTCCGAAACGCGGACAGGCCGGACGTGGGTTGTCCGGCTGCGGTCCGCGGCTTATTATGAGGCGGGGCGGTTCGTATCCCGGGCGGGATTACAGCGCGGCCACCTCGCAATAAAATCTGGCAATCATCTTCTCAATCCCTCCTGTTCTTCCGTATTCGGTCACCGGTTACCGTGATTTCATTATACACGATCGTATCAACGATTGCAAGGGAAAGAACAAAGAAAAAGAATCTTTCCGTCCTCCGCGGTTATCCCTGCCGCTTTTCCTTTTTCCCCGCCGCTCTTTACAAACCTTTCTCCTTGTGGTATAATATAGATTGTGATATTATATGCGAAGGAGACCGGCATGAACATTCCGAAAATCGCCGTCGGGGACAGACTGGAGCTGAAAAAGAAGCATCCCTGCGGCGTGTCCGTCTTCGAGGTGCTCCGGGTGGGGAGCGACATCCGCATCGTGTGTACCGGCTGCGGGCGCGATCTGGTCCTGCCCCGTGAAAAGCTGGAAAAGGCGATCCGGAAGATCACCCCGGCGATACCGGAAGGAGGCGCGGAACCGTCCCATGGCTAAACCGAACGACCTTCTCCTGCCTCCCCTCGACGAGAGGAGCGCAGTCGGACGGCGGAGAATCACCCTGCTTTTGTGCTTCGCCCTGCCCACTGCGCTGATGGCGGTCCTTTACGCGGTGATCGGCGTCTATCCCGGCTCGGACCGCTCCGTGCTGGTGCTGGATCTGAACGCGCAGTACATCTATTATTTCGAGCAGTTCCGCGAGATCATCCGCTCCGGCGAGACGATCCTCTACTCCTTCAAGCGCGCGCTCGGCGGGGAGTTCATGGGGGTCTTCGCCTACTACCTCGCAAGCCCCTTCTCCCTCATCGTCGCCCTGTTCCCGAAGGACAGGATCCTCGACGCGATGGAGCTGATTCTGGTTCTCAAATGCGGATGCACGGGCCTTGCGTTCGGATACTTCATCGACGAAAAGGTGAAGACCCGCCGTTCCCTGACCGTTCTGTTTTCCGTCCTTTACGCGCTGACCTCCTTCGCCGTGGTCATGCAGCACAACGTCATGTGGACGGACAACCTCATCGCCTTTCCCCTGATCCTCTCGGGACTGGACGCCCTGATCGAGCGGCGGAAGTTCCGGCTCTTCACGGTCAGCCTCGCCTACGCCGTCGCGTCAAATTTCTATATCGGCTATATGGCGTGCCTGTTCGTCCTCGTCTGGTTCTTCGCGCGGTATTTCATGCTCACGCCCGGGGAGCGCAATCCCATGGACGAGACCGCGCACTTCGTCAAGAGCCTATTGCGGGTCGCGCTCTGGTCCGCCGCCGCCGTGGCCGCTGCCGGGGTGATCCTTCTGCCCACGGTCTATTCCCTGTCCTTCGGCAAGCTGGAATTCTCGACGCCGGACTGGAAACCGAAGCAGCTCTTTGAATTTCTCGATATCCTGACAAAATCCTATCTCGGCTCCTACGACACGGTGCGGCCCACGGGAATGCCGTTTCTCTACTGCGGCACGGTCGCCCTCGTGCTTTCCCCGCTTTTCTTCGTGACCAAATCGATTCCGCGCCGTCGGAAGGCGGGATTTGCCGCGGTCATGCTCTTCCTCTTCGTCAGCTTCAATTTCAGCCCGCTCGACATCATCTGGCACGGCATGCAGCGGCCCAACTGGCTCAACGCGCGCTTTGCCTACATGTTCACCGCGCTTGCTCTCTGGATGGCGGCGGAGGCTCTGGTGCGGATCCGGGAGATCGGGAAGCGGGCACCTCTTGTCTCGGCCTCCGGGTGGAGCGCGCTGCTGCTTATCTGCTCGAAGATCGGATACGAGCACCTTCCGACCTTCAAATCCGTCTGGCCGCAGCTCTTGTGCCTGGTTCTGGCCGCCTTCCTGATCCCGCCCCTCGGAGACAGGAAAAGAACTCCGCGCCGCTGTGCCGCCCCTCCCGAAGAACTCCCCTCCGACAGCTCCGATCCGGTCGAACCGACCGAACCCGAAGAAGCCGAAGCGGATCTGCCTCTGCCCGATGAAGCGGAACCCCGCCGCGCCCCGCGTTCCCCACGCCCTGCCCGGTTCAAGCAGATCGCCGCGCTTTCCCTGTGCGTCTTCGCGGTGCTCGAGGCAGCTGCAAACGGGATCCTCATGATGGTCGCGCTGGACGAGGACGTGTCCTATTCCACGAACAAATCCTACCGGCAGATGATCTCCACCTACGAGCCCGCCGTGGCCCTGTACGCGGACAAGCCGGGCTTCTTCCGCTCCGAAAAGCTGGTACACCGGAAAAAGAACGACAACTTCGCCCTCGGAATCCGCGGCATGAGCAACTCCACCTCCACCCTGAACGCGAGAGCCGTGGAGCTTCTCGGACAGTTCGGCTACGCGGCGCAGTCCCACTGGTCGATGTACGCGGGAGCGACCGCGGTCACCGACGCCCTCTTCGGCATCCGCTACGTCATGGCGGACGAGACCGACGACAAGCCCGTCATGTCCTACATCCACGACCTGTACGATCTGATCGGCTCCACGGACACTCACATCGACGTGTACGAAAATCCGTGGTGCCTCTCCCTCGCCTACGCGACAGATCCGTCCGTGGTCTCCTTCGGAAAGTCCGACGCGGCGGAGTACGACGAAGATCTGGAAACATATACCGATCCCTTCACCTACATGAACAAGCTGCTCTCCGCCATGACGGGCAAAACCGTGTCCGTGTGGCGGCGCGCGGAGCTCATGGGGATTGACACCGTGGGCTGCGACCTGATCTTCGCAACGGGCCACAAAGGCTATCAGAAAACGGGGTCCGGCGGCGCGTCGGTGATCTTCTCCGTGTCGGTCGATTCGTCCGCTCCCCTTTACTGCTACTTCCCCTCCAAATGGCCGAGAGAGGCATCCCTCATGCTAAACGGATCGAAGATCGGCAAATACTTCGACGGCGAGGACTTCTCCATCCGCGAGCTCGGCTGCTTTGCGCCCGGCGAGATCATCAACGCCTCGCTGGTGATGAAAAAGGACGAGATGTACATCCGCTCCGGCGTTCCGTACTTCTGGTACTTCGACGAGGACGCGTTCAAGTCTGCGATCGAAGATCTGAAAAGCGGCGTGATGGCCGTCGAATCCGAACGGGACGACGAGCTTTTCGGAACCGTGACCGTTCCCGCGGGCCGCGAGCTATTGTTCACCACCATCCCCTTCGACGAAGGCTGGCAGGTGACGGTGGACGGCCGGGAATACGGAACGACGGCGGTTCTGAACGACACCCTGCTCGCCGTCCGCATCCCGGCGGGGGAACACGAGGTTCGCTTTGCCTACCGTCCGGCCTGCGTGAGAAACGGCTGGGCCCTGACCGTCGCGGGCTCCCTCGTCTTCATCGCCGGATGCCTGACGGAGGGATTCGTACCCATCAAACGAAAGAGGAAACTCCATGATTGAAACGTTATACGGACAGATTCTTGAACTCGACGCGGCGGCCTCCTCCGTCACGATCGAATGCGCGGGAGTGGGGTTCCGCGTGACCGTGACCTCCCGGACCCTCTCCTCCCTTCCCGCTCCCGCGTTCGCCCCAGACGGCACGAAGCTCGCCTCCCCGCCCGTCCGCATCTGGACCCATCTCGCGCTGAGGGAGGACGCGGCCGATCTCTACGGATTTGCCGACCGGGAGGAGCTGACGATGTACCGCCTGCTGCTCACCGTCTCGGGCGTGGGACCGAAGGCCGGGCTCTCCATCCTCTCCCTGCTGCCGCCGAAAAAGCTGGCCTTTGCCGTGGCGAACGGGGACACCAAAGCCATCGCCAAAGCACCCGGCGTCGGAGAGAAAACCGCGGCCATGGTGGTGCTCAAGCTCAAGGACAAGATCCCGAAGCAGTTCCCCGCCTTCTTCATGGGGCCCGCGGACGACGGAGAGATCCCCGCCCCGAAGAAAAAGGGATCCTCCGGCGCGATGGCCGACGCCCGGGACGCCCTCGCCGCGCTGGGGTACTCCCGTTCCGAAATCGCTTCCGCCCTGAAATACGCGGACGAAGGAGCCGAGGCGGACGAGATCATCCGGACCGCGCTGGCGGTTCTATTGAAAACCTGACGGAGGGATGAACCGTGGACGAAGAATTTGACTTTGAAAACCGCATCGTGTCCTCCACCTTCACCGAGGAGGATTCCGACACCGACAACGCCCTCCGGCCGAAAACGCTGGACGAATACATCGGTCAGGAGAAGGCAAAGGAAAACCTGAAAATCATCATCGGGGCGGCGAAGCTCCGGGGGGATCCGCTGGATCATATGCTGTTCTACGGCCCGCCCGGACTCGGGAAGACCACCCTCTCCATGATCATCGCGCGGGAGAGGGGCGTCAATCTGCGGATCACCGCCGGTCCCGCCATTGACAAAAAGGGGGATCTGGCCGCGATCCTCACCAACCTGAACGAGGGCGACATCCTCTTCATCGACGAGATCCACCGCCTGCCCCGCACAATCGAGGAAATCCTCTACCCCGCCATGGAGGACTACGCGCTCGATATTGTAGTTGGGACAGGCCCCGGCGCGCACTCCATCCACCTGCCGCTCAACAAGTTCACTCTGATCGGCGCGACCACCCGGGCCGGACAGCTCTCGACGCCGCTCAGGGACCGCTTCGGCGTTCAGATGCGGCTGGAACTGTACACCCCGGAGGAGCTCTCCACCATCGTGAGACGATCCGCCTCCATCCTCGACGTGCCGATCGACGGGGACGCCGCGCTTGAGATCGCCTCCCGCTCGAGAGGGACCCCGCGTATTGCCAACCGCCTTCTGAAACGGGTCCGCGATTACGCGCAGGTGGTGGGCGACGGGAGGATCAACCTCCGGATGGCGCAGGAAGGTCTTGCCATGATGGAGATCGACGAGCTGGGACTGGACACCACCGACCGGAAGATGCTCGAAACCATCATCCGCTTTTACGGCGGCGGTCCCGTCGGTCTGGAAGCGCTCGCCGCCACCATCGGAGAGGAGGCCGTAACGTTAGAGGACGTCTGCGAGCCGTATCTTTTGCAGATCGGATTCCTCGCCCGCACCCTCCGCGGCAGAATGGTCACGCGGCAGGGCTACGAACACCTCGGCATTCCCTACCCCGAAAAGCCCGCCCGTCCCGATCCCGGGATCAACGCTCAGGTTTCGATGACGGAGGACGAAAACAACTGACGAAAAAACGGCTGATCCGGAGTTTTTTGCTCCGTCAGCCGTTTTATTGCCGAGACAGAAGACTAATACTATTCTCAGCCTAAAAAGCTAAACTGTATGGGTTTTGATCGCTTCATGTAGGGTGCGAACGGCCCTCTTGCTCAACTCGTTGAGCGGGTGAGCATCGCGTGCGATAACTCTGATAAGGTTGGATGTCTTCAGAAGTTCGCGCTCTGCGCGAAGCTTCGTTGGTGTGTCAAAGCTTCAGCTTCACTTGATTGGTATAGCCTACCCTTTGTCCCCTTCCCAATGAAGTTCTTTGCCGGCTCAACTTGTTGAGCGAGCTTTCATCCGAAAGAAAGCCGCGTTTCCCTTTAGCTTGAGATTAGTATAAAAGTTTATTTACAAACGTGCAGCCGCCGGAGCCTTTGACAGCCTTTGCTTTCAGACACCGGACACCAATTCTGTCAAGCATTTGTTTGTCCGATCATCCGTAATACTCCGCCAGCATCGCGTAGCAGTGGACGTTCGCGGACTGATAGAGGATCTGGCGCGGGTTGTCCTCGCTTGTGGGGCTGTTGTTCGTGAAGCGTGACCAGCCCTTGATCCACGAGGGCGAGACCAGCCCGTCCGACGCGCGGTTGTTTTCCCATGCGTAATCCAGCGCCGACCGCATGTGATCCGCGTATTCTCCGCAGTCCTCGCCGTACGGCCTGAGATCCGAGAAGCCGGAGAGGAGGAACGAGGTGAACCAGCTGTGGGAGGGATAGGAGTACTGCCCCGCCTTCACGGTTTTATCGGCAAACTTCTTGTCCGCTCCCTTGGCCGAGGCGAGCGCGTTCGAGAGGATCTCCGCCGCCCGGTCGGGATCCGCGGGGGACAGCAGGCGGAACAACACCGCGCCCGCCGTCAGATAAGTCCCCGTGTTGTAGGCGTACTGCGCGTTGTCGGTCTTCTGGATCTGGCTTTTCAGATCCGACGATTTTTCAAAGCCTTTCTTCAAAAACACCTTGTCGTACAGGCATTTCGTGCCGCGATCCCGGAAGGCCTCGTCGGAGAAGCGGAGAATGGCGTCCGCTTTTGCGAGCCAGTCAGCCGCCCGGTCTTCGTATGCCGTCCCCGGAACCGCTTCGCAGAGCTCGGCCAGCACCATGGCGCAGGAGACGGTCGAGCATGCGTTGAGGGACGCGTGGTCGGAATCGCTGTAGTTCCCGCCCGCGAAGAGGAATTTCGCCGACCATTTCCAGTAGATCCCGGCCAGCGCTCCGGCGTTCTCGTATCCCTCCCCGAGGATCCAGTTGACGACGTTCACAGCCTCGTTCAGGTACGCCTCGTTTCCGGTGTTGACGTACGCCGCGACGAGTTCCTTCGCCACCCAGACGTTGTCGTCAAAATAGACGGCGTCCGGCGTGACGATCAGATAATCCTGCTTCTTGTCGTGGCGCGAGGAGGAGTAGAGGGCGTAGGAATGGGCCGTTCCGTCGTTCTCACCGAAGGCGGCGAGGACATTGTCCGGATCGTTCCACGACTGCCCGTCAACCAGTTTGACCCGGCGGATCCGGTAGTGCCGCAGTCCTCCGACCAGTTCGTCGAGCCAGCTCACATAGAACGCCCGGTCCGGATCGTCTGCTCCCATCGCCGCGAGGATGCCGTTGACCATGCCAAGCTGTTCCGTATAGGGCCAGAGATGGGGAACGCCTGCCCCCGGCGTCAGGCTGGACAGCTCCGATCCCGCGTCCCAGTACAGATCGTGCAGGATCCCGGCGTATTCCTTCGCCCGTCCCAAATAGAGGGCGTACCGCTCGGGATCGGACCAGCTCTTCGACGCCGTGTCCGCCTGTGCTTCTTCCGCAGCCTGTTCCGGTGCGGGCGTTTCCTCCGCCGGTTCGGGATCGGGGACAGGCTCCGGCTCGGGAGCGGCGGGTTCGGAGGGCGCGTCCTGTTCGGGTTCTGCCGTCGGTTCGGGTTCGGGATCGGGTTGAACCTCGGAGGCGGCGGGTTCGGAGAGGACGGGGGACGCGGTCGTTTCGCCGATTCCGCTGTCCCCCTGACCTCCGGAGCCTTCCGAATCGGAGCAGGAGAGAAACGCGGGAGCCAAAAGCGCAGCGGAAAGCAAAAGCGCCGTCATCCTGAGCCCGATCCGACTGCCCGCATCCGCCCGTCGGATCTCAGCGGCAGTTCCTTCTGCGATATTTTTCTTTTTCATGTTGACTTGTCCTCCGCCCCAGCGTATAATACTATCATCCGTATTATATCATTCCGTTGAGTCGTTGTCAACAGATCGGAGGGAGACCGCCGTGGAAGAGCGCGGGATCGGACGCCGGATCATGGTAGTGGGCGGATGCGGCGCGGGAAAATCCACCTTCTCGAAAAAGCTCGCCTCCCTCACCGGACTGCCCCTGATCCATCTCGACCGGCTGGGCTGGCGCGGAACGTGGGAAGCGGTCCCCCGGGAGGAATTCGACGCGCTCCTCGCCCGTGAGACGGCCAGGGACGACTGGATCATCGACGGCAATTACAGCCGCACGCTCCCGGCCCGGCTTGCCCGCGCGGACACGGTGATCTGGTTCGATTTCTCCGGGATCCGCTGTTTCATCGGCGTAGCGGAGCGATTCTTCAAGAATTACGGAAAGACGCGGGACGACATGGGCGGGGACTGTCCGGAGACCTTCAGCCTCGAAAAACTGCGCTTCTTCCACCGCACCCTCTGGGGAGCCCGGAAGACGCACACGCGGATCGCGGCGCTGCTGGAAGGCTGTCCGGGCAAGCGGGTGATCGTCTTCAAAACGCGGAGAGAGGCGGACCGGTTTCTCAGAGAACTGACCGGCTCCGCAAACGGCAAGAACTTCAGGAGGGAATCGAATGGAATGGAGCGAGCTTGAAGAGCGGTGTGCCGCCTGCCGCGGGTGTTCCCTCTGGAAAACGCGGACGAATCTCGTGTTCGGAACGGGCTCACGGGACGCGGATCTGATGTTCGTGGGCGAAGCGCCCGGCGAGCAGGAGGATCTCACGGGGATTCCCTTCGTCGGAGCCGCGGGACAGCTGCTCGACCTGTATCTGGAGGCGGCGGACATCCCGCGGGAATCGGTCTACATCGCCAATATCCTGAAATGCCGCCCGCCGCACAACAGGGATCCCCTGCCCGAGGAGGGCGATGCCTGCATGACGCACCTGAGGGAGCAGGTAAAGCTGATCCGCCCGTCCATGATCGTCTGCCTCGGAAGGATCTCCGCTATGCGCCTGATCCGCCCGGACTACAGGATCACGCGGGAACACGGGCAGTTCGTGACCCGCGGCGCGTTCCTCATGACGGCGGTCTATCACCCCTCCGCCCTGCTGCGCGATCCCTCGAAGCGCGAGGACATGTACCGGGACATGAAGGCCATCCGCCGCGCGCTGGATGAGAGAAAAGGGAGGAAAGAAACGTTCACCTCCGTATGACAACGATGCAGGGAAGATATCAAAACGCTGCATCTGTCATACAGGATTTGGTAAACGCGACAGTCTCACATCAATCAAATACGGCAGCCGTCCGATTCGAATCGAACGACTGCCTCGTTTTTTTCACTTCAGTCCGCATCTTGTCCGTGCGGCTCGTCCTTTCCATCCGATGTTGACCGTCCGTAATAAGGGATATCTCCATAATACCGCTCCTTCAACGTACAGCCGGACCAGTAACGGCGAAAGTAGTAATAGTCGTCGCAAAAACGGTTGTAAGAATAGTCGTAAACCGTCCGCTTCTCGAAGAGGCGGAATCCGCTTTTCTCCGCCGTCCGCCGGGAAGCCGGATTGTCCACGTCCATGACGACGGTCAGATAGTCGATCCCGTGCGTCCGGCAGAAGGTTTCGGCAAACGCCTCTGCCGCTTCGGACGCGTATCCCCGCCCGGTGTATGTGCCGATCATCATCCACCCCAGATCGTATTCGCGGAGCATATTCTGTTTGCAGAAGGAAAGGCAACCCATGACCTCTCCGGTTTCCCTGTTCTCGATCGCGTAACAGCGCCACGAGTCCATGTCCCCGTCTTCCTCGACCTGCCGGAATCTGCGGATCCAGTCGGGCATGTCCTCCCGACTGACGTCAACATCCAGAAAATCCGGGCAGTATTCCTTCACCTGCGGATCGGTTTTGATCCTGTACAGCGCGTCGGCGTCTTCCTCGCGGAACGGACGGACGATCAGTCTTTCTGTTTCGATTTTCATTTCTTCCCCCTGTCTGACGTTTTCTTCCCGGAAGTATATACAACAATATTGGGATACTTCATTGGGAGCGTCTCCATTTTGAACTCGATTCCGTTCTTTTCGTAATACAGCGCTATGTCTTCGGCGATAGCCTTTGAGCCGAGTTTTCTTGTTTTGTCCCAATAATTACAGCAAGGTACAACGATCACCGGCCTCGAGAAAGCGCTCTCGACAACCGGGCGTGTCGCTTCGTCGGGATGCAGACCGATAATCAGATCATAATAGGAAGCCATTTCCGAGTCATATTCTGAAACCGTCTGTTTAACACCCTTCACAACGTAAACACGAGGGTCGATCACTTCACTGACATAGTTATACCTTTTGTTGAGAAGTCTGCTTAACACACCCTGACCTCCCGCCACGTCGGCGATGTACTTGACCGATTTTCCATAGCGCTCATAAACAAAGTCTGCAAGCACTTCAAATCTGGTATCATCGCCGTGGCAGCGAATCTGCATTCTTCCCATGAGAAACGATAACTCCTTTTTCTTTGTGCTTCAACCTCGAAGGATAATGCCGTGCCGCTCCGGCGCGTAAGGTCTTCAACCGAAGATCTCCGCGTCCTTCTCCCCGCGTCCGAACCCGTCCCCGCCCCCGTTTTTCGGTTGTATTATAGCATTCCTGTCTTACGGTGTCAATCATTTTTTACAATCATCATGAAGATCGCCTTTCGAGCTGAGAATCGAATGAACCGAAACCCGATTCCGCGCGGGATCGGTCTTTTCTCCATTTTCCCCGGGTTTGAGGTTTTTTCGATTTTTTTGAAAAATCCTCTTGACAAATCCTTCGCGCAGTGGTATATTAACACCAACCTCCTAAGTGAGTAGTAGTTTAGCAAGGAGCAAGGCCATGAAGGACATATTTGAAACGCTCGTGAGAGCCAATTTCCGTTTCGGGCGAATGTGACCGCCGTCCGTTTCCGATCAGAACGAACCGCCATCCCGGCAGACCGGAGGGATATTCCCCGGAACCTGAAAAAATAAAAAATCAGAAAGAGGTCTCTCATGAGCGCATATAAATTTGAAACTCTCCAGCTTCACGTCGGTCAGGAACAGGCCGATCCCGCCACCGATTCCCGCGCCGTCCCGATCTACGCCACCACCTCCTACGTCTTCCACAACTCCGCCCACGCGGCTGCCCGCTTCGGTCTGACCGACGCCGGAAACATCTACGGACGTCTGACCAACTCCACGCAGGACGTGTTCGAAAAGCGGATCGCGGCCCTCGAAGGCGGCGTCGCGGCTCTGGCGGTTGCGTCCGGCGCGGCGGCCATCACCTATACCATACAGGCTCTTGCTCAGGCCGGGGATCATATCGTAGCCCAGAAGACCATCTACGGCGGCACCTACAATCTTCTGGCCCACACACTGAAACAGTTCGGCGTGGAAACTACCTTCGTGGACGCGCATAACCTTGCAGAGATCGAGGCGGCGATCCGTCCGAACACCAAAGCTGTCTACCTTGAGACCCTCGGCAACCCGAACAGCGACATTCCGGATATCGACGCAATTTCCGAACTCGCCCACGGGCACGGCCTCCCGGTCGTCGTGGACAACACCTTCGGCACGCCCTATCTGATCCGGCCCTTCGAGCACGGCGCGGACATTGTCGTCCACTCCGCAACCAAGTTCATCGGCGGCCACGGTACGACCCTCGGCGGCGTCGTTGTGGACTCCGGCAAGTTCGACTGGAAGGCGTCCGGCAAGTACGCCCCGATCGCGGAGCCGAATCCGAGCTATCACGGCATCTCCTTTGCGGATGCGGTCGGTCCGGCAGCGTTCGTCACCTACATCCGCGCGATCCTTCTGCGGGACGAGGGCGCGGCGATCTCCCCCTTCGCGGCGTTTCTGCTCCTGCAGGGCACGGAGACCCTGTCCCTCCGCCTTGAACGGCACGCTGAGAACACGAAGAAGGTCGTGGAATATCTCGTGAATCATCCGAAGGTGTCGAAGGTGAACCATCCTTCCCTGCCCGACCATCCGGATCACGCCCTCTACGAGAAATACTTCCCGAACGGAGGCGCGTCGATCTTCACATTCGAGATCAAGGGCGGTCAGGCCGAGGCGCACCGGTTCATCGACCATCTGACGCTCTTCTCCCTGCTCGCCAACGTGGCAGACGTGAAATCCCTCGTGATCCATCCGGCGACCACGACCCACTCCCAGCTGACCGACGAAGAACTGGCGGATCAGGGCATCACGCAGGCCACCATCCGTCTCTCCATCGGTACGGAGCACATCGACGACATCATCGCCGATCTGGAACAGGGCTTCGCGGCAGTGTGATACTAATCTCAAGCTAAAAGGGAAACGCGGCTTTCTTTCGGATGAAAGCTCGCCCAACAAGTTGAGCCGGCAAAGAACTCTCAAAAGGGAAAAAAGGATTAGCTGTACCAATTGAGTGAAGCTGAAACTTTGGCACACCAATATAACTATCCAACCTTATCAGAGTTTTCGCACGCGATGCTCACCCGCTCAACGAGTTGAGCAAGAAGGCCGTTCGCACCCTACATGTGGCGATCAAAACCCATATAGTTTAGCTTTTTAGGCTGAGAATAGTATGAGTCACCCCATCCCCGCGCGAAAATCAAAATAAAAAACGGAGGAGCTGTCCGAATCGGATCGGATGACTCCTCCGGTATTTTGTTTCTGCGGTTTTATTCCGTGCGGTTGCGTCTGTCCTGAAGCTCGCGCCAGGCGGCGTATTTCGGGCAGGTTTCGGGATGACAGCGGATATCCCCGACGCGGCGGAGATAGGCAAAGGTCTTTGCTTCCCCCTCCTCGGCCAGCATCCGGAGCCATTTCTCGAGGATACAGGCGGTACAGGGGTGCATCCGCGACTCCATCCTCCGCTTGCTCTCGAAATAGTCGAGGGCGGAGCGGTCGGTATAGTCCTTCCCCTTGTAGATCTTCGACGCCGCCACCCGGTCGCAGAAGGACTCTTTCAGCGCGTCGATCGGCATGGGCACGGGCTCGTAGCGGTGGGAAACCGGATTCACGTCATACCAGTACTCCCAATGATGGGGATTTCTCCCCTTGTGATGGACCCACGCGGCGGAATAGCCCTTCACCTCGCGCTCGTGTTCGTTGGGGGAGCGCTTTCCCGCCTCATAATACAGCGCGCCGGGGATGAACTCCGTCGGGGAATACTTCGAGAGGTCGTGCACCAGCCCGCGGAACGGGATCCCCGCCATGAAGCAGTGCTTTCTCACCAGCGCGCGGTGCCGGGAGACGGTTTTGTAATGGCCGATGATATTCATATTCAATCCTCGTGTCTCGGCGGGTAGAGCGACGGATCAAACACATAGTATCCGTCTTCCCCGTTGTATTCCGCAAGCTCCGCGTCCGTCAGGAGAAACACGCGGCGATCCGGATCGGTTATGGAGGGCGTTGTGTCAAAGTGGAACCATTCCCCGTCCACCCGAACCAGATTCCAGTAATGCGAGGGCGTCGAGCGCCGGATCATCCTGTTCTCAAGTCCTGCCCTTGTCAGGAGCAGCTCGGAAACGGTATAAAAGGTCCAGCAGGCTCCGTATCCCTTTGTCAGGCCGAAATAGGCGGCGGTGGCATGGTCGCCCGTCTTTATGCCCTCGCTCATATACTCCAGCGTCTCGAAGTCCGCGCGATAACGGATATGCTCCGAAATCCAGTCGTAAACCGCCTCGGCCCGTTCCCGCTCCGACATGGCGTCGGTCAGGATCGATCCGGCGATCTCCCCGATCATCCCGTCCACCGCCGCGGGATCCGCCGGGACACCGTCCCAATTGCTGACGGTGACGAAGAGCGTTTTTTCCGCCTTGTTTCCGGCCCGATCCTTCGCGGTATAGCGGACCTGATAATGCCCCGGTTTGTCGGTCCGGAGTTCCGAATCGTCCAGCTCCACGTCCACGTCTCCGTCGACAGTATCATGCGCCGAGACGCCCTCCATGAGGTCCGCCTCCCCGCCGACCGGGATCCGAAGCTCCGACGGCACGCCTTTGATGATCGGCGCGGCATAGTCCTTTGCCTCCGTTTCCGCGTCCGCAGTCTCCCCCGCCCCGCAGGAGCCGAAAACAAAACAGCAGAGGGCAAGGAGAACGGATAAAGTCCTCCCTACCGGAATGATTCTGCGGTTTCTTCGTTTCATAGAAGCCACCTTGGATTATGATTCATCAAACAGATCATTAAAATCTTCTTCTTCAACCGTATAGGTCCAGTCCTGCGCGTGCTTCGCGGCGATTTCTTCGTCGGTCAGCATAAACCGATTCAAGATCGTTCCGTCGAAATTCGGCGTCGTATCGAAGTGCATCCACACGCCGTTCAGAAGGACCAGATTCCAATAGTGATACCTCACCTGCCCGGGCATCGCCGCCGGTTCGACTGTCCATGCCCGCTTCACTTCAAATCCCGCGCGGGAAAGAAGCGCGGCGGAAACGGCGTAATATGTATAGCAGTTGCCGCACCGCTCGGAGAGAGCTGCTTTAACCGCTTCGGCAAACCTGTCATCGTACATGACGGACAGCACATCGGGATCGCTTCGGTATCGGATATTCTGTGTGATCCAGTCATAGATGACCCGCGCGCGTTCGAGCTCCGTCAGTCCATCAAAGCCGTCGGGAAACAGTTCTGCGCATGTCTCTTCGATCAAGGCACGGACTTCTGCGGGATCTGCTGCTGTTCCATTCCAGCCCTCGACCGCATATTCGGTCACCTCTACAGTCGCAGTTCGCTCCGCAATATTACCCGCCTTGTCTTGCGCACGGTAAACGACGGTATAATACCCCGGGACGTCCGGATTGACGGCGGATGCGTCGATTTCCACGGGTACGTCCCCGTCGCGGATGTCGTACGCGCGCACTTCCCCGTGATAATCCGGTTCTTCTCCAACCTGAATTTGGATCCGCTGCACATTCAGGATTCCGGGAGGAGTGAAATCCTTTGACTCTTCTTCCATTTCCTTCCGCTGAGCGGAACAGGATGCGAAGACGAGGGACAGGATAAGCGCCCCAATTCTGAGCGAAAGGCGGTCTGACCGTCCGTCCTTCATGGCTTTTACGGCATGTACGGCGTGCCGTTGAAGGAATAGTCCGCGGGCATGATGAACGGGCGGATGAAGCGGATGGTGAACTCCACGCCCCACTGACCGCGCACGCCCATCCAGCGGCCTGAGTGCGGCTCGATGGACAGCATGCCGTTGTAGCCCTTGGTGTAGAGCATGTTGAACACCGCGCCCCAGTTGACCTGATCCAGTCCGGCCGGCGGATCGTCGTAGTGCTCGCCGTCGATGTAGAGGGAGCCCTTGATGTGGAAGTGATAGATCCGCTCGCCCCACTTCTTCATTTCGGAGAGATAGTCCCCGCGGCGGCCGAGGCAGTGAGAGGTGTCGTACTTGATCCCGAGCTCCGGGAGCGCGCCGAGAACCGCGGTCCACGCCGGGTCACAGCACACGAAGTTCTCCCAGTCGCAGTTGTACGCAGCGATCTTTACATTCTTCCCCTTCGCGTAGTCGAGCAGGCCTCCGAAGTAGTCCACGGCGATCTTGCAGTTTTCCTCGAAGGATTTGCCGGAAACCGGGTTGACGCCCGCGTTGAAGACGGGACAGCCGAGCGCGGAGGCAGCGTCGATGAGGTTTTTGTCGTGCTGAAGCGCGGAGGCGATCACATGACCGTCCCCGTCGATGCGCCGATGTCCCCACCGTCCGATGGATCCGACCGCGACGCCGTACTTCTCGGAATAGCCGCGGATCTCGTCCACATGCCCCGCGACCTCCATGCTGTCGTAATTGTGGTTGCAGCAGAATTCCACCGCCTCGAGACCGAGATCCGACACATACCGGAACGACGCCTCATCCCATCCGTTGATGATACCGAGTTTCATGCTGGTTCCTCACTTTCTGATTTCATGCCGCGCGCATTCCGTTCACCGGGAACCGTTACGGCAGGGTGTAGCCGATGGCTGCCATGAACATTTTCGACCATGCGTAGGAGTTTGCCGCCTGGATATTGTTGACGAAGACGATATCCGTCAGGCCGTAATCCTTGAGCTGTTCGTAGACGTTCATATTCGTGTGCCGCACGTCCACGACGATGATATTTCCGTAGTGCTCGCAGAGATACGGGACGAACGCGTTTCCGAAGGAGTCCTTGAGCACGAGGATGTTCTTGTCCTGCGGATTCTCCGGCACGTTGATGACAGTGTAGGGGTGGTCGCCCCCGATGAAGCAGAGGTATCCGCTGTTGTTGTTGATGCAGGAGGAATACTGCCACGTCTTGCCCTTCTTGTCCGTCAGGGTCATGGTGTTCTGCTTGGTGGGGTAGAACACCTCCACGCTGTCCTTGAAGGAGCTCACCCGCTCGTCGCTGGTATAGAGATCCATGGAGCCGTGGTATTCGTCCTGATGGACCTTGAACTCGAAGAAGGAGAGCGGCGTGGGCGTCATGCCCAGGGATTCCGCGAAGGCGGTGTAGGCGTAGTACGCGCCTCTCTGGGTCCAGTGGTGGTCCGTCCGGAAGAAGAGGTATTCGTCCCGGTGCTCATAGAGGGGCGTGTAGGTGTCCACAAAGTTCACCGACGCGTCGCACAGGCCCCGCATCTTCGAGAGGATATCCCCCTGATCGCTGATCTTCGCCTTGACGTTCGGATTGTCGATCACCATGGACGAGACGGGGGCCACGACCACGCTGACCCGGCATCCGAAGAGCTTCGCGTAAGCCGCGGCGGTCTGGGCGTACCAGTTGGCGTTCGCAGGAGAATAGAAGGCCTGCGTGTAGACCCCGTCGCCGTAGATGAAGAGGCCGTCCGGGAGGAAGTCCGCGCTCTGGCTGACGTCGTCCGACGGAGGGGTGAAGTCCACGCCCACGGTCAGCTCGGAGACGTTCACCTTGCAGACGACCCGGAAATCGTCCGCCGTGCAGGCCACCTCCGCCGTGCCCGGTCCGACCGCCTTGACGTCGATGCCGCCGGACGGATTGATGGAAATCGTGGCGACGCTCTTGTCCGAATTGCTCCAGTGTACGATCGCGCCCGCCGGATCCGTGGATTCCGCGTAGGCATAGAGCACGGTCCCGCTCCCGACGGTCAGATTGATGGTCTCCTTCGAGAGCTTGAGGCTCTTCACTTCATATACGGGTTCTTCCGGTTTCGCGTCCGTTCCGGAGCCTTCGGAGTTCTCCTCCGATCCCTCGCCGCCGCTCCCCTCCCCGGGTTCGTCCGTCTGTTCGGCGCCGTCGGGATCCGTGGTAGCCGCTTCGGTCTCGTCCCCGCCGTCTTCTGCGGAGTCACCGGTTCCGATCTCGGGGAGGTTCGCGTCCTGCTGACTCTCTCCGCTGTCCGGTTCGGATCCGCTGCCGGAAGGTTCCGCGGGCTCGGGGGGATTCTGCTCCTCCCCTTGTCCGGCGGGTGTCGGATCCGTCGCGGGGGGAACGGGCTCCGTCTTCTCTTCCCCGTCAGCGGGATTCCCGCTCTCCTCCGTCGGGTTGAGGAGGGAGGCGAAGAACGCGTCGATGGCGTCGGAGGTGTCGGGATCCTCGGCCTCCTGATTTTTCGGGCCTTCCGCCGGGCCGAGCAGCACGAAATTGTCCTCCCCGTTCAGCGAATAGTCGAATCCCTTCAGGGTATCCATCTTCTTCGAGAGGCTCACCAGACGGTCGCGCTCCACGAAGGTATCCGAAACAAAGGCGGACACTCCGGCAAAATAGCTCCCGTCCGTCAGGGAAGAAACGGTCAGCTCGGGCATGGTCGCCAGCGTCCGCTTTTCCGTCTCCGAAATCGTGGGGCGGTTCGGCTGGATCAGGTTCCAGAGAGCGGTCCCGCCGAAAATCACGCCCACCGCGCAGAGACACACGATATCTACGAGTTTGTTTTTCATCACGCACACCTGTCAGATCAGAACCGGAAATAGAGGAACGGGCTGTAGCTGTTGCCGACGAGCCGGACCGTGGCCGCACCGATCAGCACGACGACCACGGCGGTCTTGACGATCCGCTCGGCAGGATAGGGGATTTTCCCCTTGACCTTCTCCCACAGCGCGGGGATCACCGGGATGGCGAAGAACACCGCAGCCGCCAGAAGCAGGATATTGTCGAGCAGGATGGACTCCGTGAAGATATCCGTTCCCGAAGCCGTCCCGATCCCGAAAAGATAACCGAGATTCTTGAACAGCCCCTTGTCAAAGTAGAAGATGGCGAAGCCGAACACGGTGATGAACACGGTGTAAACGTGTCCGACGATGTCCGCCGCGATTTTCGGGATTTTCTTGAACCATCCGAGAAGGATCCGCTTTTCAAACATCAGAAGGAAGGCGTAGTACAGGCCCCAGAGGATGAAGTTCCAAGCCGCGCCGTGCCAGAGTCCGGTCAGGAACCAGACCACGAGGATGTTCCGCTGCTGGTCATGCCGGTTGCCGCCGAGAGGAATATAGACGTAATCGCGGAAGAACGTGCCGAGGGACATGTGCCACCTCCGCCAGAACTCCGTCGCGTTTTTCGAGATCAGCGGATAGTCGAAGTTTTCGAGGAACCGGAATCCGAACATCCGACCGAGTCCGATCGCCATATCGGAGTAGCCGGAGAAATCGAAATAGAGCTGAAGGGTGAAAAAGAGCGCGCCCGCCCACCGGGACAGCAGCGTCACGTCCGAAAGTCCGTAGAGGGAACTGATCACCGTGGCGCAGGAGTCGGCGATCAGCGCTTTTTTCGCCAGTCCACGGGAGAAGCGGAACAGGCCTTCATTGAATTCCGAAACGCTCACCGCGCGGGAATCCAGCTGGGCTTCGATATCCTTGTAGCGCACGATCGGGCCCGCGATCAGCTGCGGGAAGAAGGAAACGTAGAGCAGGAGGCGGAAGAAAGACTTCTGCACCTCCGCGTCCTCGCGGTACACGTCGATCACATAGGACATGGTCTGGAAGGTGAAAAAGCTGATACCGATCGGCATGGTCACGTTCACCGTCGGGATCGTCACGTTGAAGACCGCGTTCAAGGTCTCAATCACAAATCCGAGGTATTTATAGAAACCGAGCACGCCGAGGTTCGAGATGATCGCCAGCGTCAGCCAGAGCTTCCGCCTCGACTGGATCCGAGTCGCTCCGATCAGCCGGCCGAAGAGGTAATCGGCCGCCACGAGTCCGATCATGAGGAAAACGCATACCGGTTCTCCCCACGCGTAGAACAGCAGGGAAAACGCCACGAGGACCCCGCGGCGGTATGCGTTGTTTTTTATGACAAAATAAGCCAGAAACAGGACCGGCAGAAAAACGTACAGAAAAAACAGATTTGAGAATACCATGTCGGACAGACCCTTTCCCCGAGCCGCCGGTTTGCAGACTGCGGCTTATTCTATTATACCATCGGGACGGGGGTTTGTAAACAATTTTTCGACATGGAAACGTGAAATTTCAAAAGGATTTACATTTCATCCCACTTTGGGAGACACCACGAGCCGGTAGAGCTCTTCGGGAGTCCCGGCGAACCGCTCCGCCCCCTCCCGCTCGAGCAGATCCCTGTCCCGGAAGCCCCAGAGGACGGAGACGACGTCCATCCCCGCGGCGCGTCCGGTGTAAAGATCCACCTCGGAGTCGCCAACATAGACGCAGTCGGAGAGGGATACTCCGAGCTCCCGGACCGCCGCGAACACCATATCCGGCGCGGGCTTTCTCCGGATCCCGGCAGCCTCGTTCTCCCCCGCCGCCACGGCGATCTCCGGGAAGAACTTCCGGGCGAGGAGCTTTGTCGTGACGTCCGGCTTGTTCGACACTACGGCGCAGGCGATCCCCTCCTCCGTCAGCCGGGCCACGAGAGAGGACACCCCCGGATACGGCCCGGTCTTCTCCTCGGAATGGGAGGCATAATAGGCCCGGTACGCCGCGATAGCCTCGTCAAAGCGCGGATCGGACGCTCCGCCGGGGAGAGCCAGCTCGAGCAGGCGCGTCACGCCGTTTCCGACGAACTGCCGGACCTCGTCCCGGGTGCGCTCCGGATAGCCGAAACGGCGCATGGTGGCGTTCACCGCTCCCCACAGGTCGTCCAGCGTGTCGAGCAGCGTCCCGTCCATATCAAATAGAACCGCTTTGTATGCCATATCCCCTCCGTCATTTCCAGCCGTAGATGGAAGTCCCCGACGCGTACAGGAACAAGAGATCCATCAGCCCCGGATGATACGGGATGAAGGTCCCGTCCGCGGTCATTTGGGCGATTTCCTCCCGAGACGCGAACCGGACCGCCTTTACTTCGCTCTCCTGCAAAGAAAGCGCCGCCGGATCCCCGTTCCAGTGACCTACGAAATAGTCGTCGAATCCGTTTCCGAAATTGACGGTGAAAACCGCCCGTCCGTTCCGGATGGAGTCGAGGGAGAGTCCGACCTCCTCCTCAAGCTCTCTGAAGCAGGCGAGGGGCGCGTCCTCCCCCGCCACCGCGGATCCGCCCACGGAGATGTCCCAGAGATCCGGAAAGACGTCCTTCCACGGCTGTCTTTGCTGGATCAGCATCTCGCCCCGGTCGTTGAACACCGCCGCGTGAACCACGATGTGATACCGCCCTTCGGGGATCGGATCGCCGCCTCGGACCGCAGTCTCCCCGGTCTTCACGCGGTTCTTGTCGTATAAATCCCAGAGTTCCATCCGCGCCTCCGTCAGTCAAGCGAGCAGACGCCGTCGTCGCTGAACCGGAGTCCGGAGCGGTAGAAGGCCTTCATCGCGTCGGTCATATAGCCCGTGTCCGCCGTTCCGCCCGTCTCGTAGGAGGAGTGCATCGCCAGCTGAGCCAGTCCGATATCCACGGTCGGAAGAGCGACGTGGGTGTTGGAGATGGATCCGAGAGTGCCGCCGCCTGCCATATCGCTCCGATTGGCAAAAACCTGTACCGGCACGCCCGCCCGGCGGCAGATCTCCCCGAACACGGCGGCGGAGACAGCGTCCGTGGTGTATTTCTGCGCGGCGTTCGATTTGATCACTACGCCCCCGTTCATGTTCGGCGCGTTCTGGGCGTCTGAGAGCTCGGGGTGGTTCGGATGCCTTGCGTGCCCGTTGTCGGCGGAAACCATGAAGGAAGACGCCAGAGCTTCCGGAAGACGGATCCCGAACGCGTCCGCATACCGCTCGAGCGTATCCCAGAGGAACTGAGAGTGCGCGCCCTGTTTCGTGGCGGATCCGGTCTCCTCGTTGTCGAAGGCTGCCCAGACGGGAACGGATCTCGTCTCCCCTGCGCAGACCGCGTCGAGGAATCCGCAGAGCGTGGTATAGGCGCACTGGAGGTTGTCGATCCGCGGGCAGGAATAGAATTCGTCCGCAGCTCCCCAGACGGTCCCCTTCGTCCGGTTGTACAGGAACAGATCCGCCCCGAGAATGTCCTCTTCCGCGCAGTCCAGTTCGGCGGCGAGGAGTTTCTTCAAGGCGCCCTTCCGCTCCTTCTCCGCGAAGAGGGGCATCAGATCCACGGCGGGGTTGTAGTTGTAGCCGTTGTTGATCGAACGGTTCTGGTGAACGGCGACGTTCGGGATCAGAACAAGGTCGCGGTCGATCTTCACAAGACGCGCTTCGATGACCCCTTCCTTCCGGATCACCGCTCGGCCCGCAAGAGACAGGGGTCGGTCCATCCACGAGGGCGCGATCATGCCGCCGTAACCCTCCACATTCAGCTTGATATACCGCCCGCAGGCTTCGGTTTCCGCCTCGGATTTGAGCTTGTAGGTCGGGCTGTCCGTGTGGCTGGCGGCAATGAGAAAGCTGTGCCGGGCCTCTTCCCTCTCCGGAACCGCGAACGCGATCACCGAGGACTGATTCCGCGTCACATAGTATTTTCCGCCGGCTTCGAGCGTCCACCGCTCGCTCTCCCTGAGACGCCGGAATCCCTTTTCCTCAAGCATCTGCGCCGCTGCCGCCACCGCGTGGAACGCCGTGGGACTCTTTTCGATAAACGCGATGAGCCGCTCCGTCGCCGCTCTGTTTTCCGCTGCTGTCATGCCGCACCTCTTTCCGGGCTCCGGGGCCCGTCCGTTGATTTCTGGTTCAGATTCTGATTATAGCATAAACGCGCATGCTCTGCAAGGAATTGACAAAACTTTTCTTTCGTGGTACAATGGATCAAACCAAGAAAAGCGAGGTGTTCCCATGAAGCATTACGACATCGCGGCCTACATCTGGCCCTCCTATACCGGACGCGAACCGCGCTCCATCCCCTTCTGGCCCGAAGGTCACGGAGAATGGCAGACGGTCCTCACGGCGGAAAAGCGTTCTCCGGATCACATCCTCCCCCGGAAGCCTCTCTGGGGCGCGCAGGACGAGGCGGATCCCGCCGTCATGGAGTTTCAGATCAATGAAGCTCTCTCCCACGGCGTGAACGTTTTTATTTACGACTGGTACTGGTACGACCGCAGGCCGTTCCTCGAACAGTGCCTGAACGAAGGATTCCTCGGCGCGCCGAACAACGGGAAGATGAAGTTCTTCCTCATGTGGGCCAATCACGACGCCGGGTTCCTCTGGGACAAGCGGCTCTGCCGGCACAACGGGATCATCTGGCTCGGCTCCCAGCCCAGACCGGAGTTTGAGGTCGTGGTCCACCGGGTCATCGAAAAGTACTTCACCCGTCCGAACTACTACAAGATCAACGGCTGCCCCGTCTTCATGATCTACGACGTCATGAACCTCGTGCGCGGTCTCGGCGGACTGGAAAAGACCCGCGAAGCGCTCGAGTGGTTCCGCGAACAGGTCAGGGCCGCCGGCTTCCCGGATCTGCATCTCCAGCTCACCATCTGGGGCGAGAACGCGGTGGATATCAGCGGCGTGGACTCCGGGCGCACCGGTTCCACGAAGGATATCGTCCCCGCCCTCGGATTCGACTCCATGACCCACTATCAGTTCGTACACTTTGTGGACTGCAACCGGAGCTACATGGAGATCCTCCCGGACGTCAGGCGGGAGTGGGAGCGCATCGGGCGGGACTACAAGGTTCCGTACTATCCCCACGTCACCGTCGGCTGGGACAACAACCCGCGCTTCACCCATCTCGTCGGCCCCATTATGAAGGACAACACCCCGGAGAACTTCAAGAAGGGCCTCGAAATGGCAAAAGAGTGGAGCGACGCCCACAACGACACGCCCCTCATCACGATCAACTCCTGGAACGAGTGGACCGAAATGAGCTATCTCGAACCGGACGACGTCTACGGAACCGGGTATCTCGACGCTATCCGCGACGTCTTCGGCCCGGCGGAATAATCGCCCTCACAAACACACAGAACCGCCCGTCGGATCACATACCGGCGAGCGGCTTTTTGATTGGATTCAGACAAGATCCGCGACATATTTGCCCGCGTCCGCGTCGAGCAGGAACGTACAGTTCGGGTGCAGCTGCAGAACGGACGCCGGAATGTCCTCCGTCACCGGGCCTTTGAGCATCTTCCGCACCATCTCCGCCTTGTGCTCTCCCTTGGCGATCAGCACGATCCGGCGGGTGCGCATGATGGTCCGGATCCCGAGGGTCAGCCCGCCAAGCGGGTAGTCCGGGGCGACTCCGGTCTCGCGGCGCACCCTCTCCTCGAACACGGGATCCATGGGGGACACCCACGTCTCGCTCCCGAACGGCGTTCCGGGCTGATTGATCCCGATGTGCCCGTTGTATCCGAGGCCGAGCATCTGCAGGTCCGCGCCGCCCCGCGCCTCGATCGCCTCCTGAAACGCCCGGCATTCCGCCTCGAAGTCGTCCGAGATCGTGGCGGGCATGATGAAGCGGTCCTCCGGGATCCCGAGCGGTCCGGCGATCTGCTCCTCGATCATGGTCCAGCAGCAGCCCGCATAGCTCCGCGGCAGATTCGTCAGCTCGTCCACGTTGAAAAACGTGACCCGGCTCGTGTCAAAGGGATACTGCCTGTAAATGTCCGCGACGATCGCGTGCATGTTTTTCGTGGTCTGGCCGGTCGAAAAGCCGATCACCGAGTCCGGCTTTTTCAGAATCTGCCCGATGATCTCCCACGCCGCCGCGATATCGAACGCGCGCTCGTCCTTCATGATCCGGATGTCAAACATCTCATATTCCTCCTCAAATCGTTCGTTTCTCTTTATACGCACGCCAGCGTCTCAAGGTACCGGCAGACCGCGCCGATCCAGATTTCCCGATAGGTGGCGTTGTTGTTCCCCGGCCAGTAGGGCTCGTCTCCGTTTTCGCAGGTCTCGATCCCGACCGGAACCGCCCCGACGGTCTCGCCCATGTGGACGGTGTAGAGCTTCGCGTAGTCGCTCCCCATGCCGTAGACCAGCGACTGCCCGAAGGGATTCTTGCCCCACATCCAGTAGAGCTGTTCCCGCGCGATCGACAGAAGCTCCCGATCCCCGAGCAGGTTTCCGACCACTCCGGCGGCGCGTCCCATGGAGAGCATCACCGCGCTCCCTCCCCGGAAGGAGAACCAAACCGGGAAATTCCGGAGGACAAATCCGCCCCCGAGATCCCGCCCGGCCGCGAGCTGCTTCTGCCAGTTCTCCCTCTCCGCGTCGTAGCCGCAGGTCACATGCAGATAGGGGAAGAGTTCCCGGTCCTCCGCCTCGTCCGTCCTGTGTACGCCCGCCGGAAGCATGCCGTAGGGAGCGGTGTTCGGCGCGATGAATTTCAGGTACCGCCCGTAGCGGAAGAGAACCGCCTCCCACGATTCTTTCTCCTGCGAGTCCGGGAAAGTCCGGCAGAGCGCGGCGAACGCCTCCGGGAACTGATGTTCTCTTGCCTGATGGTTGAAGTGGACCGGCGTCCGGTGGGTTTCATCCCGATAGAAGAACCCGGCGAAGGGCAGATCCCCCGTCTCCTGACAGGCCGCGAGCTTTGCCCCGTACTCCTTCGCCGCCCGCTCGTAATCCTCACCTCCCGTGAGACGGTACAGACGGCACACCGACCGGACGATCACCGCGTAATACTGGCTGAGTCCGCTGTTGTAGGTGTGCTCGAACATGTGGGCAGGATCGACGCCGCATGCCGCGAACTTCTTTTCCGCAAAGGCGAAATCCTCCCGCGCGGCGTTCAGGGCGCAGTCCGCGAGGCCCGGGTCGGATTCCCGGAAGAGCTCTGCGGCGGCGGCTTCGGCTCCGGCGAACAGGAAGTTCTCGTAGGAATGGTCGAACACCCGGCACGCCACGTCGTCGAAGGTGCCGATCCTGTTGTCCGACCACCGGGTGGAGCCCGCGCTTGTGACCCGGTACCCGTCCCCGAAACGCGTGCGCAGAATGAAGTCCAGTCCCCATGCCGCCTCTTCCGTCAGCCGGAGCGTCAGCTCGTCACATCCGCCCCGCCGGATCGCGTGCTCGCAGAGGATCTCCACCGTCTCCGCCGTCTGCGCGGATTGCTGGGAGGTATCCCCCGCGTCGTGCCAGCCTCCGTGGAACGGGATGATCTCCCCGTTGTGCTCCCCGAGAAAATCGAGGTGACACGCGCCGTGCTTTCCGGGGACGGGATATCCGCACCTCTGGCAGAAGAGGAAGTTCAAAGCCTTCCACAGCGCCTCTTCCGCAAGCTCCTCCCCGATCGGGAAGGCCGGGCCGGTCAGATCCCCCGCGCGGAGCCGGTAGAGGCCGGGTGTGCGCACCTCGGAGAAATCGAGCACCGCGAACCGCCCCCGCTCGTTCTCCACACGCCTGACGGTGGCCTCGAACACGGTCTCCCCGCTCTCCTCGCAGATCAGAGAAAAAGTCTCGGCGTCCGTTTCCGCTATGGCCGTTTTGCCGCCTTCCGGGAAGTATCCCGCGGAGGACTGCCGGATCCCGGGGATCGGATTCTCCCATCCGAGGGTGTGGATGCTGTCCGCTCTGCCCGGGTAGACCGCCGCGTCCGTCCTCCTCACCCGTTCGAGACGAATGTCCCTGAAGGAATATGTCAGGGAATCTCCGGCGCCCGTGTCGTGTCCGGAGCAGAAGACGTAAAACTGAACTTCGCGCACCGCGTCCCGGGGCATGGAGCCGAACTCCCAGATACAGTCGTTCCAGCGTTCTCCGTCCAGATCGAAGACCGTCGCCCCTTCCCGCCAGTACCGGTCGGGGATCGGGACTTTTCCGTCGCTCACAACCGCGGCGTTGAGATGGAACACACGCCCGCCCGAAATCCGCGGACAAACGGAAAAGCGGAGGCGGTCGAAGCGGCTCCAGTCCTCGGGGTCAAAGCGGAACACCAGCCGCGCCACCCCAAAATTCCGGTATCCGACGTCCCCGGGCGTATCCTTCGGCCACGGATCGCACCGCAGGGGAGCCCGGATCGTGTACGCCCCGCATGAAGTGTCAAGGCCCGCCGCTTCAGCGGATCCCTCCGCCGCGGGGATCGAACGGATGGGCTCGCTCTCCTCGATCTGTACCCGGGCAAAGCGGGATTCGAATTCCCTCTCCCGATGCAGGGGGAGCGGCTTGTGGACGTACAGACTCTCCCGCAGTTCCCGCAGGAATTCCTCGTTCATCTGACCCTCCTGTTTTCCGCAGGCCGTTTTTTCCCGGCGAACGGTCTTTTTCCCAGTATAACACAGGATCGGGCTCAGGGCAAGTCCCGGTGAGAAAAATGACGGAAAAAGCGAATGTATCCGAAAGCGTTCCCGACGTGCAAACCGGTTTTCCGGAAAGGATTGCTTTTTTCCGCCGGATGGTGTACAATACGGGAGTAACGAAAACCAACGGAGCATCGGAATGGAATCACTTGAGAACGAGCTCGCCCGTTTGATCTCTTCGATCCGGCCGGCCGATCGGGAAGCCATGGAACGGGCGGAAAAACGGCAGGCGGAACTGGCCAAACCGCCGGGGAGCCTCGGACGTCTGGAACGCCTGTCCGTCAAGCTGGCCGGAATCACCGGGGAGGTTCATAACGACTTCCGGAACCGGGCCCTGCTCGTGTTCTGCGCGGACAACGGTGTGACCGAGGAGGGCGTGGCCTCCGCTCCCCGATCCGTGACGCTGGCCCAGACGATCAACCTCACCCGCGGAAAAACGGGCGCGGCGGTCCTGTCCCGGGCGTTCGGATGCCGCCTTCTGGTCTGCGACGTGGGCGTGGCGGCCAGGATCCGGGAACCTGCCGTCATTGACCGAAAAATCGCCTTCGGTACGAAAAACATCGCAAAAGGCCCCGCCATGACCCGGGACGAAGCGCTCCGGGCAATCCTCACGGGCGCGGATCTGGCGGATCAGGCTGTCCGGGAAGGGGCGCGGGCTTTGGGCGTCGGAGAGATGGGCATCGGCAACACCACCACCTCGTCCGCCGTGCTGTCCGTTCTGACCGGGGCGTCGATCCGGGACGTGACCGGACGGGGCGCGGGCATCACTGACGAAGCTTATCGGAAAAAGCTCCGCGTGATCGAGCAGGCCGTCTCCCTCAACCGGCCCGATCCCGCCGATCCCGCCGACGTGCTCGCAAAGGTGGGGGGATTCGATCTCGCCGCCATGACGGGCGCGTTTCTCGGAGCGGCGAGCAACCGCGTACCCGCCGTAGTGGACGGATTCATCTCCATCGTGGCGGCTCTCTCAGCGGCGCGGCTCTGTCCGACCGTCCGGGACTACCTCATCCCTTCGCACGCGTCGTATGAGATCGGCTACCGGCTGGCGGCGGAGGAGCTCGGACTCGAACCGCTTTTCGACCTGCAAATGCGGCTCGGAGAGGGGAGCGGGGTTCCCATCGCCATGAGCATGATCGACGCCGCCTGCACGGTCATCAACGATATGGCGACCTTCGACGAGGCGGGCATCGACGACGGGTATCTCGATCCCATCCGGGAGGGCGACGCCTTCTCGGTGAACCGCGGAGAGGAAGGAGAAAACGGATGAACGTACTCATATCCGGCGGCAGCAAGAACGGCAAGACCGCCTTCGCCGAACGAGCCGCCCTCGCCCTCGCGGGATCGGCGTCCTGCGGAAAGCGGTACTACGTCGCCACGATGATCCCCTACGACGACGAGGACAGAAAACGGGTCGAGCTGCACATCGAGGAAAGAGCGGGACTCGGCTTCACAACGCTGGAGATCGCCCGGAACATCGCCTCCGCGCTGGATCTGGTAAAAGAGGACGGGGCGGATCCGGCGGCCTCCACCTTTCTCGTGGACAGCACGACCGCCCTGCTGCTCAACGAAATGTATCCCGGCGACTACTCTGCTCCGGCCGATCCCATGGCCGCGGAACGCTGCCGGCGGGGACTGGCCGGTCTCGCCCGGGGAGCGGGAAACGCCGTGTTCGTCTCGGACTACATCTATTCCGATGCCGCCCGCTACGACGACTTCACCGAACGGTACCGGGCCGACCTCGCCTCCATCGACCGCGCGCTTGCCGAGATCTGCGACACGGTGATCGAGCTGTCGTGCGGCCTCGCCGTCGTTCACAAAGGAGGACTTCCGCAATGATCCGCTGTTTCCGCGCGTTTATGATGTGCATGAGCATGTTCTGCGCCATCCCATGCCCCTATAAAAAATGGGACGAGGACGCGCGGCCCCTCATGACCCTGTTTCTGCCCGCCGTGGGCCTCTGGATCGGCGTTCTCTGGTTCGCGCTCGGGTTCGTCCTGCGCCTGCTTCACGCGCCTGCTCCGGTGAGCGCGTTCCTGCTCTGCGCCTACCCCTTTCTCGTGACCGGCGGGATGCACATGGACGGGTACCTCGACGTGACAGACGCCGTGAAATCGTGGCGGGATCTGGACGAACGGCGGCGCATTCTGAAGGATCCGAACGTCGGTTCCTTCGCCGTGATCGCCGCGATCCTTCTGATCCTCTGCCAGTTTTCCCTGTTCCTCTCGGCGAAGGAGGACGCGAACCTGTACGCCCTGATCCTCATCCCGACGGTCTCCCGGGCGACGGCGGGACTCTGCGTCACGGTCCTGCGCCCCCTCTCCACGAGCGAATACGCGGGGACGTACCGGCGCGGTGTGAAGCGGTCCCATGTGATCGCGCTGTCCGTCGTGCTGGCGATTTCGGCCGCGCTCGGATTCGTCTTCCTCGGAAAGGCCGGATTCGCCTCTCTCGCGGTGATCGCGGGGTACCTCTGGATGCTACGGAGGGCGTTCAAATCCCTCGACGGCATGTCGGGCGATATCTCGGGTTACGCGCTGACCGTCGGCGAGCTCTGCGGGATCGCCGTATTCGCACTGATCTGAAAGAAAGGATGGACCCATATGGATCTGATCATCGGAGGCGCGTATCAGGGCAAGCTGGACTGCGCCAGACGGACCTTCGGCGTCCGTGATGAAGACATTTTTACCTGTACGGAGACGGACAGCATCGCGTTCGGATCCCGCTGCATCAACCGCCTCGAGGAATTCACCCTCCACTGCGTCCGGCAGAACGAAGAGAACCGGAACGAAGCGCTCGACGCCGCGGAGCTTTTCCGGCGGAACCGGGAATCGTGGCGCGATTCCGTGCTGATCTGCGCGGACATTTTCTGCGGCGTGGTCCCGCTCGGAGCGGATATGAGAGCATGGCGGGAAATGACCGGACGTCTCTGCGCCTATCTGGCGTCCGAGGCGGACACGGTGACGCGGGTATTCTGCGGATTGGAGCAAAGACTGAAATGAAACTGATTCTCATTCGCCACGGCCTGACGGAGGCAAACGAAAAGCACCTCTACTGCGGCTCGACCGACCTTCCCCTTTCAGAGGCGGGTCGGCTGGCCCTCACAGAGAAAAGAGAGAGCGGGACGCTTCCGGAGATTTCGGGCGCAGTCCGCGTTCTCACAAGCGGCATGATCCGGTGCGAAGAAACGCTCGCCTGCCTCTTCGGAGACCTTCCCCATGAGACCGACGCGGATTTCCGGGAAATGGCGTTCGGAGCCTTCGAGATGCGCTCCTACGAGGAGATGAAGGACGACCCGGACTATCAGGCGTGGATCACGGGCGACAACGAGGCCAATGTCACGCCGGGAGGGGAAAGCGGAAACCTTGTGAAAGCCCGCGTTCTCTCCGGACTCGCGCAGATTTCGCGGGACGGCAGGGACACCCTGCTCGTCACCCACGGCGGCGTGATCGCGCACATCATGACCGCGCTTTTCCCGGAGGAGGGCAAAAACCGGTACGAATGGCAGCCCAAGCCCGGCGGAGGATATGAAGTCACGATCGATCCCGCGGGCAAAGGGACGGGCTGGCGGGCAATCTGACAAAAGCGCGGGAAAAGCGGATTGACAGGAATCGCAAATCGATGTATAATAGCAAAAGAACGCGGCATTCACCGCGAATCGGACGGACGAGGTGGCATCATGACCTACGACGAACTGAGAAAACAGACCAACCGGGGGTGGAACACATGGTATTCGCGCTCCATGACCGCCCATGTGCTGCTGCCCTGCGGATTCTGCGTCTGGCTGGGCTTCAAGGATTTCGGAAACACGGCCCTGATCCGGAATCTCAAGGTGGGCGACCACGGGTTAAAGCCCGGTTCCCGCACCTGGGACGGATCCTACACCAGCCTGACCTTCAAAGCCGGCGGAACGGATATCACCGTCGAAAGCACGGCGCAGAACGGTGAGCAGTACATCCTCGTGACTCCCTCTGGGAAATCGGTGCGGGATCCGGCTCTTGTGATCGGGGCCGCGCTTCTCTGGGGCAAACCGGGAACCGTCTTTCAGCGAGACGGAACGATCGGGGGGACGTTCGAGGACGGAAAGACGATCGTGATCCACACGACCGGAAACCGCGACGCCTATGTTTATCCGGACGCGCTTTGCCCGTATCTCGCCGTCACGCTGGACAGGCCCGTCGTGGTTTCCACCGTACCGGCGACGGTAGATGAAGTGCGCGCGATGCTGGACCGTGAGAAGGAGAAAGCACTCGCGGGGGAGGCGGCATACGGGGAGAACGCCGGGGCGTATCAGGCCATGCGCAGCTGTCTCGCGTGGGACACGATCTACGAACCCGAGCACGACCGGATCTGCTCTCCCGTCAGCCGGGCGTGGAGCGAAGGATGGGGCGGGTACGTCCTCTTTGACTGGGACACCTATTTCGCCGCGCTCATGAGTCAGTTCGGCAGTCCGGAGCTGGCCTATCTCAACGCCTTCGCCATCACGAACGAGGTGACGGAGGACGGTTTTGTCCCGAACTTCGGTTCCTCCGACGACAACAAGAGCCGTGACCGGTCGCAGCCGCCCGTCGGATCGCTGGTGGTCCTGCGGCTCTGGGAACGGTTCCGGGATGACTGGGTCGTGAAGGAACTCTTCCCCACCCTGTACCGCTGGAACACCTGGTTCCGCGAACATCGGACGCTGCCTGACGGGACGCTGTGCTGGGGCTCCGAGAAATACAAGCCGCGGAACGGATCCCACTTCGAGCTGAACAGCGTCGGCGATCTCCAAGGAGCGAAATTCGAATCCGGGCTCGACAACTCCCCGATGTACGACGGCGCGGCCTTCGATCCGGAGCGGCAGATCATGCTCCTTTCCGACGTCGGCCTGACCGGGCTGTACATCGAGGACTGCCGCTGTCTGATCCGGCTCGCGGAAATCGCCGGGGAGACCGACGCGATCCCTGTGCTGAAGGAGCGGTTGGAGGAGACCGAGCGCGCCATGGCGACCCTCTGGAATCCCGAGACCGGGATCTACGAGAACCGGGACGCGGTGACAGGACAGTTCAGCCACCGGATCTCCCCGACCAACCTTTACAGTCTCTTCTCCCAGGACGTCACGCCGGAACAGAAGAAGTCCATGTCCGAACGCTATCTCCGCAACCCGGACGAGCTGGGCGGGCCGTTCATGCTCCCCTCCATCTCCCGCTCCGATCCCGCGTTCCCCGATCAGGACTACTGGCGCGGACGGATCTGGGCTCCGATGAACTATCTGGTGTACGAAGCTCTGACCGAGGCCGGGATGGAGGACGAAATGCGCCTGCTCGCCGAATCCTCCCGCCGGGTGCTCCTGAAGGAATGGGAGGAGCACGGCCACGTCCATGAGAACTACAGCGGCTACGACGGCGAGGGATGCGACAAGCCCAACAGCAACAACTTCTACCACTGGGGCGGCCTGCTCGGCTACATCGCGATCAGGCAGAAGGCAAGAGACGAAGGAAAATCGCTCTGATTCCGTCGGAATAAAAACAGCTCTCCGATCTCCGGATTCCGGTCCGGTTCAAGGTCGGAGAGCTTTTTCGTTCCGTTATGCGTTTCCGAGTCCGTACCAGCGGCCGTCCCGGGCTTTGTTCCGATCCGCTTCGAGTAGCAGTTCGTGATTCTCGACGACCTTGCGGAAGGCGGCAGCGTACCGGTCGATCCACTCGGGATCATAGTGCTTGAACCACGGGACGTTATAGCAGTCGATGGATTCGGATGGTTTGCAGAGCGCGTCGTCCTCCCGCACGTCCCGGTCGTTGTACACGATACGGGAAGGGGTGCCTTCGTGACGCAGATCGAAGGTCTTGAAGAAGGGATGCGTATGCAGGCAGAAGTTCCCGCCGCTCCAGCATCCGGAATAGCCCTCCGCCCGGACCGCCTCGCAGAAGCGCCCGACGGACAGCCCGCCCAGCTCCGACGCCCGGTACCCGCCCTGCGCGGAATACCAGCCCGCCATATTGGATCCCGTCGATTCGTCCACGCGGATGGCATAGATCCCCGGCAGACCTCCGAGGGAATCCCAGAAGCGGTTCATCGCCCGCCGGATCTCGGCGCACCGCTCGTCGTAGTATTTGAGCTGTACGCGGGCCAGCGCGGAGCAGAGCTGATTCGCCCGTCCCTTCATCCCGCCGAGCGCGATATGGTAGTAGGGTTTCAGGTCCTCCGACTCCGTGATGTACCGACCGTTGTTCCGCTCGTAGTGTCCGAAAGCCATCGCCCGCTCGTAGAGTTCCCGGTCGTCCGTGACAAGGATCCCGAGCTCACCCGCGGCGAAGGATTTCCCGCTCATGAGGGACATGGCCGCGACGTCGCCGAAGGTTCCGAGTTTTTTGCCCTTATAGAGTCCTCCCTGCGCGTGGGAGACGTCCTCGATCACCCGGAGCCCGTGCTTCTTCGCCACGGCCATGATCGCGTCCATATCGCAGGGATACCCGAAATAATGCACGACCATGATCGCGCGGGTCCGGGGCGTGATGCACCGCTCGAGGTCTGCGGGATCCATGCTCAGCATCTCGTTGATGTTGCAGAAGACAGGGGACGCGCCGAAGTTGACCGCCTGCGAAACGCTCCCCCAGTAGGTCTTGGTCGGGCAGATGATCTCGTCCCCGTGTCCGAGTCCGACGGCAAACATGGCGGCGGTCAGGGACATGGTTCCGTTGCAGTAGGCGATGGCGTACTTTACCCCCTGCCACGCGGCGAACTCCCCCTGAAACTTCTCCGTGATGTCGGTCCCCGAGAACTTGTTGTTCACGACCACGTCCATGGCGGCGTCATAGTCCTCCTGCCCCATGATCGGCCACCGGAAGAGCTCCTCCGGTTCGGCTGTCAGGACGGGCGTTCCGCCCAATAGCGCAAGCTGTTCCATACTGCCTCCTTTTCCTGCTCTGTGCGTCGTTCGACGGCGGTTCTGCCGGATCCGGGAATCGATCCGGCGATTCAATTGTATTATATGGGAAGTTCTCCCCGGAAACAAGGAGGAAATATGAACGAAAGATGAAAAAAGAACCGTTCATTTCCCCTTCTCAGGATCTGTCCCCGGAATTTGATAAAAGCCCGCCGAAAGATGTAAAAATTCATCTTCGCTTCTTGATTTATCCTTCATAGTGTGCTATAATTTCATTATCTTTCATTCATTCAAAAATAGAGGTTTATCATGAGACAAAAAACAGCCGCCCTTCTTCTCGCGCTGCTGACGTGCGCGCTCCCCGTGCTCTCCTCCTGCTCGCAGCAGACGGAAAACGCCGCCGAAGACGCGCCCGCCTCGCAGAACAGCGCGGCCTCATCCGCCGATCCGGGCAGCGCCGCCGAAGCCGAACCCGACGAGCCGGAGACGGTCACGGACGATCTGCCCGAGCGGAACTACGACGGAGCCGCCTTCAACATCTACACCCGCTCCAACACCACCCACTACGCCTATCTTGCCGAGGAGATGACCGGTGAGGTCCTCAACGACGCGATCTACGAGCGGAATCTGAAAACCGCGGACCGGTTCAACATCGCGTTCACCGAGACCGTCTATTCCGACGAAATCATGGCGCAGAACAACGTCCAGTCCGGGGACGACACCTTTTCCCTCATGAACGTCCGGTGTACCGCCGCGGACAAGATGGCGCAGAAGAGCATGTGCTTCGACATCAGCAAGATGGAGTACATCAAGCTCGACAAGCCCTACTGGGACGACGAACTGACCCGTATGATCGCGGTCGGTAACCGGTATTTCACGGCGATCGGATCGGCGAACCTGACCACGATCGACTTCATGGACGTCCTGCTGTTCAACAAGGATCTCTTCGCCCGGTATCAGTTCGACGATCTGTATGCGACGGTGCGGGAGGGCAAGTGGACCTTCGATCTGTTCGGGACCATGGCTTCGTCCGTCACGATGGATCTCGACGGCGACGGCGTACTGAACAACAGCGATCAGTGGGGCGCGCTCGGCACATGCAAATTCCTGCACTGCGCGTTCCTTCCCGCCGGCGGCGCGTGGTACATCTCGAAGAACGCGGACAACATCCCGGTTCTCACGATGAACACCGACGAGCACTTCCTCTCCGTGTTCGAAAAGACCTTCGCCGTGCTGAACGACAACAACGCGTGGTATCTCACGAACGACACCACGAACGAGGCTGTGGAATACCACGATATGTTCCGCAACAATCAGGGACTCTTCCTCGCCACGATCTTCTACTACATCGAATCCCTCCGCGACATGGACTACGACTTCGGCATCGTGCCCTTCCCGAAGTTCGACGAGAATCAGGCCGACTACTACAGCCGGATCTCCTTCTACGACGCCTCCGTGATCCCGGTCACCGTGCCGAGTCCGGAAATGTCCTCCATTGTGCTCGAAGCCCTGAACTGCGAATCCTTCAACAGCGTCGTTCCCGCCTACAAGGACATCGCGCTGAAATCCAAGTTCGCCCGGGACGAGGATTCCTCCGCGATGATCGACGTCTATCTGGAGCACCGGATCGTGGACTTCGGCGACACCATCATGGTGGATTCGATCCGCGACACCTTTGTGGTGGCGATGTTCTACAACAACAATAAGGACCTTGCCTCCGCCGTCAAATCCCGCTCCAAGGTCATCACCAAAACGATCGACAAGATGATCGATGCCTATCGGGAAATCGAAAGCACGCCGGAGCAGGGCGGCTGATCTTCTCGCGCAGACCGTACGATCCCGCGGACTCCCGCAAAGAGTTCTCCGCGGGATTCTTTCATTTCTCCTTGACTTTTCCGTCCGTTTCCTGTAAACTTGATTCGGAACATTTCACCATCGGAAAGGAAACCGCCATGACTCCGTTCTGGGTGCTGGAACAAACACACGCGCCGTCCTCCGCCGTTTTGACGGAAGACGCGCTGATTCTCGAAAACCGCTATCTCCGCCGCGTCATCGACCGAAAAGCCGGGATCACCGTTTCCCTCAAAGACGGGGACGGATGCGAGGCTCTGTCCGCTCCGGTCCGCGAGGGTTCGATCACGGCGGACGGCACGTTCTGTCCGTTCGAAGGTCCCTGTGAGTTCCGGATTCGGGAAGGACGGCAGACCATTGCCAAATTCGACTATACGCCCCGCCCATACAACACGCACCCCTATCCCTATCCCGCGCCGGGGAAAACCGCCGAGGTTGTCTATACCCGCGGAACACTGGAAATCACGGTGATCTATGAGATCTTCGACGATATGCCCATCCTGCGCAAATCCCTCTATGTGAAAAACAATGGGGAGAAGACCGTCACCGTGAACACCGCCGAGACCGAAGCCCTCCGGCTGAACGAAGACGGCGCGCTCCGGTTCTATCTCGAATCGGATTACACGGGAAGCAACGGAACGGGATTCAACCATGGGACTTCGATTTTCCGCGAAGGGGATCTGGTGTCCGCGCATTTCGATATGGGGCCGGACTACGATCTGAATCCGGGCGAGACCTTCCGCGGCATGCAGGTGTACGAGCTGTACTGCCAGAGCGTCAGCTTCGACCACCGGATGAACGAGATTCAGAACATGTACCGCCGCGTCGCTCCGTGGGTCTCGGAGGCGCCGCTGTTCATCCACCTGATCTCCGACGAGAGCCAGGTCCTGCGCGATACCGCCGACATGCTCGCTGACGTGGGATTTGACATGATCATCCTGTCCTTCGCCTCCGGGATCGACGTCGAAAACGAGGATCCCGCCTACATCGAACGGGTGAAGAAGGACTACGACTACATCCACAGCCGCGGTATCGCCGTCGGAGGCTACACCCTCGCCCTCATCCGGGACTACAGGCCCATGAATCACGACTGCGCGACAAACGGAGATCACAATCAGATCTCGCGCTGCCTCTGCACCAAATGGTCGAAGGATTACTGGAACCGCGTGGTGAACTTCCTCGACAGGACGGGATCGGATTTCATCGAGATCGACGGACCGTATCACTTCAACACCTGCACCGGGAACCGGCCCGGACAGACGGAGCATTTGCACAAGGGCTTCTCCGACTCCCGGTATATGCAGTGGCTCCGCTCCACGGTGGAGATCTATATCCGGCTGAAAAACCTCGGGATCTACGTCAACACCCCCGACTGGTTCTATCTCTCCGGCACGAACAAATGCGCGGTCGGATACGAGGAAATCGGGTTCAGCCAGCCCCGCCGCACGCAGATCCTGCTGAACCGGATCTACAACTACATGGGCACCTACCACAAGATCCCGTCCATGGGCTGGGGATTCCTCCCGGTCGAAGAATACCATGGAGGAGGCGCGGCAGCGAAATTCGAACCGCTGACGGAAAACCTTGCAGAGTACGACTGGGCTCTGGCCGAGGCCGCGGCGTCCGGCGTGTGGCCTTGCGTGAGAGGAAAGCGGCTCTACGACACCGAGGCGTGCCGCGCTGTTGTGAAATACTGGACCTCCGTGATCCGGCGGCACAAAAAGCTGCTCAACTCCAACACGGTTCACGCCTATCCGCCGAAGGCCACGGCCGATCTCTCCGTCGCCGAGGATATGGACGTGATCCTGCAGGAAAACTGCGACACGCCGGACCGGCTCTTCCTCATGGTCTGCAATCAGACGAAGGAGGAGCGGACGAAGACCTTCCTGCTCCCCGCTTTCTACACCGGACTCACCGGACTGGACCGCCCGCACACCGCCCCGCAGTCCGGCAGCTTCGACGAGGTGAAGATCCCCTCCTTCGGTTCCTGGCCGCCCTCCTACCCCCAAAATCTGGAAAACTGCCTCGAAGAAGCAGAAGAGGCTCCGGACAGCGGGATCCGCATCGCGCTCTACGAACACGACCTCCCTGAGAACCGCAGAGAAGCGGCCATCGACCGGAACGGGAACCTCGTCCTGACGGTCAGTTTACCGCCCATGAGCTACACCTATTTCGTCGGGTACGCCGCGGACGAGGGACCGACCGATCCGATTCCGGTTCCCGACGGAAAGCCGTTCGGATTCGGGCGCGAGGAAAAACAGGAGTTCCAGCCCGTTGAAACGAGAAAGATCGACTTCGACGCAATGAAACATGCCGGATCCGTTCCGGAAATTCTCGCCGCGCTGGGTCTGCCCGCCGATTACGCCGCCTTTGACGGAAATCAGGTCGTTCTCCGCTCCGAGACTTACACCGGGATCCACGATCTTCTGCGCGATCTTCCGAACGTTTCGGACGTCTTCTTCGCGCTGGCGTACTCCAACATTCACACCACCTCCGATCCCTCCGTCCCGCTCGACGAAGTCTGGCTCCTCGACGGATGGGAGAAGTAATCTCCATCCCATGAAAAAACCGGCTGCCGTATGTCCGACAGTCGGTTCTTTGTTTGATTCGGATTTGCTCAATACAGTTTCGCGCCGGCGGGGATGTGGGGATCCAGCATCAGAAGGTGGAGCTTCTCTTCCCCGTTCTCGTGATGGATCGCGCTCAGAAGCATCCCGCAGGAATCGATCCCCATCATGGGGCGCGGCGGAAGGTTGGTGATGGCTACGCAGGTCTTGCCGACAAGCTCTTCCGGCTCGTAGAAGGCGTGAATGCCGGAGAGGATCGTCCGGTTTTCGCCCGTACCGTCGTCCAACGTGAATTTCAACAGCTTCTTCGACTTCGGGACCGCCTCGCACGCCAGCACTTTGACCGCCCGGAAATCGGACTTCGAGAAGGTCTCAAAATCCACGAAATCCTGAAACAGCGGCTCGATCTCCACATTCGAGAAGTCGATCTTTTCCTCGGCAACAGGAGCAGCGTCCGCCGTCTTCTGCTCTTCCGCCGCAGACTTCGGAGCGTCGGACTTCTTGTCAAGGCTCTTCATTGTCGGGAATTTTTGCCCATCAAAATTCTACGCTTTTATAACTTGATACATTGTGCTATAACGTCATTTTCAGCTATCTGCATCACGCTTACTTTTGGCCGCCGCTTTCCTCCCTTCACGAAACTTCTTAAAATCTCATGAAGTGGCCGCGCCAAAATTGGTAGAAAAAATGGTAAAATTGGTAAAGCTGGTACGACCGGAGAATCAGCAGATCTTCATCTTTCCTTCGAGATTGGAGAACGATTCCCGCTTCTTTTCCCGCGTCGCTTCGTTGTAGATGTCCATCGTCGTGGTGATATCGGAGTGGCCCATGATCTCTTGAATGATTTTCAGATTGGTTTCGTTCTCGCACATCCTCGTACAGAATGTGTGCCGCAGATTGTGCACCGAGAAGTGTGGGAGATATGTCGGCTCCCGGTCTTCCTTTTCCGCGCGCATTCCTTCCTCAATATTATAATCACGTAGAACACGATTGATGACCCGGTTTACGCAAGGCGGTGTAAGTACGTCTCCGAATCGGTTCATAAAGATGAAACCTGTATACCCGTCCACATTTGTTTTACAGAAGCCATCGCATTTTTGCTCCTCATAGAGCTTTAGCAGCGTTTCCTTGACTGCCGAAAACATTGGAATCTCTCTTTCGCCGGAGCGGGTCTTTGGTGTACCGACAGACAGTTTTGCCTTTCCAGTTTCTTCGCTGATGTGGTAGAGTAGATTATGATTGATATTGATAACTTCATTGCTAAAATCCACATCGTCCCAAGTCAGACCGAGAATTTCTCCGACACGCCCGCCTGTCCCGAGCAGAACCGTCATGAGCGGCAGCCAATGACTATAGGTTTGATGGTCGCGAATGTACTCTATGAACGCGATCTGTTGCGACTCAGTCAAAGCATGACGTTTTGGTTTCTCCCAATCGTTACTTTTCTTGATCTCTGCCATAACCCCGTCCGTGGGGTTTGTGCGAATGTAGCCGTCGCGAACCGCCGTGCCGAAAATCGGATGCAAGATTGTGTGGATTGTCTCAAGTGTGTTGGGTTTCATGTGACAGTCCCGCATGAGATGATTGTAGAATCTCTTTACATCGGAATACTTAATGTCCGGCAGCTTTTTTGCGCCAAACTCCTCCCACACAAAGGTTTTGTACATATATTTATAGTTCACTCTGGTGGTTTCCTTGAGTTCCTTTTTATTCTCGATGTAGTCCAGATAGAAAGCGTTGAGCGTCATTTTTCGTGCCTTGAATCTATCTATCTCGTCCTGCAAATCTTTTGCGATCTCGCGTTCGATTTCCCGAAGGCACTTCGGTGATGATTTTCCTGCCGGGGGACGATCAGTCTGTGTCAGCATCCAACTGTACACAGAACGCTGTTTTCCATTTGTATCTGTGTAACGATACTCATACCTCCCATCAGATTTTTGGTACTCACCCGGAAGCAAGTTCCGGTTTTTCATGTCTTTGCGTTGCGGCATCATTTGCTCCTTTCTGACAAAAGATGCTCGTGGTAGATATGTGTTAGGGACATTATACCACTCATGGTCTCCTTTGTCAAGCTCTCCGTTTCAAAGATGGTACTGCTCATCCAGCCACCTCTCAAACAGTTCCCTCTTGATTCTTACCTGTGATCCGACATGCATGACCCATTCGAGCGTTTGATCGCACTCTATGATCTTACGCAGTCGGTTCTCCCCAATCAAAGAATAACCGGCAGCTTCCTCAATCGTTATTGCGTAACGGCTCTCAATGGGCAGATCTGATCTTTTCATAAAACACCTCCGTGAGTTTTGTTCCGGTGCGATTCTACCACACTTCATCATCACCCGCGTGCACAAAAAAAGAAGAGAGAATGAAAAAGCCGCTCGAGAATACCCCAAGCGGCTCTTCTTCAAATATCATTTCCAGTCGTTTACTTCATCCGAATCGCTCTTGGGAGCGGGAAGAAGCGGAATCGGCTCCACAGCGGCCGCGTCGATCTTTGCCTCGCCGAAAATGTAGCTGACTGCGGATACGGCGGACGTAATTGCTCCGGCAACCTGCATGATTTCGGAACTGTCCGCACCGAGAGCGATCGCCAGCCCGACGATCATTCCGATGAGAGACACGAGAAACTTCCTCGACAGGAATTTCTTTACAAATTCAGAATTCATTTTGATTCCTCCGTCATTTCAAATCTTTGAGCGGCAGCTTGCGAACGATCTTCATCAGGTCTTCAAGATCGCCGTTTCCACCGACGCCTTCGTGATACACACCGTGATCGTCCGTGTAACCGTGATAACTCCGGTAGAGCGCGTTCAATGCCCGAAGGTCGTCCACATCGATCGCACCTTCCGCAATGTATTTCTTGCAAGATACTGTATCCGGTCAAATAGTGAATTCTTTTGGCTTTCCAGAAGGATCATCACCATTTTTTCGACTTTCTCTACAGTTGTTTCGAGATTTCGGATTCTTTCTTCCGTTTTTCGCTTCAGCTCCTCTTCCCTTCTGTCTTCGAGCTGAGCCTTACGGTTCCGATGCCAGGCGATTGCCTCTTTTATTGTTTCGACAACCGTTACAGCCACGCCGCCTCCGAGCAAGGCAAGCAGAAATTCTTTCAAAGTGATATACCCGTGCGCTGTTCAGCGTCCTTTCCACGTTTGTTTCAAATATCCATCGATACCTGCTCGATTGCGGTTTCCATGCCTTCGTTCGGTTCTCCGATCCCTTCTCCGGTCATGTCTTCTTTTTCAAGATATTTCAAATCGTATGCCGGATCGTACCCCTGCCGCACCTTTTCCTTGTTGAGGAAAACATTCGGGATCACATAAGACGGGATCCCGCACGTCAACGGAACCGCGAGATAAATATAGAAGGAATCCATAGAAGCCATCTCCGGGGCCGCAATGAGACGTATGAATTCATAGATTACCCCGATCACGGCTCCGATGGCCCACGCCGCGAGCAGAAATGTAATCAGACGCTTGGAGTACTGCCGCGCCCAAAGCACCGTATCTTTCTTCATCCGAACGCCACCAGATTGCTGACATCCCGGTCGCTCCAGACAAAGGCCGCCTTTCCTTCATACTTGTGGTAGTAAGAGCCTCCGCCGTCCAGCGCGATCAGATCGTTGAATCCAAAGTCTTTGATCTTTTCATAAACTTCCGATGTGGCAACGAAATTTGCGGTTTTCGAAGTTCCCGTGACGATCCACAGAGACGTTCCCTTCAGCCCGATGAAATTACGGCTCGTCGCATAGAAAGGCGAATCGTCCCAGCCCTGAGGTTTGACGAAACTGTTGTAACTAACATCCACCCCATTCCGAATGACCGGAATGCCGGAAATGGCATAGCGCGAGGAAACGGGAGCAGCGGACAGCTCGTCCACATAGGGAGCTCCGTTTGTCGGAAGAACCAGCGTCGTGACCTTCTTTCCACGGAACTGACCCGAAACATTGTCAGCGGTTCCGTAACGGAATTTTCCGCCGCTCACATAAGGCTTCCAGTACTTCTGAACCGAATAGACAAGCCGACTGTCCGGGATCACATCGCAAATGAGGTTTCCGACAGGCAGGGTAAATGTTATGTTACCCTCTTTGTAAACTCCGAAGAATCCTCCGTTGATGTAAGACTGTGCGGTTCCCTTCTTCTTGGACTTGTCCCAGTACAGGATGGAGAAGTCTTTTGCCCGCTCGATCGTATAGCCGTTCAGCGTCGTTTTGGTCACATCCGCGGCTTTGTTCGCTTTGAGCAGAGCGTTGCGTTTCTCTTCGACCATTTTTACAAACCGATCCCAGCCCATGTCAAGCGTCCTGTGCGGACAGTATTTGCCGGAGTAATCCTGATGCTTCGTGATTTTATCGAGCCCCCAGCCGAAATCGATCAAAAGCTGCGCGGCAAGTTCTGCGGCGTTCTGTTCGGCCTTGATAAACCGCTCGCCGCCGGACTTGGAATAACAGATCTCGATGGCAATTCCCTGCCGATTTCCGAGGCTTTTCTCGCTTCCGCCGTCTCCGGCGTGCCATGCGTTCCGCCAAAGCTCGATCCCCTGCACAGCCATCTTATCGTCAACGGCATAATGAAAGGAAACCTGATTATTGTTGGACTGCATGTATTTGATTTCATTCAGCGCGCTGGCGTCATTCGCCGTATTGTGGATGACGATTCTTGTCGGCGTCATTGTATACGGGCACTTTATGGGTACTTTATCCGCTGGCATTGTGACCTTCTTTATTGTCAGAGCCATACTGTGATACCTCCTTTTGAACATCGTTTCTGTCTTCAATGATCATCTTGTTCTTATTATTCGGCTTCTTTATGATCCGAATTGTTTTCTTGAATAAATCCTCATACAAAGACAGCATATTCTTTCTCTGTTCTTTTGACATATATTTATAGAATTCGCACATCCATCCTCTGAACATGCCTTCAATATTTTCATATTTTCTTTCACCGCGAGCAAGTTTCGCAGCCAGCTTTTTCAGCTTTTGCCTCATACACGTCACGCGCTTCTGATTGATTTTTACAACAATCTTTCCGTTATCGAGCAATTCATAACGAAATTGGAGGTAACGGTAGGGCCCTTTGATCTTTACGATTCTTGTTTTCTTATCGTTGATATGTATTCCCAGCTCACTCGCAATGATTTTGATGTGGTCCATAATATCTGCAAGCGCTTCTTTTGACGGATTCATGATATAGAAGTCATCCATGTATCTCCCGTAATACTTTTGACTTCGGACGTATTTGACATAGTTGTCGATCCTATATGGGTAATAAACTCCGATAATCTGTGACAGCTGATCTCCTATGTTGACCGATTTCTCCATGTATTTCTCGCCGGTCAGTTCGCTCTTTGGAATTTCTCGGTAATCCAGCTTGTTGAAACACGAAGTCATGCACTTCGAATATTCATCATCTGTCATGAAAGAGACGTCAACTCTGAAACCGTTAAATATCAAAGTCAGCAGCCACTCTACAAATTCATCGTCGTCAACCAGTTTGAGCAATTCGCGTTTTGCGATCTCATGTACGATATTATCATAGAATTTGGAGAAGTCACCGAACAGGATGTATCCATTGTTTCCATATTCTTTGAAGTACCTGCGCAGATGTACTTCAAATCTCTTTCTGGAATGAGCCAATCCGCGCCCGTTGATGGATGCTCCGTTGTCGTAGATGATCTTCTTCCGCACTTCCGGCAGAAACACCTCGTCGCAGAGAACGTGACGGATAATTCTGTCCGATACGCACAGACTTGTGATAGGCCTGATCCGGCCTCGTTCATGCAGTTCAAACTCATCGGTCGGACCGTTTTCATATGTCCGCGTCACGAGCTTGTCAAGAAGCTCGAAAATATAGCTCAGAAAATTGAGCATGAACTTCTGAGTGGATTCTTTCCACTTACTGCCCTTGACCGAGGCCTTGTAGGCCTTATAAAGAACATTGGCGTCGCAAATAAGGTCTTCGTATTTTGTTGCCATATTAACCGTTATAGTAATACTTACCGTAGTAAATTACGTCCGGCTTTGTTTTTCATCCCTTCCGGGAATTGATAATGTCTCCTTCCCTGTTGTTGGCAGAGAATCTGGACGAACCCCATTGCTGTTCGACGCGTTGTTGTTGTTCGCATTGCCATTGTTGTTGACATTGGCGAAGTTGGTCGCAGAAACGCAAATAGACACTACCCCTTGATCTTTACTCGGATCTTATTATCGCGGGATCGCCAAGACTTTATCAACTCAATTTCTGTGTTGATCGCTTTTATAGAGCGTTCGTATACGTTTAAGTCAACTGCGAACATTTCAACGGATCTTTGCAGTTCCTGTTTGATCTGCTCACAGTTGACGATCGCTCCGTTCAGGCAGTCCCTCCGGATCTCGTATTCATGCAGAGTCATCGGAAATCTCGAATGCGCCGCTCTGAGATTGGCTGTGAGCAGAGAGGTCAGATAATTGATCCTTTTCTTGATCTCACTGAACAGCCACGCTGTTTTCCGACAGGCCAGCCTGTATTCTTCCTCAGACCGAATATCACAGCCGGACGCTGCAAACGCCTGATTCCTCAGCATACGGTTCATATCTTTTATCCCGAAATCTCTGAGCATTAAATCAGTCAGCTCTTTTTGCAGCGTTTCGGCGTAGATCAGCGCTTCGTACCGGGAGAGCTTCCTTTTCGGAACGATTACGCTCATTCGTAGGTAATTCCTGTGATTTCCTCGAACTCAGCTTCGGTGATCCATCCCTTCACGACGGCGTTTCTCACCTTGGTGATGTTCCAGAGGCCAGACTTATAGTAAGCCTTTACCTTCTCGAATTTTGCAGAATGTTCCATTATTCCACCTCCAGTTCGATATCCGCCATCATAGCGACATAATCCACGTCAGCTCTCAGCCTCATTTCGCGAAGCTCGGCCGCTCCGAGATCGCGGAACACAAGCCACGTTTCATTTCCGTGCGCCTGTGCCTGCACGAAGACCGCATTCTCATGGATTTCCTCATTTTCTCCGTCGGAAATCGTAAGAGGCACGCAGTTGTCTTCAAAGACCGACGTATCGACGGCCCCGGTCACGATATAGTTATCGCCGTTTCTGGCGACGTTTTCGATTACCGTGCCGTCCGCGAGAGTCAGGGTATAAAGCTCTTCATTCATGATTCAGTAAATCTCCCTTCTGAGTAGTTGTTTACGGATTTTTCAAAAAGCGCCTCGACCCACGAGGGGTCTCGGGGTTTACACTCCAACAGCGAAGACCGGACGAACCCCAAGGCTGTTCGACGCGTTGTTGCCGCTCGCCGCGCCATAGCTGTCGACACGGGCGAAGTTGGTCGCAGAAACGACATCGCACAGCCATACAGAGCTTCTTCCGAGGAAGTTCGGCTTGAGTCTGAAGAGTGCGAGCTGGGACTTGGAGTTGCAGGCAACTGTTCCGGTGGATCTGATTCTGTGACCGTAGACCATCGTCTCGGACATCAGATCGACCGTAAAATCGACCCATGCTCCGGCTGTAGCGATGCCGTCCGTAACCGCGTTTTCAAGATACTCTCTGTGGGTAAGGAGATTCTCCCCGAAAGCCGTCGCGATTTCTGTTCTGGCGGGGGTAAGTCCCTTTACTTCCTCGTCGCTCGTGTATTCGCCGGTGTACATCGCCGAGCCGATATAGGCGCCGGTCGTGATGTTCGTCTCGTTCATCTTCGCGTTGTACATGTTGGTGGTCGGGATCAGAACGAGATGATGCTTCGTGAATACGGTATCCCCGTGATTATACCAGTAGTCCATATCCGCGACCGCGTAGCTTTTCCCGCCGATCGTCCAGTAGTCGCCGATGAAAATATCGTCGAACGTGCCACTGGAAATCGCCGTCTTCTGCGACGCCGTGAGAGACGTGCCGAGATTCTTGCCGCGATATACGTTTCTGTGCATGTCCGCGGAGATCATACCGAGAAGATCGCTCGCAAGCAGCTCGCCCGTGATCTTTCTGGTATCCGTAGAACCCGACGTGTCTTTCAGAAGAATGTCGGTTTTGGCAAGCCTGTCCGCCGCCGGGTAAGTGTTGAATTTTCCCATAGCTCAAAATCCTCCTTGTTGTGTTAGGTTGGTTCTTCCCTTATCTCAACCAGCCCCCGGCCCATTTCAAGATCGGAAGCAGACAGAATGAGATCGTCGTTAACTGAGAAAACAAGCGGTTCAACATCCCATTCGACCTCAAAATTCAGAAGCTCGTTCATCATTTTGATTTTCTCGTCGTCAGGGAAGTCGCCGTTCATGATCTCCTGATACTTTGCGTTAAAAAAAGCGAGCTCGTCATTGACCCGCTTCGCTATTTTTGTCAGCTGATACGCCTGCCTGAGCCTCAGATTCTGCAAGACAAGCTTATTCAGCACAGGCACGGCATTGTTTAGCGCTCCGTAAGTCATAGTTTCTCCTTTTGATTTTATGAAATATTTATTGAAGTCTTTATGGCGTGACAGTCTTTTTCCATCCGCTGGAGGTGTAGATCCACGGAATCGTAACTATTTTCCAGCCGCTTGATGTATAAACCCATACTATCGCGTTCTTCCACCCGCTTGAGGTGTAGATCTTTACAACCCTGTACGAAGAGGACTGCTGCGGGGAGAAGTATATGTTAAGCTGGGTCGTATCGCTGTAGCTGCTCGACCTTATATAGAAGTAGTACGATGTAGCTTGTACGCTGTATGAAAAATCAATATCCCCGTCGGAGCTTGTGTCGCTTGCAAGAATCGTACCGCTCGGTATTCCGGTCGTGCGGTCTATATCGGCGCTTCCGGTATAGGCCGTGAGCCATCCGAGACGGATATTCCCACCGGTCGTATAGAAGCGGACAGTCCCGGCTTGGGAGAAAGTGACTTTCGTGACATACATGTACCCGGCTGTAATCGGAAAAGAGAAGAACACATCAGCCGTGGACACGCTTTTATCCGCAGTTGCCGTCAATGTCCAAAGCTGCGACTGACTCGGCGGCGTGATGGTGACGGTCAGATTTCCCTGTGTGGACGAAGTGCTTCCTTTTGCCCACACATAATAGGTTCCGCTGGTCGTTACGGTGATCGTATGCGTCGAGCTGCTTGTAGCTTTGCTGCCTCCGCTGTCGCTGTACGGGCACCCGTCGGACGGATCGTAGCTGTTGTCGGCGGAAGTCACAAACAAATCCGCGTTCGCGCCGCTCGGAATGCTGACCGTCGCCGATCCGCCGTATGCGAATGTAACAGCGAAGTACCCACCCGTCCAAGACGAGAGCGTAACGTTTTTTGTTGTCTGGGCAGAAAGATTCGTCAAGGAGCTTAACTGGGAATAACTCCATTGATTGCCCCCTCCGCTTGGAGGATCAATGTAGATCCATCCATAGCCGGAATCGGAAGCATTACAAAGACGGAACCAGAAATCATACTGTGTGTTTGCCGATACGGTTGCCGTCATTGTAAACTGACGATTGCCAGCCCCGTCATCGTTGGAAGCAAGAATCGTCGCGGTAGACGGAGGCGTTCCGTTTACATCATCACAATCATTCCCGGATACATGCGTAGTGATCCAGCCCTTCGGGTCAACTACTGTGCCGCTGCTGCTCGCTGCAGAATAAAATGTAACCGTTCCAGACGTACTGAAACGAACTACACGTTTATAAAGCGTGTATTGAGAATAGCTGTGATAAGTGTAATATTGCGATGACTGTGTTCCGAGATCTGACGGATCCAGAAGCCATTGTCCTCCGCTTCCGCCGTTATATGCAACAGATATGGAGAACGAATAGCTGTTTTCTGATCCGTTTCCGGTGCGGAACATCAGATAATATGTCGTTCCGGTCGAAACCGTATAAGTAAACGATACGCTTGAAGAACCGCTTGTATCGGAGGCAAGTACGCTTGTCGGATTACCGTTGCTGTCAATTGCCGTGCTTGACGTCAAATATCCGTAGAGTCCATCGCTGCCAGAAAAGGAGAACGTATAACTCCCAGCCGTACTGAACGTAAGCGGTATATATTCTACCTGTTTTGCAAGTATATCCCCCGCGCTTCCGCTCCACGACGTTCCTGAAGTTGTGATTTGCGTTGAGCTGTCAAATCCGTGCGTGGCCCATACGCTTCCCGGAGGAAGAAGATTGAAAGTCAGTCCGGAAGTTGCGCTGCCGTTATAATGCCTGATCCAGAAATAGAGGGTTGTTCCGTTTCCTATCGAAATGTCGATATTATTCGGCCCCCACGCCCAATCCAGACAATCGGACGAAGAAATCAATCCGGTCGTGTGATCGTATATCGCGCTGCTGTATGTTTCGGTTACGAACAAATAGGTGGATGGCCCGCCGCTTGGCTGTTCGAACCGAAGCGTGCCGCCAGTATTGAATCGGGCACGATAACAGTAGATTTTATATGGGTCTGTGGAATTCAGCGTTTCCGTGTGGTTTGACGTGACATAACCGAGATTGGTGTATTCGTCACTCCACAGCGGCGTACTGCTCTCTGTAAAGCGAATGATCGGAAATAGAACAGCAACATTTGGCTGTACATTTCTGAAATAAAAATAAACGGTTGTTCCTGATGTTGTTATATTTACCGTTACGGCAAGTGCTCTTTCGCTTGTGCTGATTGCGGTCGTAGTTCCGTTTACAATATACGGGCTCGGCCATCCGGTCGAATCATTGAATGTCGCGCTTGGGTTTGAAGCATAGGCGCTCACATAAGCCGTTCCGCTCACAGTTGTACCGAAGAATCTCAGTTCGGCGGATCCGACCGCATTGAATGTCGCCGCGATATAGTATGTCTTCCCGTCACCGGAATACGATGTAGTTCCAGCCTGTGAGCCGCATATAGTATCGCCGCTTGTGCTGATGGTTACGGTATCGCATAAAGTAGCTGTATATGCCATTTACTCACCCTTAGTATTCCCATTGGAAATATACGGTCCCAAGCGGAGGTGTCGAAGAGAAATATTCGGAAGGCGCAGCGGTTCCGTTGCGTACCACCAAGTATCCGTTATTGTTTCCTCCACCTCCTGTATTGAGAACGCCGTCTACCTTGAAATATCCTTGCAGAGTTGCATAGGAACTCAGAGACGCGGATGTTCCGCCCATGAGATACCCACCATAACTTGAACCGTCACTTATGCGGACGCTGGATGGCAGGTCGAGCTCGCCCCAAGCATCCATATAAGTCGTCGGAACGGTATTTCCTCCGTTGAATGAGATTCTGAAAACATCCCTGAGTACTCCGCCATAATACCCCTGCAATAAGAATCCGCCTGTATTGTTTGTCCCGGAGGAAGATGTAGGAGGTTTCGTGACGAATTCATTCGCATAGATCGTGGGAGAGAATATCGACGTACCGTTGATAAACGTACCCGTGTAAGTCACGCCGTCAATCGTCGTGCCGGTATATGTACCCTCCGCAATCTGAGCTGCGATTGTCTTTGCGGCATTTGCAGCGGTACCCGCATTTCCTGCGAGAAGATATGCGTCACCGGCATAATCATACGCCGCGTCAGCATGGTCATAAGCATAGGTGACTGTGCTCGGAACATCTGTTACCTGACTCCACGATATAGACGATCCCGCTCCCATTGTGACGCTGCCGTTGATCGTTACATTCCCATTCGCATCGATGGCAAATGAAACTGCCCCGTCGGAATCTCTCGTTACAGTCAGACCGCGGACGTTGAGCTTATTCGCCGTGACTGTACCGGTCTGGATGTTCGCTCCGTTGATAGTCGTGGATCCGGAAGTCGAAAGATCGGTAAACGTCACCATTCCGAGAATCTGCAGATTTTCAGCCGTAATCGTCGCAGTAGTCCCGCCGATTTCAAACGCTCCGGCAATAGTCGTCAGATCGCTGCTGCTGATCGTCGCCCCGGAAGTCTTGCGCGCAATGAACCGATAATAGTTCGTAGACGGAACCGTAAACGTCCTGTCCACAGGCGTACCATACGCCCGGACAAAACCGCTTTCGGCATCCGTATTGTCGGAATACTCGATCGGATCAAAAAGGTAGGAGTCGTTTGTGAGCTTTACAACAGTCCCGGATCTCAGATAGATCTTATACTTGCTTCTCGCGTAAGTTGTAGAGCTGACATTGGAGCCGTCGTTCGGATCGATGTCGCCGATTTCAAAACTGTCGGTCGCCATGCCGCGAGACGTCAGACCGATCGTCAGAGCTTCCTGTCCGGCGGCAGTCGTTAACGCCAGCGTTCCGGCCGTGATCTTGCTCCCGTGGATCGAACCGGCTGCGATCCGTTCCCCGAGAATGGATCCGTCCATCAACATCGCGGCTTTCCAGCTTACGCCGTAGTCCTCCGTGTATCCGAGGCCGTTCATATTGAACCGCCAGAAACGCTGCGCCACAAACTGTCCCTGATCGTTCTTGATCGGACGCACTTCGGAGATGTACAGTTCATTGGTTCCGTAATCGTCCGTCGTGATCGTGATGAACCCGTTCGTCTTCAGATTCATGATCGCGGCGGCGTTATCACGAGCCTCTCTGAGGATCGCGTCCTCGTCCACCGCTTCGTCGATCATCTTCTTGACCTCGGTATTGATCTTCCCCGCCACGGACGTAAGACTGACTTTCACGTCGTCCCCAAGCTGGAATACGGTATTCTGCGGCTGATCCAGAGGGATCGTCAGCTTTTTCACCGGAAAGAACCGGTCGATACCGTGAAGCGTTGAGATAACGTGGATCCTGTCTCCGACCCGAACGTCTTCGATCTCCGCGTTCAGATAATGAAGATCCAGAGCGGAAAGGGTGAGCACCATCGTGTCGAACTGAATGTCCGACAGATACTGCTGCCCCTTTGCGAGAAGAGCGGACGCGCTGGTCTCGTCATCCCAATGAACGACCGTCTCGATCCATCCGTACTGACTGATCACTTCTTGCGATGCCTGCACGTAAATCGACCCGCCGTTCACGCTCTTGACGGTTAGATAGTTGTCGACTCCTTCGATCTCTTCGTCCTGCTTCGCTCCGAGAGGAATGACAACCGTCGCATAGTCTGATGAATCGGACGACTTCGTGAAATCGATCAGATTCTTTCCGAACTCGATCGCCTGCGTTGTGGTGCGGGCTTCCGTGTTCAGATAGTCCAGATAGCGGACGCCGTTTTCCTTCCGCACCCGCATGTTCCCGCCGAACTCCTGAATCAGCTTGTTGACGCACTCCATCGTCTTCTCGTAGTTCGTCGTGACGGAAATATCCCCGGTCACCGTGACCGCGCCGAGTGTAAACTGCTTCGAAGCCGGAACATTCGCATTGTGAACGGTCAGAAGCGCGGACAAATATTGACGGACTGCCGTTCCGCCGGAATAGCTGTAAGCGTGCGGCGGCTGCGTCGTGTCGTTGAGATAGGCAAGCGCGCCTTCGCAGACGAGCTGCCTTTGATTCCAGAAATCCTTGGTTTCCTGAAGCGCCCGTCCAGACCAGATCTCATCTCCATCCTTTTTGACGACGATCTCCGTCGCCATCCGGACAATCGCTTCATATCCGGCGTTTCCCGGAGGAAGCGTCATCCTGAGAGATCCCGCCGCGCTTTCCTCCATCGTCAAAGACGGGGACGCAACTTTGATATACGGATCGGAACTCGTATCGTCATAGATAAGAGTGTTATCCGCGTAAATCTGATACATCAGAGGATCCCTCCCGTATAGTCGTTTGCTCCGTTCGAGACGGGGTACTTATAAGGCCCCACGACATAATCTATCGTGATCTTCGAGTTATTCGCATCGCTCTTCCAGCCATTGACGCTGAACCGCCCTTCGTAAAAATATGTCGGATCGTCTTCAAGCACCATCCGCATCCGTTTCCCGTGCAGATAGGATAAGACGGCCGTATATACGCTGTTCCAATCGTAAGAATAGTTGTCGAGGTTAAAATCGTTCAAAACAATGAATTCAAAACTTCCCTGCCGATCCGAGAAAACCGGTCTCCCGGCGAGGGATTCCGTCAAGTCGATGGAACCGTCCGCGCCGGGAATATCCACATACTGTGTCTTCGGTTTCGGCGGATCGACAACCGGACGGGAAGAGGGAACCAGATGCCAGTCCGAGTATGTGTTCTTGTTGCCGAATGTTATGGAATGATACATCAGATCCCCCTCCCCACAAGTGTAGTCATATTGCCGAAGGCTTCATCGTATTTCTCTGCCGTCGCACCGACCAGCGCGTCACTGTCGATGTAGACGTTCATCTCTGCGATCCGGTTGATGTCTGCGTGTACGCCGTCAAGTTCCTGGCGGATGGACAGCACATTCATCTTGATCTCTTCAAGCGCTGCGTTCGACTGCTCGTAATGCGCCTGTTCGTTTTCCGAGATCTCCGTTGCCGTCTGCTGAATCTCCGTGTAAGCGCTCTGCTGTACGGCAGTCTGTGCCTGTGTAAGCTCCTTCTGCTCCGCCAGATATGCCTGATAGCCGGTCAGCGCGTTCAGCGACCTCTGACGGTTTTCTTCCCGGATCGGTTCTTCGTTCCAGTATCTCGTCAGAAGGTTCGCCAGAGCTTCATTTTGAAAATCGGCTCCCTGCTCGCGGATCATCATTCTCTTGCCGTGGTCATCCGCCATATCGAACGCCGTCAGAATGCCTTCCAGTTCTCCGGCCTGCAGCTTCAGATCGTCGAAATCGTAAACCGGAGTGACTGTTGTAACCCCCTCCGGGTATTCCTTCGCAAGCCATTCCGCATAGCTGAGAACCTCCGTCATTCGTTCCTCGATCGGCGTGGCTACCGCGTCCGCAACGATTTCGCTCGATGATTCGAGAACCGGTACTGCGCCTTCAAGAGTGGTTGTCACTCCCTCGATATAGCCTGTGCCATATGACGTTCCGCCATCAAGGCCGCTCTCATATGAGGTGTACGAGAACGCATCAAACGCTTCGCTGATGTCATCCGTCACCATCGAAGTCGCTTCGGCAACAGATCCGTCCTCCACGTATCCCTTGAATCCGGCAAGAAGCTGTTCGGGAATGTCGCTTCCGAAATCATCCATCGACCCTGTTTCGATCCATGTGTAGATACCGTCTCCGAACATGGAAGCAAGGTCGAAACCGGACCCCTTTATGATCTCCATAAAGCTCGAATCGCTGAGATAGGAATTTGCTTTATCCTTTATAAATTCAGTAAGTTCGAGAATCTTATCGCCTACTCCCGGAATCCCGGAAAAGACACCGTTGGCAAGACCTTCGTCGAAGAACAAGCCGAGCGCATAAGCCACCCTTGACGGAGACCGGATGTCAAGCTCCGTTTTTATTGTCTTCACCGGGGTACTCGCAAGTTTTGTCGCCGCCTGCTGAACCAAGGCCGTACCGTCATTAATGCTGTTCGTAAAACCCGCTACAAAATTATCGCCAAGCGTTTTCGCCGATCCCGACATATCCACGGAATTCATCCCGGACATGACAGAATTTGAAAGAGCGGCCCCTGCATCCGCCATCACATCGGTGTGGCTCTTGATCTCGGAAGCTACCCAGTTGATGAAGGATACGATCGAATCGATCCAGCTCTGAGATCCCCCTTCCGGGAACATTCCGCGCCGAACATATCCGATCATGTCCTTTCCCTTTTGCACGAGAGTATCTTGGGAATCCTGATTTGTGAAGATGCCTGCGATTCCCCGGATCTTCCCGGCGACAACCGCTTTCAGTCCGGTTTCTTCCTTGTCGACCTCCGCCGTGATGCCGCTGCCGATCATGTCGATAATATCAGCTCCGGCCTTTTTCAGGCTTTCGCTCACGTCGTTCTTCAAAATCGCGTCGGAGACCATCTTCGAGATTTTCTTCCCGACCTTGCTGACGGAATCTTCATCCGCAAACTTGTCCGCGATGTATTCGATCAGTTTTCCGGCGGCTGTCTGCGTTTGCTTTTTGGAATCGTCCTTACCGAACAGATCCGTGATCCCCGTCAGCACTTTCTCTCCCATCGCTTCGACCTTGGAGAGCAGCTTCTGATCGTCCGTCCCGACAAACGCGTCTATCGTGTTCGAAATGGCATTGGCAATATTGTTTGCCTTTATCGTATCGATATCGACAACCTTATCATAGTACGCTTTGAATTTCTTTCCGAATTTTTCAAGATTTGAACCGAACTTATCCAAATTCGCGTCTTTGATCTTCGCTATTTCGCCTACCGACCCTGCGATTTCTATAATTGCGGAAACTGCGTCGCTTGTATTCGTCACCGCGTCAAAGTTTATCTGTTCCATATACTTGGCATATACAAGAAACGAATACGCGAAGGCTTCCAGATTCGTTCCGAATGTCTCCATAGAGGTATCTCCGCGAAGAAGCACGGAGAACCAGCTGTTGGACTGATTCGGGATCTCTTTGGCGAATGCGATAACAGTATCAGCACAAAGAGCCGCGTTTTCAACAACATCGCTTTTAATGTCTTTTGTCTGTTCAGCAAATTTTGCAAGGCCAGAACCAAACCATGAAAGTTGATTGCCAAAAACGCCAATATTCTTCTCACCAATGAGCCACTTCAAAACCGTACTGCCATTGCTTGGAATATCCTTAGCAAAGGCAATGATAACATCAGCGCAGGCAGCGGCATTCTCGATCACATCCTTCGGGAGGTCCGTCGTCTCTTTCGCAAACGTATATAACGACGCTCCGAAACCGGCAAGCTGAATTCCGAATTCTTTGAGATTTTTCTCACCGGCAATAAGCTGCCATAGTCCGCCGGAGCTGGGAACCTCCTGTGAGAAAGCTATAACGATTTCCGCACATGCGGCAGCCTTTTCGACCACGCCCTGATCCAGATCCTTCGTTTCATTGGCAAATGCCTGAAGTCCTGTTCCAAGACCCTCAAGCCCATCTGCGAATCCGCTGAAATCAATGCCTCCGGTGAACCATGATGTCAGACCGTCCAGAACGCTCGCTTTCGTCAGAGTCAGGATCATCTCCGCAAATATCCGACATCCTTCAAGCGTCCCTTCATTCAGCCCGTCCATCAGCGTAAAGAACCCTTCGGCCTTTTCCGCAATATGCGCCAGTCCGTCGCCGTATCCGCTCATAACAGCGTCGATCGTCTCCCCGGCAATACCTCCGGCAAGACTGCCGATCAGATGACCGACAACCCCGCCGATTACGTCCGCAATGGCTACCACCATATCACCGAATTTGTTGATCCGGTCGACAATAGCTCCTTCGCCACCGCCGGGTATCTGTTCAAGAAGATTGATGATGGCTCCACCGGCGGCAAATATCAGTCCCATTGCCTCGATCACTCCGGCGACTTCCGCGATGGCCACAACAACGGAGCCGAACGCTCCCGCGCTGATCGCACCGAGATTGAATTTATCGAAAAGCACCAGCAGTCCGGCGATAGCGGCAAACAGCACGCCGACGCCCCAGTCTGCCTCAAACACTCCTGCAATTGCGGAGCAGAACTCTCCGAAAGAACGGATCATTTCGACCCCGCCGACCTTGTCGGAAAGCCATCCGATCGCGGCGAACAATGCGCCGATCTCGACCAGAAGCGCCGCAGCTTCGAGGATCATCAGTCCGGCGTGGAGAAAGTCCTTCGTCGTTAAACCGGACTTCTTCAATAACCAGACCGCGGCGATCAGACCGGCAAGCAGTCCGCCTCCACCGATCAGTTCACTGAGATCGATTCCTCCTTCTCCGAGAGCCTGCTTCACACCCTTGATCAGCCCGCCGAGGATCTCGCAGACATACTCCGTGATTTCCGGAATATGCTCCGCCAGAAGCCGCAGAGCGACCATGAGGATATCCAATAAGATAATGCAAACGTCCTCCGCGATCTGTTCGGCGTTCTGCGCGAGAGCGTCAAGTACCTTGAGGACAAGTGTCATTCCGGCGTCAATCAGATCGTCCGCCGCGTCTCCGAGGATTTTTGCAAGCAGTCCGAAAATCAGAAGTCCGCCTGAAAACAGCGCGACACCGGCTCCTATTTTGAATAGCACATTCGCCAATTTATTAAGAGTATCAAGACATGGTTTGAGAACTGCAGCCGCAAAAGATAAAGCAAGTATACCCGCCACAAGGCCGAGAAGCGCCACCCCAATCTTTCCGAGGGAGGACAGGATATCGCTCCAGCCGAGCAGACTGAGCGCGGCCAGAAGTCCCATCAGAATCGCCAGCGCGCCGACAACTTTCAGCATCCCGCCTCCGAAATCGGAGAAGGAAGAACTGATATCGCCGATTCTGCTCATCAGCTCAAAGAGGCCGAAGATTCCTGCCGATACCAATCCGAGAGCGCCGAATGCCGCTGCGATCTTCAATAGCCCGTCGCCTATTGTCGGCCAGTCCACCATCGAGTACAGCTTCAGGACACCGAGCAGCAACGCGGCCGAAACCACAAACTGCCGAATGTCCTTTGCCGCGCCGATGAGTCCTCCGCCTTCACCGGCCAGATTCGCCGCCGTGAACGCGCCGAGAACCGCGGACATCAGACCGAGAAGCGCGGCAAGCCTGCCGAAACTTGGCCAGAAATTCTCAAGCTCTCCGAGAGCCTTCATCGGATCCACCATCATGCCGACCGCTTTGGCCAGCAAAATCATGGAAGCTGCAAGGGCAAGAGCGATCTGCGGCAAAGCGTGAAGCGACTTTGAATCCGCAAATTGAGAAACAAGTAAAACTCCTATCAGACCGGCAAAGGAAGTGGCGAGCGTACCGATCACACCGCCGATCTTTTCGCTGTCGATACGGCTGATCAGAAACGCCGCTCCGGCCAGAAGTGCGATTGCCCCGGCGATTTCAAGCAGCATCGTGACCTTCAGCGTCTTCTGCCATGAGGTCAGAGCATTGCCGACCGCTTCCAGAGCATCCCCGGCCTTGTGCATCAGCCGGATCGTCGCAAACGCCTTGATCGCAAGAAGAATAAGCTCGGTCAGCGTCGGCAGATCGATCCCGTTAGTGAGATCCCGGATCAGCTTGACAACGTCGCCTAAAATCTTTCCGAGTCCAGAGAGCAGATCACTCACGCCCGGAGCCATCTTCTGAACAATCTCCCCGAACTTGGAGAACGCCCCGCCGATCTTGTCGAAAATGCCGCTCAGATCGACACCGACACCCTCAAATCCACCGTACTCTCCGCCGAGGCTTTCAAGAAGCTTTCCGAACGGATTGTCATTCCACCCGAAGGCTTTGGATACCGTGTCGGCTACCTGCAAAAGCGCGAAGCCGATCCCCTGAATCACGTCGATGACGCCGTCCCCGATATAGTGAAGATCGAGACCGGTCACATTTTGAATTATGTCGAATACTGTGTCCAGTATAATTTTCAGCTTGTCTTCGATAACAGCAAGCAGTCCCGTAAGCCCTCCGCCGTTCTCCTGATACACACGGATCGAATCCGTCAAAGACAGAAATTTCGTCAGAAACTCTGAGACAAACACGATGCCGTCCTTGATCCCGTTGATGAAGGCGGAAAATCCTTCGTTGTTCCGAATAAAATCCTGAACTGTCTCGAGCCCTCCGACGATAGTGCCGAAGAAACCGTCGAGATCGCCGCCCGTACTGCCGAGAAGCATTCGGATTCCTTCGAGCCAGTCGTTGAAGATTGTAACGGCAGCCGTCCAAGCCGGACCGAAGAACTCCTCGATCCCGCCGAAGGTCTCCCGGAACGCCGTACCGATACCGAGGATTCCGTCCTTGATCTTGCCCCAGCCCTCATGATGGGCCAGCGTCTTCAGTCCGTCTGCCAAATCAAACAGGATCTTCCGAATACCGTCCGCAGTACCGGCAATATCCGCTCCCGTCCAGATATGAACGACCTCCGTAATTGCTCCGAGGAAGGCGGCGAGTCTGCTCGTCATCCCATCGACAACGGTGTCGAATGATATGGCCCCGTCTTTGAAAAACACCGATAGATCAATGTACTTTCCAAAAGCGGTTCCGAAGACCCTCATCGTTTCTGCCAGCTTATCGTAAATTCCAATGAGCTTTGCGGCCAGAGGATACTGCTCCCGAAGACTTTCAAGAACGCCCGTATCAAGAAGACTTCCGTCGGCAAGCGCATCCATCGCACCGCGAACTCTGCGAATTCCGATCGCAAAATCGCTCAGCACAGCTCCCGCGCGGCTGTATAGATCGGAGATCCCGCCGAAGAAACCGGACAAACCGTTCGTGCCGGAAAAACCGGCAGCAAACTCGCGGGTCAGACCGCCGATCCCGTCCTTTGCGAGAGAAAAGACACGGGAGAGCCCGCCGAGATATTCTCCGAGGCCGTCCTTGACGCCGGAAAGATCCCGGAAGAATCCTTCAAATGTCCCCCGAATCTTGTCCATCTTCTCCTCGCTCAGGATCAGCCCTTCGGTAAACTCCCGGAAACGCTTCGTAATACCGAAAAGCTCCTCGGCCTCCATCGCCTCCATCGCCTCCCATGCTTCTCCGATCGGATCGAGAAATGACCGTACCGCGTGGTACATATTCTTGATACTCTGAATAAAATCTTCCCGGCCGCCCATATCATGCCAATCTGTCAGAAGATCGTTCAGATTGCTGATCGGCCCGGCAAATATATCCCATAACTCATTGGAAAGCTGAGTCCACGTGACCTTCGCTTCCTCATAGTTGCCGAAAATATTCTCAAAAACATTCATCCATGCTGTCGATACGGCGTCCGTTGTCGCATTGATAACATCTTCGAATGTCTTTGCTTCCTGCGCGGCAGCGAAAGCCCGTCTGCCCAGTTCATATTCGTCGCTGCTCAACTCTTCCAAAATAGGAAGAATTTCCTCAGCCGCGAGCCCGGTTTTTTTAACAACATCCTCGATCTCAAGTGTCCCGTCCATGTATGCGTTAAGCCATGTCAGGATCTGGGAGGTCGTAACGTCATAATTCTCGTTGAACTGATCGTAAACCTCGTTCAGCCGCCCGGCGAAGCCGCCGAACTTATTCATAGCGGCAATCAATACCTTATTGTCAAACCATCCGGCCGCAAGAGTCGACCTGAAGTTGCCTACATTGACAAAGTGATCACCGTTATAATTACTCGAAGCGATTTCATTGATATTTCCGTATTTATCCAGTCGTCCGAGCTCCACAGCAGTATCAATGATCGTCTGCTTGAACTCTTCGGTCGCCATGTTGGCATTCTCGACGGACATCCAGTCCGGCAATTTTACCGCGCCCATGCCGAGCGACTGCGAGAAGTTGTACATGACCCGGCTTGCGGAAGCCGCGTTCTGACCGGCAAGAGCCGCCGCCGTTGAAATACCTTCCATAGCGGATACAGCATCTTCAAGCTCAATTCCCTGAGAAGTGAACTTACCGATACTGTTCGTCATATCGGTAAAATTGTAGGAAGTTTCATCCGTAAACCAGTTTAGCGTTGCCAGCTTATCCGATACGTCGTCAATCGTCCGACCTGTGGCATTCATGATTGTCTGAACGGCAGTCGTCTTTTCACCGTATTTATCAAAACCGGCTACGATCTGGTCCGTGCTGACGGCTTTCAGCTTATCGACAACCCATGTCTCAATCGATGCGCCGATGTTCATAAGCGCCCCGATCGCAATGGTCTCAAGAGCCGAAAATTTCTCCCCGACTCCGCTGAGCGCTCCGGTCAGTCCGCCGAAATCGACATTGTCCGCAGCCGATGAAATGCCGGAAAAAGCTTTCTCCGCCCCGGAAAAGTCAAGCGCGCTCTTCAGCTTGTCCAGCGTGGACATGCTCTGCGAGACATTCCTCTCAAAGTCCGCGTTGTCAAACCGCATCTCGACGACTTTCTCATCGATCGTTCTGCTCATACGCGCTTCACCTCCTCCCATGCCGCGTCGGCGATCTTCTCAAAAACGGGACGGAGCGCCGGGTTGATATAGTCGATCCCCTGCACGTATCCGCCGTTTCGTGTAGCGTGTCCGTATTGCAGGATGATCGCAATCGGCACTCCATTTTGAAAGTTCGTGTTGTCGAATGAAATAGTCACGGATCCTTCCCCTCTGACGATTCTGTACCGCCATGAAGCCGCGGTCAGACCCGTATCCTTCGGCGTCGCTTCGGCAAGCGCCCGAACGCCTTCTTCTCCGTATCGGTCCAGAATGCCGATATTGAAGACTTCCTTCGCCTTTTCCAGATACCCGCTCAGCTTCTTGAAGTCTCCCTTCTGCCGGAATGAGATCAATTCGGGCGCCCCCTTTCCTTATCCAGTGGTTCCGAGCCTTGCCTTCCGTTCCCGGTTCAGCCTTGCTCTCTGGGACAGCGAATCCCGGCTCGTCCCCTTCTTTTTCTTCGGTTGGTTCTTAATATTGCAGACCCGAATGAGCGTCAGAAGCCTGTTCAGATGCCAGTTCTGGCACTCGAAGGGGATCTGCAGCGCCGTCATCCAGTAGTAGATCAGCTCCGCCGTGACGGTTTCCCTCGAAGGATGGTTCGTCTTTCCGCCATCCGAAAAAGTCGTTGCTGTCATGGGGTCGGCAATATACTGATTGACGATGTCAATAGACGCCTGTGTCAGCGTCCCGTAGATTTTCTTGTCCACATTCGGCGTCAGCGTCATGCAGCGAATGTAGTCTATAGATTCCGCCCTTGTCTTCGGCGTCTTGGAGAAAAATGGCTTTTTCCACCGGCTTTCCCATTTCGCCAGGGAAACAAGCGAGTGCTCGAGCAGAATCGTTTTTCCCTCCGAATATAAGAACTCCTGATTCTGCTCGTCCCAGATATCTCCGGAGGGAATGTTGATGCGCAGCATTGTTTATATCAGTCGACGATTTCGAGAGCCGGAGCGCTCTGCTTCATATCCGCGGGCATGATCCCGTTGATAAAAGCCGCGGCGGAAGCCGAATTCGTGGCGAGCTCCATGTACAGGTCGGAATAGGCTTCCGTCTGAGAGAATTCCTCGGTCAGTTCCTTGTTCTTGATGAAGCGTCTGCCGTCGGGGCTCTTCTGACCGTAGGAACGGAGGATAAGCTCCTTGAAAAGCTCCATGATCGCAGGAACTTTCTTCTCCTGAGAGATCTGCTTGATCCTCTCGGAAAGTCCGCCGTCCACAGAGGTCTCGAACTCGGTCACCTCTGCTCTGGTCAGATTGAAGTAGAAGTCTTCGGTTCTCTGTTCGCCGTTGTAATCAGTGTAAGTCATGGTTTTTTTAAGCATTTTGTTTTCCCCTTTCGGTATAAAAAAATAATGGGCCGCCAGCTGTCCTGAATACGGCCCGTTTTTCAGTTCGGAACGAATGTCCGGATCTTTGATCCGCTTGAATCCAAGATCATGGTATCGTCGGAAGCGGCTGCGAAGGCCTCCGAATTGTAGACTTCCTGAATCTCCTGCAAGGAGGGCAGATGCGGTTCGGATGCAAAAGACTTGACGGGCTCCCCTTCGCTGTCAAGGATATTTTCTCCGTCGGAATCGAGAACATATACATCATCGTCGAGACCGTACAAAAGATCCTCGATCACCCGGAGCACATTCATAAGCCCGGTGTCCTTATAGCGCGGACCGCTGAACACAAAGTGCGCCGTGGGTTTGAATCCCTCGACAACTTCCGGAAGCGTAGAGACTTCCCATGAAAGAGTGATTGCCTCTGGACTGTCGTTGATCGTAGAGTACGACTTTTCGGAAGGAGACGCCGTGCATCCGTAGACGATATGGATCTCGTAGGAGTAGTCGTTTCCCTCTTCCGCATTGCCGATCAGACTTCGAAAGCAAAAACCGAACATCTGCCGTTTCTGCTGTGTGACCGTTACGCCGTCGACCAGCTCGCGACGCCCGAGACAAGGCTTGAACGGACGCGGATAAGAGTACGCTTCGATTGTCAGACTTAATTCCTCGGCAGACAGCAGATTCAGGTATTTCGCGTTATCCGCCCAGAAAGCGGTTGGTTCGCCGCCGGAAGGATTGATGGAGACCGCGGTCAGACCGTTCCACACCACGCCCTTCGAATATGTGCCGTCAGGATTCCGCAGGAACAGTATGCCGTGATCCGTACCGGTCGCATATTTGCGGTCTTTGTTTCTGTCCCATGAGAGACGTGGCATAGCAGACCACCTCCCCTTTTGCTTATGCGATCAGAGCAACGATTTCAGACGGCAGGGGAAGCTTGGGAGCAGTACCGGAAGATCCGCCGGTGCCGTCCGTTCCGTAGAGCTTATTCTCAAGGATCGTCAGCTTCGCGGAGTCGATCTTGGTCGAATCGATTTCCAGATAAGCAGTCGGCTTGTAGGCGGTGCCGCTGATCGTGCCGATTTCGACGGGGGTCGTGTTGACTTCCCAAGAGAACGTGATCGCCTCGGGACTGTCGTTGACGGTCGCATAGCTTCTCTCGGAAGGAGACGCCAGACAGCCGTAAACGATGTGGATCTTGTAGCCGAGATCGTCCTGAGACACGTCGTTGCCGATTCTGGTGCGGTAGCAGAAGCCGAACATCTTTCTCTTCTGCTGATGGACGTAGATGCCGTCGGAGATTTCAGCGGAACCGTCGCATTCGCCGAACTCTTCCGGGTAGGTGTACGCTTCGATGGTGCAGGCGAACTCCTCCGCGCTCATCAGATTCAGGTACTTGATGTTGTCCGCATAGAGAGCCATGGGTTCGGCGCCGGACGGATTCTCGCTGACGGAGGTCAGGCCGTTCCAGACGACACCGTCCCCGTATTTGTTGTCGCCAGTCAGCGTCTCGTCGTAGACGTAAAGAACGCCGTGGTCTACGCCGGTTTCATAAAAATGTTCGCCGGTCTTGTCCCAAACGAGTTTAGACATTGTGATTTTCCTCCTCAATAGTAAAGTTCAAAGACCCAGTGATTCAGGTTGTCCGCCATTATACGGCGGTTGAAAGAACAGAGCGGCCAGAGAGCCAGCTCCTTAACAACCGAATAATCCGGGTCCTTGCCGATAACCGTTATTGCATACCGCAGTCTCCCGCTGTACGCCGTATTGTCAGCCCGCCGGACGGCAATATCGTTAAGTCCGTAAATAATGCACGGATAAACGAGTTTCACCGTCTCCGGCGGCTGAAAATAGACATGGCGCGACCCGATGAGATCGCAGAGCTTTTCATGCAGTTCATTCCTCCGGTCCATTATAAACACCCCCTACGGTGAGCACGATCCGGGGAAAGTCGACCTTCGCATCCGTGATCTTCCATTTCGAGCCGAGCCATGTCAGGTAGCGCATTTTTACGAAGTTCTCGGCGGCGAACGGATCGGCCAGGATACTGATTTCATTGCGGACGTTCAGGTTGTCGTTCAGCCCGTCGCCCTTCTCATACCGCCTGTTGTTTGAAAGGACATCGCCGTAATAATTCCGCTCCAAAACGGTCTCCTCGAAAACGCCCGGCCGGTTGACCGGATCCTTCTCGACCGTATCGGCGAAACCGATTGCTCCGTAATACTTTGCCATTTTGATTTCCTCCGCTTACTCTGAATTCGCGGACACAATTACACGGTCGCGATGATCGAGTACGTCCTCGTCGTCATCGTCCTGAATTGTGTCCTCGATCAGTTTCCCAGCTCGTATTCGAGAACGATGGCGGACTTCGGCTTCACAAGAGTGCCGGACTCTCTCTTCTCAAGCAGATACTCCATCTTGTTGAAGTCGAGGTCGAAGTCGTCGAAGAAGCTGGTCTGACCGCCCTTGGTCTGACCCACGGTGTAATCGGCCATATCGACAATAATGCCGACAAGATTGCGGGTATGGTCCACACTGCTGATGGTGACCGTGCGGGTCTTGTTCTTCATGACGGGAACCCCGACGACCTTCTCCACGCCGATAGCGGCCGCGAGCTCAGTCTTCGTCTTGTAGAGTCTGTGACCGTAGTCGTCCTCGAGCAGAAGCATATCGGAAAGTCTGTCGGAAGCGACGAAGAAAATCGTATTGCCGGAACCGTCATAGTCGTCGAACCCCTTCACGGCGGAACGGATAGCGGCCTTCGCGATGTCGTCGTCCGTCGCGCTGGAGGCAACCATGGCAGTAGCCTGAATAGCGAAAAGATCCTCCATCGTCCAGATCGGACGGATCTTCTCCTCGTCGATCTTATCGCTTGCGGTGATACCGCGGCCGTCGCCGATCAGGATCGCGCGGGCTTCCTCGGCGTCGAGCATTACCTGCATCTCCTTCTTCAGCCACGCGACGATGTCGAAGTCGGTGATGTCGTCGATATCGTCCTTGTCAAGCTTCTGGAGCTTGTAGATTCTGGCGGGCGAGGTTTCGCGCTTCAGGAGCCTGAGAATTTCCTCGATCTTCTGCGTGCCCTTGGTCAGATAACCCTTAGCGCGGGCATCGTCGGCAGTCATATCGGCAAAGAGCGTCTTGATGCGGCCGAACGGCGCGTGACGTACCCCGGACAGAACCTCCTTGACCCAGCCGAGATTCCCGGTAATGGTCTGAGGCTGATCGCCGACGGTCTTTGCGTCGGGATATGCATTGCTGATATCGGTGATTCCGTGCTGGAGAACCACGTCCCGCAGGCTTCCCTTGCCGTTTCTTGCCTCGGTGAGAATCTTCACCTGCTCGGAGTGGGAAAGGACCCCCTCGGTCTCAACGGCGGTGTTCTCGTAGTTGCGCTCAAAAATGTTGTCGTGCATTTCAGTACCTCCTTCGGTATTTTCAGAATTGTGTTTGATCTCCTCTTCGGGCTCGGATGCGGGCTTGTCCCCTTCCTCCGGCTCGTCGGAGTGCTTCGCTTTCTTGGATTCCTTGTCCTTAATCGCCTGTGCGATCAGGGCAATGGCAACTTCTCTCTGCTCGTCATTGAGCGTTTCGAGAATGTCGCCGACCGTCTCGTCGTCCTCTTTGCTGTTCTCTTCCTTCTTGGAATCGGCGTGAGAGGCCTCTTTTCCCTCTGCGTCCCCGTCCTCCGCGTCTTCATCGCCTTCGATAATATCTCCGATGACGGAATACAGGGCGATCTGCTGCTTCTCGGTGAACGTATCGAGGACCTGACGGACGGTCTTCTTTTTGTCCTTATCGCCCGCCTCTTCCTTCTCTTCCTTGTTCACCGTCTTCGCGTCGGGCTTCGCGGCTTCAAGGTCGTTCTGCTCATCGTCGGCGTGCTCAAAGCTGATCTCCTCACCCGCATAAAGAACAAATTCGTCCTCGGAGATTTCTCCGTGACGAATCACATCCACGATATGCGCGCCGGAATTGGCCCCGGCCAGAACGAGGGATACCTCTTTGATCTCGCCGTGAAGAACATCACCGCCGACCTGCTTGAGCCTGTTTGCGAAAATGGACAGGGAATCATAATCGCCATGCTCAACGGCAAGCTTGGCACTCTGCCCTTTTCTCGTACTGTTGAAAGAGCAGTAGGCGAAAACGCCCTCGTCCATGTTCTTCAAGACCGCGTGGCCCAGAACATTTTCAGGGTCGTTGTGCTGATGATTCCAAACAAGGGGGACGGTCTTTCCGTCACAGTCCTTGAATGCATCCTTTCGGATGGTCCTGCCGTCGGTGCACAGAATGTCGTTCCGCGTGGCCCATCCGCAAAAATCGTATTTCATTTTGATTTTCTGCCTCCTTTATAGATTCTTCTTGCCTTTATAGACGACGGTAGTAGACTTAGCTTTGCTTCCGCTTGACTTCGATTTCGTCGCGGCTTGATACTCCGGGAGAGATTTGATGTATTCAAGCTCTGCGGCGTAAGCATCCTCATATTCCTGCTTGGCCTTGGCGGTATTTGCCTTGTGCTCTTCTCTCAGACCGGCGCTTGTCTGCTTGTGCTGCTCTCTGAGGGAAGCCGCTTTGGACTGATGCGCCTCCTTGATAGCCGTCGTGCTGTTCTTCGACTGCGTGCGGAGATTGCCGCTTGTCGTCTTGAACTCTTCGCGCAGGGAGGAAGAGGTGTCCTTGTGCCCCTGTCTCGCAGCATCGTTTTCCGTCTTGGCTTCGGTGCGCAGTTCCGCGCTTGTCGCTTTGAAGGCCTCCTGAAGCTCTGTCCGCTTCTGCTTGTTGTCTTCTCTGAGATCGGAGATTTCCTGCTGTACGCGCTCCTTGACCGCCGCCTTGTCTTCCTTGCTCAGCCCGGAAAGATAGTTTTTCAGCGTGTCGATCTTCATCTGCATCGAATTCTTGTGCGATTCGATTTCAGATTTTGTGCGCGTGCGCTCAGACTCGATATTCTTATCCCGTTCCTCATTGACAGAAGCGATGCGGCTGTCCCGTTCGGACTGGCTCTTTTCGATCCCGGCGTTCATCTTCGTCCGTTCGGATTCGATCCGGCTGTCCCGAGAGGCATTGATGTTGCCGACAAGCGTATCCCGCGCGGTCTTGCTCTTCTCGATCCCCTCGTTCGTGCTCGATTTGCTGGATTCGATCCCCGCGTCCTGTCTGGCCTTCGAGTCGGCAACCTTGGCCTTGCGCTCGTTTCCGAAAAGCTCCCGGATGTACTTCGCATAGGCCCGGCCTTCCTCGTTCAGCCCCTTGGTCGAGGCATTGCCGTAGCCGAGCTTCCGGTTTTCCTTCTCGACGTTCTCGTAGTACCATCTCCGATACTCTTTCGCCTCCTGCGGATCGTCAAAGTGCCGCAAAGAGGCTTCGAGATTGTCGAGCTGCTCGTCCATATCGTCGAGATCGGATACCGCCCGAAGGTAATCCTCCTCCGTCATCGGCCCGTCGTCCTCTTCCTCGGCCTCTTCTTCCCCGCCTGCGGGATTTGTCCCCGGAGCCTGACCGGTTGTGTCATAGAGGTTCTTGTTCCGGAGAATATCTGCGTTCGGATCGGTCGACGGCTTCATGCCGATTGCCTGACGGATTTCGTTGGACGTCGTGATCTCGTTCCGTCCGAATTTGTCCGCGATCTCGGCGATCTTCTCCACCGGTACCAGAGCGAACGGATCGCGGTAATACTCGATGGATTGATGCTGCGTGATGGCAGTCTTTGTCAGGAAAGTCCGCTTGATGCTGTCCGCGACCGCCGCCACAAGGGGCTCGATGATCCGGTTGTTGTAGTTCAGCATCGTCTTCTCGTCCGCCGTTCCGTTCAGGATATCCGCGGTGATACCGAGCTGGGAATAAGCAAGGTCCGTCAGATACTGGATCTGACTGAGAAGATTGTTCTCGATCGGCCTGTTCAGCTGCTGGATCTTCTCCGTACCGTCCGTCCATGCAATACCGTACTTGGAACCGGATAACTGCTGCTCGATCTCCTCCCGCCTCTCCTGCGCAAGCGCCTTTCTCTGCGGCGTCTTGACCACATAGGGAAGCTGTATGATAAGATCCAGCTTGCCGGAGGAAGACTGCTCATCCACCGCGTCCAAAAGCGCGAGCTTATGGATCAGCCGCTGAAAGGTGGAATTGTGCTCGTTCATCACCGCGTAAAACGGATTCTCCACGATTGCCACGACTTTCTTCGGAACAACCATTTCTTCCCGCCGCCCGGTATCTTCGTTGTAAACGCTGATATGCACGTGCTTCGGATGCCATTGCGTGATCCGTCCGACCCGCATGGAGTTGATCTGATACGTGCCGGTCACCTCCGGGTCGAATGTCGTGTCGATCGGAACAAGCGCGATGACCCCCTCGTCCAGAAGCGAGAAAAAAATATCCAGACGGAACGCTCTGCCCGTCTGGTCAATGTTCGCTTCTACGGATAGACACCGGTTCAGGCCGGAGTCCAGCGTCTCGAGATAGCGGTCGTTGTCGTCCAGCTTCACATGCTGAATATCCACCTGCGCGGCGTCGACGGCGATCCGGTTTTTGATGGCCGTCACAATGGACCGGTCGCCGGAATTCCGGTAGTACCGCCGGTTGAAATCGGGATTGTACTCGCTGAATCCGCCGACATAAGACCTTGCGTACTGAGTCGGATCGCGGCTCTTAAATACGTTCCAGGCATGTTTCAGCCTGTCGGTAAAAGTATATTGCATTTTGATTTTGCCCTCCTGTGTCAGCCGACATCAACCGAAGTTTTCCGGTAAGCGATCCGCCCGGAACCGTACACGCCGCGTTTGAGCTGGCTCAGATCATACCCTGCGTCGGCCAGAGCCATGTGAACGCCGACCTCTCCGCGTTTTGCCACCCACTTGACCACTTTGCCGGACGGGGCGTGGATCTCCTTCACGTTCTTGTTCATGATCTCGGCCAGCTTCTGGTTGTATGCATTGACGTAGGTCGCCGAGAGCCGTCCGTTCGCATTCGTCGGGCTTATCTGCCGGTTGAGTTCCTTGACGAACTTGTTCACCTCACGGCGCGACTTTGAGTAAGTCTGATTGTAGATCTTCTCCTCGCGTTTGTGCGCCCACTTCGTGTCTTTCTGATCCAGCCTTTTCCGCCCGGCTTCCGTAAGAGTCCCATCGGGATTCTGGTATCGCCGAATGCCCCATTTCATCCCGAGGATGCCGTGATGCTGAAGAGATTCGTTCGCATTGTTTGAAACATTTTGCTCCATTCTGTTACGTCTCCTCTCTTCAAATATAGTAAACCGCTTTCAGGCAGCCCGGCATCCATTCGAATACCATAAACCGCTTATGCGCACCGACATATCCTTCGTCCTCGGACCATCGGTCAGTCTCACCGTTTCGGAATAACCGTCGGATCATCACACCGTAGAGATCGCCTTCTCCTTCGCGGTGCAGATGCCCGGCATGGATCTCACGGACGATGGCATAGGAGAATTCCTCCGGGAACTCGATCGTAAACTGCCCGCGCAGGTCGTGAACCTTGCTCCTCGCATAATGTCCGTGCGTCAGTCCGATAAAGCATCCGTTCCAGTAGATGCACTTCCTCTGCTTGAAACGGTCGTCCACATGGACTTGCGGGTAGTGATCCTTCAGCATCTGAACAAAACACCAAGCGAGACTCTCGTCATGATTCCCGATCGAATAGATCAGATTCACGCGTTCTGCCTGCCGGAGAGAAGCGTCGATCACACTGTACCAGATTGTCCGGGCCATTTCCCATGCCTCCGGTATGTCCGCCTTCTCAATGACTCTGCCGGAAGCGGTTCTGCCGCGCATATCGTCATTGTGAAACAGATCCTGTCCGATAACGACATTGATCTCTTCCCATTTCTGCCGCCCGATAATATCGAGCAGTTGTCCAATGCTCTTCGTGTGGTCGGAAAGCGGGAGATGCATATCGAAAAGCGGGATCTCCAGCATGCCGATTCCGTCTCCGGTTACCGGTTCGATGCGGACAGGCTCCGTATTTTCCCGGATCGCATCCAGAAGCGCATCCCATTGTCCGTCGTCGAGCGTCTGTTTAATCCATGCCTGCGTGATTTCTCCCTTGCTGTTCACCTGTACCGTGGCATTGTGCGCAGTAAATCCCTCATAGGTCCCGCTGTCCAGCGTCTTCCGATCAGGGTAGTCCTGCTTTCGCCAGCTTCTCAGTCTCCGCTTGAAACTCTCATAGCTCGCGGTCGGGTAATCGTCGTGAAACAGCTGAAGATAGATTTCCTTCGGAGGCCGCCCTTCATTATAGGCGTCTACGCATCTTTTCTTTGTCTCTATGTCTATCACAGACAACGGCCGTCGCCTCCTTTCTGTTTTATCCCTCGAACGCGTCCCGGTTGGCCTTGTATGCCACGTAAGCGTCCATCATGGCCGCGACCGAGTCGATCTTCTGGTCGTACCGCTTCTTCATCAGCTTGCGGTTTCCGTTCGTGTCCTCGATCGCAATGCAGTTCCCCATCGCAAAGGTCATCATCTGCTCGTCGAAGATCAGCATCCTCTCCCCCGCCAGCTTCTTCAGCTCGCCGAGCGGAACGCTCTCCGTCTTCGCGCCCTGTATGACCTTCTCCACGCCGAACGGTCCGTTTTCCGTTGTCCACCGCTCCACGAATTCCCGCGCGTTATACGGGTCGTAGCCGAAACACCGCACGTCGTATTCTTTCTCCGCGATATGCCGGTCCAGATCGTCGTAGACGTCGATCATATCGAGAACCGTTCCCTCCATGACGATTAGACTTCCTTCCGCCATGAATTCGTCGTACTTCTGTCGGAGCGACGCCTGTAATTTGCTCATCGTCAGCGATGTGATGTAAGCCCGCGTCTTTACGCCGAAGCATCCGTCTGGCAGAGGAAACAGGAACGTAAAAGCGCAGAAGTCGTCCCCCAAAGACAAGTCCGCTCCAAGAGAACACGGCATCGACCAGAACTCCCGCGGCCTATGCACTTTGGTTTCCTCATAGGTGAAGTAGTATGTGTAGCCTTCCATAGCCAGCCCGAACCGCTTTGCCAGAATATCGTTTTTGGCGGACGGAACCTTCTCGGCCCGTTCCACGTCAAGCTGATATGTCTCATAAGAGACAGTCTTGCCGATGTTCGGATTGCATTTCAGCCACATGTTCGGCTTGCCGACTTCCTCCAAGCTGTCCAGTTTGTACCACCAGATCGAAGTGTGCGGATTGATGTATTCGCCTTTGAGGATCTTTATCAACTCCATTTTGATGGAGTCGCCGGTTCCGTTCCGAACGGTTCCCTCAGAACTTGTGGCGATGATCACATAATCGTCCAGCTTGGAAGCCCCCTGCTCGATCGGCCCCACAACGTCCTCATTTACATCCCCGGACAGCCATTCGTCGATCGTGGCCACCTTGCATCGAAGTCCTTGCAGCTTGTCCGTATTCATCGGACGGATTTCAAGCAATGATCCCGTCAGAAAGTTCTCGATCCCCTTCTTTGTCGGAGCCAGTTTAACCCTCTTTGCCTTCGACCCGGTCGTGTTCTGGATGGATCCTTCCGTCAGAAACCGGAACAGAGGGCCGCGGGATCGTGTGATAGCCGTTCGGATCGGGCTCATTACCTCGTCCGCCTGCTTCATAGTCGGAGCCGTCGTGATCTGCTGGGTTGTAGAGGAGTCCGCATTCAGGAAAAACGCCTGTACGGAGGAATCATAAACGGACTTTGCCGCGCCGCGCCCGACGATCAGATACTGCTTGTGGCACAGTCGTTTCTTGATCCTCTTGCGGACATACCGTCCTCCGCGTCCGTTTGTTCCGGGCTCATAAACGCTCCGTTCCTCGAAGTAGTACCACCCGAGCAGATCCTCGCCCCAAAGCTTGAACGACGGCAGAAGAGCGAGATCGGACCCGTCCGTCAGGGTCAGCTCATTCTCGCAGAATCGGATCCACCCTTCAACCGGAGCGGGATCATAGTAGTAGTTCGGGCTTCGGATCAGATAGTCGATCCGGTTCATCTGAAGGGAAATCTCTCTGCATACCGGGATCTCCCCGCGAATCACGGCGTCCCGAAACACGCCGTAGTACCTCGGCACAGCCGTATTCGAGAGCGCCATTTTGATAATCTCCTTTCGCCCCTAAAAGCCCGCTTTGTAAATATTTTGTAAATTATTTCGGGGGGGGGGGGGTTAACGAAAATTTTGTGGTATAATAAATCGTTAAATTGCTTGAGACACATCACTTAATGATAAGCGAGGCTGTTTTTCAATGAAATCTTCACAAATTATCTCCCTCTTGCTTGCGATCGCGATGCTCTTTTGTTTCCTGCCGACAGCAGTAAATGCAAGATACATAGGTGTGGAAGAATCACAGGCACAGGCTTTGAAATCACTCGGTTTATTCAAAGGAGTCTCCGATAACAACTTTGATTTGGAGAGACCCGCAACCAGAGTAGAAGCAATCGTCATGCTGATCCGTCTGATCGGTTATGAAGAAGAAGCTCTGGCTGTCCATCGCTGGCATCCATTCACTGACGTTCCGAACTGGGCAGACGACTATATAGGATTCGCATATAACGAGGGCCTTGCCAACGGCATCTCGGATACCGAGTTCGGTACCGGCACTGTATCCTCCGCCATGTATCTAACGTTTGCCCTTCGTGCCCTCGGCTATGATGACTCCCGTGGAGATTTCACATGGAGCAACCCCTACGATCTTGCCCGGCAACTAAACCTGATCCGCTGGAACGTTGATCTTGATAACTTCCTGCGAGCCGATATTGTAACGGTCTCCCTTGCTACAATTCAAGCTCCGCAAAAGGAATATCCGCTTGCTCCGCTCGCTGATTGGCTGATCTTCAAGCAAGTTTTTACTTATGATGACTATTACTACGCCATGGAAAGTATTGGAGAATCTGTCGGTAATATGTCCAATTACCGCTCACTCTCCACAGGGCAGGAAGATCTGACTATATATACACTTGAAGAAGAACCGGACGAAGAAACCGTCTATATAACACCATCCGGAGTCAGATACCACATCGATCCGGATTGCGGCGGTGTCAACTCATACCCGGTAAGCTTATCAGAAGCTTTGCGCAGAGGCAAAACCCCATGCCAGAAATGCGTGCATTGATCTGATCTCATATAATGATGAGCTTTCCGACATCAAACATTCTGCCTCATTCCCATGCTATATGGGAAATGATCTTTATGGAAGATTACTAATGTATCTGTCTAAGTAATTCTGAGCTCTTTGACGTTGCATCTGAGCCCTTTGACTCTGTATTGAATTATCCAAAAACTGGTTCTGCGCATTTAATGAATTAAGAATACTGCTCCACCGATCGTTACTCGACTTCTGGTTTACCTGTTCCTTTGCCGTTCTGACATTCTCTCTGGCTGCGCGAAGAATATCGGCGCGATGAGAGGAATTGCTTGCGGTCCTGCTTTCCGAACGATTCTCATTTCTGGTCTCTGATCTGGCCGCTGACTCTGTCTTATTGTCGGATCTGTCTCCAGATTTGGACGCGTTCTGTCCAGTTGCCTCTTTCTTGGTCTGGTTCGAAGAGGAAATCATGGCCTTGAGAGAGTCAAGTTCCTTCTTGATGGATTGATACTGACTATCCTGATTACCTGTTTTTTTCTTCTTTCCGCTATCGGAATTATCGTTACCCTTGTCCTTTCCTCCATTGTCGCTGTTGTTCAGCCCGACAAAGTTCTTCAAGGTATTGACAACATAGAGCTTAGCAACTTCGTTGAACGCAGGCTTCAGGACATCCTTGACAAATTGTTCGCCTTTTGTGACCTGTTTGGGAGGAGGTGCTGTCAAAGTAGCATACCGCTTTTCCAACTCGAGTCTGTTAATATAACTCTGCAATTCAGCATTCGTCATCTCTCCGGTCGTTTTCGGCCGTTCGATAACCGTTGCATTATTCTGAGTCGTATTTTGATTTTCTCTGGAACGTGTCATCTCATTGTACTGTCGTTCCATATTCATCCGATTCAGAGCGTTCCGCAGTTCTTCGTCAGACATCTCGGAGACTGACTTCACAGTCGATGCCGGACTCCAAGTCTGCCCCTGCGAGGTGTCCTGTGAAGACCTCGTCTCCGATTCTGAAGAACTTTCCTCGACACCATACCGCTTTCGACCGGCTTCAGTAAGAGATCCGTCCTCATTCTGGTATCTTCTCACGCCCCACTTCATCCCGAGGATGCCATGGTGCTCCAAAGTATCGAATTGTTTATCCATAAAAACCCTCCTTTCATGAGGATACAAAATACCTGTAAGCATAAACACAATTCATTTGCTAAGTATATGCAGTAAACATAAGAGGCTTCTGACCAATTAAGATCTTCAAACAACAAAAATCTCAACATACTTTTCAAGGTAACCAAAAATGATCAATCTCATAAAATTAGAATGCCCGCATTGCGGGGCAAATCTTGAAGTAAAGGACGATGTCCGCCAATGCTTCTGTACATACTGCGGGATGAAAATAGTAATCGACAACAATAACGAGCACATTATTCGCACAATAGATGAAGGGCAAATTAGAGAAGCAGAGCTGCAGTATAAACTCCGTATTCTCGAAATAAAAGAAGCGAAGGAACGTGAATCAAGGGAAAGAAAAGTTAAACTGATTGCGGGCATTTCTCTTGGCACGCTTATGCTCTTGTCTATAATCGCAGGTATTATCTGTTATACGATCGCTAAGAACTCCTATGATAATGATAATCCCTTATATGGACTTGGAATATTATTTCTTATAATTATTCCCTGTACTTGCTTCATAATATTGCTCCGTGTCATATTTGGCGTAGCCAACAAGTGATTCAGTTTCCTCCGACTAATGCCTCGGCCACACCCTCATCGCTCTCCACATATCCCCGCCATTCATACTCGGCGATCATTGCCTTCAAAGCTTCGATTGCCGCCGAACTCTGCGGAGGGTCAAACATCAGTCGGACGCGCATGATCACATAGCTCTTGCTGTATTCAAGGGCAGCCATCTTCTCACCGAGAAAATCGGACCATTTTTCGGCGCTGCCGGTAATCGTGAATCCCGCTTCACCCACTCCGGTCTGCGTCAGCACAGCCAGAGCGGTGTTGATGTAAAGGATCAGCTGCTGATCAAAGTACGTATAATCCTCAGCGATACCAAGAGCCAACTTAACAGAGGTAAGGATATTCTCATCCATTGTTTATCCCTCCGTCCTTGTGTTTTTTCTGCGCACGAAGCCTTCGACTCCGCTTGCGGTATAAATCTTATAGAATTCGCCTCTGGACTCATTGTGATCGATCTCGAACTCCTCATCCGACGTCACAATGCAGAGCACATCTGAATCATAGGAAGGGCCGTAATACACGTTCTGTGTCTTGCTGACCCTTCCTTTTTCGTATCGATTACGCTTTCGGTAGACGGAACTGAGATCGTCTTCGCACATAATTACGCTCCCTATTTCAATTTTTTCCATGGACAGGTGTCCCCCGCTTTTCTTTCTTCGAATTCTTTCGGAAGAAGATTGAAGTCTCCGTATGTAATGGCCTTGTGCGTCATGTCTGAACAGCAGATCAGATTCTCCGGATCAAACAGCGCCTCCGACCGTTTAAGAATATCTTCCTTTGTGATTGGGTTCATATGATGCACATAAACCCGCCCCAATATCGGCCATCCCTCACAGCCAAGATCGTTGCCCATGTCCCGGACGATCGCTTTCCTTCTTGCCACTTTCCATTCCGGCGTCTGATATAATACCTGATTCAGCCATCTGGCTCCGCCGAAAGTCTCCTGAGCAACGGCCCCGTCCAGCTTCAAATATTCAAACCGTTCCCCGAATGTCGGCAGCTTGATTAGCTCAGTATACGTCCTCATCGTCCTCATCAATCCCCTGTCCGTTATATAGTTTCATTGCATCGATCGCCTGAGCGTAAAGCTCCTCGATCCGTTTCGCAGACTCGAGTGCTTCCGTCTTTGCGGCTATCAGCTTTGCCTGCTGCTCAAGGATCTCCAATTCCTTCCGCTCTCTGACCGTCGCCAGTTTGAGATAATGTGTAACGATTTGTGCCGGTGCTGTTCCCTCCCTGAGTTGTTTTTCTGCCTGTCTGACGGCGAGATTGATCATCTGTGCCTCTCTGGCCTCGGGATCAAGCTCAGGAACGAACTCTTCAGAAGGGGTTTCCACCGGCTTTTGTTTACTTTTCGGCATACTTTTCTCCTTCCTTTCATCAAAGTTCATAGATTTTCATGTCCAATTCAAATATCTTTCTATCAGTTTTACGGTGCTTATACAGGCTCACAAAGACAAGAATAAACTGCTTCATATCACTTCCCGAAAGGAGAAACAGGAAAAGGAAGCTGGCATATGTGCCTGCCAGAGCATCTCCTTGTGAGCCTGTATAAGCACCGCTGAATATCAGAGACGAACGACTTTTCTCAAATAACTCCCCCGGAGATTTTTCAAAGGCCAACGCGATTTCAGAGGGGGTGCAGATTTTTCGACCCCTCCCCCGGGTGTCTGACAGCAGATTTCAGAGGAGGGGTTTCAAATTCACGAAACTCTTGCGAGTTCCAGCAGGGCGACGACTCGATTTCAGTCAGAAATCTCCAGCGTTTCCGCGGAATCTTCCGAAACTCTCACAGGCCGCCGCACCTTCCGGTATACGTTGAAGACGTCGTATTTGAGAATCTCGTCGATCGCTCGCTCGATCTCTTTCTGCGCTTCTTCGTCGCTCATCTCGTCGCTGATTTCCGTGATTCTGCCAAGATAAGCGCAGCTGTGGTAGCCGTGCTGCTCGTCAAAGCGAAACCAATCGTCAAATTTGTCGAACGGATCAAAAGGATTGTCAACCGTCGTCAGCATCGCCTCATAATTTCCGCCAAAATACTCGCCTTTGTCGGCGTGAACAGCTTGATCGGCGCTTTCTTTCCGCTCGTCGTCCAAATTTTCGGCAGATTCTGCGCTCAGATTTTCCTCTGCTTTTTCGCCGCTGTTTTCGTTTCCGAAACTCTCGTCGGCAATCGCGCCGCTTTCTTCCGCCGACTCCGCGATCGGCTCGGTCTGCGCGCGCTCTTCCGCCTTTTCGGCAAGGATCTCGTCAACTGTGTTCTCAGAATTCTTCATGACGTTTTCTCCTTTCAGTCAAGATAGTTCAGCACAGTCGAAACCGAAACGCCGAGCGCGTCTGCGATGTCCTGATTCGTGTAGCCGGAGTTCTGCAGCGCGTGGATCCTCGCCTGCTTCACCGCGCTCAGCTCTTTGGAAGCGCGAGGCGTCGCGTAGCCGCGGACGACATCAATGTCCGTGTACTTGAGGATGTTCGTCAGCACGTTTTCCGAAACCGCTCCGGCCTGAATCGCCTCCCATTGTTCGGGGCTGATCTTCACCGGACTTCTCTTCGCGCCGAGCTTTGCGCGCTCGTTCGAGAGTTCCCGCTGAGACTGCTTCTTGATCTCGGCGTTCGTCGCGTCGGGATTCTTCTCCAGCCAGAGCTTGATGTTCGCGTTGGCGTTCAGCTGCGCCTGACGTTCGCGCGGCTCGTTGAGCTTTGCGACGTTCAGCTGCGCTTCAAGATTTGCCACTTCGGCCGCATATTTCTGCGCGGCTTCGGAACTGCGCTCGATCCTTCCTGCGGAAACGTATTCTTTTCGCGCGTCGTTCGCCAGAGACTTCATCGTGTTCGCGTAATCCGCGTACAGCAGCTCGACCTGCGTCCTGCCTTCCGAAACCAGCTTCATCGCGTCGTCCGTGGCCGCCATTTTCGTGGTGCGGACCATTCGCGTCTGCGTCTTACCGTTCTTGTCCACATAGGTCTCGGGCGTCTTCCGGCTGTCCCAGTAGAGCTTGCCCGTCTCGGGATCGATCTTCTGGACCCCCCGGTATTTCGGAACGCTCGCCTGCCCCTTCGCCTGCGAAATGATCGTGGCGGCCCCCGTGGAATACCGCCCGTCCTCCGTCGTATGCCCCTGCCATCTGCGTTTGAGGGCGGGGATATCGTTGTCGATTTCGGACTGCTTGTAATCCAGCTTGTGCTTGTATGCGTCGATGACCACCATGGAGTGGCGAACCGCCTTTGCCAGCTCTTCCGGACCGGCCCCCCCGATCGTCATGTCGGTGATGAGATTTGAAACCTTCCCCATCTCCATCTGCGTGCCGGGCTTCGTCATCTGCTTGAAGGTCCCTGCCGGTTTCCCGCCGTACTGCTCCTTCGGATCGAAGCCTTCGAGCCCCGGAAGCGTCGGCGTAGAGGTGATATTCGCCTTGCCGGAGAGCGGGATCACCATGACCGTGTCCCCGTCGAAATCCGCCCCGGAGAGCCGCTCCGCGACCTTCGCGTTGATGCCGACCGCATCCGGCGGATTGGGCCCGATCACCCGCCTCCCCTCCGCATTCTTATTGTTCACCTTCAGGATCGGGATCTCGAACGTCCCCCCGTGCGGATACCGGATCAGCGCGACCTTCTCCCCAGGCTTGTAGTTCGGAGCATAGACCTCGTCGTCCCCGAGCGTCGTCAGGGGAAGGATCACCTGATACCGCTGCCTCGGAAGGGCGGCCGCCTTGAGATGCACCGCCGCCGAATCACAGTCGTTCGCGAAATTCAGAAGGAGATGCTTCTTCACCGTCGGATTCGTCAATGCGCAGATCTCCTCGTATTCGCTCTGCTTGTCGATCTTCGCAAGATCGAGCTGCTGCTTCACGAGCTTGTTGTTCTGCTTCGAAAGGAACTGCGAGGGGAGATCGTGGCTCCATTCGTTCCAATCCCCGGCGTCGGCCCGCTTGTTGATGACGGAGAGCTGCTTCTCGCCGTTCTCGTCGTAGTAGTACCGCTGTCCGCCCTCCTTCTTCGAAGGGTCGTCAGGATCGACGATGCCGTCCTTGATCAGCGACCCGAAGGGGTTCGTCGGATTCGCCTTATCGATGGGCTTGAGCACGCACTTCGCGTTCGGATCATCCGACAGCATCGGCGTCCCGACGTGCTTGTTCGTGTTGAAGATCATGTCGACCCCCTCCGGGAAGTCGGCCGGATCCCCGTAAACCGCCATGCCCTTGATGTAATGCGTCCCGTCCACCAGAACCCTGACCTGCGCGTAAGAGGAGCCGCCGAGGGAAACGTCTTCCACACCCGGCCGGATCTCAACCACACCGTCCTTGTCCTTGCCGCCTTCTTCCGCGTAACGGATCTGCACCCGCTTCGAATCCAGCGACTTCGGATAGACCCAGACCGGATCGAAGGTCTCGCCTCCGTCGGACGAGATCCTGTCTCCGAGCTGGTGGATCTTCGCATAATCGTAAATATCTTTTTTCTCAGCGCCCGGCGGGCAGACCACCTTGAGCGTCGTCATCTGCCCCTTGTTCGTCACCTGAGGGACCCGTCCTCCGTAAGTCGGATATCCCTCCATTTCGAGGATCATCAGCGCGTTGTCGAGCGTCGTCCGCGTCACGCCGAGCTTTCGCTCCACGCTGGAACCAACGTCGATCATGCCGTTCTTGTCGATCTCCTCTTTGAGGTATTTCGCCGTGTTGGACGCCGCGAGCATCCGGGCTTCGGCCTTCGTATTGAGAAGGGAGCGGACCGTAGACTCGTTCAGCCCCATCTTCTCGCCGATCTCCGTAGCTCCGAGACCCTTCGCCTTCATGTCCTTCGCCTGCTCTACAAGAAGCGAGCGGCGGTAATTCTTGGCGACGGAGAGCTGCGTTCTGAGCCGGGATGGGGACGGTTCGCCGCGGTAGTTCACAATCTCAAGCTCGCGGGCGATCTCCCCCTCCGACATGCCGTCGGCCTTCATCTTGTTCACGCGGGAAATGAAATCCCCCGTCCGCTGGTAAGGATTGTCCCCGGAACCCCACGGGTACCTCCCGGACCGCCGGGGCATCCCGTAGTGCTCGAGAATATCCATGTCATCCAAGACCTCGCCGGTTTCCTCATCGATGTAGATCGCGTCGTTTTTCGTATCCATGGCTGTAATCTGCCTTTCTTTGCAAATATCAATGAAAAAGAAGAGGGGGTCACATCCGGCGATCCCACCCCCTATTTCAAATATCAATTGGCCCGCTCTTCCTCTTTGATGGATTCGATCAGCATGTCAAAATCCACCGCTTTCCGCATGACCTCCCGGATCACCTCCGGCTCCGGCCTGCATTTCTGAATCTCACCCGACTGATAGATCCGCAGCTCGATCTGAATATCCTCCGGCGCAACGTCGTATTCCAGACAAAACAGAGCCGCGTAGACGAAGAGCTGCTCGAAATGCGCCGGGATCACACCGCTCTTGTAGTCGTGAATGCGGAGCACCCCATTCCGGAAACCGATCGCGTCCGTCGTCCCGAAACAGTTGCGGCTGTAATACAGCACCACCTCCGAGGACATCCCGAACTCCACCGCGTCGTTGACGAACATGTTGAGCGTCTGCTTCGTCCGCGGAAGCTTCTGTCCCATCCGAATGCAATGGGACGCGAAATCGTGCATCCGCGTTCCCTGCTCCGCCGCGAAGAAATTGCGGAATACGTCGGCCATCTTCGCTTCATCGTACCGGATCCAATGATACTTCGACGCCGAGAGAAAAGCGTGCTTGCCCTCGATCTCCGCGTGCCGGTTGAACTGGAAGCTCATGCGGCGTCCCTCCTGCCGGAAATATCAATGCCGACAGAAGCCACGACGAACGCCTCAAGCTCCGCCATGACCTTGGCCCTGTTCTCCGGGTAAATGAACCGCGCGAAGGACATCCCGTCCATCCGGTCCACCCAGTACAGCTGGTTCGGCCGTTTCTTCGCCGCCTTCTCCCGCTTGCATTCGAGCATCGCCCAGACGCGCCCGAGATACATCACAATGTCCGGGAACCCGTCGTGGAACCCGGTGGCGTTCTTCATCACGACGCATCCCGGAAACCGGCTTTTCAGCTCCTGAATCACTTCCCGCTGAAACCGGTTCTCTTTCTTTTTTGCCATTTTGTTTCTCCTTTCTGAAAATTGTGCACGCGAGTGATGACGACCTGTGCTAAAATATCCGTGCGCCCGCATGTAGAAAGAAAGGGGCGCGCCATGACGTTTGACATCCAGCTTGTGTTTGACTTTGTTCAGACCGTATGCGAAGTCGTGTCGGCATTAGCCACCGTTGTCGCTTGCGTGATGCAAATCCGTAAGCGGTAAGGCTGAAAAAGGGGGATCCGCCGTAAAGACGCATTGCAATTTCAAGTAGGGGATGAACTACTTCCTCCTCATTCATCCCGCGCAGCAAATCGCGGCGAAAGAAACCGCTCTTCGTCAGTACGGCAGACCCCGCCGACCGTTCCGAACATGAAGTGATTCATTTATACGGAAAAGCTGTTTGGCAGCGTCTGGCGCGTATCTCCTTTTTCTTCGTCATCGAAAATATCAATGACGAAAAGAAAGACAAAATCAAACGGGAACCAAAACCCCGTTCTGTCTCCTCTCTTCATAACAGAAAATGTTTCCGCCGCGTCCGACCGTCTGAAAATATCAATAAAACAGGGGGGGGGCATTTCGAAAACCACCTTCCCCGGATCCTCGGCAAAAATAAAGAGGGTATGTTAGCTATGCGCCTCTCCTTATTTTTCGCACAGATCCCGAACGATCTTTGTTCAACCTGCCGGTTGCAAAGACGCCGAGAATGTGCTATAATGCTCTCGCGCGCACACGGAAAGCGGTGTACATGACTGAATTGATTGGTATCATCATGTTGGTGCTCAGTCTCATTCAGACTGTAGTTGCCGTGCTGAATTACATCAGCCGAAGGTAAGCGGTTAAGAGCCGTAGGGCTTCCATTGGATGCGGAGCCGGACGTTCAGTTTGGGATGATCGGTGATCTTGCGCGCAGACCGTTGCCAGCCGAAACTGAAAGGAGAAACCAGCGGTACGAATATCAATCAGTGTTGATTGTTCGCCCACCCGCATCCGAAGGAAACCCGGAAAGAACCTGTGTCCGATCATAGGTTCTTTTTTGCGTCCGATCCGCAATCCGCTTGACAAACCCGCCGAAATTTGGTATAATACTCGTAGAAAAGGAGAAGAGATTCTACCGTAAAGGAGGGCTGAAAAATGAAAGCTCGCCGGAGAGTAAATCTCGAAGGCATCATCGCTGCTCTGCAGATCGCTGCGGAAAAGCTGGCGGATGCCAGAGCTTCCGTGGAAAACCGGAAGTGATACCGCGCAAGCGGACAAAAGGGCCTGTGCCGAAACGCGGGCTCTTTTTTTTTGCGGATCAAACGCAAGAGAAACAGAACGCGCATATTCGTTCTTCTCTCATTACAGTCCATGCGATCTGCGCGTCCCCCCCCCGATTCCCGGAAATATCAATCCCACCCGCCGCAAAAAGAAAGAGGGGACGCTTATTCAGCGTCGTCCTCCGTCTTTTTGGATTCCTCCAAAGCTTTGATGTCAGAGCGAATTTCATTCAGCTCATCCGTCAGCGTGTCCGGTCTGCTCCAGAGCCATAGCAGAACGGTAAACCCGCCCACCAAGCCTCCGATACTCCCAAGCACGATACTTTTCAAGCTTTTTATCTCTATTTCTCCTTCATTCAGTAATTTTGGATGTTCTCCATTAAGACCCATGTTTTTTTCGCGCTGTCCTTGCATTTATTCCGTGTCTATGATATAATCATGTAAATATCAATGCCCGGAGAGACCGACGTGAGCAAAAAGCTGAACGCCGCCCAGATTACCAAAGAAATGAAGCGGGGATACGGAAGCATGAACGCCGCCTATAACCAATTGAACACAAACGAAAAAATCATCACCGCCGGAATAGCGGTATCGATCGGGCTTACCGTCGCGAAGGCCGTAAAACTCCTCCGAAAAAAGTCCGAAAGAGAACATCGTTCAAAGTAACAAAAAATATCAATCCTCACACAAAAAAAAAAAGAAAGAGGGGACGCTTATTCAGCGTCGTCCTCCTCTTCGGATTCTTCCTCGTTGCTTTCTTCGTCAGTCGTTTCTTCTTCAGCTCCGTCCGCGAGCAGGTTCTCGTTTTCCGCCGCCTCCTCCGCGTCGAGTTCTTTTTTCCCCAGCAGGTACGTTCCGATCACCGCTCCCGCAGCGATCATAACGCCCGTTAAAGGCTTCCAGATCTTCTTCGCACCGGTCAGGCACGCCATTCCGATTTCCTTCGCATTGATCTTTGCCATAGTTCTAAACTCCTTTTGAAAAATCAGTAATTTTGGATGTTCTCCATTAAGACCCATGTTTTTTTCGCGTCGCAGTCCGACGAAAGCGTTCATCCCCCCCCCCTCAATCTCCGAAAATATCAATCAACGCGACCGGACTCTCCGCCGCGCTTTTTCTTGTGAAAACAGCCTCAAAATCCACGCTGGCCAACTTGCCCAGTTTTTTCTCTATATTATATAAAAACGAATTTTTTCGTTTCGCGGAAATATTAAAAAAAAGTTGGCCAATTGGCCAGAGAAGCCTCAAACCCAATAAAGACAACGGTTTTCAGCTGGCCAACTTTGAAAAAAAAGTGGCCAGTTGCCCACTTTTTCCGGACAGTTAGTTTGTTAAACTAATTATTTTCTGCATTTTGGGTGGGCAAAGCCCACTTTTACAACTATAAAATTGGCCAGTAAAATCGTCTCCTAAAAAGTACAAAATATCAATCTCGCATCCCTCGAGAACTATCTTAAGATAGAAAACCGCCCGCAAAAGTTCGCCAAATCAACCTCAAGTCCCCCCCCCGATCTCCTAAACAAGTCTATAAATATCAATCTGCGCGGCAAAAAGAAAGAGGCCATGCAAATCGCACGACCCCGTTTCTCTTTTCCCGTCACCCTTTGCCGTTAATATCAAACGACGGCGGCCTCCTCATATGGGTAGCTCTCGACATAAACCGTCTCCGGCGCGATGTCGATTTCCCCGTTGTTCCATGTGATGACCCCGTGGAACAGGACCGGAGCCATGAAGATCTTTTCATCCTTCAGCGGCTCGAACGCAGAGCCCTTCAGAAGCGTCGTGTCGAACAAACGCTTCTCCCCCGTGGAGAACGTCACGAGCATCATCCGTCCCCGCAGAGGTTTGACCTCCGTCACCCGGATGTCCTCGACAAGCTCTCCGGCATAACAAATATCATTCACGATATACATGCTTTCACCTCAGTTCATCGGCGGGATCTGCTCGAAGTGCTCACCCCGCACCGCCAGATTCCAAGCCTTGTAGGCCTCTTCTTCGTAAAACGCCAGCCAGCCCGTGACGATCTTCAGCTGCTTTCTCGGCAGAGCCCCGGCAAGAAGCTCCCCGTCGATCGCGACCGTTGCCTCATAGTCTCCGTAATACACGTGCACATGCGGCTTATGGTGCTTCTTTACGTCATAGAACAGCATATAGATCACCATGCCGCCGAACCTGCTCAACTCAGGCATACCGTTTCTCCTTTCTTTCGGATCGCAGATCCATTATACCACACCGCGGCGAAAATATCAATCCCCCAAAAACTCAAATACCGTGATGTCACCCTCGTCGGACAGGAATCCCCAGTCGTTCTCCGAGAGATCCATCCAGTTCCGTCCTTCCGGGAATGAGATCGGCTCCTTCGTCATGACCGTCGCAACATAGTTCACCGCGACAAAGGCCTGCTCGACCGAAGCGATCTCGCCCGGATCGTCGCCCTTTCCTCCGCGCAGCCAGTAAATATAAAAGTCCTCGCCTTCGGTATATCCAAGCCCCTGCGCTTCAGCCTCGAGCTCTCCCCGCTCCTCGGAATACAGCGCCTCCAGTCCGAGAATATCAAACTTCTGAAACACCGAATGCGGCTTTTCCTTATCGGTTTCTTTCTCCTTGACGGTTTCCACGCCCGGCCAGGATGAGCCGTGCCCGCGCCCGTCCCGCGAATAGTCGACGTATTCACAGTATTGCCGTTTTCTCAGTCTCTCTCGCCCGTAAACAAGATCGCGGATGAATCCGGTCGCCTTCATGACAATGCTCGACCGAAGAGCATAGCCGAAAGTCTCGTCTTCAAATATCTTTTTCGCCGCCGCAGCCGCAAGAACCGAAGCCCCGGCGAACCCGACCGCACACCCGGCAAGAAACTTTCCCATTTTCAAAACCCCTTTCAAATATCAATAAAAGATTTCTTCCAGCGCAAATTCCATCGCCCTGTCCTCCGACTGCAGGAACAGAAGAACGGGTTTTCCTTCCCCGTCCGCCGTGAGAACCTCCGCAAGATTTACCCGCAGTTCGTCGGATTCGGGACAAGCAATCGTCATGATTCCATCCGCATTGACCGATGGGCTCAGGCTTTCCGGGATCTCGACTTTGATCGGCGTCCATTCAAGTTTCAGCCGGTCTTCCCTACTGTAAATGCCGTCCCTGTATCTTCTCGTAAACTCTGCGTCCGGGATGAATTTGTATGTTTCATCCTCTCGGATCCTGTGTATCCAGACTCTCATGCCTTTTCTCCTTTTGTAAAAATATCAATCCGTTCTTTTGCCGCTAATCGTATCCTGAACCTGTTTCATTTCCGCGATCTGCCCGCGAAGGAATTCCCGCTCCATGATCAGATCCTTGACCCTCCCGGCATAACCGCAGTCCAATGTCCGCATCTCTTCCTTCAGATCATGGATCCTCCGTTCGTATTCTTCCGATTCGTCGGCAATGCTTTTCCGCCCGACAATGATCCCGATCAGGTACGCCAGCAGAACGGCCGCCCCGGCAAGTATGACTTTCATCGTGATACCCCCCCCCACGATTACTTGCAAATGTCAATTCAGTACGCCAAACGATATGAGCTTTCTCCGGATTTCTTCGCGTGATACCGCCCCGCAGTTCCGTATTCCGTGCAGCTCATCTTCACCCCACCGCTTTACAACATCTTCGATCGTATCCATTCCGCATCGAATAAGGGAGTTGTATGCCCGCGCGCTCAGATCCATATCGATGATTGGAAGACGCAAAGCCGCGTTTTGCGCTCTCGAAGCCGCAGGCTCAAGCGTTTCCGCCTTCTCGCTCAGCTCCGCGATCTTTTTCACAAGCCGGTCGAGTTCCACCTCACGTTCGCCGATCTCCTGCGTCAGCCGGGCAAGCTCCGCTTCGTAGTCGGCGGTCACGGTCTTGTAGTCCTTCAAAAGATAAACAGTCCGCGACGGATGCCGCATCAGCCGGATCCCTCTTGCGATGATCTGCCGGACTCTTTCCTTCCCGACGCCGAAGATGCCGGAGATCTCCTCCAGCGTGAGTCCGTCCTTGAATTTGTATCGGATCATGTCGCCCGTTCTCTTGTTCAGATTTCCGAGGATCCATTCCAGCCCGTCGATCTGCCAGCCGGTCAGAGGCTCCTCTACGGTCTTTTCAAGGATTTCCTCGATCAGGTTTTCGGGCCATTCTGAGATATACCCAGATTTCTTGCAGAACATTTCAAATCTCCTTTTCAAATATAAAAAGAGAAAGAGACCCTGTTGTCAGAGTCCCTCCTCCTCGTTTTTGCCAATCTCCTCAAGTTCATGCGCCACACCGGAAATCGCTCCGATCACGATGATCAGCCCCACTCCGACAGCGTACAGCGTAACGCCCGCGACGCCTATGGTAAACAGTCCATAGACGGCAAGGGTACCGCCGATCGCCAGCAGAATGACCGCCGCCGTCAAAATATCGGAAATCAGTTTCTTCATGTCTCATATCTCCTTGTATTTGATTTGGTTTTATTCCATAATGAGACATGTAAACTTCGCGTGGGCGTCCACTCCCTACTTTACTCATTCTTGCCCGGATTCTTTATCGCCGATTCAAGACAGTTTAGGAGTATCGAACCAAGACAGCTCGTGCATATCACGGACAGAATATCGTCCGGTACATACTTCACGAGCAATCCGATTGTCCCGCCGAAAAAATAGAGCAGCAGATCACCTTTCATAAACGATCACCGTTTTCTCCGGCTCGAACCAGTCTTCAGACGCCGTCTCATAAATATCAATCCGAGCCGGTTTCTCAATCTCTGGGCGGATCTCGCTTGCGTCAAACATGGAGAAATCCTGCCAGACGTTAACCGAGTAGAACGTCGTCCCGATCGAATACGCGGGCGTCGCCCAGTCCCCGGCAAAATAGTAGTCCGTCCGGTAGTTCTGCACCCGGAAGTCGCTCGAATATCCATTCTGCCACACGTCCCAGAAGATCGCCGCGATCTCGTCCGTGGGTTCGGCCTCGTCGTTCCAGATCCTCGGAGCGGTCTCCGTGTATGTATTCCCGGCATGCATCACACCCCAGAGCGTCGTTCCCCAGCCGTTGTACCCGCCGACCGTCTGCGTGTAAAGAAGCTGCTTGAAGAGAACCGCGCAATGCTCCCGCTTGTCTTCCTCCGGCACCGTGTTCGACCCGCATTCGAGCATCATCAGCCGTATTCCTTCGGTCAGCTCCCATCCGTATGCCTGAGCGCCCCGAGAATCGACGTAGAGCGCGTCTGACGCGATAATGGGTACATTACCCTCCCGTCCGTCTTCGAACGTTATAGAGGGCTCTGCGGCTTCTGCGCGGCCCGTTGCCATCATCAGGAACAGCCAGAACATCCCCGCAAATACTGCGAGCCCGACAAGAATATCAATGGCGTCAAGCAGAATGATTTTTACCGTCTTTTTCATTTCAGTTCATCCTTTCCTTGTCCCAGAGCTTCAGCGCAAACGTTCGCGCTTTCCAGGAACCGTCTTCAAATATCAATTCCTTTGCCATGCGTCCGCTGTTGTACGTCTCCTGCCCGCACCCTCTGCCGATATCTTCGTCCGAGTAGCTCAGCGAAATATCACAGCCGACAAAGACGGCGGACAGTGTTCTTGCGATCGGTACGGCGGGCGAGAGGACGGTATCGAATTCCCAGCCGAATCCGTGTTCCAGTACCTTCGGATTGATGGCGTTCCATCGTGTGCCCCAGTTGCAAATCCGCCAATGGTACCAAGTCGGCGCGCCGTAGAGGATCCGGTTCTCCGTGAGCCGCCACCCGAAATATAAAGCCGGGACTTCCGTGCCATCGCTGTGAGACAGCTTGAAACTTCTCGACAGGATCTGCGCGTCTTCCGCAGTCAGTTCTCCCGGATTCGGGCAGCCGAACAGAAGCCATGTCTTTTCGTTCATTCGGATCTCCTCGAACAGCCTTCGATCGATGCCGAGCCCCCGCGACCATTCGGAGCTCGGCGTGCAGTACCGTCTGTACAGGGTTTCCAGCGCATCGTTCCGGCTTGCGTCGAAAATATCAAGCTCCTCCGGCATCGGAATAATGAGATCGAAGTCGAACTCTGTCTTCCGCGACATGACGAACTGCGCCATCTGATCGAATCTCTTCGGACTGACTCCGCTCACGGTCAGAAGATTCCGCGTATAAGCAGGCATCTCAAACCTCCTCCAAGCTCACGCGATAAAAGAAGCCATATTTCGCGTCTTTCCAGACAAGCGCCGGTCTTCCCCATCCGTCCGCTCCGAGAACCTCTTCAAGCGGATATCGGTCTCCGTTACAGTCGACAGTGATTTTGTCGTCCTTACGGGTCGTACCCAATTCGGCAACGGGATGAAACCGTTCCGGAATATCGATTTCGAGCGGTACGTACATGCCGCTTTCTCTATTGCTCGCAAATTGCTTATGCGTAGCGTATTTTATTTCGTCTCCAATGAAATTCTTGACTTTGTAGACCAAAACAACCATGGCCAATCTCCTTTTACAAATATAAATAAACAAAAAAGGGGAAGAGAGCCTGTTAAGCTCCCGTCCCCTCATATACTCCGTCCGTCTTCCTCAGTCATCGTATTCGTAATCATAATCGGTTTCTTCTTCGTCCAGCATTGCCTCGAAGCCGTCCCGCCAGTCGCCGTCGTCTTCCCGGATCTCGTCCGGGTCTTCCTTAAGCCACAGGTAGGGATCTTCGTCCGCCGTAAAGATTGCAGAAGCATCGAAATAGTTGCTCATATCGAATCTCCTCAATGGAAATTTTTCGGATAGTTATCCATTAAGAAAGATGTATTTTTCGCGCAGCCTCAAATATCAATCTTCCTCGTCTTCATCGTCTTCATCGTCTTCATCGTCAAGATCTTCCGGGCTGTATCTCCACAGATTTACGGCGAACTGATACGCGATTTCCTCCGTCAAAGCCGGAAACTCGTCTTTCTCACCGTTCTCAAATACGATGATTCCGCAATTCTGTCCGAGATCCTCGTCTGCATATCGCAGAATGAACCGCGCATTCCTGAAAATAGCGCTGAGGACCGTCAAAACAGGCTCCGGCGCGCTCCAAGCCGTGTTGAACTCCCAGCCGAAAGCCTCGTCCTCCGGTTCGCAAATATAATACGCATTCCATTTGGTGCCCCAGTTTTCTATGCACCATCCGTACCAAGTCTCACATCCGCCGTACATCTCCCGGTTTCGCAGATATTGGTATCCGCGACGCATGGCCTCCTTGACGATGCTGAGATCGCTCATCGGCTCGCCGTCTTTCCTGCCGTGTCCCTCGATATACCTGCGCGCTGCGTCGAGTTCGTACGCTGTCATCATATGGAGAATATCATTGTAGTCCGCGTCCGGGTCTGGATCGCATCCGATAAGGCCTCCAAATTTTTTCCATAAATCCTTGAAGAAATCGTTCGCGCCTCCCTCTTCGAGATTCAATTCCTCCGGCATCGGCACGATCTTGTTGAAATCGAAAGCCTGTTTCTCCGATGCGACAAACTCGCTGATCTGCTTGAATCTCTTTTCCGTTACATTCTCAACAGTGATAACATTTTTGACGTGATTAGGCATTTTCAAATCTCCTTTTCAAATATAAAATACATAAAAAAAGAAGAGGGACTGTTAAGCCCCCTTCTCAGGTTCTTTGGATTCTTCCTTTCCGATGTTCTTGAGAACTGTATTCAGATCTTTTGTAATTTCGCCGTAGGCTTGTGACCTTCCGTAGGCTTTGCCACTTATAAATCCGAGTAGGAACTCACAGGCCGCAAACACCCCAATAGCCGTCACCGTAGCGATTACATTTTTCATCTTAAATACCCCGTTATGTATAAGATTGGATTTAATCCATTGTAGGCCATGTATTTCACGCGAATCTGCTGTCTACATCCGGTCCGTAGCTGCAATCTTTTGCCGTTACAGGCCCCACCCAATAAACATCGGTTTCATGATTGTTCATCTTTCTTCTCCTTCGGATCATAAATTCCGATTACTTTTCTTTCCGGTGGATGCACCTTTATATATAATACGACATCGGACAGCAGGTGTTCCATGCATTGAGAATCGAACGAATGATCCTTATATCGATAAGGACACATAAAGCATACATCCGAATCCTTAGTCATCATTCTTCTTAAACATGTAACAAGAGCAAACTGCAATGCAGTCGTATTTATTAAAACATGATCTCCATATCTCATATCCTCACTCCTGTGTACTTCTCAAATCCTGCCGGGCTCCCGGTTTTCTTTGTCCACATGATGAGACCGTCTCCGTTCACGGAATATAAATAGTAGACCGTCCGGGCGGGATCAGACGTGATAGCCCATTTCACCCGCCCTTTCTCATCGCAGACCGTCTCCCAGAGTTTCTGCCCTTTTGGGATCTTCATATTTGCGGTCCTTCGCAGCAAAGTTCTCTGATCTTGTCGGCGTCTATTCGGTAGAGTACTTTTCCCTCATATCTGTCAACAGCGACCGAAGGAATATTTTCGATGTACTTCGGGTATCCGCTTCCCGTTTTAAGCCTCAGGAGCCGGTAATTCGTCGAGTTCGCAGACAGGCAAATATAATACCGGTACTCAAATGCCGGATCTCCTTCGGTCTCCTGATACAAAGGCCACTTGAAGATTACAACATCTCCCGGCCTGTACTTTGGTTCATGGTATAATTCATCCACTATATATCACCTCCAAGATCTCGTATCTTGCTTTTCAGTGCATTGATAGCCTGATTTGCCGCCTGTAGCTGACTGCAATGACTTACACATCGGTTAAAATCGGACTCCTTCATCGGGAGGCTCTTTCCGGCCAACATAGCCGACATATATGACGTTGCAAATAGAAAACCGGATTTCTGAGTATCGTCGACATTTTTGAGTATCTCATCGAGCTCTCCACTGCAAAGCAACGCAATGAGTTTATCAAAAACTATCTTCTGAGGGTCTTCGGTGAAAATATAAATGAATCCCTCTTCCTCATTCATTCAGACCCCCCCGTTCCTTCGGAATGAAATTGTTGATATTCACTTGAAGATCAATGCTTGTCCGAGTTTCTGCCGAGACCTCTGGTTCTCTCCTAATCCACCGCAGCTGCTCGTCTGTGACCTCCCTGCTCTTCTGCCGCAGAGGACACCAGTCCGGCCTTCGCGTATATCGGTCGAGCACATACTCCGGCTTCTGCTCGCAATGGCATTTAGCGAAAATATCATGCTCGAAGAAGATGCAGTTCGCGCATCTGATCCGTCCCTTTTTCTCTTTATTCATTGCTTCCCTCACTTTTGCATGTAGCAATAAAAGGAGGCTCTGTACATTTTCCGGTATCCCTCACGCCTTCCGGCCAATGAAGCGGGACCGTGCCCGGTTTTTCCGGAATTTCCATCTCCTTCACAATCTCGCAGTTTACCACATATTCTTCGTCCAGCATTCCGACCGGAACAACAGTGATTCGCACCGCTTCGGGCCTGACGCTAAAGTATTCTGATAGAATTTCCTGAATATTACGTTCTCGCAACGTAACTTTGGCTTCGTATGTTTTCATTTTGTTTGTTCCTCTCCTATCTGTGCAATCTTTTCAAGAATTTCGTCAATAGTTTCACAGACTGTCAAATAACAATCTTCGGTGGATTTTAGTTTAATTGAGGATCCATTATCTATACTGCAAATGATTAGAATATCATCCATATGCACAGCGAGTGTATTACCAGTTTTAGCAGTTAGTGTAACAAATGAGTTCATCATCCGTCTTCTTCCTCCCACTTTGAAATATCAATTCCGGCTTCTTTGAGCTTCCTCTGACAAAGCCATATTTTTTCATCATACTCATTCATAGCATATCGTTCTCCAAGTTCGCGGAGGCCCTCGGAAAAGCGGTCATAAAACCTCCGGAGCCGTTTCTCGCCGAACCCGAACTCTGTGTGCAGAATATAAAGCACCATAGCGTCAAGCTCGGCCTCGTTTTCGCGGTTCATTTCGGCAATCGCTTCTTTGGCCATCCTCTCCGCTTCGGCACGCATTACCTGCTCCGTGATCGGATTCCGCTTTTTCACCGTTCCGGCGTCCAGTTTTGCCTTCATAAGGGCCTCCTTTCGGAAATATCAATCAAAGACTCAGCAGTCTCGTTACATCCTTTTCATCATGTCCGTCCCATTTGGGAGCTCTGTCAAGTTCCTTGCAGTCAAACAGATCCCAGTAGTCATCATAGTGATAATGATACGTGTACTGTCCTTTCGGCGTATTGATGCCGACGATAAACCACTTCGGATCTCCGAAGCAATACTCCCCGTCGTCATGTCGTCTTGATTTCCATGCCAGATCTTTGTTCGCTTTTACAAGAGCTCCAAAAAGCACCGCTCGCTGATGATAAAGACCGTCAAAGGTATGATGCCCGTCGCTGAGATACCGGATGTCGTCGATCCCTACAAGCGCACAGATCATGTCCTGTGCCTCCTGCGATCCGTTCTTGAAAATATAATGCTTATTGGCCATCGTTATTACCCTCCGGCATTTTGCATGATAGTTGAAGATGATCTTCCGCGATTTTTGCGTTCTTTTGTATCAGCAAAATATACTTTTCAACGATACTGAGTTTTTGCAGCAGTCTTGCGTTTTCTGCCTTCAGTCTGCGATTCTCCTCGTCCAAACTCACAATGTTTGCAGCATTTTTGAAAAGGCTCATGAGCGGATCATCCGTCGGCTCCTCGTGCCCGAATCTTCGCGCATTTTTGACCAGCTCGATCTCATCCATAAGGACGGTTGTTTTACCATCATAATGCCCTGTGCGCTGATTCAGAATAACTTTGTCGCAAAGATAGCCTCTGTCGAGAACAGTCTGCACGCGGTATCGCGTCGCTCCGTCCAGCGTTTCGAGAAGATCCCCCACTTTGTAGATGTACATCATATCCTTTTTCTCTCTTTCAATTTTTAGATTTTTTGTCTGCAAATATCAATCGTCCATCCATTCCGCGATACGGACGAAAACACCTTCGATCATCGGCAGCCAGAACGGAGAGAGTACCCACAGCCACGAGACGTCGGTCCATCCGGCCAGCTTAAAGATCGCAAGCATCACCGTTACAACAAGCATCGCCAGGAAGTACTTCATTGTTTCCGTCCTCCTTTACCCGTTTCTGCCATCTTGCCGTTTTCTCGGCCCCGATCTCATCGATCCGGTCGTAAATATCATAGTCGCACATGCCCTCAAGCATCTGCAGAAGGTAGATACCGGCAACCTCCACGTCGGACCATTCTTCAAGTACCTTGGCGATGGCCTCTTCTTCGGTTACATTGCAGGGATTTCCGTTGCCGAGAGCCCGCACAAGCTTCATGCAGGCCGCCGCCAGTTCTCCGCATTCCTCCGTGACCTGTTCGAGCTTTGCCCGGAGGTCGACTTTTTCCTCGACGCAATTTTCAGCAGTCATTTTTTTTTTTATTTCTCCTTCTTTGATTTTTTATATTAGGTTGTCGGAGCAAGTCCGCCGTCGGCATACTCCTTTACTGCGGTTTTTGCGGCGGAATATAATTTCTCGATTCTTTCGTCTTCGGTCTCTCCGACGATGATCCAGCTCTCCGGCAAACTCTCGATCCAGTCGCAGAACGTATGCCACTCGTCGAGCTTGTGATTTCTTCTCGCCGGATAGATGTTTGCCAACACCTCGTAGTTCAACATGATCGTCCGCTTTTGATTATAGGATGAAGGAAGAAGCTGAATCATGTTCCACCAGTACTGTTTTTCACCGGTCACAAGATACTCATGCCGGTTAACATTCAGTTCGTGAATGGCATCGCCGAGGATATAATCCCGCGCAAAGTCGGAAAGATGCTCATGCGAGAAATCATCAAGCACGAACTCTTTCTCCGCGATCTTATGCATCGTCGAGCAGGAGTTGGCAACCGTCCCAACTTTGTAGGTGTCGAACTCCTTCCACCAGTACAGCGGAGCGAGAATATCACACCATACGACGATCATTCTCCGGTACTTCGCGTGATCCGATCCTGCGTCTCTCAGGCTCTCCATAAGTTTACGGTCGTTTGGGCCGATTTGCCATCCGTGGAATTTTTTGCAGACGCCTTCGTCGCGATCGGCTTTCGCGCAAGAACCCTCGCGATCGATTTTCCCGCATGCATGGCAGTCGTAGCCTTCGTAGCTATCAGATTTCGTCCACGAGTTCATCGGATTCCGCATTCCCCGGATCGCGGATTCCCAGCCTTCAATTGTCACATTTTCAATTTTCAACATTGTGTACTACTCCTTTCCTTATTACCCAACAAGAACAACATTTGCTGAGTGTGTTAGATACACTTTTCCGTCGATTTTTACCTGAATCATATCAGAGTTTTCAAAATCGAGCCAGCTGTCGACTTTCCCTTCGGCAATTTTCTCACCTCCGAGATAGACGTATCCGTAAGAATATCGCCAGGTTGTATCGATAATTTGGATATTCGTTCCGCAAGCATTAAGCATTGCCAGCAGGATTATTACGAATAATGCCACGGCCAGCACTCTTTTCATATACTTTCCCCTTTCAAAGCTATCTTGATGTATTTCTTCCCAAGCCTGTCTTTCCGAGGCTGTGCCTTGTCGATCGCGCATACCATCTCACAAAGGTCGTAGATATGCTGTTCCGGCAGATCGTTGAATTTCCGCCCGACTATTTTCCACTTCTCAATAATGAATGTTCCGTTGTCCCCATTGTCAACGGGAAGACGCGGAAAAGCATCGATCCCGATGGATAAATCCCCGCCGAAGTAATTCCCGATGATCTGGCAGAGCCTCGCCCAGCCGTAGCAGTCCTCGTCCGGAGGGCGAAACCCTCTAAGCTCGCAGTATTTCAGAAAAGCGGATATGCTGTCATACCCGCCATTCCAATGAAGATAGATCCCAATGCCGCTCTCCTGTCCGTATCCGGCAGGCGTCATGATCACTGCTCGATTGCCCATCATGTTCTCCTTTTTATAAGCGCCTCGACCCACGAGGGGTCTCGGGTTCAGGTGAATATCAAAGCTCCAACAGAAAAGCCGGACGAACCCCACCGCTGCCCGACGCGTGGTTGCTGCCCGCAGCGCCAACGTAGTAGACATAGGCGAAGGCGGGCGCAGAATTTTTACAGCGATTCTTAAGCCAGTACCAGTTAAGATTGCCGTCCGTATCAAGTGCGATTCGATTTCGACGATCTTTCATCAACGGCCACCGCTCGTCATTGTCCGGCTCAAATCTCTCGTAGAAATCGTCATGGCCGAAGATCTGTCCGTAGGTCGGGATATCGACTTTCAAAAGCTTGGCTTTAAGTGAATCCCGAAGCCCAGCCGCAATCTTCTCAAGAACTGAGTCCACATCGTCTCTGATTTCATCGGCGACGCAATTGTCAAAGATGAACTCCGCGCGGTCTTCATTCACCTTCTGACAGGTTGCCGTGAAGTTGCCGAACTCTTCGAGCTGCACAGCGATTTTGTCTCCGACATCGGGCTTGCTTACGTTTGTCCATACGGATCTCATAACAGTCATTTGATTGATTCTCCTTATTCAAATATAAATGATGTTAAAGTATATAGTGCCTCAGATCGCCATTGCGATTTCCTTGATGTATCCTGCGATCTTCCGTCTTGAGCTGTCAAAATCACAACGGGACGAAATATCACTCAGCGCGTTCAGCGCGGCAGTCTTCGCCTTATTCCCGCTCCCCTGCTGAACGGAGATATCCCGGATCTCTTGCGCCGCGCAAAGAAGGTTGCTGTCGAAAGTATAGCCGCCTGTTCCTTCAAGGATCTTACGGATTCCTTCTTCTGCCAGCGTGTCGTAGTCTGCGGAAGGCGCAGCAACGGCCGCGGAACCGTCTTTATTTCCGCCGAGCAGCCCGGTTACGTCAACGCCGTTCATAGAGAGTACGACAAGCCCGGCGCCAGTCAGCATGACTCCCGCGACAGGTCCTTTCAGCCAAGTGCGGATCATTTTCTTCTCCGCCTCGAACCCCTTTTCGAGAACTTTGCAAATATCATTGGCATTCTTCATTGATTTTCTCCTTTCTCTTATTAGCTTATTGTTTTGCCCCGCTTGCGATCATTACCGCATATCCGGTCATCGGAAGCCATTGCCGCTTCATTCGCGCCAGATCTTTTTCCAACCTGTACCGGAGACTGTTTTTGAGTCCCCCTTTGCGGCAGATATAGAAACGAATTATTCGGGATTGCCCTTCTTCATACGTATGGCTGATCATCTCTTCGCATTTGTATTTCTCCGCGATCTGCTCCCGGAGTATGGCCTTCATATCGTCAAGTCTCTCCGGGTGCATAATCGTCGGGGATTTTGCGCGGATCATAATGGCGGTTTCCTTTTCTTTCATGTGTTCTCCTTTCACAAAAAAAGGAGAGGAGGAGCCCATTGCGGACTCGTTCCTCTTCGCTTTCTTTAACCTTCTCTCTTCCCTTCTGGCCTCGAAATCCCTGAGAATGCCGATCGCAATCTCCACCGGTTTCACGAACAGCTTCCCGATGATCACAATCGCGGTAAGCGTCCGTAATAACGCTCCGCTGACGCAATCGATCAGTCTGCTGACCAATGAAAACAGGTCGGAAAATTCTTTCACCGTATTCCTCATGTTTTTGTCTCCTTTGTGGATTGTAGAATAGTTATCCATTAAGAGACATGGTTTTTTCGCGTCCCGAAAATATCAATATTCGTCCGGGAACAGAATCGTCGTCACGCTTCGATCCCACTCTGTGATGATCCAAAACTTTGTTTCCTCCCCGTCACCGGTCTTGCGGGTATAGGAAGCAAAGATCCGGTCTTCTCCGCTGGCTACGGCCTCGTCGTTCTGCGCCTTATCTTCGTCCGTCAGCTCGCCCCAGTCGCAGTTCATGTACCTTCCGAGAGACAGGGCAACAAAGTATGCGAATTGTCTGTCTTCCTGCATCCTGTCTGCAACCCCTCTCGTAGATAATAGTTTGCCGATCTCGAAGCTTCTCCGTTCGTTCGCCATATGGAATCTCCTTTTCAACACGTAATAAACTCAGAAATATAAAAAGGAAGAGATCATGCTCGGCCCCTGTCCTTTTCGGTCCTCACCTCAACCGCAGAATCCAATCTTGAACGCCTTTTCGCCGGAAGCATGTCCGTTGTCGGTTTTTCTGGCTTTTGCGGAGCTGTCCTTGTATCTGCAAATGTCTTTTGCAATCGTCCTCGTAAGGTTATAGACATTGTCGCAGAAATACATAACTCCCCCGATCATACCAAGAACAAATACAACCGTACCTGCTTGATTCAGAATTTTGTTGTTCATTTTCTTTCTCCTTCGGAAAAATATGATTTCCATTAAGAACCATGTTTTTCCCGCGATCCCGCGATTTTTCGGTAGAACCCGCCTTCGTTGAAATCCTTCTTGTCCCTCAGCGTCCGCATGATCGTCAATTCGATTGACGAATGGGACTTCAGGTGATAGTAGTACAAAATATCAAACGGCGTGTTCCGTCTGTCAATCCGTCCGGCCGCCTGCTGCATGATCCGGTAAGAATAGTTCTCGGAATAGAATATCAATGTGTCCGTGGCAATACAGTTCCATCCTTCGGCTCCGCTCTGGAAGTTCACAAGGTAGACCCATCGGTCACCCATGGGAACCTCGTCGTGCCGGTGGCCATTGCATTCTCCCCAGACGATCCCGTGTTCCGTACAGAATACCCGCAGAAGATCAAGTTCAAAATCATAATTGTAAAATATAATTGCTTTCGGATGAATGCCAAGCAGCTTTTGAAGCGCCTCCAGACGCGATTTGTCCGAATAGCAGATTCTTCTCAGCGCATAGCATAGCGCTCCCGCCGTATCGATCGGTTCGTCCGTCCACGGGTTCCACATATTCCGCATGATCGACCGGTACCCCGGAATATCATACTGGCACCAGATGTCCTCATGTCTGTCCTTCGTGTGCTTGACATAGTCCATCCGAACGAGAATGGAATCCCGCAGCCGCATGAGCTTTGCCGTCTCAAGGTATCGATCGATCTTCGGAAAATTTGTGAACTGGGAGTAGACGATGTGCTCACGGGTAAATTCAGTCCGATTCTTGTAAAACCCATTGGCGATGAAGACCGGTATATAGTCCTTCCATGTATCGCCGGGCGTAGCCGACAGAAGGATCCATCGGTTGGCCCGGACGATTTTCAGAAAAGATTTGACCCATGCCCCGCTGCCGACGACCCGCTGCTCATCGAATATAAAAAACGCGCCGATCTCGCCGACGTATTTTCCGATATTATTCCACGAGTCAACGATCAGATCACCGGTGAAAGGAATCCCGAACAGTCTGCATTCCTCCTGCCATTCCCCCGTATCGCGCTTCTTCGCGGTCGTGATAATGATAAGCGGCATTTCGTGTCCGCTCCTCTCCCGGATCTGCTCAAAGTCTTTATAGTAATATCCAAGAGCAGTCCGGGATTTCCCGGAACCGACGCCGCCGCAGAGAATACAGCCGTTCTTCATTTGATTTATCGCATCGATCTGGTATGCGTCGAGCCCGTCAGCAGCGGACATTGCTTTCTGTATGTCCATGCATATCATACCCTCATAAGCCATGAAACGGCGGTATATGTGATCCATGCCGCCGCGAATGTCAGCGCTCCGAAAATTGCAACAAAGGAGAAGAGAACAAGAAGCGCCTCTATCGCGTTGCAGATGATTCTTCCGATTTTGCGCATGTCAGCTCCTTTCTCCGTTTTCGAAAGCATTCCGGACTACCGGTGCAGACCGTTTTTGAGCAGCCAAGACACACGTCCGCCTGCTCTTTCGTCCTGTATGCGTCTATTACTTTCTTCTCCGGCGGCTTCTGATCTTGTGCAAGAACGGATAACGATTTTGCATTGACCCTTCCATACTGCCGGGCCTGCTGTTTCCAACCTGCCATATCAGTAATCCTGTTCTCTCAGAGCGGCCATCTCCATCTCCGTGATACCGACCACCCCGGCCGATTCAGAAGAATCCGTAGCACGGAAATGCGCGTCTGGATGCTGCGGCCACATGAATTCGAACATCAGATAGTTTGCGGCGTCGCAGAGATACTCCGTGTTGCCGGTCTCTATGTATTTATTCACGCAGAGTTTCATAGTATCAAGCGCTTTCACGTTCCCGCTGCGAAAATTCTTTTTTGCCGAACCGTATTTCAATCTGCTCATCTCTACCCGATTCCGTCTGAGTTCGTCAAACCGCGTCGAGTAGTCTTCTTTCCAGTTTTCCGCTGATTCCAAAATATCGACCCTCCTTATTATTCGTTTTCCGATGCCAGAATCTCCTTGATCCCGAACAGTCCGCCGTAGCCTTCGCCGTCCCCGGAAGTGATGATGGTTTTCACCGATCCGTTGATCGCTTTGACCGCCGCCTCCTGAATATCAAGCTCCCGGTCGCGGAAGTAACTGTCCGTCAGCGTCTGCTGGTTTTCAAGCTCGGCCTTCTTTTTCAGCTCCGCTTCTTCAACCTGCATACGGGCAATTTCGACCTTGGATTTCTGTTCTGCTTCGGCTTCGTCACGCTTGATCTGCGCCACCTCCGCCTTTGCCTTCTGCGCGTCGATCTGTGCCTGTGCTTCTTTTGCAACCTCATAAGCGGCGGCATCGGCTTCCGTCTGTCTCTGAAGAAGCTCTTTCTCGCTCTGGGCTTTCTGCGCGTCTACGATTTGGGCGTTGATCTCGTCCTGTTTTTCTCTTTCCAGTCTGGCTAATTCAACCTCGTTCTGCGCTTCCGTCTTCTGGTCGATTTTAAGCTGAATATCATCCGGAAGGATCAGCGTACCGAGTTCGAACCGGATCAGTTCCACACCGTATATGTCGTTCAGAACGGTTTTCAGCACGTCGAACGCTTTCTGCTGAATTTCCGTTCGGTTGGCCTGTACGTCATACACCGAATATTCCTGTGTGACGCCGTTCAGCTTGCCTTTTGCCAGCCCGTAAATATCATTGTCAATGATCGAATCGAAGGATTTCGTGCCGAACGACTTGATAATTTTACCGATGTCGGTGGGGCGGATGGAAATATAAATGTCGGCGTCGATGTTTTTGCCTTCGCTGGAAGCGATGGACATGGACATATCAACCTTATTGTCGCCCTCTTCGAGCCGCGTCCAGTTTTTGGAAATGATCGTCGTCGGGTATTTCAGTACGTCCTGCGTGATAGGGTTTATTCGGATACGGCCCGTCTTTTCACTGTTCAGAACGGACGTCCCTTCGATAACGTCGTCTTTTGCATTTGCTGTCCGGTCATATATGTAACCGACATATCCGGCAGGGATGGTCTCGTGAGTGGATGCATAAACGATGATCCCGCCAATCAAGTAAACGGCGAGGATCAGAAGCGCGGTAACGAATTTCTTCATGTTGTCAGACATTGTGTTTCTCCTTTTATTTTTTTTTTTACTTTTTGAAATTGTTTTTGTACCAGTCGTAAATCGGATCCTTGAAGCTGATCGCCAAGATTACGATCACGACAACAAGGATGATGATCATTCTGATCGGCATCTCACTTTTTCTCCTTTTCCTTCGCGCCGTACAGTCCTTCCGCATCCGCCAGCACTCTCGGAACGTAGATCCGATTGCTGTGCTTTTTCTCCGCAGTCCGCACCGAGCCGAGTACCTGCCGGAGCTTGTTGACATACGCCTTGCTTTCTTTCTCGTCTGCAAACTGGATAAACGGTTCCAGCACTTCCAGCAGATCCTTGGCGATTCGTCTTTCCTTCCGGCATTCTGCAAGCTGCGTGGCGATCTTTGCCCGCTCATGATAGCTCAGTTCCCCGAGTTCAAGCGCGTGCAGATAATCCTGCGTCAGCATCTCAAGCCGCTCCAGATCTTCTTTGACAGTTCTATACCGGGCCTGTGCTTCCGAGACAAGATTGCAGTACAGCGCGATTATTTCCGAATAGCTTTTCTCTTTCTCTTTGTTTTTCATCCATGCAACTCCAATTCTCGCATTATAATAAGCGGAGAACAGTGATAACTATTCTCCGCCACATTATAATTCTTTTATCTCAAAGATTGTCCAACATTGTACGAAGCTCTTCTTCGGACATATTACGCAGTTTTTCGTTCTGCTTGGCTTCGATGAGAGACAGAATGAGTTGCTCCTTTCTCTTCTTTTCTGTAGCTTCTTTCTGAGCAATTATCTCGCCCTGTTTTACAGAGAAGATATATTTTACAATATCAATCTTGTTCTGGAGATTTTCATCAACAGTAGGCGTGCTAAGAAGACTTTTCTCTTCCTGTGTTTCCGCTGTCTTGTTTAGTGCCATATAGACAATATTCAGCTGATCGATTTCCAGATCCCATAGATCCTCGGTACTAATACTGCCTTTATATGGGTACCGATATTTCTTTCGTGTAGCGATTTCAAACAAATTGCTCATTTTTTATCTCCTTTTAGAATTTAATTTTGTAGACTCTTTCGGTGTTGTTGATACTTCTGACTTTCACAATAACGTTGTTACGTTTCGTGTCGCTGAACCCAAAGCCTGACAATTGATCGTTTACGTCTTGAATGGCCATCTTGGCACCTAACGCTTCAAATACCCTTTTGTGTTCTACAAGCTCCTGCTTCAGAAACTCATTGTAAAAGCCATTTGGTTTTTCTGGATTTACGCAATCTTTCAGCATGAAAAACCAATGCTTATGACCGATGCCTTCTTCTCCGTTCCACCAGTTTGGAGATGTCATAATGACCGTAACAGGTACAAATGTCTGGGCTTTAATCCCCCAGATCTCCTGATTTATCGTGCTTGAAGGCAGAAACTCCTCAAAGGCAAAATCCCCATTAGTCTTATACTTAAGTCTTGCCACAGGAATATGTTCGCCTTGATGAAGCGGTTTTCTGAAATCATAGTTGTGAATTTGTCCATCATACTCAATTTCAGCTCTGAACCCGTTCTCTCCGCCACGATAGGTAAAGCAGTAAACATACAGTATCATTTCTTTCACTCGGTTTTCAAGAATCTCTTTGCTTGGAAAGATGATGTTCTCAACGGCAGGTTTTCCGGGTATGGGGTTAATAATGTCAACGTCAAGACTTCCACCGGTGATGCGGTCAACCTTTGAGCGATAATAGATATGACCATAGCCTCGATCAGAGAACGCAATTTCACAATGGGCATCCAGATCGTTATAGTCAGAATGAATATCATTCCACTGGATGCTGAATCGAAGAGCGCCTTCAACTTTTCCCCCGGCCAGTTTTACGTTTTCGCGAATGTTGCTGTCTGTGATGTTTCCAGAATAAGCCCACGAAAAACCATTCCCCCACTTGAACATGCTTTTTGACTCCTTGTTAACAGGTGCGATCAGCGATACCATATTCGGAGCCAAACGGTTTTCTGCAAGAGCATAAACTTCTTTCGCATCAGGTAAGATGTCATGAATGAACTGATTCATGGTGACTTCTTGTATTCGACTAAATCTCTTAGGATCGGTTGCTATTTCCGTTTTCATTTCATCGAACACATTGCCGGAAATCCTTCTTGCCGTATCCTTATTGAAAAACAGAATATCATTGACTGTAATGTCATCTAATGTAGCAAAGCGTCTCGGAAGAGACTCCATATAACCGAGTTCCGTAACGGTTTTCTGCGCTTCTTCCAGCATTCGCTTGGTATAAATGGCTTTCGGACGTTTATAGTTCATTGGAGCTACGACAACTTCGTATCTTCTAACTGCCTCATCCAGTTCGACTCCTTCTGAAATATCAACGAGAAGCTTTCCAATACTATGATTTCTGATTTTTCCGAGTACATCTCCTACTTTTGATGCGTATGCCCAGCAGTAAGCTTCTTGCTTGCTTCGATCATATCCCAATGTATCGTACTGATTCTTATAGTAAAGGAATTGTTTGATAAGCTTCCCCCATTCTCCACCCTTATACAGAGCATTTGTTTGAATCAGTTCCAAAACAGTATTGAGCGCATCAACTGAGATCTCATCAAGAGATCGCTTAAATACATTTCTACGATCTCTAAAGCGTCCTCTTTCTGTGTCAATAGTTGTACTGGATGTATTGCAGAATACGGCCGAATCAGGCAGATCTATCGAAAAGTGTTCATAGGATATTATTGTTCCGTCATCGAGGCATTCTCTGGATACGGGTGTGCCGATCCTCTTTCTCTCATACAGGTATTTGCCTATGATGTTGCGGCCCAACACATAGTTATTCAGTGTATCAATAACGATCTGATAATCCGCGTCATGTGCATCAAACTCAAAAATACTGTGAATGATCAAGTCATCATCAATCCAAACGATTCGACCGGCCTCCCGAATGAACTGCCTGCAGCAGGCACAGTCATGCTTTGTCCGTACACGGTAGATCGGATTTGCAGCAGCAGGAAAGCTTTTTATGTATAAATACCACAAACTATCCCTATCTGCATCAACCTCGAACAGTTCTTTCTCAGCGATGCGCTTTTTGAAATTCTCAATTAATCTATTGTTGAAATCGTGAAATGCCATAACTTTTCTCCTTTTCAAAATCAATACCAAAAAGAGGAAGAGGGGCTTATTCAGCCGCCTCCCCGCTCTCTTTGGATTCCTCATGCTTTTCCTTGCCGTGCTTCTTGAATCTGTGAACGATGAGAGCAGTCCCTCAATACAGATCCTAAAATCATGCCGATGCCGATCCCAAGATTTTCAACGTACTTGGTGTCATTGAAATAGTCGATCGCATCTTCGACATTTTTCGTATCGACTCCAGTCCGCCCAAATTCCATTTGGCAGGTACACGATATTCTTGTCCTTGTTGATCCGAGGGTAAAGCCCGTCAAGCGTATTCGCTTTTTATCCGTAAGCACCTCTCAAAAATATAAATGTGGATTACTCCATTATATTACAAGTAATCCGCGCGTCAAATCAGTTCTCCCACGGAAGCGCATCCTCTCCGGGGCCTTCCTCTTCCGCCCACTTGGCTTCGAGAACGCCTTCCGCGATCCGTGCGTACATCTCGGAAAGCTGCGCAGAAATACCGGATTCGCCGCGTCCGTTCGACCATGCGTACTGTCTCAAAACCAGATCGACCGTCTCGAACTCTGCGTCGTCGAAATTCTTGATGTTGCTCGCGTCGATCCAGACGGAACCGCCGCGGGTGAACTGCTTGATCTTCGGTCTCGCCCAGTCGAGATCCAGACGGATCTTCACATCCAGCGTGCAGAAGGGTTCCTCGCCTTCGTTTCTCGGAGGCTTCACCTTTACGTTCCACCCATAGGAAGAAAGCATCTGCGCGGCGTCCTGATCTCCGATCACGATGGTGAATTTCAGATCGCCGTTTTTGTTGTACTGGCTCGTCCGACCGGAGAAGTTCCGGTAGATAATGTTACGATTGGAAAGATTCTCGATTTTCAGCTTGTTGTCGCCGAGGATGGTGTACTTGACTTCATTCATGATGAATAACTCCTTTTTTGTTATGAATGTAGAATTTTGATAAAAATATCAATATTTCGGCGTTTCCGGCGGCTAGTCAGCATCATCCGCATTATGCCCGACAAGCTTCCTGTAACCGCCCCAGCCGCATTTTTGACCGATTTCGTTGATGGTATGAATAGCATCTTTCGCAAGAGCATCATAAAAGCTCCGGTCAATGAGATCTGCTTTGTCCAGAGTCTTTACCATCTCCGATTCCAGCCAGCGGTAGCCTTTCGTCCCGCTGACAGCATAATACTTGCCGTCCGCATTCCGATAGAGTACCCCGCCTCCTCCGCCGGACACAATAGGACAAAACTGTCCGACCCTGCCGACGAAAATATAATTGTGCGCTTCTGCCTCCCGCTTTTTCAGGTCTTCATAGCGCGATGCGATCTCTTCCGGGGATAGTTTGAATTTCTTTACGAGCTTAGCCATGTCCGTTTCAAGCGGAGGATCGGATACGGAGTACGCTTTTTGCAGCTCGATCAGTTCCTTTTCCTCTGCCGCGCTGAGCTGCGGAAGGGTCTCATTCATATCGATGACGATTGCCCCCTTCGCAACGGATTTTGTTTCGCAGAAGTCCTCAAAGACCGGCTCTTCCCCGGAGAACAAAGTTTTGAAGACATAGGGCACCTGAAACTGCGTCCCGGTGGCCGTCCACCAAATATCATTTCCGGTCTTTTTGTCTTTCAGGGCTTCCTTGTACCGCGCCACGTATACGGCGTCGTTCACAAGACAGAACTTATCGAATTCTGCCTCCGTTTCGAAATCGTATCCGTATTCGCGTCCGAATTTCACAACAAAGTTGCGGATCTCCTCCGTCGCGTTCTCGATCTTGATGGAATCCGTCTTGATGTGCGCTACCGTGAATCCGCGCTTCTGCACTTCGGATTTGAGCAGCGTCATAAACAGAGCTCCGCGTTTCGCCACAATGTTATCTACGTTGCGCTCATCCCGGAAGCGGTTTGTAAATCCCGCTGAGGTCAGCCCGTAAATGGAATTGATGACGATTTTCAGAGCCTGCGCAAGACCGGCAGCATGTTCTTCCGTGAGCCACGGCTTCAGCACGCCGTTCAGCATGGACCCGGCTTTCTCAAAGTCCTTGTGCTTGATGGCGACGCGCGCCTCCACGATCTCCTCGAAGATTCCCGTGTACTTCGGCCCGAACAGGCATTCTGCGATCACGCTGTGCGGGTGCTGGGAAGCGATGTCCCCATCCCAGACATTCTCATGAATGCCAGGTTCCGCGTAGACACGCCCTCCTTCTCCTATCTCCTCTCCCATATACACAGATTTACCGAACTCAAACGTATATCCGGGAAAGAATGGGAGAATGGAATATCCGTCAGGCAGGACGACGCATCCCTCGCCGGTGTAGATTTCATACGTCGGAAGGCCGTGGTCGTCGAAGACATGGAACGTATACCTGTCTCCGAATCGCTTCCGGTATTCCGTATATTCCGTCCATGGAACCGGTTTTGAGAGATCGCGGTAATTGAACTGCCGCTGAGGATTTTTCTCCGTGCCGAATATGATCTTCTCCGACAGGGAGTTTGTCGTGTCATTGACCGAAACGCCCGTAATCCCGTGCAAAGCCTTGACAAGCTCCACCTGAATCTGCCGCGCCATAAAATCCGCCTGCCGTGCGTTCCAGACCGCTTCCGTTGCGATCACGTCGTTCGCGCAATACTCGGCGACCTTTTCCCACAACTCCTCCGAAACAGGCTGATCCCATTCGAAACCGAGCTCCTGATGGTGAATCCCGAGATCGATCTCAAATTTCTTCAGGGATTTTTTCTCAGACGAGAAGTCCAGAATATCCGTATAGGATAAGTTGTAGGCGTTGCCGAACATGCCCCGGTTCCGATTTCCTTTCTCCGAGCCGATAATGGACTGTGACAGATTGTAGAGCTGCTCGTTCGTGTACCCCATGATTCTCGCATAGAGAATATGGTTGTCGTACTGACGGCAGTTGAATCCGATCAGCTTCCACCTTGTCAGAGCCTCCACTTCCTTCGGCGTCGGATTGATCATCTTCATGATCGGTTGATCCGCCCCGGCAGCTTTCCAACAGATCACGAAAAGATTCTTGAAAACCTCCACGTCGAAAAATATCAAAATATCATTTTTGCCCATATTTTCGACTTTTTCGAGGAATCCCGGCGTCGGTTCCTCCTCAGAGCGGAAGTGCATCTCGGAAACCAGCTTCGTGCAGTATTCGGCGTGATGCGTGCTGTTCGTGGCAAAGGCCAGCACGGGATTGAACATGTCGCTCACGTCATAGCGCACGCCGCTGGAATAGGCGTCGTCCAGAATCTTCTTGATGAAATCCACGCTCGGCTTCGTTCCGGGATGATACTCCTTGCATAGATTCCTCTTGATCAGAGTTCGGATCGCCTTCTCGTTCTTCACAGTCTCGGTGTTTACCATTTTGTCTTCTCCTTTCAGCGGTAAACCTGAGCTGATCTCTGCTATCTGAAGATCGTTGCACTTCGTAAGCTTCCGTCTCAGCGTCATATTTCCGTCAAACACCTTGATCTCGATCCGGTCGTCGTAAACGTGGCTGAGCTGTTTCGGATCTCCCTTATAAATATAATGAAGATGAATGCCCTGCCCGCTTTTCGACAGCTCTCCGTAGGTAGGAGGCCACCGCGATACCGCTTCCAGATTCTTTTCGAGGCTTTTGCTGCCGTGCTCATCCGGAATATCGAAATCGATCACAATGTGGTTGATCGGAACCTTGACGTAGTGAAGCTGTGATGTGTCCAGATCTTTCAGTTTTGTCGTAACATTGACCCAGCGCCGTCTGGGTATCCCTTCCTCGCTGGCGTATTGGGCAGGATAGTCCGCGCCCAAAATATCAAAGAGCGATGTTCGCGGAGCCGGAACGAACCAGCAGGAAGGATCCGTCTTCTCATGAGATTTTTCGGAAAAGTCCTCCCGAACAAATTTCTCTTTTCGAAAACCGCCGTACCAGTTTCGGACGCGGCCGCCGTCTTCCGTGCTGATCCGCTCCTTGAACTCCTTGAAGTAGCTTTTCAGCTCTTCTTTGAAGACCCGAAGCGACAGCGGATACGGAACCCGCGCCTCTTCGCAGTATGTCCGGTACATCTCCCACGCCGCTTTCTGCGAAACCCCGTCTTCCCGCTCGAATACCGAATAGGAATCCAAAACATAATTGTAGAAGTCATTGGAGGCTCCCATCATCTTGAGCGGGATGTAATTGTCATAAAAATGCGGATCGTCGAGATAGATGTCCAGACACCGCTTTGCGATCGCTCCGAGTTCAAACTTGACCTGAGAACGGAGTTTGTCGTATTCCCGTCTCGGCAGTTTGTTTCCTGTCGGCGATACGTCGATCAGACGCCGGATTATACCGGATTTTGCGTCCGTGATCTTTACGGGCTTGTTCGTGCCCATGAACATGAAGCAGTTGAACCGGTTGGAATATAAAGACTTGTGCTTCTCGTTCACCGTCATCTCATCGTGTGAGGCGATGGAGTTCAGCCGGGTATTATCCTCGATGTGGCTGAGATCTCCGTCCTGCTGGATCGCCACAAGCGGATTGGCTTTGAACGGTTCGAGCGCAAACGTGCTGTTCGGATTGCCGAGGGCCTTCGCGTCGAACGTGCAGTAGTGCCCGGCAAACAGAAGCATGATGATGTCTAACACGGTAGATTTCCCGGTCCCCGGATCACCGTAGAACACCATAAACTTCTGAATGTCCTTTGAATCGCCTGACACGACGGCTCCGATCGCCCATTCGATTTTGTGCCTCTCCTCGGGAGAATATAAAACGGACATGAACTGATCCCAAGAAGGACACTCTCCGGCTTCCAGCGGATACGGAAGTCTCTTTGAAGCATAATCGCTCTTGGAGACCTCCGTATTGGAAAAGACCAGCTTTTCGTCAAGCGGATGATAGGAGTCCCGCATCTGCTTCTGGCAATACTTATGCCATCGATCCGTAGTTCCGGTGGAGGAATACTTCATGCACAGAACATGCACGATGTCATCTGGCGAGTTTTTCTCGTACTCTTCCGCATATTGATAAAGCTCCCGATCTACAAGATTGATCAGATCCTGTTCGCTTGTGGACCAAAGCCCGCGTTCTTCGACCCAGACCGCATAGAAGTCTCCGCCTTTGATCATCAGATCCTGGCTTGGGCTGCGGATAATAAACTCCGGGTAGATTTCAACATGTCCTCGCTTCGGCGACCGTGTGAATACTTTGAAGAAGTCTGCCATTACGCATCACTGACTCCTCCGATGTTTGCTTCGTCGTGGGTATCCACGTTGCTCTCCGGCATACGGTTCTGAAGATCGTCCACCTTTTCGTTCAGACTGTCGATCTTGCTTTGCAGGTAATTTTCGCTCCGTTTTCTTTCTGCAAGTTCGGCAGCAAGGACCGCTCCTCCGACGATCAGTGCGAAGACAAAGCCTTTCAGCCCTCTGATTTGCTTTTTCTGCTTCCGGATGATTTTCAGAATATCACGATTGTCCTGTCGAGCAGCCATCGGAATTCCGTCCATGCGCACAAGCACTTTGACGATTTTTTCATCACTCATTCTCGCTTCTCCTTTCAATATTCGTTGATTTCATTCAGATACCAGTTCATCTGATACCAGATCTGCACGTTTCTCAGGTCGTCCGTGCAATGTTCTAAATGGAACAGACCTCCGCGTCCATCCGGCTCGTATTTCCGATGGAGGAAAATATCAATGTGTCCGTCCACATAAGACTGACTGTACCGCCGGTCGTCCATCCCGGCAAGACCGAGATTCGACAGCATCTCCATAAACCAGCGGGAGGTTCTGTCACCTGCGTCAGGGTCGTTCATGATACTCTCCTCGCATCGGATTGCAAGAGCGGCCATCATTTCGAGCACGGAGCATTCCGAAATATCCAGCTCATTGGCGATCTGAATCTGCGGAATGCCCGATTCTAACCCAAACCGATACCGCAGATTCAGTCCGTCCTCCATGCGATTCTCGTCCATCGGAAGAATATAAATGAACGGGATCTCATGAAGTCGTTCCAGCAGCTTCCGGTAGGAGTAGCCGTGCCCGACAACCTTGCCGTAAATCCAGTCGATATATCGTGCTTTCAGTTCATCCGCCATCGGTCAATCCCTCCAGTCGTCAGGGTCTGCGCTGCGATAGGGCTCCGCGGGCCCGTTAAACGGATAATCCGAGCGCTCAAGCGAATAATCCTGTTTTTTCGAATCATCGCGAATATAAACCACTCTGTCCGCAGAAGTCTTCAGCTCTTCCAATGCCGTCTTACCGAAAACCAGTTCCGGATCGGCGTCGAGAATCTCTTCGGTCTCATCGTCAATGATGATTCCGTCTGCGTACATCGTAAAGTTGTGTGCACGGTAATTGGAGTACTCGTCGAAACTCCCCGCATCGATCAGATACGGCTCCGTGTTTTCAGTAACTGTTGTCTCAGGTTCCGCAGCCGGGACAGAAGAAATCTCTTCCGTTTCTCTGGAATATTTGGAATAGTCCACGTTTACGGCAGCAACTCTGGTGCTCGGATTTTTCTTCTCCGTCACGACAGGATCCCCCGGATAGGTCTCCTCCTTCTCCGGCTCGTCTTCGGTTTCGGGAATGTAGCATACCCCTGGCCCCGCTTGAGCTTTCTCTTCTGCTTCCTGTTCAAGATCCTCCCTTAACGCGGGGATGAGATACTTCTTTACATATAGCATAGAGCCGATCACACCGAATACGGCTCCGCTCAGAAAGATCAGCACATTCTTCATGGTATCACACCTTCCTGAACGGAGTCTCAGCCCAGATGATCTTCGAGCAATTGAAGTCCAGCCAGATACTGTTGTTGTGACCGTAGATGAATTCCCGGACACTTTCTTTGTTCATGTCATAGATTCCGAAGTCCACGTATGCCTCCATCTCCTGACCGGGCTTGCAGATCCATCCGTACTCAAAGCCAGCTTGTGTTTTGTCGAATCCGAGAGCATCATACACCTCGTTCAGACAAAGCACGCGTTCCGCCCGAAGCTTATCCGTCATCTGCGACATGATTTGTTTGAGGAACGTCGCATTGTACTGTGTATCCCTTTTCCAGCACGGATTTGTATCGTCGAAACACCGCGAAAACGTGTCGAGCTGATACCCTTCCTTCGCCTTCTCAACCGTGACCGTTTTCTCTTCGCCGTTTTCTTCTTTGAGAGTTGCTTCGGCAGTCTCCATTTTGTCCGCGAAGCGCAGGTTGTAGTCCTCCTCGCGTCCATACTTCTCGATCACCTTATCCCGGTAATCGCTGAATTCCTTCGACAGGATACTGTTCGCCGCGATCAGACCGGCGTTGCGATTGGACAGGATTCTGTGAGAACCGAGTATGCAGGCAATCGATGACGCGCCCATAAGCGTGACCGGTCCGTACAGTTTTATGATCTGCACGGCGCCTTTTTTATATCCGAGCCAGATGTCATGCTTACGGTCTGCCTCCGTATAGGACTCGCTGACGGGCATCTCTTTTGCCGTTTTGATGATCTTCTTCGGCTCTTCGAGAGCTTTGTCCGTTTTTCTTGCCGCGAACCACGTTGCGATGACTGTTCCGATTCCTAATGCGATCGCGCCTCCGGTTAAGAGTTCCGGGGAATGTTTCCGTGCGGAAAAAGCGATCTTCTTCCCGAAGTCGCCAATGCCTTTTCCGATGTTTTTGAGATTCATTTTGAAGCTCCTTTCTCAATTGATTCTGTCAACGTACATTGGTTCCGGCAGATGAATACTCCAGAACCGTTCTCCCTTGACGCTGTAATGATAAATGTAGGCTGCATTCAGATTTGTCCATCCATACTCATAGTAGGTATGCTGCGGTACTTGCCCGGAGATCTTGTAGTAGTCGGCGACATAGACCAGCTTATCCTTTCGCAGTTTGTTTCGCATGATGTCGAGTACTCGTTCTGCCGCTTCTCTGGATCGGAACTGGATCTCCCCGAAATCCTGTTTGGGACGCATTTCGCTTCCCCGAACGGAAGAACCGCCGTCATGATAGGACTGATAGTCCGTGTATTCGTCATATCCGCCGCTCTTTGATCCACCCCGGTAGACAAACGCCCTGAATGCGTCGACTGCAAGTTTCTTGATCGCGGGCTCGATGATTGTCTGATAGATGTTCTTGAAGATGATGTTATAATCTTCGGACATCAGAAAGCTTGCGATCTTCTTTGTGATGCCCTTCTTTCGGACAATCTGACTTTCGATGGGGGGCTCGGCATGTTGCTCCGCCCCGCCGTCGTCTTTGGACACTATGGATTTGTTTTCGTAATCTTCGCTCATGCCATCCTCCTCAGAAACCGTAGTTCGAAATTTCATAAAAGCCTTTGCCAATCAGATTTGCATTGGGAAGAATCGAGAACACGGGCACACCGTTCTTTTCCGTTGTAGAAATATCAAGATCCACAGTGCCGCTTGACGGATGCTCCGGGTCATATTTCCAACCGTATGACTCTCCCATTTTCACCGGATTCATCCCGAGAATATAATAGGCTTCATTGAGCGTGACTTCTTCTCCGGTCAGGACCTGTTTCTGGATTTCATTTTCAGCTTTTTCCAGCTTGTACTTTGTTGTCAGAAAAGGCTCGCCCCCAAATGCCAGGTCATAGCACCAGTACATATCCTGCATACTCGGAGGGACCTTATCGAACGGTGGGTCCTGTACGGAAGGCGTATTCTCCAGACGCTTTTCCTTGACTTTCTTCCGGATTTCTTTTTCCGTCTCTTCCCCGGCGACCTCCTTCGTCGCTTCCTTATAATCGGCAAAGGTTTTAGATGTCGCTTCAAGAGCTGCCACCGCCGTGCTGCCAATCGCTGTACGCCTGTCGTTCTCGCAGATAGAGGCCACGAGAAGCATTCCGCCTGCTGCTGCCATGCACACGGGAGTGACAAAATGCTTTGCGGCAATCTTCGCTTTTTCCGTCTTTTTCAGTTTCTCTTCGGATGCCTTCTCCTTTTCCCTGATCTCTTTCTCATACCGAGGGACCTCAAGCCCGGCTTTATACCCGCCGATCGCCAGCAAAGCCCCTCCTGCGATAACAGCAATCTTGGGCCAGCTCTTTTTCAGGCCTCTTGCCATTGCTTCAACAAATCTTTCTGTTTTACTCATGATCTGTTTCTCCTTTCAAATATCTATTACCCGACAAGCTGGATCCTGCCGGGCAGCGTAACTCTTGAAGACGGAAGCTTGCCAAGAAACTTCTTCGCCTGATATGTCAGATTGCTTCTGGCTCTTGCTTCCGATGTCGCATAGGTGACGCCCCGCCAATTGGAGGCGACACATGTCTCGAAGACCATGATGGGTCCTTCATAGCTGTAAAGTTTCATATGCTGCCTCCTTTGGCTGAGGATGAAAAAAGGAAGAGCCCGTTAAGGCTCGGCGATTCAGGATTCTTCCTCGGAATCTTCTTCGTCCTCTTCGGATTCTTCTTCCTCGTCAGGGTTGTCTCCTGCCATGAGCGCATTCATTCGCTCTGCCACAGCATGGTCGATATACTCCTGCTGTTCTTTCTCCTCGAAACGACTGATCGCAAGGCTTGCGAGCGCCGTCATTCCGAGAAGAAGCCACTTCGCATTCTTCTTCACTCCATCCGTGATAACTTTGATGCATTCTTTCATAGGTAAAACACCTCCCTTTCATTAAACCGCATGATTATTTCGCGTCAAATATTGCAGAATCAAATATCCGACCCGCATCTTCAGCAAGGCCGGAAACCGATTCAGAATGGGTTTGTATATGCTTTGCTGAATTATGACACGGGTCGGTTTACTATCAGAGATCAATCGCGGTATTTATCCAGAATATAGAAGAACTTACGATACGTCTCATAATAGTCATTGCGATTATACGGCATTCCAAGCTTGAACTGCAAAAGATGATAGCTGACTCCTTCTGTGATTCCTTTGAGTATGTAGTCGCAAAGGTCTGCATCCGCTTCTCTTGCCGCTCGTTCAACCATATCGATCCGTTTGGAGAGGCGTGCTCTGTTGATAGCCATCTCTCCGGTCGTGTCGCATAGACTGTTTCTGTTTTTCGGCATATTTGTAAGTTCTGCTTGGTGCTGGATTCCGTCAATCATCCGAAGCTGAATCTTCCAGTCCGGATACTGAAGGCAGAAATGCTTGAGCTCATAGTATCTCTGCCTCGGGATCCACCAAGGACTCTTTTCCGTGATCTCAGGACTGATAACCGTCGCCATGCCTATTTCTCCTTTCAGCAGTCGAGGCCGTAATTACTCAAATAGCCATCTGACGGATCTACGTCCGGCACAATGATGACAGTCTCTTCGTTATCCAGATCAACTGACGGATAATGCGCAAAGTCAAGCCACCATTCGCTGTATAAGTCGCAAAGCATATCAGATGACCATCCGCGATCATCCCCGCCAGCTACTTTTGCAATATCCAGAAACTCAAGCCAGTCATTCTCCTTGCACGCTCCAAGTGTAGTTATCATCTTGTTGACGTTGTATTCTGCCTGAATCACATTCGCCATTGTACTGTAAAAGTCCTGACCGCTGACGGAATCATGGAATTTCAGCATTGGTTCGTTGCCAATCCTTTCGCGGATCTCTTCCGGGACTTCTTCCGTCATGATCTCTGTGAGGATTTTCTGGTCTGCTTCCGGACCGTTCAGTTCCTCATTTTTGGCCCGGTACTTCTTATAAGCCTCCTGAACGGCGATATATGCGCCCGTAATAGAGGCCTGCGTGTGAAGATCCATGCAATGCGCGCCGACAGTACAGGCAATTGAAACCGCAGCGCATCCGGCCGCCGGTGCAAAGATCTTCACTCCCGCGACAATCTTTTCCTTTGCCGTCATCTCCTTTTCTTTAAGAGCCCTTTCAAATTTTGGCCCCTCTTTTGCCGCGAGCACAGTTGCTGCGACAGTTGCTCCGGCTCCTATGACAGTCAATACCGTCGGAAGGATCTTCCGGATCAGATTTTTTGCTTTGCTCATGTTGTGTCTCCTTTCTGAGCAAAAAAATAAAGGGAAAGCAGTCCGCCTCCGTTTGAGACGCGCTTTCCCCATGATAAACTTTTATCAGGCAGAAGAGAAGAGGGGCTGTTATGCCTCCTCGTTCTCCTTATCTCCGCCAAGGCCAAGAGCCTTCGTGATCATTTTCTCGAAGTCGGCCGTATTCATATCCGCATCCAGTTCCAAGTGAATCTTGACTTTGTCTCCGTCCTTGATCGTCGCAACAATCTGGTTAAACACAACGTTTATTGTCTGCCCGCAGTGTTTCCTGATCTTGTGACGGATGAACTTAGACATCAAATGATTCATCAATTTACTTGACACTCTCAATTCGTCCATATCCTTTTCCTTTCATAGATACTCTTTGTTGGCGAGTTTTCCATTATTATAGATGTAGATTTCGCGTCAAATCCTTTAGAATCCTCTTGACAATTCTTCTCCGTTTTGGTATAATGCCTCCGCCGATAGGCAAATCCAAATATCATACGAGGTGATTTCATGCCGAAGAATAATTCGAATCAAGAACCTGAAAATCAGACCAGACTGAACAAGCCATCCATAGGCGAGGGACTGTCAAAATTGGCAGACGCGGCGACAGCACTATGCAAATCCAGTGAAATTTATGCCGATGTTCCGGATGATCAGAAACTGGAAGCAGCAGATCATGCCAAATCTGGTGAAATCTGGAAATGTGCAATAATTTGCGTAACACTTATGGTATGCTTTGGTGTTCCATCAATAATTAAGGCCACGAAAGTGCCATGTACATCAGCTTGCTAATCATTCACAAGCTGATTTGGCGCATTTGTACATGAATAACATAATTATACAAACCATTATTGTAGCGCAAATCATACTAACAGATTCGTCCGAAATCTGAATTGTCTTGTTATCCATATGCCTGCAACCTCCTTTCAAATTGAATATAAAAAAAAAAGGAAAAGCACCTGTTCATGGTGCTCATCCCCCGGTCTCACTTATTGTTTCGGCGGTCAATCCGCATCAGCAAATAGGCTACCAGAATTACGATGAGGATTGCCTCAAAGCTCATTCTCATACCTCCTGAAACTGTCGTTATTCCATTAAGAGCCATGCAATCTTCGCGGCAAAAGAGAAAAGAACCTGTTCGGTTCTCTCTCTCTCTTCTGGGTCACAGTAATCTCAAAGATGTTAGAATATCTCCGTAGGACATCCCCGCTTTTCTCATGCGCTCGATCTTCAGCATTTCGGTCTGCGTCGGCTTGCGTCTCAGCATCCAGTAGCTACCGAGCGAACGGTCGTAGATATACCGATCCTTCAGCCTCATCTCCTTCCGCAGTTGGCCTGCCTTGATCGCTTTTCTTGTGATAAAACCGACAGCGCCGATTGCGGTCGCAGCGATTGTAGCCGCTTGTTCCGGGTTATTCTTCGCCCATTCCTCCAGTCTCCAAATCTGGTAATCCGCTTCCTTCTTGACCTTGTCCGCTTTTTCTCGGCACCAGTCTTTCGCTTTGTCTATACTCATATTACTCTCTCCTTCCTTTTGAGAAAATAGTTTTCCCATTATACCCTATGAAAATTCCGCGTTAAATATCCTGCCGGTCAAACACGGTTTCCCATCGTTCCTTTCTGAGCGGCTTCATTCTTGCTGCCCACATTGCCTGGCGTACAGTTGCCGTTGGATATAGGCCTTCTGTGGGTCTGCCCGCCCGCTTCCGAAGATAGGCGTGGAATTTTGGCTCAAGATAAAGAGCGTTCGCAATCCAGCCGTCGATCTCTCCCCAATATGTCTGCTTCGTTTCACTATCAAACCGCTGTTGAATCACAGCCAGTCCTTTTTCTCCGATCCGATAGAGGGTGCAGCTGTTATAAATCGGATGATTACAAGCGTAGATCTCTCCGAATGCCTGCCTGTACAAATATGGCTCTATGCTATAATACCTCATTTTGATAGACAAAAGAAAAGAGGGAAACCATCGCTGGCCTCCCTCCGTTCTGATCATTCAGTTTTCGGTGACTCTTTTTCAGAGTCCTTCTGTTCGGGTAAATCGGTGATCTCGATTATGGGATAGACTGCCTCGTATTCTTCTTCACTGTCAAACCCGTATTTTTCAGCGGTAACTCTGTAACCGCATTTCGGGCACAGGAGGTTTTCTTCCCACTCATCCTCGAAGATCATCTCTTCACCGCATTTCGCGCAGATGAATTTGCCCGTCTCAAAGGCGAGCCACCTCTTTTCGTTGAAAACACTCATGATCTCTGTTCTCCTTTACTATAAAATAGCTTCGGAGCAAAGAGCTCTTTTCTCCATTAAGAGGGGTGTAATCTACGCGAAGAAAAAAAAAGAAAGAGGCAACGCTTGCTCAGCGTGTACCTCCCTCCCATGGGATCTCATTTTCTGATTCTAAAGATGCTTCCAAGTAAGCTCTTTCCTGCCGCGGAACTGACGTAATTGCCAGATTCTTCAAACTTCAGGACGGTTCCCAGAAGTTCGCGTGTCTCTCGTCTGCTCATTGCCGCAAGACCGATGCTGACGCCAAAGCCTACACCCTGCAGAATTGCCGCGGTCCACCTCTGCTTTGAAGCTTCACGATGCTCATTCTCTTTTGCCTTCCGCTCCGCTTCGAACTTGGCCTGTTCGCGCTCAGCTTTCTGCGCTTCAAGTGCCCGTTCGTCTTCGTGCTTCCTGACTGCAAGTTCGAGCTCCGCTTTCGCTTTGTCCGCTTCGATTTCCAGTTTCTTCCATTCGGATGCGACCTTGGAAAGGTCCAGCATGTCGTCGAGGATGGCCTTCGATCCTTCCGATCCAACGGGAAGCGTCTTCAGTTCTTCCAACTGGCGTTTCAGTTCCTCCTCAAGCAGTTCAGCATTGCTTTTCTCGTTCTCCATCTGTATACCCCTTTCAGTATATTGAGTCCATTATATCAGATGTTATCTCCGCGTGCATTTTACATATAGCGTGATATATTGGCCGTCGCTCAAGTCAGAAGTGTCATGATCTAACTGGAGTAAGAGATCATCTCCTCTGCCAGACCAATGGACGACGTTCAACGTGCCATAGACTTTTGCTCGCTCTCGTTGAACAAATTTGCCGAATGCAAATCCCAGAAAGCCGCTGACTGCAATTGTCAGACAGACATAGAACCAAATCACATGAATCCCCCTTTCTTTCAGATGCCATTTTAGCACGGATTATCATCACCCGCGTGCAGAAAATAAAAGAAAAAGGCAATGGGATTTGAACCCATCCTTCCCCCGTCCGTTTTAGGAGGCGTGCTACCATACATACACTAGTGCCCTTTCATTATAGCCGATGCAAATTTCGCGTAAAAAAAGAGAGAAGAAGGCAATCACGCCTCCTCATCCCTTCTCCGATCTTTCGGGAATTTCATGTCCATCACGATATTGTGTGCCGTCTGAATCTGACAGCTGTCGCACATGATTCTCAATCCTCGTTCACAGCATAGTTTGCAGCTGAGTTCCAGTTGCTTCTTTGCCTGCCAAGCGTTGAGAGCCTCGTACTGTCTGTCGACTCCGATTTCCTCAAATTTCGTCATGCCCTTTCACCTCGATTAAATTCGGTTTCATTATACAAGGTGAAATTCACGCGACTAATAATTAGTTATTTGAGGCAAATAAAAAGGGGGACTATTCACAAGCCCCTCTTTTTTGCGCGAACATATCTACCACGCGCCATCATTGTTTTTGGTAATTTTTTGGTAAATCAATACTTTTTGTGCGTATACACCCTTCAAAACCCTTGTCTTTATTGGGGTTATTCCTTCACAGTCTTCATCGTCGGGAACAGAAGCACGTCGCGGATGGCGGCAGAGTCCGTCAGAAGCATGCACATCCGGTCGATGCCGTAGCCGATCCCGCCTGTGGGAGGCATGCCGATCTCCATCGCGTTGAGAAAGTCCTCGTCCGTGTGCTGGGCCTCTTCGTCGCCCTGAGCGGCCATGGCGTCTTGCGCGGCAAAACGGGCCCTCTGGTCGATGGGGTCGTTCAGCTCGGAATAGGCGTTGGCCATTTCCCAGCCGTTCATGAAGAACTCGAACCGCTCCACATAGTCCGGATTTTCCGGCTTGCGCTTGGTCAGCGGGGAAATCTCCACCGGATGATCCATGATGAAGGTCGGCTGGACCAGGTGCTCTTCCACGAAGGTTTCGAAGAAGAGATTGAGGATATCGCCCTTCGTGTGCCTCTCCTCGAATTCCACCTTGTGTTCCTTCGCTGCTGCCCGGGCTTCCTCCAATGTATGGATCTCGTTCCAGTCCACGCCGGAATACTGCTTCACGGCGTCCACCATCGTGATCCGGGAGAACGGTTTGCTCAGATCCATCTCCACGCCGTTATAGGTGATGGTCGTGGTCCCGAGCACTTCCTTCGCAACGGTGCGGTACATGTTCTCCGTCAGATCCATCATGCCATGATAGTCGGTGTAGGCCTGATAGAGCTCCATCAGCGTGAATTCCGGGTTGTGGCGGGTGTCGATGCCCTCGTTGCGGAACACGCGCCCGATCTCATAGACCCGCTCGAGTCCGCCGACGATCAGCCGCTTAAGATACAGCTCGAGGGAGATCCGGAGCTTGAAATCCTCGTCCAGCGCGTTGTGATGGGTCTCGAACGGTCTTGCCGCCGCGCCGCCCGCGTTGGTCACGAGGATCGGCGTCTCGACCTCGAGGAATCCCTGCCCGTCGAGGAAATTCCGGATCGCGCGGATGATCTTCGAACGCTTCACGAACACGTCGCGGGAATCCGGATTGGTGATGAGATCCACATACCGTTGACGGTACCGCTGATCCACGTTGGTCAGGCCGTGGAACTTCTCCGGCAGAGGCTGGAGGGACTTCGAGAGGAGGACAAACTCGGAGGCCCGGACGGAAATCTCGCCGGTCTTGGTGCGGAAGACTTCGCCTTTGACGCCCACGATGTCGCCCACGTCGTCCTTCTTGAACTCCGCGTAGGATTCCTCGCCGAGGGTGTCCCGGGAGGTGTAGACCTGAATGGTGCCGCCCAGATCCTGCACATGCGCGAAGGACGCTTTGCCCATGATGCGCTTGGACATAAGCCGCCCCGCGATCACGACGTCCTTACCCTCCAGTTCCTCAAACCCGTCACGGATCTCGTTCGAATGGTGGGTCACGTCGTACCGGCGGATCGTGAAGGGATCCTGTCCCGCGTCCTGCAGCGCCTTCAGCTTCTCGCGCCGCACCCGGATCAGATCGTTTACGTTCTCTTCTTCGGCGGGAGCCTGTCCCTGCCGGATGTTCTCAGCCATTGATTCGGTTCCGTTCCTTTCTCGATAAATCAGCCCGCGTTCTTTGTGCGCTCCACCCGAAGCACCTTGAAGCGGATCGTCCCGCCGGGGGTCTCCACCGCCACCTCGTCGCCCACGGTCTTGCCGATCATGGCCGCGCCGATGGGGGACCGGTCGGAGATCTTGCCGTTGATGGCGTCGGCTTCGTTCGTGGACACGATCGCGTATTCCACCTCTTCCTCAAACTCCTCGTCATACAGGAGAATGGTGGAGCCGAGGTTGGCGACGTTCTCGTCCATCTCGCTCTCGTCGATGATCTCCGCGGACTGGATCAGTTCTTCCAGCTCGGAGATGCGCGCCGCGACCTGTCCCTGCTCGTCCTTGGCCGCGTCGTATTCCGAATTCTCGGAGAGGTCGCCGAGGGAGCGGGCAAATGCAAGCGCTTTCTTGACCTCCTCGGTCTTTTCGCCTCTCAGGTAATTCAGCTCATCGACGAGAGCCTGATACCCTTCCGCCGTGTACTTGGTGGTCTTCTTCTGTTCCATGTCAAGTCCTCTTTCTTTGGATGCCGCGCCGGTCAGTCTTCCTGTCCGCCAGTCAGGGCAGAAACCGCCGCCGCGAGCTGATTGTCTTCTTCGTCCGTGATCTTATAGGTGTTCTTGTCCGCCAGCTCTTCGGCCAGCTCGACTTCCACGTCCGGAATGATGCCGACGCCGTGATAGTTTTCCGAGAAGGGCGGATTGTACATCCGGTAGGTGATGGAGACCGCGCCGCCGCTTTCAAGGGGGATGGTCGTCTGCATGCAGCCCTTGCCGTAGGTGGTGGTTCCCACGATGATCGCCTTGTGATAGTCCCGCACCGCGGAGGTGAAGAGCTCAGCAGCGGAGGCCGTGGATCCGTTCACCAGCACCGCCATGGGCATATCCAGCTCGGTGGCCTCGGAGAAGTACGCGTTGACTTCGTTCCCGTCCGCGTCCATGATCCGCACGATCGGACCTTCGGGCAGGATATAGTCGAGCGTTGTGACGATGGAGGTGAGCTCCCCGCCCGGGTTGTACCGCAGATCCACCACAAGCTTGTCGCAGCCCTCGTCTCTCAGCGCCTCGACCGCCTGTACGAACTGTACCGGGGTAGACGCGTCGAATCCGGTGATCCGCACCACGCCGACCGATTCGTCCGGTCCGTAGACGTGGCTCATGACTGTGACCTCGGTCACTCTGTCGCGCACAATGGAGAAGGAAACCTCTTCGGAATAGTTCTCGCCGCGGAGTACGGAGAAAATAGCAACCGTTCCAGCCGTGCCGCGAAGCTTTGCGATGGCGGGATAATAGCCCAGCTCCGGAACCGGCTCCCGCTCTTCCCCGACCGTCCAGATCAAGTCTCCCGGCAGAACGCCCGCCTCGAGCGCGGGGGAATCCGGGATGACGTTCAGCACCTCGATGCACTGATACTCCGTGTTGTAGATGACGTTCACGCCGATCCCGACCACTTCGCCGCCCATGTCGTCCATGAACGCGGAGAATTCTTCGGCGTTATAATACGCGCCGTACGCGTCCTTCGTTCCGGCAATATATCCGTCCAGAACGCAGTCGATCAGGAAATCGTCGTCGATCTCGTCGATATAATACGCCCGGAACAGGCTGTCCACCTCGCCGATCCTGCCCGTCAGCCTGCTCATGAAGTCGGATTCTTCCCCTTCCGGAAGATCGGCCGTTTCGTAGGACGCGCCGCCGGTCTGAGCCGTCTGCTGTCCGGAGGAACTCCCGGCCGCTCCCACCGCGCTGAGCGTCTCCGAGAGATACCGTTTCTCGAAGGACACGCGGGAGGCGACGTAGGTGATCTGGAAGGTTGCGAGGCAGCACAGCAGCACGACGACCGCCGCCGCTCCGATGGATATTCTTTTGCGCATGGTTTCTTTCCTCTGTTTCAGTCCCCTGATCTTACGGGAACACGAGATAATTCCGCGGATTCACGACCTTGCCGTTTTCCCGCACCTCAAAGTGCAGATGGTAGCCGGTGGTGTTGCCGGTCAGTCCGACGTTGCCCACCTGCTCGCCCGCTTCGACCCGGTCTCCGACGTCCACCAGGCGGTTGGCCATGTGGGCGTATAGCGTGGCGATCCCGCCTCCGTGCTCGATCACGACGTAGTTGCCGTAGCTGTAATGGCGCGCGCTGGTGACCACGGTTCCGCCGTTGAACGCGAGGACTTCGGTTCCCCCCGCGCAGGCCAGATCGATTCCGAGGTGATAGTCCTGAATCCCGAAGAGCGTCCGGTAGCCCTGCTCGGAGGACACCCGGTATTTGACGCCGGGCTCGAGGGGCCAGTGCTCGTTGATCTGTCCGTAATAGGCGTCGTATTCCTCGTACTGGCGGGCGGCCTCTTCCTTCTGCCGCTCAAGCTCCGCGGCCTGACGGGCTCTTTCCGCCTCTTCCCGTTTCTGCTCCTCGTAGCGGAGGATCGTTGCCTCGAGCTCGCGGTTCAGGGTGTCCTCCAGATCCTTGCTGTAGGCCCAGTTTTCGGTCCACCACTGCTCGTTGCTCTGCAGCGTCTGGATATATTCGTATTTTTCCTGCTCGGCGGCCTCGTATTCCCGGATGCGCTCGTTCAGATCGTCGAGCCTCGCCTTCTGATCGGCTTCGGTGGCGACGAGCAGGGCTTCGTATTCCGCGAGCCGCTCTTCCTCGTCCCCCATCGCCCGGATCAGCTTCCGGTCATAATTGAGCACCGCTTCCACATAGTCCAGCCTCTTGAGAAAGTCGAACAGGCTGGTGGAGGACAGCAGGACTTCCAGATAGTCCGTCTTGCTGTCCATATAGTTTTCGCGCATCCGGTCCAGAAGAGCCTGCTGCTGGCGCGCGATCCTTGCGCGGGTGTCCTCGATATCCTGCCGGGTCCCCTCGATCTGACGGCCGAGGCCCTCGATCTGATCCTCTGTCAGACGGCGCATTTCGTCGTTCAGCTCGAGGATCTTGTCGTACTGTTCGATCTGATCGTAAGTCCTCGCCTGAGACCGCTTGATATCAGCGAGAACTGCCTCGGCCTCCGCGCGTTTCTGTCCCACGTCGGCCAGCCGTTCCTCGTACGACCAGATATCCGCGTCCGTGATCACAGCCCATGCGGAGGATGGAAGGGAGAGGGTAATCAGGACCGCGGACAGAACGCAGACCGCCAGACGGGAGAGAGCCGTATTCTTTTTGTTCATCGCGGGCTCGTCTCCCCCCTCTCGTCCGACCGGCACGCGTGAAGGCCGGATTCAGTTCAAATCAAAAATCAAGATAATTGCGGGGGTTCTGCACCTCTCCGTTGACCCGCACCTCAAAGTGCAGGTGATAGCCGTACGCGGATCCGGTCATGCCGACGTAGCCGAGGATCTGTCCGGATTCCACCCAGTCGCCGGCGGAAACCGCGCGCTCGGCCATGTGCGCGTACAGCGTCTGGATGCCGCCGCCGTGGTCCACCAGCACATAGTTGCCGTAGGAAGAGTGGTATTCCGAAATCAGGACGGTTCCGGCGTTGTAGGCGTGGATCTCGGTTCCCGCGGCGCAGGCGAAGTCCGTGCCGAGATGGTAGTCGCTCTGACCGTACAGATCGCGCCAGCCCTGCTCCGAGGACACGGTGTAGCTCACGCCGGGCTCGAGCACCCACGAAACCGACCCGCCAACATAGCCGTCTTCTTTATAGTATTTCTGATAGGAATCGGAATACGACACATTCGACCAGGAGTCCCCCGCGGTGTAGTTGTCTTCGGGAATTTCCCCCGTCCACGCCCCGCCGGTATCCCAGGTGCTCGAGGTGTCGCCGGTATAACCGCTGGACGCCCTCTGTCCGTCGTAAGTGCTGTATCCGCCGGAACTCTGGTAGGAATCCTCCGGCTCGCTGTTCGAATTCAGATCGATCGTCCACGCGCTGCCGTCGTCGTTCCAGCTGTCGCCGTTTCCGCTGTCCGACCAGTCGTCGTAGCCGCTGTCCCAGTCATCCTGAGAATCCTGATTCTGCGCGGCCCATTCCGCTTCCTGACGCGCGGCTTCCTCCTGCTGACGGTGCCATTCTTCCTCCTGACGCAGTCGTTCGGCTTCTGCCTGCTGGCGGCGCCACTCTTCTTCCTGACGCTTGCGCTCGGCCTCTTCCGCGGCGATCCGCTGACGCTCGGCTTCCTCCGCCGCAAGACGCTGACGCTCCGCCTCTTCGGCTGCCAGTCTCTGCCGCTCTCTTTCTTCCTCTTCCAGCCGCTTGCGTTCCGCTTCTTTCCGCTGCTGGTTCTCGTACTGCACCTGCGCGATACGCTGGTTGATGCTGTCCTGAACCGACGCCTGTTCCTCCTGAATCCTGCTGATAACCGCGGATTTCTGCTCCGCGTTGGCCTCGAGCGTCTGGATGTATTCTAACAAGCTGTTGTTCAGAAGCTGACGGTCGTTGATCGCTTTTTCGTAGTCCGCCCGAAGCGTTTCCTGAACGGCAAGGGCTTCTTCCAGAATCTTCCGGTCGTTTTCCAGGGTTTCCTTGTCGTTCCCGAGCCTCGTGATGATCTTCTGGTCGCCTTCGAGGATGCTCGATACATAGTCGAACTTCTTGAGGAAGTCCACAAGGTTCTCCGCGCCGAGCACAAGTTCCAGATAGTCGGTCTTTTTCTCGGTGTAGGAGTCCACCATGCGCTGATAGAAGGCTGCCTGCTGAGCGTCGATCCGGGCGGAGGTCTCCTCGATGGCCGCCCGCTTTTCCTCGATCTGTTTGGTGATGGATTCGATCTGCTTTTCCGCCAGCTGTTTCTGCTGGGTGGTGATGTTGATCAGCTCGTCCAGTTTGAGCTTTTCATCCCACGCATTCCCCTCTTCAAGATGCAGGGCCATCAGATCCTCCGTCGCCTGCTCCTGTCTCTGGCGCAGGGCTTCGAGCTGATCCTGATAGGACTGCACCTTCGCGTCCGTCGGAAGATCCGCGTATTCGGACGCCGAAACCGGGACCGGAACCGACGCCGTCAGCAGAACAAGCGACAGGACAGCCGCGAAGAAGGCCTTCCGGGATTTGCCGCTGTGTCGTTTCGTCATAGGATATTACCTCGCTGTCCGGAATTCAGGAGCCGGACTCCTCCGATCCCCGCGGGATCACTGTTTGAGATACCGTCCGAGAGAAATCATACTTCCCAACACGCCGGTCACGACGCCGAGGCCGATGAAGCCCCAGAGAACGTACCCGCGGATATCCGCGAAGGGGAGGAAGGTGATCATCTGCAAATCGGTCAGGACCAGCCTTTCGATGTAGGAATAAATGTACCACTCGATGAAATACGCCGCAACGGAGGACACGATGCCGATCACCGCGCCCTCGATGATGTAGGGGAGCGAAATAAACCAGCCGGTCGCGCCGACATACTGCATGATGGAAATCTCGTTGCGGCGGGAGAACACCGAGAGCTTGATCGTATTGATGATGATGAAGATGCTCACCACGCTGAGAATGGCAAGGAACCACACGAACACGAGCATGACGCCGTGCTTGAAGTTCTCGATGGTGGTGGCGAGCTCCAGCCGGTTGTTGACCTTGATGATCCCGGGGATCTGCTTGAGCTGATAGTCCAGCTCCACAACCTGATCGTTCTCCTCGTAGGTGATGACGTAGGCGTCCGGCAGGGGATTATCCGCCTCGCTCACGTCCTTGTACACCTCGCTGCTCTCCTTCATCTGCTTCAGGCCGTCCGCTTTCGGGACATACTCGACCTTGGAGATGTTGTCGAGCTTGCCGATGGCGATGCCGATATCCTCCACCTCGGACTCCGTCGCCTGATCGTCGCAGAATACCACGATCTGATTGATGAGGCCGAACTGCTCGAGGTTCACGTCGATGTTCGTGACGAGAAGCGTGAATCCGCCGATCACCACCAGAAGGCTCATGAGCACCGCGATGGACGCGAAGGACATGACGCCGTTGCGGAACAGCCCCTCGAAGGCCTGCCCGATGAAGTAAAAGGGATTATACCTCTTCATTGAACATACCTCCTACCCGGTCCTCCGTGATGAGGCCGTCGTTGAGCATGACCACCCGCTGCTTGTAGTAGTCCACGAGATCCTTTTCGTGGGTCACGACGATCACGGTTTTGCCGATCTTGTTGATCTTGATGAGCAGGCTCATGATTTCGAGGGACATCTTCGGGTCGATGTTTCCCGTGGGCTCGTCGGCGATGACCACCTTCGGGTTGTTCGCCAGAGCCCGCGCCAGAGCGACCCTCTGCTGTTCGCCGCCGGAGATCTCATGCGGGAAGGAGTCCTGCTTTCCGGAGAGGTTCACGGTGTTGAGGATGGCGGGAACGCGGCGCGCGATCTGGGACCGGGGCGTGCCGACCACCTCCATGGCGAAGGCCACGTTCTCGAACACGGTCTTCTTCGGGAAGAGGCGGAAATCCTGAAACACGACGCCCAGCTTGCGCCGGTAGTACGGAACCTTGAATTCGGACAGCTGTGAAAGATCCTGATCCTCCACGGTCAGCTTGCCGGAGGTGATGCGCTCTTCCCGGAGAAGCAGCTTCATGATGGTGGATTTTCCCGCGCCGGAAGGACCGCACACGAACACGAATTCCCCTTCGTCGATGTGCAGATCGATGCCCTTGAGCGCGATCGTCCCGTTTGGATAGGCTTTTTTTACATTAACAAAGTCGATCATAGAGTCCTTTCAGGCGGGCCGCCCGTCGAGATGACCCGAACTATGCGCATCGCCGGGAATCCGCCTTCCGAAATGAGGCCCGGTGCAGCGCGTTGCGGAATTTATGCGATATTTTTTGTCCATTCTTTGCGGATAATGTAGACAAGGCTGCAAGAAATGACAGCAGGGACCCGACGCATGGCGCGCTGTCCCTGACTGCCGTATTGAATTCGTCTGAAGGCCAGTAAACCGCCCGCTCCCGGGATCAGTACTTCACGGGCTTCTGGGTGAGATACCGCTTGACCATGAGCGCGACCTTGAAGGTGATCGCGTGGTCGAACTCGCGCAGGTCGAGGCCGGTGAGCTTGCGGATCTTCTCGAGGCGGTACACAAGGGTGTTCCGGTGCACGAACAGCTTCCGGGAGGTCTCGGACACGTTCAGATTGTTCTCGAAGAAGCACTGGATGGTCATGAGTGTCTCTCTGTCGAGCGAATCGAGGGAGCCGTTCTTGAAGACCTCCTGCAGGAACATTTCGCAGAGGGTGGTGGGAAGCTGGTAAATCAGCCGCCCGATGCCGAGGTTTTCATAGCTGATGATGTTCTTTTCGGTGTCGAAGACCTTGCCGACCTCGAAAGCGACCTGCGCCTCCTTGTAGGAACGGGCGAGATCCTTGATATTGTCCACCACCGTGCCGATGCCGATGGAGACCTTCACATAGAATTCGGAGTTGAGGGTGTCCGCGATCTGCTTGGCGATCTTCTCGATCTCCTTGATGTCGGTCCCCTGTTTGACCTCCTTCACAAGAACGATGTCCTGCTCGCCGGTTGCGATGACGTAGTCCTTGTTCTTGTCCGGGAAGATGTTCTGAACCATGTCGAAGGACAGCACGTCCGGTTTGGAGTGGAACTTGATGAGGAAGACCACCCGGCTCTCCTCCGCGTTGAAGCGAAGCTCCTTCGACTTGATATAGATGTCGCTCGGCAGGATGTTGTCGAGGATGATGTTCTTGATAAAGGAATTCTTGTCGTACTTCTCGTCGTAGAGATTTTTGATGTTGGAAAGCGAAATGGCAAGGATCGTCGCAATCTTCTCGGCGTATTTGTCCTCGCCCTCGATGAAGACGATGTACTCCCATTTGGAACCGGTTCCGATCGGTTTGTATGTGTAACCGCCGGATGTCACGGCATCGGAGGTATAGGCGAGCTCGTCCCTCACGCCCTGTCTCATTTCGCCGATTTTGACAAGCTCGCTGCACGCGATGATCACGCCGTTATCGTCGATGACGCCGATGATCCGGTCCACCGCGTCGCGCATCTGGTGAATGATACCCTGAAAAAGACGGTTTGACATATTCTGCCCCTTCCTGTCGCCTGAAAATGGATCGTCTTGTAAATACTATACCATATTCTACACGATTTTTTGTATTTTTTCAATAGGGGAATCGGAATTTTTCATAGATTTTCTGTGATTTTTCTGTGATTCATCCGCTTTTAGCACAAGCCGGCGCGGCGGAGCTGTGTCAGCCGTCCGAAAGCACGGTGACGGGGGAGCGTTCCGGCCCGAATGACAAAGAATGGCTTGACGGAGCAGAGGGTGTTCAGTCAAGCCAGAATGGTTCGGATCAGCGAAGGATTATTTCCTGTAGAGCAGGATCGTGTAAATGTAGTACACGGCGAAAAGAAGACTGACGATCACCGTCATCACATAGAAGATCGGCGGATAAACCCAGAACTTGTCGAAAAACACCGCCGTCACGGTCAGGTACAGCGCAATCGCCGCGAGCATGACCGGCGTGATCCACCAGGCCGAGGTGTCCTTCTTCTTCGCCAGCGTCACGCCCAGAATTGCCAGGGCGACGACCAGAAGCGCCGGAAACACGATCTTCAGCACGGGAAGCACGCTCATATGGAACGCGGTTGCGCGGGCGGCGTCCGCTCTGGGGCCAACGAAATCAAACAGCATCGCCACGATCACGTCCACGATCACGATGGCGAGAATTCTGACCAGAACGATCTGCCCCGCCGCGGAACGCGAGACGGTCTCGATATTCTTTTCTTTCTTCTCTTTCTTTGCGGTTTCCAGAACCTGCTTTGCCATATCCAATCCCACGGGCGGCTTATCCGAAAATAAGCCTTCTCCTTTCACCGGAACAATCGTCCCGAATCGTCATTGAACAGTCACAGTCGCTTGCGGACAGACGCCGGACCGAGCAGCCCTCAGAGCTCGTACCGGCAGCTCAGCGCGGACAGCACAAAGGGAGCCGCGGTCTCTGTCCGGAGGATCCGTTTCCCGAGTCCCGCCGCTTTCATGCCGCGCAGAACGGCTTCGCGGGCTTCGTCCGGCTCAAACCCGCCCTCCGGCCCGATCATCACGGACACGGTGCGCGGGAAATCCGTCCCTTCGAAGAGTACGGGCAGCGGAACGGTTTCGGTCCCTTCCCCGCCCTCGTAGCAGAACAGGGGAAGATCGGCCTTGGCCGCTTCCGTCACGGCTTCGGAGAACCGGATCGGCAGCGCGACTTCGGGGACCCTGCCCCGTCCGCACTGACCAGCCGCCTCGAGCGCGATCCTCTGCCATCTCTCCCGTTTTTTCGATACGTCCTTCGGATCGGGCTTCACCGTGCAGCGGGCCGTCATCACCGGTACGATCCGGCAGGCGCCGAGCTCGGTCGCTTTCATCAAAACGGTATCGAACCGGTCCCCCTTCGCCAGGGCCTGATAGACCGTGACCTCGTAGGGCGGTTCGGTTTCGGAGCGCTTTGAGGAGATCAGGCTGAGCGATACTTCCTCCCCGACGGATCGGATGACGGATTCGTATTCCACGCCGTCCCCGTCGCAGAGCGTCAGCTTTTCCCCAGGCTTCATCCGGAGAGCGCGCGTTACATGAACCGCGTCGGCTCCGCGCAGAACGGCCAGACCGTCCTCCGGGGAGAGGTCCGCGGCCTTCACAAAGAACCGGGGCATTCCATCCTCCTCGTCCGGACGCGCAAAAACGCCTCCGCGCGCCGAATACCGGTACAGTATAACACAGATTGAGCGATTTGTCAAATCTTTTCGTAAATTTTCCGGGGGTAAAATTCACAAAAATCAGGCGTTTCCTCACGCTTTTTCCATGCGCGGCGGCCCGTCAGAGGATTTCCGGGATCCCGTCCCGCCAATAGATTTCGCGCGGGAAGGAGCCGAAGAAGACCTCGATCATGGGCTTCACGCCGGACGCAAGGGGCTGATTCGGAGCCTCTTCCTTTTTCACCCAGAACACGCGCCCCTCCGAGGAAGATGACGGCTCCCCCGAGAAGCGGCCGGTCCGGTAGAGGAATACCACATACCGAGCGCCTTCCTCCGTCATGAACTGCTTCACCCCGCAGAGCTCGGGCCGCTCGATGATGAGCCCGGTTTCCTCCCGCACCTCGCGGATCACGGCCTCGGTGAACGATTCGCCCGGTTCGACATGGCCCCCCGGGAACACGACGCCGGGCCAGTCCTCGTCGTTCCGCTCCTGCATGAGAACCATTCCGTCCCGCTCGATCATGCACATATTGGTGAAGACGGCTTTCTCCATATCATTCCCTCCAGAACAGCGGGATATCCATCCAAACGCCGCCTTTTTTCGCCGCCTCGTGCGCGATAAGCCCGGGGACGGACATATCCAGCGCCCTCACGATATCTACGGGCGGGGTCGTGTCGTTCTCGATGGAGTCGAGGAAATCCCGCACGAGGAAGTATTCCGAGGTCCCGTGCCCGCCGAGCTTTGCCTCCTCCGGCGCGTTCGGATCGGTCGTGGAGATCGTCACCGGCACGCAGGCGTCGTCCTCACCCTCGATGTACCTGAGGCCGGTGTTGTTGTATTCCGTCCGGCCCGTTTCGAGCACGCCCTTCGTCCCGTAGACGGAATACGCGCAGAGCGAAGTCTTTCTCGCGGCGACAGAGGAGCGCAGAACCTTGATGGTCGCGCCCTTTTTCGTCTGGAACAGGCCGACCTGCATGTCGATGAACCCGTCCCCTTCGTGATTCAGAACCGTCGCGCGGTTGCCGGATGCGGTGCATCGGACGATATAATCGTCGGGCATCATCCCGAGCAGGGGGCCGAGGGAATGGGAACAGTAGTGAAGCGGCGCGCGGTTGACTCTCCACTTCTCCTCCCCGGTCACGGCGTCGATGATCAGATTGCGGATCTCATGAACGTAGTCCGCCTCGGCGTAGTAGATGTTCCCCAGCCGTCCGGACAGGGCGATCTCCCGCCAGTCCCTTGCGAAGGCCATGTAGCAGCAGTTCTCCGCCATCATGTATTTCAGCTCGGGATGCCGCTTTACCGCCCGCCAGATGGCGACGCATCCGTCCAGATCGGAGGCCGCCGTCACTTCGGACAGCACATGCGCGCCCGCGTCCATCGCCCCGACCACCTGCTCCGCGTGATACGGCATGGGTGTGCCGAGGACGATGATGTCGCAGCCCGCGCCGAGGAAATCCTCATACTTTGAATAAAGACTGGAATCCGCCAGCCCGAAGTCCCGCCCGTGCCTCTCCAGCGCAGATTCACTGATATCGCAGAGGGCAGTGACCTCCGTCAGCGGATGGCGCGCGAACAGCTTTCCGTACGCCGTCCCACGTCCGATCCCGACAAGACCGACCTTGTATTTTTTCATATCCGTTCCTCCCGACGCTTTGCAGTCTCAGTATGATAAGACCATTCTACCACGACCCGCGCGCGATGTCAAGAGAAGGCGGGCGGACGTCTTGCAATCCGGGGCCGATCGTGCTATAATGAGAAAAATCATCCAAAGATATCAAAGGAGCTCCCCCACATGAAAGCTGTCGTCACCGTCATCGGGCGGGATACCGTGGGCATTCTGGCGAAGGTCGCCTCCGTCTGCGCGGAACACAACGCCAACATCCTCGACGTCACCCAGTCCGTTCTCTCCGAAATGTTCACCATGATCATGGTACTGGATATCTCCGACATCAACGATTCCTTCTCCGCCCTCCAGAATTCACTCGACCGTCTGGGCGCGGAGATCGGCATGAAGATCCTCACTATGCACGAGGATATCTTCAACTCCATGCACCGCATCTGAGGAGGAGCCATGTTCAACGCAACCGACATTCTCGAAACCATCCGCATGATCGATCAGGAGAATCTGGACGTCCGCACCATCACCATGGGCATTTCCCTGCTCTCCTGCGCCGACGCCGACATCTCCCGGGCCTGCGGCAAGGTTTACGATAAAATCACCCGTCTGGCCGAGCGGCTCGTACCCGTGGGCGAGGAGATCGAAAAGACCTACGGCATCCCGATCATCAACAAGCGCCTCTCCGTCACCCCGATCTCCATGCTGGCGGCTGTGTCCGGCGGGGATCCCGTGCTTTACGCGAAAACCTTAGACCGCGCCGCAAAGGCCGTCGGCGTCAACTATGTGGGCGGATACTCAGCGCTTGTGCAGAAGGGATTCGCCGCGGGGGAGAGAGAGCTGATCCGGTCCATCCCCGAAGCGCTGTCCGAGACCGAGCGGGTCTGCTCCTCCGTCAACATCGGCTCCACCCGGGCCGGGATCAACATGGACGCCGCCGCGCTCATGGGAGAGGCGATCCTCGAGTCGGCAAAGAAAACCGCGGATCAGAACTGCATGGGAGCGGCGAAGATCGTCGTCTTCTGCAACGCGCCGGAGGACAACCCCTTCATGGCGGGCGCGTTCCACGGAGTCGGAGAGCCGGACTGCGAAATCAACGTCGGCGTGTCCGGTCCCGGAGCCGTCCGTTCCGCTCTGGCGAAATGCCCGGAGGGGGATCTGACCGAGGTCTCCGACGTCATCAAGAAGACGGCGTTCAAAATCACCCGCATGGGTCAGCTCGTCGGCACGGAGGCATCCCGCAGGCTGGGCGTTCCGTTCGGGATCGTGGATCTGTCCCTCGCTCCCACCCCGGCGGTCGGAGACTCCGTCGCGCACATCATCGAGGAGATGGGCATCGAGGTCTGCGGAGCCCACGGAACCACCGCTGCCCTCGCCCTTCTGAACGACGCGGTGAAGAAAGGCGGCGTAATGGCTTCATCCCATGTGGGCGGGCTGTCCGGCGCGTTCATCCCGGTATCCGAGGACGCCGGCATGATCGACGCGGCACGGTCCGGGGATCTGTCCATCGAAAAGCTGGAGGCAATGACGGCGGTCTGCTCCGTGGGGCTCGACATGATCGTGATCCCGGGCGACACCTCCGCCTCCACCATCGCCGCCATCATCGCGGACGAAGCGGCGATCGGCATGGTCAACTCCAAAACCACCGCGGTCCGCGTGATCCCCGCGATCGGACGGCAGGCGGGCGAGGAGCTGGAGTTCGGCGGGCTGTTCGGATCAGGCCCCATCATGGCCCTGCACAACAACAGAAGCTCCAAGAAGTTCATCGCAAGAGGCGGCAGGATCCCCGCCCCGATGCAGTCGCTGAAAAACTGACCGCGTCTGAACGCGCCATTCGCAAAGGAGGTCCGAAACCGATATGGAACACCCGATCCTCGAACCCATGGGGGACTTCTTCGACCGGCGCGCCGCGGATTACGAGGAACACCAGATCCGCTTCGTGGACGGCGGAGACCGGATGTACCCCTTCACCGCCTCGCTTCTTCCCGACCGTCCGGGCGCGGAAATCCTCGATCTCGGATGCGGATCCGGGCTTGAGCTGGACGCGTATTTCCCGATCAACCCGACAGCCGTCGTCACTGGCGTCGATCTCTCCCGCGAGCTGACCGATCTGCTGCTGAAAAAGCACGCGGACCGGGCGGTGCAGGTGATCCTCGGATCCTATTTCGACGAGGAATTCGGCGAAGGCATCTACGATGCGGCGGTGTCCGTCATGTCCCTGCACCACTTCACGGCGGCTCGGAAGATCCCGCTTTACCAGAAGGTGAAGGCCGCGTTGAAGCCGGACGGATTTTTCGTCCTGACGGACTACTTCGCCCCGGATGAGGAATGGGAATCCCGCTGTTTCAGCGAGTATGAGCGTCTGAAACGGGAAAGCGGACTCCCGGACGGCGTCTTCTATCACTACGACACGCCCCTCACGCTTGCGCACGAGACCGACGCGCTCCTCGCCGCGGGATTCTCCGAAATCCTCCCCCGCGCGAAATGGGGCAACACCGTCGTTCTCACAGCGAAGTGATCCTGCTTTGATCCGATCCCGCATGAAAGGCAGTCATGAAAAACAACAAGATACGATTCAAAGGCGGGCATAAAACCCGCTTCATCACCACCGCCGCCATGATCGCCGCGATGTATGTCGCCCTGTCGTGGGTTTCCCAGCTGCTGGGGCTCTGTTCCGGCGCGATCCAGTGCAGGATCTCCGAAGCGCTCTGCGTCCTTCCGATCTTCACCACCGCCGCCATTCCCGGAGTCACGCTCGGATGCCTCATCACGAACCTGCTGTTCGGGAGCGGCAACCCGTTCGACATCGCGTTCGGCACGCTCGCGTCCCTCATCGGGGTCCTTGTCTGCTACGCGATCCGGAAGCTGCCGTGGGCTGCCTCCGTTCCGACGATCCTCTCAAACGCCCTGATCGTCCCGGCTGTGCTGATCCTGTTCTTCCCCGACATGAACTGGGGCATGTACGGCCTTCTCGCGGTTCAGGTCGGGATCGGCGAACTCATAGCTTGCGGTGTCCTCGGAACGCTTCTTCTCTTCTTCCTGAAACGCCACCCGAAGATCGCGGGGACGTTTGGCGGGGCCATCCGCAAGGATACGGCAGAAGCGGAAAACGCCGGATGAACCGGAGTCCCAACACACGCGAAAACCGCCCGCGCTCCTTTTCGGAAAAACGCGGACGGCTTTTTCATTCTTTATTTTTTCCGGAAGAATCCGGATGACTTTTCCTCGCTGACTTCCGCCATGCTCTGGAGGCGCTTGATGTAGCGGGTCCCGTCCTCGCGCTTGATCACGAGGGCGAAGTATTCCCGGGACATGGTGCCGTCGCTCTCCCCTTCGCCGGCCGAAACCACGCGGAACCGCACCCGGTACGTTTTGTCGGTCTCCTTCAGCTCGATGATCCGCGGGCGGTACTGACTGGCCTCGGGCATGAGGGTCGTCACATAGGCCCCCACCCGGGAAAGATACTGAAACCTCTCCCCGTCCCGGTGGGTGATTTTCACATCCCCGCCGAAGATCTCATACATGACGGACTCAAATTCCGCCTCAGGAATCACCTGCGTGATGTGGAACTCGGGATAGGCCGCCTCCGCCTCCGCGATCAGCTCGGTGTTGCCGGAGTATTTCAGATACCCGTTTGACAGCATGTAGGTCAGCACCGTGTCCCGGTATTCCCGGATGGCGTCCCCCATGTGGGTGAAGGTGGGCAGATCGTCCGAATCGGTGATGAGCATCGAGAGCAGATCCTCGAGCTTTCCCGCCTCGGTTCCGTCCGACGGCAGGATCCGGCGCACCTCCTCGCCCATGTAGTCGTATGTGTCGAATCCCAGCTGATCGAGCAGACGGCAGGAGGTCAGCGCCAGCATCAGCAGGGGAAGAAGGATCCATATTCTGTTTTTCACGGCTCCTCCTTCCGGTTGCTTCTCCGATTATTCTTCTTCCGCGAACAGTTCCGCCGCCGCGCGCTTGACGTCCGCGTACATGTAGAGCGATCCGAGGCAGAGCAGCGGGCGTTTGCTCTCCCTTGCCAAACCGACAGCCCGCCGGACCGCTTCGGCCAGATCGGCGCCGCTCTCGGCCGTCACGCCGCACTCCCGGAATTCCCGCGCCGCGCTCTGGGGATCGAGGGACCGCGCGTTGTCGGGCCGGACCGTCACGGCAAAGGCGGCAAAGGAGGACAGCGTCCGGATCATGTCCCGGTGATCCTTGTCCGCCATGACGCCCATGAGCAGGCCGATCCGCCCGTCCTCCGAAAGAGGCGAGAGCAGGGACCGGATGTTTTCCGCCGCTCCGCTCACGCCCTGAGGGTTGTGCGCCCCGTCGTAAACCATAAGCGGATCCGCGGCGTGAAGCACCTCCATCCTCGCCTTCCAGCGAACCCGGGACAGGCCTTCTGCAACAGAGGATTCCGGGATTTTGACTCCGGACTGCCGCAAAAGCTCGACCGCGCGCAGGACCGTCGCCGTGTTCCGGGTCTGATAGAGTCCCGTCAGCGCGGTCTTCACGTCCCGTCCGAAATACCGGAAGGACGTGCCGGACAGCGACGCCGAAATGTCCGTGATTCCTTCAAAGTCCACCCGGACGAAGGGACTTTCCTTCGCGCCGGCAGTCTTCCGGATCACGTCCGTCGCGCCTTCGTCCGCCTCTCCGAGCAGAACGGGAACGCCCGGCTTGATGATCCCCGCCTTTTCCGCCGCGATTTTTTCCGTGGTGTCGCCGAGAATGGCGCAATGGTCGAGGGCGATTCCGGTGATAACGGACAAAATGCTCGTATCGATCACGTTCGTGGAGTCCAGCCTCCCGCCGAGCCCGCATTCGAGCACCACAAAATCACAGCCGATCCGCCGGTAATAAACGAACGCGATCGCCGTGATGAGCTCGAACTCTGTGGGGGCGTCCTCCATTTGGTCCGCGCAGTTCTTTACGGTTTCCGTATCCCGGGCCAGATCCTCGTCGGAGATATCCTCTCCGTCGAACCGGATCCGCTCGTTGAACCGCTCGATATAGGGAGACGTGAACAGGCCGACCCGGTACCCCGCCGCCCGCAGGATCGAATCCAGCATGGCGGAGACGGAGCCCTTGCCGTTGGTTCCGGCAATATGGATGAAGGTCAGATCCCGCTCCGGATGGCCGAGCCGCTCTGTCAGCTCCGAGATCCGCTCCAGTCCGGGACGGCTCCCTTTCCAGTCCACCGAATGGATATACGCAAGCGCTTCTTCGTATGTCATAACACCCTCACAGCTTCACATGCCTGTTGAGCGTCCCGCAGAACTTTTCGAGCAGCGGGATCAGAATGAGATTCATCGCCGTGATGGCGGCAAACTGGGGGATCCGCCCGACGAAATAGCCCCAGTACGTCTTGCTGCTGTACAGGATCGCAATCCAGAGCGTGTCGATGGCAAGCCCGATCACGAAATTGTTGACAAGCGTCGGCACAACGACATGGGGAAAGAACTTCGCGCCCTTTTTATGCAGAAACCATCCGAAGAGCGCTCCTTTGAGTGCGGAGGTCACCGTAAACCCGGGGAAATAGACGCCCCGCGGGAACAGGATCGCCCCGATCAGATCCGCCAGCCCCCAGACCGCCGCGCCGCCCCAAGGGCCATACAGGATCGCAGCGACGACGACAGGAACGAAAGTGAAGGTGATCTTGTAGGTATCGGTGAACAGCGCGGGTACGAACCGGTCCAGCACGACGGCCACCGCGGTGAGCATCGCACAGACAACCATCGATTTCAGTGGAATCTTCTTCACGAAATCAAAACCTCCCATAAACGAATTGCGGAAAGGATAACGATCCGCCTGATCATTTATGAGAGTATTGCTCTTTTGAATGACAGCGGGATGCGGCACCGCAACCGCAGCTTCCGCTTTCGTCCGCCGGACAACTCCCCGTTCCGGCAGCACTTGACGCCGCGATGCCTACTCTGTAGAAAAGACGCGCTTGACGATCTTTCCGCGTGTGATATTATACCACAGGACGCGCGCCCATGCAAGACTCAATGCCTCTCTTTCCGAGATTCTCACCTTTTCACAGCGTGAGGCGGCGTGACGCGCGTTTTTTCCGCACAATTTGACAAAGAAACATGAACAGAAAAAGGAGCCCTATCCCGTCCCCGGAATCCGGGAGAACGGAGCGGACTCCCCGCGGCCTCATACCCAATCCCTTCTAAAGGGATATAAGGAATGAAACCCTACGGGTTTCTGATTATATGGCCATGTGCCGCGCCGACGCAGTCGCGCTGCCGGGCGGCACGGGGGACACCAGCTCTTGGCCGATCAAGCTTCGCTCCGCGAACTTGGGCCTCCTGTGCGGGTCCCCCTTGGCCATATGGCATAACCTGACCGCTCGCCTCTAAATTCAAGCCCGATTGTTCAACCCACTGTCCTCGCGCGAAGTTTCGCCTTTGGCGAACTTCAGAAATTCGCCTTTGGCGAACTTTCAGCGGTCTTTGCCTGTGCAGCCGGAAGTCGAAGAGCTTCAGTCGCGCATTGGGCAAGGAGGCCATCGTGGGTATGTGCAGACAAAACTTGTCAGAGCTGTTTTTGCACGATCAAACCGTATAGAAGCGAAACAGTATCACATGGAAAGATCTTCTTCTCCGCCCATCGATTCGAGCAGCTTGCGGTTGAACTCCTCGGCCGTATTGTAGCCCATTTTCTTCTGACGGTTGTTCATGGCGGCGATCTCCAGAACGATGGCGAGGTTTCTCCCGGGTTTGACCGGAATCGTCGTGGACGGGATCATGATGCCCATGATGTCCGTGTACTCCGTCTCAAGGCCCATGCGGTCGTACATTTTCCCCTGCACCCACGGCTCGAGGTTGATGATCATGTCCACCTTTTCCGTCTCCTTCACGGAGCCCATGCCGAAGAGACGCCGCACGTCCACCACGCCGATGCCGCGAAGCTCCACATAGTATCGGATGATATCCGGCGCGCTGCCGACGATCGTCTTGGAAGACACCTTTCTCAATTCCACTGCGTCGTCCGCGATGAGCCGGTGCCCGCGCTTGATCAGTTCGATGGCCGTTTCGCTCTTGCCCACGCCGGAGTCGCCGGTGATGAGAATGCCTTCGCCGTAAACCTCCACCAGAACCCCGTGCCTTGTGATCTGCGGGGCGAGCTGGACGTGGAGATAGGAAATCAGCGTCGCCATGAAGTCGCTCGTGTTCTCCGTCGTGGAGAGGATCGGCACCTCGAAATACCCCGCCAGCTCGAGCAGCGCGGGATCCACCTCGTTCCGGTGGGTCACGATCACTGCTGTCGGGCGGCGGCGCAGAAAGTCCGTCAAGCGCTCCCGGCGCAGTTCCTCCGGCAGTTTTTTTAAGAACATGGTCTCCGCGTTCCCGATCACCTGAATCCGGCGCGGCTCGAAGTGGTCGAAAAAGCCCGCGCCAAGCACAAGACCGGGCCGGTTCACGTCCGTCGAGCTGATCATGATATTCTGAGGATCCTCCGGGGTATAGACCAGATTGATCCCGTTGTCCTTCGCCACCTTCGCAAGGCTCACCCGCTGGGTAAAATCGTCCATCGTTCCAACCGCTCCGTTTTTCGTTCATTGCGGATCCATTATAACACACCCCGCGCGGGATTGCAACCGTATTTCGGAAAACCGGGCCGCCGTTATTCACGTTTGGGCGCGGTTTTGTTCATACAGGATTCACGTTCATCTGTTATAGTTAGGTTGAATATTTATCGAATCGATCCGCGAGGTATCCCATGATCCGCAACTTTTGCCGCGACAGGAAAGCTCCGGCCGGACCGGGGAGGAAAACGGTCTCCCTCCTCTTCGTCCTGACGCTGGCCGTCCTCCTTTTCTCCGGTCTCCTCTCATGCAGGAAAAACGGAGCGTCATCCCTCTCCTCAAACGCCGTCGAAACCGCCGCGGTGATGACGGTGGACGGGTTTGAGGTTCCGCTCGAAATCTACCGCTACGTCGCTTTGAATTACCGCGCCGACTATGAGGCCGCCCACTCCCCCGACGTCTGGGAGAGCGCGGAAGGTCCCGCCCTGCTCGCCGAGCTGAACGCGGACGTGGAGGGAACCGTCGCCAGGCTCTACGCCACCCTGTCCCTTGCGAAAGACTACGGGATCGACGCGGACGACGCCTACATCCGGGACGCCGTGGACGCGCGGATGAAGGACGTTTACGAGGACACCGCCGAGAACGACTACGAAGCGTTCGACGCCTATCTCAGGACCTACAACATGACGGACGGCGTCTACCGCTTCATCCTCCGCAACGACGTCCTCGCCGAGGAACTGATGGCGAAGATGGTGGAGCGCGGGGAGATCCCGTCCGACGAGGAATCCCTCGAAGCCGCCCTCGCCGGTCCCGAATTCGTCCGGATCAAACAGATCCTCGTTCCCTCCGGCAACGGCAAATCCGACGCGGAAAACGAGGCGCGCGCGAAGGAGCTTCTCTCCATGGCCGAAAACGGCGAGGACTTTGACACCCTCGTGCAGAAATACGGCGGCGACCTCTTCATGTTCAACAACTCCGACGGGTACTATCTCGCCCGCGGGACTTATCACGAGGCCTTCGAGAACGCGGCCTTCTCCCTCGGCGTCGGAGAAATCAGCGGCGTGATCCGCACCGACGCGGGCTGGAGCATCCTGAAACGGTACGACAAGGAAGCCGGCTATCTGGCGGAGCACTTCGACGATCTGGCGAACGACTACATGAGCGGGTTGTACAACATCCGTCTCGAAGAACGCGCCGCAGAACTCCATGCGGAGCCCACCGAACTGCTGTCCGGTTACACCATCTTCAACCTCGACACCACCTACTGAACACTCTGACAAACGGGGCACTGCTTTGAAATACTACACCACGAACCGCCCGATCTCGTCAAGGGCGAAGGACATCATGACGCGGATTCTGTTCGTCCTGATCGCGGCCGCCGTCATCACCTTCTCCGCGATCCTCATCGGACAGCATCTTCTGCGCAAGGCGGAGGCTGCGGGAAACCGTCCCTCCGACACGTCCGGCGCGGGCTGGTCCCCGGAGAAGACCCGCAAAGATCCGGAGAACACCGCCGGAAGCGCGCCGACCGTCCGGGGCTGCGGCATCGATCCGCTGGGATACGAGACCGCGGAAGAGCTGGACGCCGCGCTGCTTTCCGCCTCCGTGTCCTACGACACGATCCTCTTTCCCCTCTCCGGGAGCGACGGCAGCCTGATCTACCAGTCCCCCGCCGTCTGCGCGCTGGCAAGGATCCCGGTCACCGACAGGGCTCCCGCCGAAGGGATCCAGTCCGCCTTCCGCGCCGCGAAAATGCGCGGGCTCCGGGTGATAGTATCCGTGACGCCCTCCGAGGCCGTGACGGACACCGCCCTGTATCAGGAGCTGGCGTCGTGGGGCGCGGACGAGATCCTCGTCACCCCGCATTTTTCCGGAGCCATCGACTACGAATCCGCCAATCTGCTGCGGCTCTATCTGATCGAGTGCTCCGCGGATCTGACGCCCTCCTGCCGTCTCGGCACCGTGCTGCCCGCCGATTCCTATCTGGATTCCTCGGGCGCGATGCAGCTGCAGATGATCGCGCAGGTGTCCGCCTCCCTCGGCATCCGCTTCGACGTACAGTACATGGATCCCGACGCGGACGTGTTCGAGAACATGTACAACGCGCTCCAGTCCCTGATGGGGTCCTTCTCCGTCTACAACATGCGCGTGATCATCGACGGGACCGACCCGGATCTGCTCGCCGCCCAGTACCGGGCCTGCGCGAAGCGGAACATCATGAACTTCATCTTCACCTCCGCGGCGGACTATGCCTCCTTCCCAGTGGATGAGGAGGAGGAGCCCGAGACCGAGCCGGTTCCCGAAGTTTACCGCCCCGAGCAGCCCGCCGGCGTCATCAATCCCTACGCCAACACCTCGGACACCTACAACGCCGAACCTTCTCCCGAGGAGGTGCAGACCGATCCGTGGTCGGACTACTCGTGGCAGAACAGCACAAGGGAAGACAACTCGTGGCAGGAAAATACAACTTGGGAAGATAATTCGTGGCAGGACAATTCAACTTGGGAAGACAACTCGTGGCAAGACAATTCGACTTCGGAAGATAACTCGTGGCAAGACAATTCGACTTCGGAAGATAACTCGTGGCAGGAAAATACAACTTGGGAAGATAACTCGTGGCAGGATAATTCAACTTGGGAAGATAACTCTTGGCAGGACAATTCGACATGGGAAGATAACTCTTGGCAGGACAATTCGACATGGGAAGACAACTCGTGGCAAGAAAATACAACTTGGGAAGATAACTCTTGGCAGGACAATTCAACATGGGAAGACAACTCGTGGCAGCAGAACACTTGGGAAGACAATTCGTGGCAGCAGAATTCATGGGAAGATAACTCTTCTCAGGGCAGCACGGGCGAATGGTGGGACAGCGGCGAAGGCGGCGAAGGCTGGATGTCATGGAACGGCAACGGATAAAGCCGAAAGATGTCCCGCCCCGTTCCGACTTTCCCTCCCTGATCTTCTCCGAGGACGGCGTCCTCTGCGGCACATACGGCATACCGACAGAACAGCCGGAGCTCTCCGACCCGGGGGAACTCCGGCATCTGTTTCTGAAAAATCTGGGCCGGGAGCGGGAGGGATTTCTCCGGTTCTGCGCGTCCCGCCCGGATCGGCCCTCCTTCCGCCTGTATTCCGTGACGGTGGGCCCCTACCGAGCCGCGTTTGCCGAAAAAGCCGAGCTGCTCTCCACGCCCGTGACGGCAGTCTTCCTCGCGCCGTCCCCGACCGCGTTCTACCTGCTCATGTCGCCGTCCTCCGCCTATGCCGCCGACGCGGTAAACCGGATCCTGTTCGAGCTGTCCTATCTCATGAACGGAGGCTCGCCCGCTTTTTCTTCCCTCTCGCCCGAGATCTATTCCGTCGCGGAGCGGATCCCCTGTCTGGCGGAGGCGCTGTTCTCCCGTCGGTGCGGCGTCCGCTGCTGCGATATGGAAAAGATCCTCTCGGTGACCGCCGCCTCCCTTGCTCCGCTGCCCTCCTTCGGATCCTGCCGCCTCCGCTGTGAAACCGGACGTTCCTCCGCGGAGAGAGCGGGCGAGGTATATGGGATCGAGCGGCTTGCGGAACTCCCCGTGGAGGCGTTCGCAGCCGTTTTGACCGCGCTTCTTCTGATGGCCGCGGATCTCACGGCGGACGGGGAGATCTCCCTCACCCTGACCGACCGCGGCATGATCCGGGAAGTCGCCGTCCGCGTCAACACCGACTGCCTGTCCGACGGATGCCGGGAAGAAGAAGGAGCGGACGGACTGTTCCTCCTTCCCGAGGCTTTTCACAGCCGCGTCCGCTTTCTCTCCGCGCTCTGCGTCCTGACCCATATGGATCTGTGCGTCTCGACGAGCGACACCGAAGAGATTCCGACCAGGAACGGAAGACAAGTCCGCGCGCTCTCCGTTTCCCTTCTGATCGGGGCAGAGCCGCCGCCCCTGCTCGACTTCAAATACAGCGAGCCAGAGCGGGCAGTCCCGGCGATCGTGAGGGAAACCGCCGCGCTCCTTGCCGCCTCAGTCCCCGCGCCCGGCGAGAAGGACCACGCCTAACAGGAGGGTTTCGATCCCAGCCCCGTCCGCGGACAACAGGAGCATCACAAGGAGCAGGATCACCTCCTCCGCGCCGATCTTTCCCTCGAGTCCCGAGAGAAAATCCGTCAGCGTCTCGGGGAGTCTTCCTTCCACGCTTCTGCCGAGAGGACGGTCCGTCTCCTCCTCCGGGCGGAAGGACGGCGGGGCGGGATTTCCGGCGGGCGGGAAGATGACGGGGCGGTCCGCGCGGTATTCCTCGGGCGTGTGCCGTTTACTCTCCATGAGATCTCCGTCGTCCTGCGCCGACGAAACGGAGAGTCCCGCGCCCGAACCCGTACCGAACGCCGTTCCGTTGTATCCGGGAGGGGGCGTGCTCCGTCTTCGGCCCGACAAGCTGCGCGCGTACATGTCCCTCACCTCCTCAAGTCTCAAAGCCGCTCCTCCCCGCGTCCGCGGATCCGCCCGAACCCGGCGTCATTCCGACGGCTTTCAGGATCTCCCCCATCTTCATGACCGAGACGCACCGGTCCACCAGCCCGCGCCTCCGCTCGCCGAGATACGGACGGAGCGCGAGAAAGAGCCGTTCCGCGTTCGTCCGGTTGTACCGTTCGGTTCCCCCGTTCGACGGAGCGAGGGAGTGCGGAGCAGGTTTCTCCGCCGCCCCGGAGGACTCGTCGGGATTCTTTCCGCCGTTCTGCGAATCCGCGCCCCGTCCGGCTCCCCCGAGGATCGGACCGAGCGTCTCCATCACGCCGGGCAGCTTTTCCATAAGATCCCCTCCGTCTCCGCCCAGTTCCTTCACCATCCGGGCAAACTCCGGATCCGCCATGATGCGCTCCACCGCCGCGCCGATGTCCTCCATGTCAGCCCCTCCGATACCGCTCCATCAGGGCAGACGCCCGTTCCAGATCCGCGTCCGTCACCTCGCCGAGGACCGCCCGCAGTTTCCGGACCGTCTTCCCGTCCAGATTCAGCCGCGTCGTATCGGCACCCGAGGCGGCCAGCGTCAGCTTCAGCATGGCGGCCAGCCGGTCGTCGGGCATTTCCAGCATCTTATCGATATTCTTCTTCGTCAGCATCGCGCGACCTCCCGAACCTTCTTCACGGTTTCCTTTGCCATCTTATGAGCGCCGCGGCCATTATGACACCGCTTTGGGAGTATGATCATGAAAATTCTCGTCTTTTCCGATTCCCACAACAAGACCGAACTTATGGAATCCGCCGTCTGCGCCAATCTGAACGCGCCCGCCTCCGCCGGGGAGCTGGAAGCGGTGTTCTTTCTCGGGGACGGCATCCGCGACTTTGACAGGCTACGGGAGAAGTTCCCCGGTCCGAGATACGCGGGCGTGCTCGGCAACTGCGACGGATACGCCCTGCTCGACGACGGGTCGTACGAAAAGCTCGTGGACTGCGGCGGATTCCGGTTTCTTCTCATGCACGGCCACCGCCACTCCGTCAAGAGCGGGATCCAGCGGGCCGCGGACTACGCCATCGCAAAAGGGGCCGACGTGCTCCTCTTCGGACACACGCACGAGGCCTTCGACTCCGAGATCGACGGGTCGGCGGGCGGATCGGTGCGGTGCATCAATCCGGGCTCGGTGGGCTCGTGGTACGGCGCGTCCTTCGCGCTGCTGGAGATCCGGGACGGGAAACTGCTCTGCAATATCGCACAAGGGTGAAAAATCTTCGCCCTTTTTTTGATTCCGACCCAATGAACAGGGATGTTTTTACACTTTACAGGCGAAAGGACGGTGAGGAGCGGATGGATCCGAAGATTCTTGAGGAGTATGCCGGGCGGGTGTACGCATACGCGGTGAAACGAACCTTTTCCATGATAGAAGCGGAAGAGCTGTCGCAGGAAATCCTTCTCTCAGCGGTGTGCGATCTGCCGAAACTGCGGGACGAGAGCCGGTTTGAGCCGTGGCTCTGGGGACTGGCGGCAAACGTCACCCGCGCGTTCCGACGCAGGATGGGGCGGGAGCGGAGCCTGTATGCATTGGATCTGCCCGAAGACATAGCAGCGCCGGAGGACGGGGAGGATTCCGAAGAACTCTACGCCGCGCTTCGGGAGAGGGTCGCCCGCCTGTCCCGGGAATACAGAGAACTGCTGATCCTCCGCTACTACGACGGTCTTTCCGTCAAATCCATCGCCGCGCGCCTCTCCCTTCCGGAGGGAACCGTCACATGGCGGCTCAGCGAAGCGCGGCGGAAACTGAAAAAGGAGCTCGAAAACATGGAAGAAACAGCCCTCAGACCGAAGGACATGCGGATCGAATTCTACGGAACATGGGACGGGGACGCCGCGGGGAGGCCGCCCGTGTTCATCGGGGACGCGCTCTCGAAAAACATCCTGATCGAATGCTACGAGGTGCCGCGAAGCGCGGAGGAACTCTCCCGGATCACCGGCGTTCCCGCTTACTACATCGAGGATCGGATCGCCAACCTGCTTGCCCGGAACGCGCTCACAGAGACCGGACGGGGAAAAAACGCGACAGCCTTTCCGATCCTCACCGACAAAACCCGCCTCTGGTTCCGGGAACACGCGGCGCGCGCAATGGAGCCGATGGCGGATCGCTTTGCGGATGCGATGGACAAAATCACCTCCGCGGCGAACCGGCTGGATTTTTACCGGGGGGACCGCTCGGACACAAGTCTTTGCTATCTCTTCTGGTTTCTCGCTTCCGAGGTCGTGCGCGAGCGATGGAATCCCCTGCCCTCACCCGATGCTCCCATCATGTACGACGGACAGCGGTGGGGGTATATCGGGATCCGGGGGAATACCAATGTTCTCAGGATCCGTTCAAATCGGTGCCTGAACGACCGAATGGGAAAGGGGCGTTTCCGCCACGAAGCCTACGGCGGGATCGGGAATGTACCGCTTGCGCCGATGATGTGGTACGAGTGGATCAACGCCTGCGAGGACATTTTTCTCTCAGGCGGATCGGACGACGCGGAATCGGTCTCGGCCTGCGCGGCGCGGGGGTATGCGCTCCGGAACGCAGACGGAACCTTCCGCCTGACGCTCCCCGTCTTCACGCTGGAGCAGAAAGCGGATTTTGACGAGCTGTGCCGCGGCTGCCTCTCGCCGCTCATGGACGAAACGGTCTCCCGCGCGCTCACTGTCGCTGAGGGATACCGCGCTCTCTTTCCGGATCAGCTGGCAGAATCCGCGAAGGTTCCCGTCTATTGGACCTTCCGGGACCTCTTCGCCGTACCGATGGACTGCGCGGTGAAATCCGGACGCCTCCCTCCCTATCCGACGGGCGTCCCCTGCGACGTTCTCATCCAGTTCCGAACGTGAATCCGACACCGATTCGCCGGATTTGTCGGGACAGCCCGCGCCGGATATGATACAATAACCGCGGACAGGAGGGATGCACATGGATTGGATCACCGGGATCGGACGCTCGATCGCCTACATTGAGGACAACCTGGCGGGGGAAATCGATCCGGCGGAGGCGGCGGCGCGGAGTTACGCTTCCCCGTCCCACTTCGCCCGGATCTTCTCGATCCTGTCGGGCATGACCCTTGCGGAATACGTCCGGATGCGGCGGCTGACTGTGGCCGGAGCGGAGCTGGCGAAGGGAGAGATCCGGGTCATCGACGCCGCGCTCAAATACGGATACGACTCCCCGGACAGCTTTGCGAAGGCGTTCCGGGCGTTCCACGGCATCTCCCCCTCCGAAGCGCGCAGGAGCGGGGCGAAGCTGAAATCCTTCTCCCGCCTGTCCCTCAAACTCACACTGGAAGGCGGAACCATCATGAACTATCGCATCGAAGAGACCAAACCGGTCCGGCTGCTCGGCTTCAGACGCCGGTTTACCGGGCTGCCGTCGGAGCGAATGGAACAGGAAAAGGCGTTTTTCTGCGAAACACGCCTGGGGCAGTTCCTGCTCGCGGGCATGGCAAAGGACGCGGACACGCAGGTCGGCGTAATGACGAATTTCGGGGACGACGGCTACGACTACTATATCGCCGGAGCGGTCCCCGAGGATCTGATCGGCGTTCACCGGAACCCGGAATACGTCGGGGAGGAGCTTTCGGACAAGCTCGGGCTGGAACCCGTCGAGATCCCGGGCGGGCTGTGGCTCGTCTGCGAAACGGAGCGGTGTCAGTACCCTGTGACAAAGCACATTCCGCTTCGTCAGGAGGCAGTGACGAACTGGCTCCCGGATTCAGGGTACGAACTGCGGGAGGGACCGGAATTGATGATCGCGCACTGGTACTGCGACAACCGGTACATGGAGCGGTACTGCGAGATCCGGCTTCCCATCCGGAAGATCTGATCCGGAACGGAAAAAAGCCGTTCAAAGGATCGCTCCCGAGAACGGCTTATTCGGTTTTTCCCGTCAGGCTTCCCCGATCCTCCGCGTTCCAGAGGAACCACAGAAGAAACACGGCGGCGGCGAGACCGAGGACGACGGTCAGCGCGACGGTCAGCGCGTCCCACCGGATCCCCTCCCCGAATCGGGAGAGCAGGGTCCCGCAGAAATTGTAGACCGCGTGGACGGCGGCGCACATCCAGACCGAACCGGACGCGACGAGGACCGCCGCGCACATCCCGCCGATGAGGAAGGAATACCCGATCTGCATGAGGACCGCTCCGAAAGACGCGCCTGAGAGCAGATTGACCAGATGCACCGCGCCGAAGATCAGCGAAGATACAAGCGCGGCCCGGAACACCGCGCGGGATCTCCCCCGCATCCGCTCGAGGCAGAACGGCAGGAGAAAGCCCCGGAACGCCAGTTCCTCAAAGCATCCCACAGCGGCGCATTCCACGGCGAACAGCGCGATCACGCCTCCCCCGGCCGTCACCCGCGCGTTCCCGGTCAAAAATCCCACGGCGGGCAGATTGTTCAAAGCGACGATCCACGCGGCGGCGAGAACTCCGGTTCCGAGCGGGTCGGGATGCCTCTGCGCGCGTCCGAGCGTCCGGTATCCCATCCGCCGGATCAGGGGGACGAACACCACCGCCCCGACCAGACGGGTGAGGATCGTTTCGAGCATCGGAACCCAGACCGCGTCTGTCGGAACGGACCGGGAGACGATCTCGAGAATCAGAATCAGCACCGCCGCGCCGATCACGGGGATCCGGAAGTCACGCGGTTTCACGTCCCGATCCCTCCCCCCGCACGCTCTTTTTTCATGAGCCGAACAACGGCCAGAACTGCCCCCGCGAGCACAAGGAGCGCGGACACAAGCTGGGACGGCGTGAGAAACGGAACAACGGTTGCGCCCCGGTCGTCTCCGCGGAAAAACTCGATCCCAAACCGCCAGATTCCGTAAGAGGCAAAATAGACGGCAGGCCCGAAACCGGGAGCGCGCTTCACAAGGAACCACAAAAAGGCCGAGAGCGCGAAGAGGAACAGGGCTTCGTACAGTTGGGTCGGGATGGCCTTATACCCGATATTGCGGAAAAAGATCCCATGATCCGAGGGCAGTCCGTAACAGCAGCCCGCCATGAGACAGCCAATCCGTCCGAACCCGTGGCCGAGGGGAACAGAAACCGCCAGACCGTCCATCACGTCGGAAAAGCGGACAAGGTGTTCCCGGCTCTCACGGAACAGGATCCGCCCCGCTCCGAAGTAAACGGCCAGAAGAACCGCGAATCCCCCGATGAAGCCGCCGAGGAAGGTGGAGCCGGTTTCCGCGTTCAGAACGAAGGGCTTCCCGGCAAGAAAGTCGTACACGGCCTGAAAGAGATAGCCCGAGAGATACCCCGTCACAACGGAGAAGGTCGCCGAGAGGATCACCAGATTGTGCAGTTTCGGCGACAGTCCCGCGCGCGCGGAAAACCGGCGATACAGAAGCATCGCGGCGAAGATGCCCAGCACGATGAAAACCTCGTAGAGCGTCACGCCGAAAAACAGTTCGTAAGGATACATGATAAAAAAGAGTCGGGGAAAGCCGTGAAGCCTTCCCCGATGAACTCATGGTTCGGAATTATTTTCTGCGGGAGATCCATGCGGAGCCGAGAATGGCAGCCATCACGATCAGACCGCCGCCGATGAAGGAGCCGCAGCCGGACTTCGCGGTTTCAACCGCGTTGTTCACAGCGTTGGAAGCGCCTTCGACAGCGTTGTTCGCGGCTTCGGCAACAGCTTCGCCCGCGTTTTCGATGGCCTCGCCGGCGTTCTCAACGACTTCGCCGACAGCCTCGGTCACGTTCTCAGCAGCGTTCTCGGCAACCTCTTCCACGGTCGGTTCCGGTTCGGGTTCCGGCTCGGGCTCGGCAGCTGCAGCGGCAGGAGCGTCAGCGGAGCAGAGGACGACTTCGGAAACCTGCATGGTCCCGGAAACGGTCTCCGTGCACTCGAACTTGAAGTAGGAGTACTCGGCGGTCTCCGGAATGGAGGTCACATAGAAGGTGTAGTCGGTCTCTTCGAAGAAGGTCTCGTCGCCGGAAGCGATCGGATCCCAGCCGGCGTTGTCAAGAGAACCGTAGAGGGTCCACTTGTTCGGGGAACGGCCGTTGTAGGAGGAGTTGTCGTTCGCGGTGGCCATGATGATACCGTTGATCTTGTACTTGCCGTCAACGGAAGCAACGGACCATGCCGGGTAACCGTCGGTGCAGAACTTGGTGGTGACGTCGTCGTCCCACAGGTTGCCGGGGTTCTCGTCGCCGAAGTAGGTGGTAGAGCCTTCAACGAACTCGTACTTGGTGATCGGGTTGGAACCGATGGCGGCGGCAGCTGCGGCAGCTTCGTCGTAACCGGTGCCGGTGCTCTGAACGGCAGGACCGGCAGCAGCGGCGGGAGCTTCCCATTCGAGGGTAGCTTCGCCGGGAGTACCGAAGAGAAGGATATCGCCGACGTCGCCGTGCTGGGTCGCGCCGTCATAGGCGTTTCCGTCAGCGTCCGTACCGGCTTCGTAGCCGATGGAGACATAACGGAACATCCAGTAGGCAGCCGCGCCTTCAACAGGCTTGGAGATATACGCCTGTTCAGCATCCGCGGGGAGCTGATCGACGTATTCGTACTTCGCAAGAGTGGTCCAGTTCACGCCGTCGTTGGAGCCCTGGATAGCGGCGCCGGCAGTTCTGGCATACCAGTCGATACGCGGTCTGACGCGGACTTCGGTCAGAACGGTCGCCTGATCGGCAAGAAGGCCGGTGAAGCAGGCCGGACCCGCGCTCTTAGGATCGTAGAAGGTGTTGCCGTTGTCGTCCCACGCGTCGGCGTAGAGGTTGGAACCGTCGGAGTAGGAACCGCCGCCGCCGATGACCTTACCGGAAACGGAGCCGTCAACCGTGGCGTTCGCGGTGCCGACGTAGTCGATCGCGTCGACGAAAACGTCAGCGGAGCTCTTCTCAGCGGTGACGATAGCCTTTTCATCGCCGACATAAGCTTCCTTCGGATGGCCGTAGAGTTCGATCTCAGCGCAGTCGCCGTGCTCGGATTCGATCGCGACGTAGCGGTAGAGGCTGTAGGAACCGGTGCCGACCCAGTAAACCGAGAAGTCAGCCTGTTCTTCGCTCATGTACTGGAGGTTCGCGTCGATGTACTCCTGAACCGGAGAAGGAGTGAAGACGTGGTAGTCGTTGGTCAGAAGACCGACGGTGCCGTAAATGGCGGGATCGACGTAAACGACGTTGTGCCAGGTTTCGCCGTTGTCGTTGGAGCCCTGAATCGCCGCGCCGCTGATTCTCTTTTCCTGACCGGAACGGTTGCAGATACGGACTTCGGTCAGCTCATAGGGCTGATCGAGAAGCAGGCCGCACCAGGAGAAGGTGTGCTCGCCGTTACCGCCGATGTAGGGGTCGAAGAAGGTGGTGGTGTCGCCGTCAAACGCCTTGGAAGCGTTGTCGGTGCCGTTGGACCAGCAGTGTTCGCCGCTGTCGCTGTAGGAGGATACGACGGTGCCCTTGATGATGTCGCCATCCTTGACGGGCGGCCATTCGTAATCGACCGAGTACGGATAGGAGTCCCCGAACATATCGCCGAGGGCGTCCGGAGCGAGTTCCTCGATGGGCTTGAAGTTCTTGTTGTCCGGAATCTCGGACGCGTCCAGCGCGAAGGTGTTCGCAGACATACCAAGAGCCATCAGAGCCACGAGGAGGATGGAAAGAACTTTCTTCATGTTTCCTCCTTGGACGGGGAATGCCCGTCCGAATTGAATTCGGGGCAAATGAATTCGCCCCTTGATTGGCTAACAGTTCAAATTATATCACAACCGGCGTATGATTTCAAGTCCCCGCACACCGGAAATCCCTTTGATTTTGTTACATTTTTTGTGCGTTCGGATGAAAAATGTGAAGATTTTCTCAGGCCCAGCTCATGGTGGAGGGCTTCGGATCGCGCATGATCGCCTCTTTCAGGATGGCGACCGCTTTGCCGAGGCCTTCGTCCGTGGTCATGAGGCTGTCCTCGTGCTCGATGGAGAGAACGCCGTCGTAGCCGACCAGACGGAGGTTGGAGATCAGATCCTTCCACCACGCGGCGTCGTGACCGTAGCCGAGGGCGCGGAAGACCCACGCGCGGTTGATCTCGTCGCCATAGTGCTTGGTATCCAGAACGCCGATGCGGGCGGTGTTGATGGGATCGACCTTCGTATCCTTGGCGTGGACGTGGTAGATGGCGTCGCCCAGCATCCGGATCGCGGCGGCGGGTTCCATGCCCTGCCATACGAGATGGGACGGGTCAAAGTTCGCGCCGACCACGGGACCGACGGCAGCGCGGAGCTTGAGCATGGTCTCGGTGTTGTACACGCAGAAGCCGGGGTGCATCTCGAGGGCGATCTTGGTGACGCCGTGGGATTCTGCGAACGCGGCCGCTTCCTTCCAGTAGGGGATCAGGACTTCGTTCCACTGGTAGTCGAGGATCTTGAGGAAGTCGTCCGGCCACGGGCAGGTCACCCAGTTCGGATACTTCGCGCCGGGATGGTCGCCCGGGCAGCCGGAGAAGGTGATAATCGTATTGAGCCCTGCCTTTTCCGCAAGAAGGACGGCGTTGCGGAAGTCGTGCTCGAAGGACGCCGCGACCTCCTTGTCGGGATGGACGCAGTTTCCGTGGACGGACAGGGCGGCGAGGATCATGTCGTTCCGCTTGAAGGTGTCGAGCCATTCGTTGAAGGCTTTGTCGTCGTTCAGAAGGATATCGGCGTTGGCGTGGTCGTTGCCCGGATATCCGCCGCAGCCGATTTCAACGGCTTCGATTCCGACGGCTTTCAGCTCCTTCAAGGACTGCTCGAGCGGCTTTTTCGCGTTCAGGTTTTCACATACGCAGATTTTCATACCGGTCTTTCCTTTCAAAAAAGAAATATAAAGGGAGAAAGGGGAGGAACCCTTTGTCAAGCTCCTCCCCCGGATCGTTCGTTCGATCAGAATCTGTAGATGTCGCCGGTCTTCGCGGAGGTGTAGATGCCTTCGAGAATTCTGGTCACGGTGTAGGCCTGCTCGGGCAGAACGGTGGGAGCAGCCTTCTGACCGCGGATGGTGGCGATCCACTGAGCCATATCCTTCGCGGAAGGATCGTTGTCGGACGCGCCCTCGTAGAAGGCGGCTCCGCCCGCGGAGAAGCTCGGCTTGAAGACATACTGTCTGTTCTGGCGGATGCCGTTGATGCGCACGCCGTCCAGCATGTCGCCGCCGGCCTTGGTGCCGCAGAGCATGGTGCAGGCTTCGCGGACTTCAAGAGTGTTCAGAGCCCACGCTGCGTCGAGGGACACGGTCGCGCCGTTCTCCATGACGATGAAGCCGAACGCGGAATCCTCGACGGTGAACTTCGCGGGATCCCAGCTGCCCCACGCGTTGCCCTGATCGGTGTCGTTGTTGAGGGCGTGGAAGGTGGTGCCGACGCAGTACTTGGGCTTGTAGTTGTTCATCATCCAGAGGGTGAGGTCAAGCGCGTGGGTGCCGATGTCGATCAGGGGACCGCCGCCCTGTTCGTACTCGTTGAGGAACACGCCCCAGGTGGGAACCGCGCGGCGGCGGACGGCGAACGCTCTTGCGAAGTAGATGTCGCCGAAGGTGCCGCGGTCAGCTTCTTCCTTGAGGAAGAGGGCTTCGGAAGTCTGGCGGTTCTGATAGCCGATGGTCAGGAGCTTGCCGGTCTTCTCGGCGGCGTCCAGCATCTTCTTGGCCTCTTCGGAGTTGATGGCCATGGGCTTTTCGCACATGACGTGCTTGCCGGCCTCGAGAGCGTCCACGGTGATGAAGGAGTGGGCTCTGTTCGGGGTGCAGACGTGAACCACGTCGATGGTCTTGTCCTCGAGGAGTTCCTTATAATCCTCGTAGACCTTGGCGTCGGGCGTGCCGTACTGCTTCGCGGCCTTCTCGGCCCGTTCCAGAATGATGTCGCAGAAAGCTACCATCTGGACGCCGGGAACCTTTTTCAGAGAGGGCATATGTTTGCCGTTTGCGATGCCGCCGCAGCCGATAATGCCGACGCGGACAGTGTCAAGAGCGCTCATGTTGAGTATCCTCCGGATCAATAAATTTCTGTTTTGGGGAGAGCCATTCTCTCCTGACTGTATCATAAACGAAACCGGGCGTGTTTTCAAGTGATTCGGTGTGAAAAATCCCTCAAGTTGTTGGATTTGTACGGATAAACAAATTTTATCAAAAAACTTTGTGCATTCCGACTGTTTTATCTTCGAACAGAAAAACCGCTCCGGTTCTCTTCTTCGGAGTCCGGAACGGTTCGGGAAATCAGCTTTTCTTGGTTTTGTCCGCGTTTTCCCGGCGGATCACGAGGCCGTACTGCCCCTGCGTCTCGCCGGACCAGATGATGTGACGGGGACATTTGTCCACGCAGATGTTGCATCCGGTGCATTTTGCGTAGTCGATGTGCGCCACGAAGGAATCCACGGTGATCGCTCCGGAGGGGCAGTTCTTCTGGCAGAGCTTGCAGGAGATGCAGCCGACGTCGCAGACCTTGCGGGTGTTCCTGCCGTCGTCCACGGACATGCAGCCGACCCAGTGCTTCGCGTCGAACGGAATCAGGCGGATGATGCCTTTCGGACAGGCCGACACGCAGACGCCGCATCCCCGGCATTTGGAATAATCCACCGCCGCGACGCCCTCGGAAACGGAAATCGCTTCGAACGGGCAGGACGCTACGCAGGTGCCGAGGCCGATGCAGCCGTTTTTGCAGAGCTTGTCTCCGCCGCCGATCCTCGACGCCGCGATGCAGTCCGAGACGCCTTCGTAGACGTACTTTTTCCGGGCGTATTCCTTCGTGCCGGAGCACATGACCTGCGCCCGCATCCGGACGGTGGGAGCGGCTTCGACACCCATCACGGCGGCGACCTTCCCGGCCACCTCCGCGCCTCCGACCGGACAGGCGTTGACCTTCGCCTCGCCCTTTGCGACAGCTTCGGCCAGGGCGGAGCATCCGGAATAGCCGCATCCGCCGCAGTTCGCGCCCGGGAGACACTCGAGGACGCGCTCGGCGGTTTCGTTCTTTTCGACGGCAAAGACACGGGAGGCAGCGGCAAGCAATGCGCCTGTGAGGATCCCCAATCCGATGAAGATGGCTACCGGAATCAAAATGCTTGTCATACCCTGTCCCTCCTCAGAATCTCATGCCGGAGAACCCGGAGAACGCCATAGCCGCGAGTCCCGCGGAAATCAGAAGCAGCGGGAAGCCGCGGAAGGCTTTGGGCGGATCCGCGAAATTGAGCCGCTCGCGCACCCCTGCGAACACGCAGATCGCCATGGTGAAGCCGACGGCCGCCGCGAATCCAAACGCGACGCTTTCCACGAAGCTGTATCCCTCGTCGATGTTGACGAGAGCCGCTCCGAGAACCGCGCAGTTGGTGGTGATGAGGGGCAGATAAATACCGAGCGCCGAGTACAGCACGGGAACGTTTTTCCTAAGGAACATCTCGATGAACTGGACCAGCGTCGCTATCACCAGAATGAAGGCGATGGTCTTGAGGTATTCCAGTCCGAACGGCTCAAGCAGATACCGATACACCGCCCACGTCGCCGCGGAGGACAGCGTCATGACGAAGGTCACCGCCATGCCCATGCCGAGCGCGGTCGAGGGCTTGTCGGACACGCCGAGGAACGGACAGCATCCGTAGAAGCGGGAGAAGATGAAGTTCTGGGTCAGAATGGCCGCGAACATGATCATGAGTACGTTGCCCATTATTCTCCTCCCTCCCCGGCTTTCACGGCTTCGCTGTCAGCGGGCTGCTCTTCGGCGGGGACCGGCTTGCGCACGATCCGGCCCGTCGCGGGATCCCGCATCAGGGTCTCGTGGTAGCCGCCGTCGATCGCGTCCTCTTCGAGCTGCTTTCTGCGCTTGTGCTCCTCGCTGACCGCCTGAATCTTCTGTACCAGCGCGACGAGACAGCCGAGGGTCAGGAACGCGCCGGAGGGCATCAGGAAGATGGTGGCGGGGGAGAACCAGTCTCCGAAGATCCGCACGCCGCCCGATCCGTCAGCCGCCGCGAACAGCATGCCGCTGCCGAGGAGCTCGCGGACGAAGGCGATGCAGACGAGAGCCAGCGTGAAGCCGATCCCGGTCGCAAGGCCGTCGCAGAAGGATTCGACGGGGCCGTGCTTCGACGCGAAGGCTTCCGCCCGCGCAAGGATGATGCAGTTGACCACGATCAGCGGGATGAAGAGGCCGAGCGCCTTGTTGATCGCGGGGAAATACGCTTTGATGATCAGCTCCACAGCCGTCACGAATCCGGAAATGATGACGATATAGGAGGCGATGCGCACCTGCTTCGGAATGATCTTCCGCAGGAGCGAAATGAACAGATTCGAGAAGGAAAGGACCGCGATCACGGCAATCCCCATGCCCAGAGCGTTGACCACCGAGGTGGTGGTGGCCAGCGTCGGGCACATACCGAGGAGCTGTACGAAGGTGGGATTGTTCGTGATGATCCCTTCCCGGAAGATCTGAGGAATCGATTTTTTCATATCCATCAGACTCCTTTACGGGGTAATATATCCGAATCCGCCGCCGGCGCCGCCTGTGGAAGGAGGTCCTCCGGGCGTGGGCTGGGGTTCCGGCTCGGGCTCCGGTTCCGGCTGCGGCTGAGGCGCAGGCTCAGGTTCGGGCTCAGGTTCGGGCTCAGGTTCGGGCTCAGGTTCGGGCTCTGGTTCGGGTTCCGGCTGCGGCTGAGGTTCGGGTTCCGGTTCCGGCTGAGGTTCGGGTTCCGGTTCCGGCTGAGGCTCGGGCTCGGGTTCCGGCTGAGGTTCGGGTTCCGTGACCGGAGGCGTCCATGTGGGTTCCGGCTCGGGCTCCGTGACCGGAGGCGTCCATGTGGGCTGCGGCTCGGGCTCTGTGACCGGAGGTGTCCATGTGGGCTGCGGCTCAGGCTCCGTGACCGGAGGCGTCCATGTAGGCTGCGGTTCCGGCTCGGGCTGTGTCACCACGGGCTGCTGTGGCTGGGGCTGCGGCTCGGGCTGTGTCACCACGGGCTGCTGCGGCTGCGGTTCTGGCTCGGGCTGTGTCACTACGGGCTGCTGCGGCTGCGGTTCCGGCTCGGGCTGTGTCACAACAGGCTGCTGAGGTTCCTGCTTCGGAGGCTTGGTCTCGGGAGTTTTATCCTCGGGAGTCTTATCTTCCGGAGTCTTGTCCTCAGGAGTCTTATCCTCGGGAGTCTTGTCTTCCGGAGTCTTGTCTTCCGGAGTCTTGTCTTCCGGAGTCTTGTCCTCAGGAGTCTTATCTTCGGGAGTTTTATCCTCCGGAGCTTCGGTCTCGGGAGTCTTGTCCTCCGGAGCTTCGGTTTCGGGAGTCTTGTCCTCCGGAGCTTCGGTTTCGGGAGTCTTGTCCTCCGGAGCTTCGGTTTCGGGAGTCTTGTCCTCCGGAGCTTCGGTTTCGGGTGCCTCTGTTTCAGGTGCTTCGGTCTCGGGAGCCTCGGTTTCGGGTGCTTCGGTTTCCGTGTTATCCCGGACCGTCTCGCCGACCTCGTCGATTTCGAGGGCTTTGTCTCCGTTGCCCGCGTTTTCCGGCTCGTCCTCGGGGAGTTCCCCGTTCAGGCGCGCGCTTACGGCACGGGCGGCCTCGTCCGGATCGAACTTCACGGACAGTGCGCGGTTCACGCCTTCCGCAACGCCCTTCGAAGAGAAGGTCGCGCCGCTCAGCGCGTCCACGTTTCTGCCGATCTCGGCCTCTCCGTTCAGTCCGAGGAACCGGGAGAGGAAGGAGTCGTTCCGAACCTTGGTGCCGGTTCCGGGCGTCTCCTGCATGTCGATGATGCGGATGCCCTCGACCTCTCCGTCAAGGTTCATGCCGACCATCATCTCGATATCGCCGATATATCCGCTGCCTGTGGAATTGACGCAGTATCCGGCGAGGGTTCCGTCCTTCAGCACCAGATACACGGTCTCCCCGTCCTGCGCGGTGTATTCCTCGATCCGATCCCCTTCCGGGAAGACGGAGAGGATCGCTTCGTGCTTTTCTCTCGTCAGATTCTCCGCGATGGTGTCCTTCGTGACCTTGTGAACCACGGCCAGAAGGAGGGCGACGCTCGTGCAGATGGCGGTCAGGATAGCGACGGTGCGGACCAGATATTTCGTGGAGCTCTCGTCCACCTGCTTCGGTCCGGCGGGCTCCACCACGGCGGCTTCACGGGCTTTTCTCTCCGCGACGCCGTCCCCGATCTTCTTCCTGAAGGAGGCGAATGCGGCGGGGAATTTCCCTTCTCCGCTCTTTTTCTCCTTCGCGGGTTTCAGGGATTTCTTCCCGGGCTTCTCATCAGCTTCAGCCTGATCCGCGGAAAGGATCTCTTCGGCCGGAGCGTCGGAGACGGATTCGGGTTCGCCGGAGGGCGCGGCCTGTTTCGAAAGCTCCTCCGGCTCTGCCGCGGGAAGGATCTCGGGCGCGGGAGCGATCTCCGCGTCAGGCGCCTGTTCGTCTTCGGATTTCTTCCGATCCTTCGCCTGTTTCTCTTTTTTCGGCTTTTTTTCTTTCTTCTCTTTCTTCGGCTTCCGGAGCGGCGCGGGCGTCTGCTCTTCCGTCTGTCCGCCCTCTTCCTTCCGCTCCGCGGAGAACAGGGAATCCAGATTCCCGACGTTCTCCCCGTTTGCTTCTCTCAGGTCGTTCAGGTTGATTTCGGGCAGGACCTCCGTGTCCTCCGGCAGCATCTCCTGAGCGGGACGGGGGGATTCCTTCCGGCTGAACAGGCCGAACGGCAGCTGAAAGCCCGGACGCTTCTCCTCCTCGAGGTCGTCCTCGTCCACAAATTCGAGCGGCACCTTATCCGCGCCGTCTTCCGGCGTCATGGCGGAGATCTCGTCAAGGATGCTGTCCGCCAGATCCAGCGGTTTCTTTTCGGACACCTCTTCCAAGTCAGCCGAGATGTCGCCGGAGATCTTCGCGGCCATTTCTTCGACGAACTCTTCCACGGACGCGTCAGCCTCTTCCGCGGGGTTCTCTTCTCCGCCCTCTTCCTCTGCGGGATAGTCCTGCGCGAGCATATCCTCGAGGGATTCGCGCGGCTTCTTCTTCCGGTCCGCGGAGGTGCCGAGATCGAAAAAGCTCTCGCCGGACGAACCGGAGTCTGCGGCCCGGCCGTTCTTTTCTAAACGATCCTCGGGCCGTTCGTTGACTTTATTTGGCATTCGATTTACCTCCAAAGCGGCGGGGCATGGTCACCTTGTCGATGTACCACACAAGCAGGTTCATGATGAGAATGGAAAACGACACGCCCTCCGGATAGCTGCCGAAATAACGGATCAGCATGGTGATCGCGCCGCACCCGGCCCCGTAGATCAGCCGTCCGACCGGCGTCACGGGGGAGGTGGAATAGTCGGTCGCCATGAAGACCGCGCCGAGGATCAGCCCTCCGGCGAACAGCTCGTACAGCACGGATTCCAGCGCTGCTCCTTCGATCCGGGGGAACAGCAGGGAAATCACGGCCACGGTTCCGAGATACGCCGCGGGGATCTGCCACGAAATCACCTTCCGCAAAATCAAGAAGATGCCGCCGCCGATCAGAAGCAGCGAGGAAATCTCGCCGATGCATCCGGACGCGTTTCCGATGATCATGCCGAAGAGATTGGTGTCGGGGATGATCCCGGCCTTCATCGCGGCGAGGGGAGTCGCTCCGGTGACGGCGTCCACGTCGGGCAGCGTCACGGCGAGAGAGTGGATCTTCACGCCGATGGCGGGGAACGCGCTCATATCCGAGGCCCACGAGAACAGGAACACGCGAGCCGCCAGAGCCGGATTCACGAAATTCTTGCCGATTCCGCCGAAGATCTGCTTCACGATCACAATGGCGAAGAACGCGCCGACCACGGGCATCCAGAGGGGGGCGGTCGCCGGGAGGTTCATGCCGAGCAGCATGCCCGTCACGGCCGCGGACAGATCGGACACGGTGATCGTCCGTTTGAGAAGGAACTGCGCCGCCGCCTCCCATCCCACGGAAGCCGCGATGGAGATCAGCACCAGAATCAGGGCGCGGAGCCCGAACTGGAACACGCTCCAGAGAACGGCGGGAGTCAGGGCAACCAGCACGTCGAACATGACGGTGGCGGTGGTGTCCTGGCTCTTGATGTGCGGGGAGGGAGAAACCGTCAGGAACTCCGGCATGGAGAAGGATCTCCGCTTTTTCTCGCGGCGTTCTCCTTCCGCCGGAATCTGCTCCGGCGCCGGAACCTGTTCCGGTACTTTTTCCTGATTATCCATCTTGATTTATCCTCGTATCGTCGTCATTTCAGGGCGTTCAGGGATGCGATCCGGGCTTTTTCCGTCTTGATGGCGGCCTTGGCGACCCGGATGTGCTGCACGATCTCCACGCCGCCCGGGCAGTTGTAGGAGCAGGAGCCGCACTCCACGCAGCTCATCGCGCCGTATTCCTCCGCCCGTTTCAGATCCCCCGCCTGAGAGAACTGGGCGATATACATGGGCATGAGGTGCATCGGGCAGTTGTTGACGCACCGTCCGCACCGGATGCAGGCGGCCTTCGGGACGTTCTTCTTTCCGAACTTGCCGGAGAACACCAGCACCGCGTTCGTGGACTTGGTGACGGGCATTTCGGGATCCCACTGAGCCATGCCCATCATGGGGCCGCCGCTCACCAGCTTTTTCGGAGGACGGCAGAGTCCCCCGCAGAAAGCGATCAGATCCGACGCACTCGTACCGATGGGAACCAGCAGATTCTTCGGACGCCGGATGCAGTCGCCGTCCACCGTGACCACGCGGCTGACGGAGGGCATTCCGGTGGAGAACGCCTTATAAATGGCGGAGCAGGTCTCCGCGTTGAAAATCACGCATCCCACGTCGGCGGGCAGCTTTCCCGCGGGGATCTCCGTGCCCGTCAGGGCGTAGACCAGCTGTCTCTCGTCTCCCTGCGGATACTTGGTCTTCATGACCTTCACGGAGATCATGCGGCTCTCGCCGAGCAGATCCTCCAGCTTGCCGACCGCGTCCATCTTGTTGTCCTCCACTGCGATGAACGCCGTGTGGACGCCGAGGGCCTTCAGAAGGATCTTGACGCCGTTGATGACCGACGCGCCGTGCTCCAGCAGCAGACGGTGGTTGGCGGTGATGAACGGCTCGCACTCCGCGCAGTTGACGATGATCTTGTCCACCTTGCCGAGGGCGGAATTGATCTTCGCGTAGGTGGGGAACGCCGCGCCGCCCATGCCGACGATGCCGGCCTCCCGGATCACGGAGACGATCTCCTCGGTGGTCACGTCCGCCAGCCTCTTTTCGATGGGGCGCAGATCCGGGCAGGGCGTGTCGAGCATGTCGTTCTCGATCACCACATGATCCACGGACGCGCCGGTGGGGACCGTCTTCTTCACGATCTCCTTCACCGTACCGGAAACGCTCGCGTGGACGGGACAGCCGAGCATCCCCTCCGCGACGTCGCCGATCTTCTGGCCGAGGGTCACGGTGTCCCCCACGTTGACGCAGGCCACGGCAGGCGCGCCGATGTGCTGGGACAGGGGAATCGTCACCTTGGACGGAGGCGGGAGCGCTTCGATGCGGCACTTCCGCGTGTTCTTATATTCATCGACGTGGATACCGCCGTTGAACGTATAGGCCAAACAGGATCACCTCCTGAAAAACTTCCCGTCCCGCTCCGCCGGATCGATCCGCGGAACAACGGGCGGCGGGCAACCCATACCCGCAGACATTGGTTCAATTATACTCTTTCCTTTGCGTAAAAGCAAGGCCAGTTTGTAAAGTTTTACTCAAATCCGAACAGATCCGGAGATTTTTCACATCGTTTCCGCGCTCACGTCCGGTTTTCGGGCCATCCTTCGGGATCGAACCCCGGAAAGAGGGAGAGAAAGCGGATGTTCGAGAGATTCACGCAAAACACCCTGCCGTTCAGACTGGTCAGATCCGCTCCGTCTCCGGACTCGGGAAAATCGAAAGACACCGCGGCGGAACAGAGGGCTTGCGCGGCGTATCCCATGCGGCGGTCCCCGGCGTTTTTCGCGTACTTTCCCTCTCCGAGCAGCGGATGGCCGAGGAAGGCGAGATGCGCCCGGATCTGATGGGTCCGTCCCGTTACAAGGCCTACCTCGCAGAGCGTCAGATCCTTTTCGGGTTCGTACGAGAGCGCGCGGACACGGGTGACGATCTCCTTCGCGCCGGGGATTTTGTCCGCGGTGATCCGGACGGTATTGGTGCGGTAATCCTTCGAATGCCACGCGCGGTAAGTCTCTTCCCCGCTCATTTTCCCGTGGACGGCGCAGAGATACCGCTTCGACACCCGGTTCTCCCGGATGGCCTCGTTCATCTGCCGGAGCGCGGAGGCGTTCTTCGCCAGAATCACGATGCCGCCGGTGTTCCGGTCGATGCGGTTGCAGAGAGCCGGGGCGAAGGAACGCTCGTTCTCAGGGACGTACTCCCCTTTCGCCGCAAGATAGGCGGTCAGGGCGTAGATCAGCGTCTCCCGCTCGGATCCTTCGGCGCGGTTTTTGTCCCCCTCGTCCCCGAGATGGACCAGCACGCCGGGACGCTTGTCGCAGAGCAGGATGTTTTCGTCCTCGTAGATCACCTCCGGCTTCACCTTCACATGAGCGAGGGAATCGGAGTCGTAGGAACCCGCCTTCTCCCGGAAGAATTCGTCGGGGATCCAGAGCTCGACCGTGTCGCCGGGGGAGAGGATATCCCCTTCGTGCGCCCGCGCTCCGTTGACCTTGACGCGCTTCTTGCGGATATACTTATACAGTAGGGATTTCGGCATCCCCTCCGTGCATTTGGACAGGTATTTGTCCAGCCGCTGGCCGGCGTCGTTCGCGTTCACGGTAAACGTCTTCATCTTCCCCTCCGCTCACGAGAAAAGGACTGCGGCGACGCACAGCCCCTTTCTTCTTTCCGGTTTGTTCCGGATCCGGATTCCTCCGGTCGATTCTGTTTTCGGTTCCGTCCGGTTTATTTCGTGCCGAACAGACGGTCGCCCGCGTCCCCGAGGCCCGGAACGATATACGCGTGCTCGTTGAGGTGATCGTCGAGCGCCGCCGCGAAGATCTCCACGTCGGGATGATCGGCCTGGAGACGTTCCACGCCTTCCGGGGCGGCCACCAGGCACAGCAGCTTGATCTGTCTGACGCCGCGCTTTTTCAGCATATCGATGGCGCCGGAAGCGGATCCGCCGGTCGCCAGCATCGGGTCGCAGACGATGACATAACGCTCTTCAATGTCGGCGGGGAGCTTGCAGTAGTACTCCACCGGGTTGTGGGTATCCGGATCGCGGTACAGGCCGATATGACCGACCTTGGCGACGGGGACGAGGGTCAGGATGCCGTCCACCATGCCGAGCCCCGCTCTCAGGATGGGAACGATGGCCAGCTTCTTGCCGCCGACCCGCTGCGCGGTCATCTTCGCCACGGGCGTTTCGATCTCCACGTTCTCCACCGGGAGGTCGCGGGTCAGCTCGTAGCACATGAGCATGGCGATCTCGGAGAGCATCTGTCTGAAATCCTTCGAGCCGGTTTCCTTCATCCGCATGATGGAGAGCTTGTGCTTGATAAGCGGATGATCCACCACATGGAACGTCTTGTAATCGATCATGACCTGATTCCTTTCGCTGTCGAAGTAGTTGGATGGAATTACGTTTGGTTCATTATACCCCATCCCACGCCGCTTTTCAACCCCCGGCGCCGGTTTTTTCCGTTTTCCTTCGTTTTTTTCGGGAAACTTGTTTACTTTGCCCAAAAGGGATGATACAATAGACTGAACGAACTTTCCCGGAGGAACCCATGAACCAAGCCGCTCCCACTGTCTCCGTCCTCACCCTCGGATGCCGGGTGAACCAGTACGAATCGGACGCCCTCTGCGCCGTTCTGAAAGAGCGCGGCGTAAGGATCGTACCCTTCGGCGATCCCGCGGATCTCGCCGTCGTCAACACCTGCACCGTCACCGGGGAGAGCGACCGCAAATCGCGCCAGATGATCCGCCGTGCCGCCCAGAACGCCCTTCATGTGGTCGTCACCGGCTGCTTCGCCCAGATCGCGGGGGACGAGATCGCGTCGATGGAGAACGTGACCTTCGTCTGCGGGAACAGCGGAAAGGCGTCGCTCGCGGAAACGGTTCTCGCCGTTCTCGGGGGATCCCTGCCCGCGGAAAAGAACGGAGTCACCCCTCCGACGGACGAGGGCAGCGTGCGCCTCACCCTTCCCTCCCCCCAGCGCACCCGCTCCTATGTGAAGATCGAGGACGGATGCGGCAACCGGTGCTCCTACTGCCTGATCCGCTTCGCAAGAGGCCCTGTCCGCTCCAAACCGCGGGAAATCGCGCTGGAGGAGGTACGGGCACTGGCCAGGGCGGGAGCGAAGGAAGTGATCCTCACGGGCATCGAGACCGCTTCCTACGGCATGGATTTCGAGAACCGTCAGCCCTACGGACACGCGCTGGCGGATCTGATCCGGGACGCGGACAGGATCCCGGGGATCGAGCGGATCGGGCTGGGCTCCCTCGAGCCGACGGTTCTGAACGACTATTTCTCCGAGGCCGTCCGGGACTGCGCCCATCTGCTCCCCCACTTCCATCTCTCCGTCCAGTCCGGCAGCTCCGCGGTGCTCCGGTCCATGCGGCGGCGGTACACGGCGGAGGCGGTATTGACGGCTGTGGAGCGGATCCGCGCGGTCCGGCCCGACGTCACCTATTCCGCGGACATCATCACGGGATTTCCGGGAGAGACGGAGGAGGACTTCCGCCTGACCGCGGATTTCTGCCGGGAGGCTGAGTTTCTGCACCTGCACATCTTTCCCTTCTCGGAACGGACCGGAACGGAGGCGGCGGAGATGGAAGGCCGGATCCCGGTTCGCGTCCGCCGGGAGAGAGCGGAAGAGCTGTCGAAAATCGGGGACGAAATCCGCCGGAACCTGCTCGAACGGTACGTCGCCGACCACGGGAGCGTTCCCGTCCGCCTTCTCGTGGAGAAAAACGGAGGGGGACTTCTCTCCGGGCACAGCGAGCATTTTGTGGAGCTGAAAAGGATCCCGGGGCGCGCGCAGGTCGGCTCGGTCGTCCCGGTTCTGCTCGAAGACACCGACGGGGTGATCTGCACGGGCAGGGTTGCGCAGGAATGATCGCACTCTTCGTCACATCCCCGAAAAGCAAAAACCCGGATTTCTCCGGGCTTTTGTTGTATCTGGATTCGGAAAGCGCGCGCCGTTTTATTCGGGATCAGCCGCCCGCCTCTTCGAGGGCCTTGAGGAACGCGTTGTTGGTCTTCTCAAGGGTCTTGTTGGCGACCTTTTCCGCCTTCTTGTACATGGAGGCGAATTCGTTGCGGTAGTTGCGGAGCTCGTTCATGACGGCTTCGTTGTACCCGCCGATCTGGAAGTACCAGCCCATGTCGTAGACACGGTTGGCGAAGATGATGTCGAGCATCGCGGCGGATTCGGCGTCGCGGGTAGTCTTGCCGACGAGGGTCTTTTCATAGTACGCCTCGGTCAGGCCGTACAGACCTTCGTTGGCGAGGCATTCGGTCACGATGCCGGTCCGGTTCATGTCGATGCCGCTGTTGGGAACGCACATGAAGACGGAGTGCCAGGAGCCGATCGTGGTGTAGTAGTTGTCCTGGCTCTCCATGTACTTGAAGTACGGGAGGATGCCGAAGTCGTTCTCCATCTCGCGCATCTTCGGAACGATCTGGATGAGCTGCATGAGGAAGAGGGTCTCGTTCGCGGAGAACTTGGTGACGAGCCATGTGTCGTCCCAGTTGGTGCGCTGGTAGGCGTCCGCCACGTCCTTCTGGATGGCGAACTCGAGGAACTTCGTCACGGCGTCTATGGTGGTCTCGTTGTACAGAGTCATCTCGAGCAGGCCCTGATCGTTGACGGAGCAGCACTTGGTGCCGGTGCAGTTGACGACGCCCATCATAGAGTCGTCCCAGATCATGACGCCGAACAGGTCGTCGCGGTCCACCTGACCGTTGCCGTTGGTGTCCTGATGCACCTGGGAGGCCATGTTGATGAAGTTGTCCATCGTCCACTGGTCGCCGTCCACGAGTTCATAGGGGTTCTGGAGGTTGTAGTTGGTGATCAGCCCCTTGTTGAACATGATGCAGTAGGTCGCGTCGTTGTCGGCGGTGGAAATATCGCCGGTGGTGTAGAAGAGCTGGTCGAGGATCTGCAGATCGCGGTTCGCCACCTGATCCCACCACGGAGCTGCGAGGTTGATGTAGGGGATATTCTTGATGTTGGCGAGGTAGTTGCCGGTGGAAAGGGTGGACGTGGCGTAGCCGCAGCAGAACGCGAGATCGTACGCGCCGGTTCCGCTCTTGACGTCCTGCGTGATCAGGGACTGACCCACGCCGGAGCCGACGTCCGCGTCATAGGGTTCGATCTTGACGTTGAGCTGGTCGCCCACGGACGCGTTCCGGTTGAAGCGCGCGTCGTTGATCGCCTCGCCGGTGATTTCCTCGGCGAAGAAGTCGTCCTTCACGGTGCCGTACTCCGCGTTGGAGGAGCAGAGGATCGTGAAGGTCTCCCCTCCGAAGTTGGAGTCCGCGGGGACGTCGGCATAGAGGCGTTCCGGTTCCTCGGGCTCGGCGGCGTCATCGACGGATCCGGGCGTGGACTGCGTCTGTCCGGAAGACTGTGCGTTGGCGTCAGCTCCGGCGTTTTCCGTGCTCTGGGAGCAGCCGGCAAACGCGGGCGTGAGCATCAGCATGGCAAGCAGAATGGCTGTCAGCTTTTTGTTCATGGTTTTCCTCCTGTATATGGATTGAATTGCTTAACGGTGGTTTTTTCCGAAAGATCCCGCCGTTCTCCGGTCAGCTGCCCTCGGCGAGCTTCGCGTAGCTGTCGTTGACCTTGTCGATGAGCTTGCCCCACATCTTTTCGTTCTTGGCGAAATAGGAGGCGACGTCCTTGGACTTGGCGCGGAGCTGGTTCTCGACGTAGCCGTCGATCGAAACGTCGTGCATGCGGGCGGTGTCGAAGTTGCGGCTGCGGATGATGATCTGCACGATCTGGGAGGATTCCTCGTCGCGCACGTTTCTCGTGGAGGCCAGCACGTTGATGAGGTCCGGCGTGATCATGTCGTAGGAGACCGCCGCCATCGCCTCCATCATGGCGCCGACAAACGCGGGATCGTTGCAGGAAACGGGAACGACCACCATGGAGCCCGCGCCGGATACGCAGGTGGAATAACGATCCTGCCCCTCGTCGAACTTCGGGTTCGGAAGCACGCCGTAGTCGTCCTCCATGTCGCGGAGGAAGAGCTCGATCTTCTGGAAGGTGATGCCGCAGAAGTATGCCCGGCCTTCGTTGAATACGCGGAAGGAACGCTCGTGCTCGCCGACCTCGTAGTTGGCCTGCGTGTCGATGAGGAGGGCGTAGATCTTGTCGTAGATGTTCACGGCCTTCTCGAGGTCGATGTCCAGCTCGACAAACCCCTCGCCGTTCACATGGGAGAAGTCGCCGCCCGCCCCGTAGAGCAGAGCCGCCGGATAGTCGCTCCAGCAGGTGAGGGAGAACAGGTCGTCGTTCACCTTGATCTCGCCGTCGCCGTTGAGGTCGGTCGTCAGGCCGTCCGCGATGGAGAAGCACTTGTCCAGCGTCCATGTCCCCTCGAGCGCGTCGCTGTAGGGATAGGTGATGGAGGAGTCGTCGAACAGCCTCTTGTTGAAGAGCATGCACTCGGAGGTCAGAAGCTCGGTCGGGGAGATATCGCCGATGGCGAGGAAGAGCTTGCCCGCGACGGTCATGTCCGCCTTTTCGTTCTGGTCCCACCAGCCCATGTCCAGTTTGACGGACGGCAGTTGGTAGAAGTCGTAGAGAAAGCCCTTCGTGCCGAGCGGATGGGCGGTGTAGTTGGTCAGGTACAGATCGCACGACTGATCCCCGGAGGTGGCGTCCTTCTGCACCATATTGTTGATGGAACCGTAGTCGGCCTGCTCCGCGGACATGGTCACGTTGTAGAGCGAGGCGACCTTCGTGTTGCGGTTGAACACAAGATCGTTCAGCGTGGAGCCGGTCAGCTCTTCGGCGATGATATCCACATGGCGGTTGTCCTGATTGGTGGAAATCATGCGGTAGTCCCGCCCGCCGAAGTCTTCGATGGTAAGGGTGGATTCGGCGGTGATCTTTTCCTCCTCGGTCTCTGCGGGCTCGGGCGTTTCGGCCTGCGTCGCGTTCGACGGTCCCGCCTGAGAGGACGGGTCGTCCCCGCCGGCGTTCTGCGCGTTGTTCGAGCACGCGGCGAGAGAGGAGAGGAGCATCAGGGCCGCGAGGAACAGGGATAGGGTCTTCTTCATTTTATCAATACGCTCCTTCATAGAAGTTCAGGGGATTTCCCGCGCCGGATCAGCCTTCACCGGTCAGATCCTTCACGGCCTTGTCGATCATCTTCTGGATCACTTTCTTCTGCTTCGCAAAGGTGGAGGCGGGATCCGTCCCGTTCAGCACGATGTTTTCCACCGCGCCGGAAGCTCCGAAGGAGAAGGCGTGCTCGAGCTCATACGACCGGTTGTCGATGACGAGATCCAGCATGGTGATGGATTCCTCGTCGCGCAGGTATTTGAGAGACAGGGCGACTTCGTAGTACGCGGGCCTTAAGATCTCTCTCGACTTCGCGGCGAGCGCTTCGAGGATGAATCCGGATTCGCCGGGATCCGCCACGGACACCGGAATGGTAGCGTAGGAGCCGACGAACCACACGACGTTGCGGTAGTTCTGCTGGCTCTCGTCGTATTTAGGGCAGGGCGCGATGCCGAAGTCCGTCTCCATCTCGCGCAGACGGATGACCATCTGCAGGTTGGTGATCCAGAAGAGGCCCCGGTTTTCCTCGAACATCTTCGTGGTGAGAAGGTGGTAGCCGAGGGAGCCGTACTGGTGGTAGTTCAGGGAAACGGTCTTGTCGTTCATGAACTCGGACACGTTCCGGAGAATGGCGTCCACGCGCTCGTCCCCGTCCAGCGTGAAGATCGGCATGTCGTTCTCGTCCTTGTCGATCAGATGATAGCCGAAGGTCACGAGCATGGCGGTCGCGTTCTCGTTCTGGGTCAGGTTGGCGATGGCGTCGTCGGAATCGAAGTCCCCGTCGCCGTCCAGATCGCGGGAGGCGGTGGAGCAGAGCTGCTTGTAGGTGTCGAAGGTCCACTCGTCGTTGGCGACATACTCGTAGGGCTTTTTCAGATCGTAGTCGCTGATCAGCTGGAGGTTGATCATGGTGCACCATGTGGCGTCGTTGTTCAGCGTGCTGATATCGCCGGAGACCATGTAGAGCTTGTGCGCGATGCTGAGGTCCGCGATGGAGCGTTCATCCCACCACTTCTGGCTGAGATTGAGGTTGTCCACCTGCGTCAGATCGACGAGATAGCCCTTCTTCAGAAGCTCGCCCGCCACGTTCAGGGGAGGCATGATCACGTCGTAGGTGGCGTCCCCGGCTGTGACCGCGTTGGCGGCTTCGGAGGAGAGCTTTCCGGAGTCGGGACCGTATTCCACGAACTCGACGTTATACGTTTCTGCCACATAGTTGTTCCGCTCGAAAACGGCGTCGTTCAGCACCTCGCCGGACATGCCCTCGGACCAGACGCTGGATTCCTTCCAGTCGCTCCATGTGGCGCTGTTCTTCGTCATGAACGTGAAGGTGCGGCCCCCGAAGTCCTTAGCCGGGAGTCCCGGATCGAAGGATTCCTCCGTTTCCTCGGGAACGGTTTCCTCGCTGCCGGGAGTCTCGGAGGCGGGCTGGGCTCCGTCGTCCGTTTGCGGGGAGTCCGTGTTCTCCGCCGACTCGCCGCATCCGGCCGCGCTCAAAAGAAGTCCGGCGAGGATCAGGGCCAAAACGCGTTTCAGTTTCATAGGTACGCGATCACTCCTTCCGCTGAGGGATAGAAAAAGGTGTTCAAAAAGGTTGAACTATCAATCTAATATTATATTCGATCCGTCCCAGGATTTCAAGAAAAGGACGTGAACTTTTTAGTATTCATGCGCATTTCGTCATTCCGCACAATTCTCCCCGAGAAGATTTGGGCAGTTCACCTCACGCCCGGTTCGGACAGGCGTTTTCCGCAGCCGTCCGGAGGCCGTACAACTCAATTCGTACATGTGAATACTTCGTACTTCTGATAATCATGAATAAACAATGAAGTTTTTCCGAATCCTGTTGACAAATCCATGTTCAGGGCGTATAATAACTCAAAAAATATAGTTCGGAGTTTTGAACTTCCCGGAGGCAAATCCGTCATGGTTGATCTTTTTGACAAGTGCAGGCAGCGTTCCCGCGTGGACGACGCGAAGGACGCCGGTATTTATCCCTATTTCCACGCGCTGGAAACCCGTCAGGACTGCGAGGTGGTCATGGAGGGCAAGCGGCGCATCATGCTCGGCTCCAACAACTATCTGGGGCTCACCACCGAGCCCGAGGTGATCGAAGCCGGGATCCGCGCCCTCGAACAGTACGGCACGGGCTGCTCCGGTTCCCGCTTCCTCAACGGCACGCTCCGCATGCACATCGAGCTTGAGGAGGAGCTGGCGCGGTTCCTCGGCAAGGAGGCCGTCACCACCTTCTCCACCGGATTCCAGTCGAATCTCGGCATCATTTCCGCGGTGGTGGGCCGTCACGACGCCGTGATCTGCGACCGCGAAAACCACGCGTCCATCTATGACGGCTGCCGCCTCTCCTTCGGACGGCTGATGATGTACCGGCACGCCGACATGGAGGACCTCGAGGCCCAGCTGCAGAAGGTTCCGGACACCTTCGGCTGCCTCATCGTCACGGACGGCATTTTCTCCATGGGCGGCGACATCGCCAAGCTCCCGGAAATCTGCGCTCTGGCGAAGAAGTACGGCGCGAAGGTCATGGTGGACGACGCTCACGCGCTCGGCGTCATCGGAAAGGGCGGGCGCGGCTCCGCGTCCCACTTCGGGCTCGAGGATCAGGTGGACATTTACATGGGCACCTTCTCCAAGTCCCTCGCCTCCCTCGGCGGATACATGGCCGCGTCCCGCGAGGTCGTGGAATATGTGCGCCATGTGTCCCGTCCGTTCATCTTCTCCGCGTCCATCACGCCTTCCTCCTGTGCCGTGGCTCTGGCCGCGCTCCGCTATCTCGAGAAGCACCCCGAGCGCGTGGACAGGCTCCGCGATATCAGCGCGTATCACCGCAAGTGCCTGCGCGACCGCCATATCCGCATCATCGAATCCGAAACCCCCGTGGTTCCGATCTACACCTACGAAGAGGAAAACACCCTCCGCAAAGCCCGCGAGCTGTACGACGCCGGCGTCTATGTCAACCCGGTCATCACCCCGGCCTGCGCGGAGCACGAATGCCTGCTGAGGACCTCCTGCATGGCGACCCTGACCGAAGCGCTGGTGGAAGAGGCGGACGACATCATCGCCTCCATCATTCCCCATGAAGAATAAGGGAGCCGGACGTACTGCCCTTGTCACTGGCGGGACCTCCGGGATCGGGCTTGAGACTGCGAAAGCCCTGCGGGACCGCGGATGCCGGGTGTACACGCTCAGCCGCCGCCCCGCCTCCGTCCCGGGGATCGTCTCCCTGACGGCGGACGTCACGGACGAGGCTGCCGTAAACGAGGCCGTCTCTTCCCTGCTCGCGGACGCCGGACGGATCGATATCCTTGTGAACTGCGCCGGATTCGGCATCTCCGGGGCGATCGAGTTCACGAATCTCTCCGACGCGAAGAAGCAGTTCGACGTGAACTTCTTCGGAGCCGTCAGCGTGACGAAGGCCGTTCTGCCGCACATGAGGAAGCAGGGAGACGGCATGATCGTCAATATTTCCTCCGTCGCCGCGCCCGTCTCCATCCCGTTTCAGGCGTTCTATTCCTCTGCCAAGGCCGCGCTGAACGCGTTTTCCGCCGCGCTCGCCAACGAGGTGCGCCCGTACGGGATCCGCGTCACGGCCGTTCAGCCCGGGGATATCCGGACCGGATTCACGGCGGCGAGGGAAAAATCCGCGCTCGGCGACGACGAATACGGGGGCCGGATCTCCCGGAGCGTATCGAAAATGGAGCGAGACGAGCAGAACGGCATGGATCCCGCCAAGGCCGGGGTGTACATCGCGGCTCAGGCGCTGAGAAAGTCGGTTCCCCCGGTGTCCACGATCGGGTTCTCCTACAAGGCCGTCTGTGCGCTCGCGCGGATTTTGCCCGCCTCGCTGTTCAACCGGATCGTCGGATCTCTCTACGCCAAGTGACCGATTCGGAGGGGACTCCATGAAAAACGAACGCCTGCGCTCCGCCCTTTCCCTTGTCTCGAATCTTCTGATTTTCGTCATCGTGGCGGTCTGTATCTTCGCCCTTGTCTTTATCCCGGACCGACCGGATTTTGTGCCGAGGTATAAGGTCTTCCGCTACTACACCACCCTGTCGAACGTCCTCGCCGCTCTCGCCGCCGTCCCCATGGCGGTCTGCGCGGTCCGGACGCTTGCCGGAGGGGGAGACCGCGTGCCGAAAGTCCTGTCCCTGCTCCGCTACATGTCCGTCTCCGCTCTGACGCTGACGATGATGACGGTGTTCTGCTTCCTCGGCCCGCTCTTCGGGTACGCCGCCGTGCTCACGGGCGCGAATTTCTGGTTTCATCTGATCGTCCCGGTTCTGGCGATCGTTTCCTTCCTGTTCTTCGAGCCGGGGGCGGATTACCCGAGGAAGAACCCCTTTGCGGGGATCGCCGGGACGCTGGTCTACGGAGCGGTCTACGTCCGGATGGTGATCTTCGTCGGCGCGGACCGGGGCGGATGGCCGGATTTCTACGGCTTCAACATCGGCGGGCGGTGGTACATCACCGTCCTCGTCATACTGGCGGCGAACCTGCTCTTTGCCCGGCTTTTGCTGCTGGGACGGGAAAAAGTGTCCGAGGGACTCCGCGGGAACAAGGACTGATTTCCGGTCAAATCACCCGAACCCGCGCGCGGAGACGGGGACGGTTCCGTACAAATGGCCGATTTCGATTCCATCGCGCAATCATCCTTGACAAAACATACATTCCGTGGTATAATCATTCACATCAAAAGCCGGATCTGAACCCGGAGAAGGAGCGCAGGATGAAAAACCGCATCGATTGCTTTGCTGTGCGATTTTATTATTATTACGCTCTCTGCTCCCGGCAGTCTGGGTCCGCACAGTGAACGTCGATTTTCACGCGCCGCAGAATGCCGGAAGGTCTTCTGCGGTTTTGTCATATCCGAAGCGTTCCGGCGCGGTCCGGTTCGTTTTACGAGAGAACGCAGAAGACGGCAGCATCCCGTTTTCTGTGTTTTTCTGTTGATCAGGAGGGTTTTCCCCATGAACGAGCTGGAAAAGGCAAGGCAGATCATATCCGAAACCGACGCGAAAATGGCCGTCCTGTTCGAGGAGCGGATGAGAGCGGCGGAACAGGTGGCGGCCTACAAGAAGGAGCGCGGTCTTCCGGTTCTCGATCCGGAACGGGAAGAGGCCGTGATCCGGGCGGGCAGCGGAAGGATCGGGGATCCGGTTCTCCGGGACTACTACGTCCGCTTTCTGAAAGACATGATGGCGACCTCCCGCGCGTATCAGACCCGGCTGATTTCGGGAATGAGGATCGCGTACGCGGGCGTTCCCGGAGCCTTTGCGGAAGAAGCCGTGAAAAAACTCTTCCCGGACGGGATCCCGGTCCCCTGCCCCGACTTCGCTGCCGCATACGGAGCGGCGGAAAGCGGGGATTGCGATCTGGCGGTGCTCCCGATGGAGAACAGCTTCGCGGGCGAGGTCAGCGCGGTGTACGACCTGCTCTTCTCCGGGCCGCTTTACGTCAACCGGATCCTCGAGCTCGCCGTGACCCAGAATCTTCTGGTCCTCCCGGGGACAAAGCTCGGCGGGATCCGCACCGTGATCAGCCATCTGCAGGCTCTGAGCCAGTGCGCCCCCTTCATCCGGGAGCACGGATTCGAGACCCGGGAATACGGCAATACCGCGCAGGCGGCCAAATTCGTCGCGGAACTGGGGGACGCCTCCCTCGCCGCGATCGGAACGGAGGAAGCGGCCCGGCTTTACGGTCTCGAGGTGCTGGCCCGCAAGATCAACGAGAGCGGGCAGAACACCACCCGGTTCGCGGTCCTCTCCCGCACGGAAAACGACGCGCCGGGCCGGGAGGACGACAGCTTTTTCCTCGTCTTCTCGGTCAAGAATCAGGCGGGGTCGCTCGCCGAGGCGGTGAATATCATCGGGCGGCACGGCTACAATATGCGCAGCCTCCATTCCCGGCCGCTCAAAACGCTCCTCTGGAACTACTACTTCACCGTGGAGGGCGAGGGCAATATCCGCTCGGACAACGGGCGCTCCATGCTCGAAGAGCTCTCCGCGGTCTGCGACAAACTGAAAGTACTGGGCTCATACCGGACGGGAGGAAAATGAGATGACGCTGACCATGAATCTCGGCGAGAGAAGCTACGGGATCATCGTGGAATCCGGCGCGCTGTCCCGGGCGGGCGAGCTCTTCCGTCTGGACCGGCGGGCGCTGCTGGTGACCGATTCCGGCGTGCCCGGGGAATATGTCAAAACCGTTGCGCGGAATGTGAAGCATCCCGTGATCCTCACGATCCCGGAGGGCGAGGCGTCCAAATCCATGCAGACTCTCGAAATCCTGCTCTCGGCGATGCTTGAAAACGGATTCGACCGGCATGACTGCGCCGTCGCGGTGGGCGGGGGCGTCGTCGGGGATCTGGTCGGATTCGCCGCGTCCCTCTACATGCGCGGGATCGACTTCTACAACATCCCGACCACCCTGCTCTCACAGGTGGATTCCTCCATCGGGGGCAAGACCGCGGTGGATTTTCACGGCGTCAAGAACGTCGTCGGTTCCTTCTGGCAGCCGAAGGGCGTTCTGATCGATCCGGACACCCTCGGAACCCTCTCCCCGCGCCACCTCTCGAACGGCATGGCGGAGGCTTTGAAAATGTCGCTGACCTCGGACGCGGAGCTGTTCCGTCTCTTCGAGGAGGAGGATCCCGCGGACAAATCCGCGCTCGGCGAGATCATTGTCCGCTCGCTCCGGATCAAGAAGGCCGTGGTGGAGGCGGACGAGCGGGAGGCGGGACTGCGGAAGATCCTGAATTTCGGCCACACCGTCGGACATGCCATCGAGAGCGCGGCGGCCCCGGAGCTCTATCACGGGGAATGCGTCGCCCTCGGGATGCTGCCGATGTGCGCCCCCGCGGTGAGGGAACGGCTCGTCCCGGTTCTCGAAAAGCTGAATCTGCCCGTCTCGGTTTCCCTTCCCGTCTCCGCCGTCCGGGAGGCCATGCTCCACGACAAGAAGAGCGCGGGGGGCGGGATCGACGCGGTCACGGTGGAGGAGCCGGGTTCCTGCCGGGTGGTCCGCATGACGCCCGACGAGCTGGCAGAACGGTACGCGTCCGTATTCGGAGGTGAAAGAACATGAAAAACAGCTTCGGCGACAGCCTGATTCTGACCCTGTTCGGCGAGAGCCACGGCAAGATGATCGGCGCGACGCTGGACGGGCTGGCTCCCGGCATGGAGGTGGACGGGCGTTCCATCCGCGCCGCGCTGGATCTCCGCCGTCCGAGGGGAGCGATTTCCACCGCGCGGTCCGAGGCGGACGAGTTCGAGATCGTGAGCGGCGTATTCAACGGAAAGACCACCGGAACGCCCCTGACGATCCTCATTCCGAATGCCGACACAAGAAGCGGGGATTACTCCTACGGCGTCGCCCGTCCCTCCCACGCGGATCTCACGGCTTTCATCAAGTACCACGGATTCGAGGATTACCGGGGAGGCGGCCACTTCTCGGGCAGGCTGACGGCGGCGGTCGTTGCGGTCTGCGCGCCGCTGAGGGATGCGCTGCGGAAAAAAGGGATCGGCATCGGCACCCACATTCTGCGGATCGGGGAGCTGAGAGACCGGAATTTTGACGAATCGAACCTGACCGGGGACATCGAGGCCCTGTCCGCGAAGTTCTTCCCCGTTCTCGAGGACGAAGCGGCGGAGGCGATGACCCGTCGGATCGAGGAAGAGGCGGGGGCTGGGGACAGCGTGGGCGGCATTCTGGAAACCGCCGTCGCAGGGTTGCCCGCGGGTCTGGGAGAGCCGTTCTTCGATTCCGTCGAAAGCCGGCTGGCGCACGCGGTTTTCTCCGTTCCCGCCGTGAAAGGCGTGGAGTTCGGCGCCGGATTCGGATTCGCGGACATGACGGGCAGCGCGGCTAACGATCCCATCCGCGTATCCCCGGACGGAGGGTTTTATACGGTCACCAATCACAGCGGCGGGATCAACGGCGGAATCTCGAACGGAATGCCGATCCTCATGCGGACGGCCGTGAAGCCCACCCCGTCCATCCGGATCGAGCAGGACACCGTCAACTTCCTCACCGGAGAAAACGCCGTGACCGAGGTCCGCGGACGCCACGATCCCGCGATCATCCACCGGGCGCGGATCGTTGTGGACAGCCTCTGCGCCTTTGTGCTGGCCGATCTCATGACGGCGCGCTTCGGAACCGACTGTCTTGCCTGAAGGGAGATTCTTCCGCATGATGAAACTTCTTGTTCTGAACGGCCCGAACCTCAATCTGCTGGGGATCCGGGAGCCCAACGTCTACGGACGCCGCACCTACCGGGATTTAGTGAACCTGATCCACCGGCATGCCAGAGAAACGGGCGTATTTGCCGCCGTCGCCCAATCCAATTACGAGGGGGATCTCGTGACCGCCATTCAGTGGATGTACGGCCGGTACGACGGGCTGGTGATCAATCCGGCGGCTTACACGCACACCTCCGTCGCCCTGCTCGACGCGGTCAAGGGGGTTGGCATTCCTACTGTGGAGGTTCACATCTCCGACGTATCGAAGCGGGAGGATTTCCGGCAGGTCAGCTACATCCGTCAGGCGGCGGTCCTCACCATCGCGGGACACGGATTCGAAGGCTATCTCGAGGCGATGGATTATCTGCGTGAAAACTTCGGGGAGGTGCGGAGATGAAGGCCGTCTTCTCCCCCTCCCGCGCGTCCGGATCGATCGCGGCGCCGCCCTCGAAAACCCTCGCCCACCGGGAGCTCATCGCGGCCTGCCTTGCCCGGGAGCCCTCGACGATCGCCGGATTGATGCTCAGCGAAGACGTGCTCGCCACCGTGGACTGCGCCAGAGCTCTCGGAGCGGCAATCGAGATTGAGAACGGAACGGCAAGAATCACCCCCGGAGCGCATTCCCCCTCCTCTCTCTTCCCCTGCCGGGAGAGCGGGAGCACGCTGCGGTTCTTCCTTCCGCTGGCCCTTCTGCGGGACTCGGAATCCGTGTTCACGGGCAGCGAACGGCTCCTCTCCCGTCCCCTCGGCGTGTACGAGGATCTCTGCCGGGAGCGGGGGCTGACCTTCCGGCGCGGTGAGGACGGGATCCATGTGAAGGGGCCGCTCGGGCCGGGACTGTTCCGGGTGCGCGGGGACGTATCGAGCCAGTTTCTGACGGGACTGCTCTTCGCCCTGCCCTGTCTGCCCGGGGAATCGACGCTCGAGCTGATTCCCCCCGCCGTCAGCCTGCCCTATCTGCGCCTCACGCTCGACGTGCTCAGAAAAGCCGGGGCTGAAATCGAGGAATCCGGCTCCCTGCGCTGGACGATCCCGGGAAATCAGGCTTTATCGGCGCAGAACGTCACTGTGGAGGGCGACTGGTCCAACGCGGCGTTCCCGGACGCCTTCAATCTCACGGGGGGATCGGTCCTTGTCACGGGGCTCGATCCGGAAAGCGGACAGGGGGACCGGATCTACCGGCAACTCTATCCGAAGCTGGCGGACGGCGCGCCGACGATCGCGGTGGAGGACATTCCGGATCTCTCCCCCATCCTCATGGTTCTCGGCGGTATTCTTCACGGCGTGACCCTCACCGGAACCGCGCGGCTCCGGATGAAGGAGAGCGACCGGGGCGCGGCGATGGCCGAAGAGCTTGCCAAATGCGGGATCCGCTGCGACGTCGGGGAGGACAGAATCGTCGTCTGCCCTGCCCAGCCTCATGCGCCGACGACTCCGGTGGACTCGCACAACGATCACCGCGTCGCCATGGCTCTGTCCGTTCTGCTCTCTCTGACCGGCGGGGAGCTGACGCGAGCGGAGGCCGTCCGGAAAAGCTGGCCCGACTACTTTGAAGCGATTCGTTCGCTCGGAATCGAGGTGGAACTCCAATGAAATCACTGAATGAGAGAAAAATCCTGATCGTGGGTCTGGGACTCCTGGGCGGGAGCTATGCCCGGGTCCTGACGGGAAAGGGCTATGACGTCCGCTGCGTCGAGATCGATCCGGCCTCCGTGGACTACGCTCTGCGGGAGGGGATCGTCTCCTTCGGCACGACAGAGGTCGATCCCGCGCTCATCGCCGACTCCGACCTTGTGATTTTTGCCCTGTATCCCCACGTCTTCCGGGAATGGATCGCGGAGCACGGTTCGCTCCTTCGCCCGGGCACGGTCGTCACCGACGTCACGGGCGTCAAGTGCGCGGTGGTCTACGACATTCAGGCGATGCTGCCCGAGGGCGTGGAGTTCATCGCGGCGCATCCCATGGCGGGCCGGGAGGTCTACGGCGTGGAGAACAGCACCGCTGAGCTTTTCAAAGGGGCGAACTACATCGTGATCCCCACGGAGAAGAACACACCGGAGGCTGTCGCGCTCTGCCGGGAGCTGGGAGAGGTCCTCGGATTCGCGCGGATCAGCGAGCTCACGCCGGACAAGCACGACGACATGATCGCGTTTCTTTCCCAGCTCACCCACTGCATCGCCGTCGCCCTCATGACCTCCAACACGGAACCGCATCTGGTGGACTACACGGGCGACTCCTTCCGGGATCTCACCCGGATCGCCCGGATCAACGAGGACATGTGGTCGGAGCTCTTCCTCCTGAACAAGAAAAAGCTCGTGGCGCAGATCGACGCCTTCACCGGGGAGCTGCACCGGATGCGCACCTATCTGGCGGACGAGAACGTGGACAAGATGAAAGAGATGATGCGCATCTCCACGGCGAGACGCGCACTGTTCGACAAACCGAAACCGAAAGAAAACTGAGAGGTTACAGAGATGAACATGAATTTCAAGCGCAAGCTCCCGATCCCGATGGAAATCAAGGAGCTCTATCCGCTCTCCCTCGCCAACGAACAGAAGAAAACCGCCCGCGACGTCGCCATCCGTCAGGTCTTTGAGGGGAAGAGCGACAAGTTCATCCTCGTGATCGGCCCCTGCTCCGCGGACTCCGAGGAACCCGTGCTGGATTACGTCACACGGCTCGCGGCGGTTCAGGAGAAGGTGGCGGACAAGCTGATCCTGATCCCGCGCGTCTACACCAACAAGCCCCGGACCATCGGCGACGGCTACAAGGGCATGCTCCATCAGCCCGATCCCACAGCGGAGAGCGACCTTCTGAAAGGCATCATCGCCATCCGGGAGGTCCACATCCGGGTGCTCGAGGAGACGGGACTGTCCACGGCGGACGAGATGCTCTATCCGGAGAACTACCGGTATCTCTCGGATCTTCTCGCCTACACCGCCGTCGGCGCGCGGAGCGTGGAAAACCAGCAGCACCGTCTGACGGCGAGCGGGCTGGACATTCCGGTCGGGATGAAGAACCCGACGGGCGGCGACATCTCGGTCATGATGAACTCCATCACCGCGGCTCAGCATCCGCACGCGTTCATCTACCGCGGATGGGAGGTGGAGAGCGCGGGGAATCCGCTGGCGCACGCCATCCTCCGCGGCTATGTGAACAAGCACGGGCAGAGCCTGCCGAATTATCACTACGAAGACCTGATCTTCCTTGCGGAACGGTACGCCGAATCCGGCCTCGCAAATCCCGCGGTCCTCGTGGACACCAACCACGCCAACTCCGGCAAGCAGTTCCGCGAGCAGCCCCGCATCGCAAGCGAGGTGCTCCACGCCCGCCGCCATTCCGAAGACATCCGGAAGCTGGTCAAGGGCCTCATGATCGAGAGCTATATCGAGGAAGGCTCCCAGAAGATCGGCGAGGGGATATACGGAAAATCCATCACCGACCCCTGCCTCGGCTGGGCGGATTCGGAAAAGCTGATCTACGCGATCGCGGATCAGATCTGATACTAATCTCAAGCTAAAAGGGAAACGCGGCTTTCTTTCGGATGAAAGCTCGCTCAACAAGTTGAGCAGCAAAGAACTTCATGGGGGAGGAGATAATGGATAGGCTATACCAATCAAGTGAAGCTGAGGCTTCGGCACACCAATTTAGCTATCCAACCTTATCAGTGTTATCGTACGCGAGCTCATCGCAAGGCGATTCGCACCCTACATGGAGCGATCAAAACCCATATAGTTTAGCTTTTTAGGCTGAGAATAGTATGAACTGTAAAAAAACCGCGTATCCGTTTCGCTGCGGACGCGCGGTTCTTACTTATGAGCGGACTCCGAAGAGTCTCCAGACGCCGTAGACGATCATGCAGCCGGTCTCGCGGACGAGGAATTTCGCCTTCGCGCCGGTACTGCGGTACATGGAGGTGGGCGTCGGGGAGGAATACGCCGTCACGCCGAAATCCCGCGCGCAGAGCATGGCCCGCTTCATGTGGAGCGGATCGCTCACCACGAGGGCGTCGTCCCAGCCCTCCTTCGCCATGATTTCCCCGGCGTAGAGGAAATTCTCGTGGGTGTAGCGCGATTTCTCCTCCATGAAGACGTCCTGCGCGGGGATGCCTTCCGCTTCGACCCATCGGCGGGCGGCTTCCGCGTCGGTGACCGTGTTCCGCGGATCGAGCCCTCCCGTGAGGATGATCTTTGGCGCGAGCCCGGACCGGTAGAGATCGAGGGCATGCCGCAGACGCTCGGCGAACACCGGGGAGACCTCGCCCTCCCACGTTCCCGCGCCGAGAACGATCACACAGTCAGCGGGCCGGGTTTCGTCCGTCTGGGCGTACCGGACGATCGGAACGGCGACGGCGGCAAAGAGGGCGGCTGAAAGCAGAAGGACGCACGCGAAAATGACTGCCGTCCGTTTCAGAACCGGTTTCACGGAAATCCCTCCCCCGTAAACGATAAAAAGCGGAAGACCAACCGTCTCCCGCCGTGCCGTCCGCGGGGTGATTCGAACACCTGACCTGCCGCTTAGGAGGCGGCTGCTCTATCCAGCTGAGCTACGCAGACCTGCTTTTGTTATTATACCACATTGTGTCCCGGATTGCAAGTGCTCCGGCAAAATTTCCTGTGCGTCCTCCCTGCTGACTCTTCCCCGCCCCGCACTTGATTTTCGTTCCCGGATGCGGTATAATGGGGAAAATCGAAATCACAAGGAGGCATTTTTGCCATGCCGCATGAATTGACCGCGGCCGAGATCGCCAGCATCGAAGAGGAAATCCGCCATCGCCAGACCGAAGTCACACCCCAGTGCATCGCGGAGGTTCAGAGAACCCGGGCCTTCGGAGACCTTTCCGAGAACGACGAATACCGTACCGCCAAGCGGGAGCTGAACCGGAACTATTCCCGCATCCGCTATCTGAAAGGACTGCTCGCGTCCGGGGTACTGGTGGAATACGCTTCTGACGCGGACGAAATCGGCCTCTTCGACCGGGTGACCATCCGGGACGAATTCGAAGAGGAGAGCACCGTGACCCTCGTCACCCATCTGCGGGCGGACATTCTCAACAACAAGATCAGCAAGGACTCCCCGCTTGGAAAAGCGCTCATCGGGCACAAGGTCGGCGACCGCGTCACGGTACAGGTCAACGAAACGAACAGCTACTGGCTCGACATTCTCGACCTCGAAAAAGGCGAGGATGACCGGACTACTGCTGTGAACTGAACGGCCCCCCGCGCAAAAAATCCCGCCCCTGCCTCCTGTTCCGTCCGCGGAATGAAAGGCGGGAGCGGGTGTTTCTTACTGTTTTGTCAGCGCGTAGACCTTGCCGTCCATCGTCAGGTTGATTTTCTCCCCGTCGAATTCGATCCCGCACTCCGCGGAGCCGGGAATGTATTCGTAAAGCTCGAGCTCGTAGATCGAATGCCCCCAGCTCGTCGCGCGGGACAGCCCGTTGAAGCGGACATAGCGGCAGTCATACGGCTTGTCGAACAGCACCGTGACCGGATTCTCCACCCCGGACGAGGTATTGCCCGTCACGGAAGCTGCTTCGGTGAAGGTCTTTCCGTCGGAGGACACCTCGAAGGAGAAGTCCGCGCTGCACGCCACCTCAAAGTAGACGACCGCCGCTCCGACCGTTTTCTCCTTTCCGAGATCCAGCAGCACCCACGAGGGATCGATGTATTCGGAGGAAAACCGCGTGCCGAAATCGCCGTCCACCGCCAGCTTCGGAGGAAAATCGGGCGTCTCCACGGAGGAGGAGGTCGCCGTCGAGCCGAGCGCCAGATTTTCGGTGGAATTGCCCCTTGCGTCGTCCAGAATGGTCAGGGTCTTTCCGGCTGTGAGCTCCCACGATCCGGCCGCGCTCCTTCCTCCCTCGACGGTGAGACGTGCGGTGCCCCCCTCGAAGGAGAGCGTCACGCCGTCCCCTTTCCATGTGTTGGCAATCAGCTCGATCGGTCCTCTCGCCGCGTCGGGATCGTCACATTTCATAAAGGAATAGCCGACGCCATCGACGGTCAGCCGGCAGAAGGAGGCCAGCACCGCCCATCCGATTTTGGTGTCCCCGATCGTGAGGATCTTGTCCCCGACGGTCGCCGAGCCGGACAGCTTCATGTTCTGTCCGTCCGCGCAGAGAAGGAGCTCCGCCTCCCCGCCGCTGAAGGTCAGAACGCCCACGGCATCGGAACCCGTGAGGGACCAGCTGTAATCCGTCAGCTTCGGGTAGTCCGACACGAACGCGGCGGGCGCGGTCTCAGGCCGGGACTCCTCCGGGACGGATCCGGCGTCCGGCTCGGTTTCAGCCTCTGCGAAAGAGGGATCTTGTGTCCCGGAATCGGGATCTTTGCCAGAGCAGGACGCAAAAAGCGCGAGGGACAAGAGCAGCGCGAGAAAACGCGATACGGTCTGTTTCATCATTCGATCTTTCCTTTCGGGACGCACCGGATTCAATCCAGTTCGGCGGCGGCGAGCACCTTCAGAAGCGTCAGCCGGTCGCGGACATAGGGGGCGAAGGCGAGGGATTTCGCGGCGAACTCCGGGGACGGATCGAGGCCGATTTCCGCCGTCGTGACGGGCGTTCCGGCCAGCTTCAGCAGCCGCTCGATCTCTTCGGAGGGAGGCAGGATCGTCCGGGCAGCCTCTCTGAGACGCGCGTCGGTGTCCCCGGTCAGGCGGATCCGGGCGAGGCTGGAGGAGGCGGGTGTCCCGTCCGGCTGATTCTCCCGGAGAATGCCGTCCGTCAGATCCCGGAATATCGGTTCCAGTCGGTTCCGATCCATGACCCGGACGGGATCGATCGCGGCGATCTTCTCGTAATCCAACCCGTCCCGGAAAGCCTTCTCATACCGACGCGCCGCCAGCAGGAGGCCGACCGCCACCTGTTCGCCGTGCAGTCCGTCGTTCGTCTCGTTGATCCGGTGCATCTCCCAGAGGTGGGACAGATGGTGCTCGGCGGCGGAGGCGGGGCGGGAGTTGCCGGAGAGCTGGATGGTGAGGCCGGAGATCAGAAGAGCGTTCATCACCTTTTCGCAGTAGGCGGCCTCCCCGATCTTCCCGCGGTTCTCGAGCGCCCCGATCACCTCATCGACCGCCTCCGACTCGAGGGAACAGAGCTCCTCGCAGAGATATTCGCCGGTGAAAATCTGTCCCGCGCGCCAGTCGAAGAGGGAAACGTATTTGCCGAGCACGTCTCCCACGCCGGACGCGGTCAGCCTGCCGGGAGCGGAGGAGAAGACCTCCGGATCGGCGAAGGCGGCGACGGGAGGGACGGACGGGAAGGTCAGCTTCTGCCCGTGCCACGTCATGGCCGCGACACCCGAGACGAATCCGTCCACGGAGGCAGCGGTGGGATAGGACAAAAAGGGCAGCTTCTTCTCGCAGGCGACGTACCGCGTGATGTCGTGAACCGATCCCGATCCGCAGGCGATGAGGACGTCCGGCTTCTCTTCATCGCAGAACGCGCCGACCTTCGCGCACCAGATCTCGGTGGCGTGGGCGTTCCCGGCGACAGTCGTGACCTTGGCGGGAAATTCCGCGAGCAGACGGTCCGCGAAGATCCGGGTGTTTTCGTCGGCGACGACCGCGGGCGCGCGCCATCCTTTTTTGCGGATATAGTCCTTCATCCTGACAGCGGCGTCCTTCGATACGACGCATTCCTCCGTCAGAAGGGTATGCCGTCTCCCGCAGGGGCAGGCGTTCATGATGTTCAGCACATGTTCGAACATGGTATTCTCCGTTCTATTCCTTCCCTCCGCCGCATAGGATCGGGTGAAAATCCGAATCCATGAAGCAGGAGGCGTTTATGTTTATCTGCACCGTCAGGGCGAATACGCTGAAATTCTTCGGCGTTATCGCCGTGTCGCTGGCCGTCCTCTGCGCGGCGGTCCTGTCCGTTCCGGCCTATGTCCCGGCGTCCACAAAGGCCGTGGCGGCGGCGACCGAAAACGTCCGCTACACAAGGATCAAAACCAAGGACGACGTGATCGCCTTTCTCGCGCAGTTCGGCTGGGAGGTCGAGCCAGAGCCGCTCGAGGAAATGAAGATCCGCATTCCGGAGGAATTTGACAAGGTGATGAAGTCCTACAACGAACTCCAGAAGGGACAGGGCCTCGATCTTGCGAAATACCGCGGCAAGGAGGTCACCCGCTACACCTTCGCCGTCACGAACTATCCGGATTACAAAGGCACGGTCATGGCGAACGTGATCCTCTGGCGGAACCGGGTGATCGGGGGAGATCTGTGTTCCTCCGACGTGACGGGATTCATCCACGGCTTCGAAAAGCCATGATCCGCTCAGGGACGCTCGAAGACGAAGGACTCCCACGGGAGATCGACGGGCGCCTTTTCGGTGAGGATCGCGTCCACATGCATGAGCAGGGGATAGTCGCCCAGATCCGCCTTCCCCGCCTCCGCTAGGATCCGGACCGCGCGCGCCACCCGGACCGCCACCACGAGCGATTCGAGGGTCACGCCGTTCAGCTCCGCCTTAGCTTCGTCGATGTCGAGCCCGCGCCCGAGCAGAATGCCGACAAGTCTGGTCCGGCCTCCGTAGACCGTGACATAGAGATCCCCCGCGCCGACCGCGAGATTGTCCAGCGTCCCCGCGCCCTGCAGTTCGAGCAGCTTCGCCATCTCCCGCACGGCCTCCCCGAAAACGGCGGCCTGAGAGTTGTAGTGCAGCTCCGAATCGAGCCCGAAGAGCCGCTGATTGACGCCGACGGTCAAGGCGATCCCGAGGGCGTACCCGTTTTTGAGGGCAACCGCGCTCTCGATCCCGGTGACGTCCCGCGACAGGCTGATGTGGTAGTAGTCCGTCCGCATCAGATCCCGGATGAAGCGGAGCGTGTCCATGTCGTGCCCGCAGAACGCGACCTCGGTCTGATCGTGCGCCACGAGCTCGTAGGACGTGCAGGGGCCTCCGACGGCGTTGAGATTCCGCTTCAGGCCCTTTTCCGCGAGCCGCTCTTCCCAAACGGCGGGATAGGTCAGAAGCCTCCCGTCCGGGGTGTCGAGCAGTCCCTTTGTGACGGTGAGGACCGGGGTGGATTCCGGAACGAGGGGCAGGACGGTTTCCCCGAACCAGTCCACGCCGAAGGAGGACACCCCGCCGATCACAAGATCCGCGTCCCGGACCGCCTCCGCCGTCTCCTCGGTCTGACAGAAGATCACTCCCTCGGGAAAGTCCTTTTTGAATTTGGGATGACGGCCCGTGCGGCGGCAGGACTCGATGATCTCCCGGTCGAGATGGGTTCCCGTGAGCCGGACCTCGTGTCCGTTTTCCCGGGCCGGAAACGCGAGCGCGGATCCCATCATGCCCGCGCCGACGATGGTGATGACAGCCATATGGTTTCTCCTTCCGAATCCGTCAGTCGTGCAGTCCCTTCGAGCGCAGATAAGAGAGCGCCCACGCGGGATCATTCGAGGTGAAGAGCTTCGCGCCGTTTTCGACAGCCTGATCATAGACCTCGGGCGTGTCGGGCGAATAGAAGACCCACGGCTCCACTCCGTACGACAGGGCGAAGTCGAACATCGGCTTCGGGACCACGGTCTGTCCCTTCCATGTGGAGAACAGGCAGACGCAGTAGGCGTAATCGTAGACGAACCGCTTCTGCCCGGCTCCCATCAGCTCCTGGGGGTGATAGGCGTGGATGCGGATCCTCCCGCCGTATTTTTCAGCGATCCATTCGTTGAGCTCCCCGCTCCAGCTGTTGACTACGCTCCGCTCCGTCAGGCCGTATTCGTCCATCATAGCGATCGCGCGCTCGGCAGATTCGTAGGCGAAGGGTCCGGACATGGCGGGATAGTCTTTCAGCTCCACGTTCAGCATGATATCCGGATTCTCCGCCATCAGACCGAAAAACTCCTCAAGGGAGGGGACCTTTTCACCGCGGAATTCTTCCCCTTTCCAGCTCCCGGCGTCGAGGGCGCGGATCTCTTCAAATGTCATGCCTCGGATGAAGCCGTCTCCGTCGGTGGTGCGGTTCACCCGGTGATCGTGCATGACCACGAGGCGGCGGTCCTTCGTCATGTGAACGTCCATCTCGATCATATCGGGACGGAGCGAGACGGAGGAGCGGAATCCGGCCATCGTGTTTTCGGGGAAATACTTCGCGTTCCCGCGGTGTCCCGCGACGGCGATCTTGTTTCTGTACGGCAGAGCGGTCATAGGAAAAATCTCCTTCCGGAAGAATGAACAACTTCGGATCGATCCGGGTTCATTCTATCACAGACAGGAGATTTTTTCAATCATCCGGGCGGATTTTTGCCTCATTTCACCGTTTTTTCCCACTCCGCCTCGCGGAATCCGACAAGCACCGCGTCCTCCGTCACGAGAACGGGCCGCTTCACCAGCATACCGTCCGAGGCGAGCAGATCGAGCTTTTCTTCGTCGCTCATGGCGGGCAGGCGGTCTTTCAGGTTCATGGACCGGTAGAGCAGGCCGCTCGTATTGAAGAATTTATTCAGCGGCAGCCCGCTCTTCCGCGCCCAGAGCCGCAGTTCTTCCTTCATCGGGTTGTTCTCCGCGATATGCCTCTCCTCGAACGCCGCGCCGCGGGACTCGAGCCATTTTCTTGCCTTCTGGCAGGTGGAGCACTTCGGATAGCAGACAAACAGCATGTTATTTCTCCTCCGTTTCTTTGATCAGGGACAGAATCGCCTTTTCCATCCGTTCGGGGACGTCCCGGAAATGGCCGCCGGGATTAAGCTCGAACGGAACGGGCAGGCCGGTCTTCTCCCGCAGGATCCGCGCGATCTCCCCCGTCGCTTCTTCCACCTTCGCCATCCGGGGATTCTTCGCGTTCTTCTCGCGGTCGCCGAGGGAGAGATACAGAGCCTTCACCTCACGCGACAGATCGTGATCCCGGACAAACTCCGTGAATCCGTCGTACCAGAGGGATCCCGAAACGGACGCGACGCCGGAAAAGCAGCCGCACCGGAACGCGCTCCACAGGGAGAACAGGCCCGCGAGCGAATACCCTGCGATGAACCGGCGGACGGGCGCAAACGGCAGGGACCGCTCGGCCTCGGGAATCAGCTCTTCGGTCAGGCGGATCCGGTATGCCTCGGCCTCCCCGGTGAAGGTCTGCCCGCGGAAGACGCCCTCGGCAGGCCACGGGGAGAGATCGCGGTCCCACACCACGCTGTCCGAGGTGAGAAGCACGGGCACTTTCCCGGCAGGAAGGCAGGCGGAAAGCCGCTCCCGGATCCGGGCCGCCGTGAGAAAATCCTCGTGGAGCCAGACCGCGGTATCGAACGGCCCGTCCGGAAGGAGAGCGACCGCCCGCATCCCGTCCTTTTCGGTGACGATCAGATTCCCCGCCGTCCGTTTCAGCCGCGCAAGGATCTCCACGTCCGCGGGACAGAAGGGGTACTCTCCGGCCTCGTCCGCGGTGATCCACGCAAGGGCGGCATGTTCGAGCAGCTTCGGCTCGCCTTCCCGGATCCGGGCGGAAAACAGGGTCAGCTCGACGGTCATGTCCGCGTATTCGTGCACCACGGTCATGAAGACCTCGTCCACGGCGACCGTGATGTCAAGCTCCTCCCGGCACTCCCGGACGAGCGCTTCCTCCTTCGTCTCGCCCGGCTCCACCTTCCCGCCGGCAAACTCCCACAGCAGGCCCCGTTTCTTCGAGGCGGGACGCTGACAGGCCAGAAACCGGGGACCGTCCCAGATCAGGGCGGCAACCACCTGTGTGACGGACCCGCGGACCGTTTCCGTTTCCAAGCTCATGAACGCGCTCCCCTCTCAGATCGCCTGGATCTGCTTGTAGATTTCCTGCATCTGCCGGTCGATGGCGGCGATTTCGTTCGCGCAGGACAGCATCTGCGCGCCGAGTCCCGGCGGGATCGCCTTGTCGGATTTGTACCGCAGGTCGTGCTCGAGGCTGGCCCAGAAGTCCATCGCAACGGTCCGCAGTTGGACCTCGGCCTTGACCATTTCCGTGCGCTCCGAGAGATAGATCGGCAGCTCGATATCGAGATGGAGGCTCCGGTAGCCGTTGTAGTTGGGCTCGCGGATGTAGTCCTGCTCTCTCAGAAGGCGGATGTCGGACTGTCTCAGCAGCATGTCCGCGACGGAGTACACATCGTCGATGTAGCAGCAGACCACGCGCACGCCCGCGATATCGTTGATGTTCTCCCTCGCCGAAGCGGGCGTCACCTCCGCGCCCCGGGACAGCAGCTTATTGACGATGGACGCCGCGGTCTTGACGCGCGATTCGATGTGATGGATGGGACTGCGCTCGTACTTCACCTTGAATTCGTCGTTCAAAATCTCGAATTTGATGGTGAGCTGGCGGATGGCCGCGTTGTAGAGGTGTTCCATCTCGGCGTACTCGCGGTAGTTTTCGAAGAGCTTCTGCGCGTCCGCCGCCTTCCCGTTCGCAGTCGGGCCGATCAGGATTTCAATATTCTTGTTCACAATACGCTCCTTCGCGCAAAAACACCGCCGTACCGGAAGGCGGCATTTCTGCGGCTGCAAACCATTTATTTCTTCATGAAATTCGCTTTGAGGTAGTCGGCGGACTGTTTGACGGAATCGAAGGGATCGCCGGGCCAGGTATCCTGCTCGACGACGTAGTACTTCACGCCGGCTTTTTCCGCCGCGCCGAGGATGCCCTCCCACCAGAGGTTGCCGTTTCCGACCTCGGTGATGAAGGGGCCGTTCTCTCCCCGCCCCATGTCTTTGAGGTGGAGAATGTCGATGCGCCCGGAGAGCTTTTCGATCCAGTGGCGCACGTCCCCGCCGCCGTGCTGGACCCAGTAGGTATCGAGCACAAAGGAGGTCCCCGCGGGATCCAGTCCTTCGACCAGCATGTCCATGACCGTTCTGCCGTTCTTCATGCGCATGAACTCGTGGGAGTGGTTGTGATAGGTGAATTTGAACCCGTGGGGCGCGATGGCTGCGGCGACGGCATTGGCCTGTTCGATGAACCGCTCCACCTCGTCGGGATCCGTCGCGTGGAATCCGCCGATGCCCATCAGACGCGTTCCCAGCGCCTCGTGATTCCGCATAGCTTCGTCCGGATCGCGCACCATCAGGCCGAAATCGTCGTGGGTACCGCAGATCTCAAGTCCCTCCTCCCGCGCGATCCTTCCGAATTCCGCGTACGGAACGGCGCATCCGGCGGTCTGTCCGTGCTCGTATCCCATCTCCCGGATGCGGCGGAAGCTCTCGCGGATGTTCTCCGCCATGTTCATGGTGTTGCGGATGGAAAAAAGCTGAAGTCCTATTCTGTCGATCATGAAACTTTCCCTTCTGTCCGGAACGGAGCTGCGATACGCTCCCCCGGACGGTTAATTGTCTTTATCTTTATTGTACACGGAAGGCGGGAAAAAAGCAAGCGTTTTTGTAAGAATTTCCGGCATCCGTCCGGGTATGCGCGCGGAGGAAGGAGTCCCGTCCCGCCGCGGACAATTCCGTGACGGAATTTTTCTCTTTTTTCCGGAAAGTTCTTGCAAACCGGCCCGACCCGTGATATAATGATTCAGTCTACGCCGAATAACGGTGTTTTATCTATTATTGTTTCCAGAAAGGCCGAACGCAAAATGAAGAAATCGTTATCCGTTCTTCTGGCCGCGCTCCTTCTGGCTTCTTCCCTGGCTGCCTGCTCCACCAACACGGAGAACGCCGCGGAAGAACAGAAGACCACCCAGACGAACACCCAGACCCCGACTGCCGACCTGACCGAAGAGGTCGAAGAGACCGCGCGCTTCCTCGACTCCATGCCCGAAGAGATGAACTTTGAGGGCCGCGGACTGAACTTCCTTTTGACTGAGGGCGCAAACGGCAACATCACCGAGCAGTCCATCTGGGCCGAAGAAGACACGGGCGAAGTCGTGGACGCCGCCGTCTTCAAGAGAAACCTGACCGTGACCGAACGTCTCAACATCGTCATCAACCAGCCGATCGTCTCCACCGACTCCGGCGCGAACGGCAACAGCATCCGCAACGCCGTCAAGTCCGGTTCCGCAGAATACGACGTGTTCGGCGGCTACCAGTACTACAACATCGTGCTGGCGTCCGAGGGCATGCTGCTCAACCTGAACAACAAGGACAACTTCCCCTACAACGACTTTGACCGCGAATACTGGGGCTCCGGCTACATGAAGAACATGTCCTACGACGGGCAGAAAATGTACTGGGCGACCGGCGACCTGGCTCTCCGGTACACCGGCGGCATGTACGTCACCTACGTCAACTCCAAGATCTTCACCGACTTCTATCCGGACGTCAATCTCTACGCCATCGTGGACGAAGGCGAATGGACCATGGACAAGATCGCGGAGCTCGCCAAGAGCGTGTACATCGACCTGAACGCGGACGGCAAGAAGGACAAGAAGGACCAGTTCGGCTTCGTGCTCCAGTCCATCGACCCGACCGACGGTATGGCCGCGGGCTGTATGGTGGACTTCTCCTCCCGCAACGAGGCCGGCCTGCCCTACATCACGCTGGACAACGAGCGCACCTACACCTTCTGGGACAAATACTACGCCCTCATGTTCAACAACGAAGGCGTCATGCTGAACCCCGAAACCGACGACTCCGTCGCCATCATGACCAACTTCGGCGCGGGCCAGTACATGATGACCTGCAACAAGCTCTTCCAGTCCCCGATCTACCTCCGCGACATGGAAGACGACTTCAAGATCCTGCCCCTTCCGAAACTGAACGTGGAACAGGAACACTACAACACCAGAATCCACGACTCCTGCACGATCTTCGGCGTTCCCGTCACCGTCGGCGGCACGGACTGCATCTCTGCCTCTCTCGAAGCGCTGGCCTCCGAGTCCTTCAAGGAAGTCACCCCCGCTTACTATGAGATCGCGCTGAAGGTCAAGTTCACCCGCGACTCCGACTCCGGGCGCATGATCGAGCTGGTTCACGAGAACGTCACCATCGACTTCGCGGCGCAGTGGTCCAACAAGCTCGGCGACATCAACCACTTCTTCCGCAAGTGCGCGGACGCCGGCAACGAAGCCATCGCCTCCACGCTCCAGAAGAATCAGAAGGTCTGGGACAAATCCATGAGCAAGCTCGTCTCCTCTCTGGAAGGCCTCGACGACTGATCAGCGCGGAACAGCCAAACCGAACACCATCGGCACTCCCGGGACGGTCCGCCCGTTTCGGGAGTGTTTTTGCGTCTTTCGATCGAGTTTTTTCATTTTCTCCCGGAAACCTCTTGCAATTCAATCGATAGTGCGCTATAATGAATAAGTACACACCGAAATGCGGTGTTTTTCAGTTTTTCAGAAAGGGAAAACACAAATGAAGAAATCGTTATCCGTTCTTCTGGCCGCGCTTCTTCTGGCCGGATCTCTGGCCGCCTGCTCCACCAACTCGGAGAACGCGGCGGACGAACAGAAGAACAACCAGTCGAACTCCCAGACCCCGACCGCGGATCTGACCGAGGAGGAAGAGACCGCCCGATTCCTCGATTCCATGCCCGAGACGATGGACTTTGAGGGCCGCGGACTCAACTTCCTCCTAACCGAAGGATCGAACGGCAACATCACCGAGCTGTCGATCTGGGCCGAGGAGGACACCGGTGAAGTCGTTGACTCCGCCGTCTTCCAGAGAAACCTGACCGTTACGGACCGACTCAACATCACCATCAACCAGCCGGAAGTCAACACCGACTGGAGCGGCAACGCCACCGTCATCCGCAACATGGTCAGCGCCGGATCCACCGACTACGACGTGTTCGGCGCCTATCAGTACTACGGAATCGTCATCGGCAGCGAGGGCATCCTTTACAACCTGAACAACAAGGAAAACTTCCCCTACAACGATTTCGACCGCGAATACTGGGGCTCCGGCTACATGAAGAACATGTCCTTCGACGGCCAGAAGATGTACTGGGCCACCGGCGACATCGCGCTCCGCTACACGGGCGGCATGTACGTCACCTACGTCAACTCCACGATTTTCAGCAACTACTATCCGGAACTCAATCTGTACTCCATCGTCGATGAAGGCAGCTGGACGATGGACAAGGTCTCGGAGCTCTCCTCCGCCGCGTATGTTGACCTGAACGGCAACGGCTCCGTGGACGGAAACGACCAGTTCGGCTTCGTGACCCAGTCCAACGACCTGACGGACGGCATTGCGGCGGGCTGCATGGTCGATTTCTCGACCCGCGACGAGAACAACATCCCGGTCATCTCCCTCGACAACGAGTGGACCTACAAATTCTGGGACAAGTACTACTCTCTCATGTTCAACAACGAAGCCTGCATGCTCAATCCCGTCGGCACGGACGACTCCGTCGCCATCATGACCGCTTTCTCCGCCGGTCAGTTCATGATGACCGACAACAAGCTCTACCAGTCCCCGATCTACCTGCGCGACATGGAGGACGACTTCAAGATCCTCCCGATGCCGAAGCTGGATGACACGCAGCCGCATTACAACACGAGAATCCACGACTCCTGCACGCTGTTCGGCGTTCCGGTATCCATCGGCGGTACGGAGTGCCTCTCCGCGGTTCTCGAAGCGCTGGCCTCCGAATCCTTCAAGGAAGTCACGCCCGCTTACTATGAGATCGCGCTAAAGGTGAAGTTCACCCGCGACTCCGACTCCGGCCGGATGATCGAGCTTTGCCACGAGAACATCTCCATTGACTTCGCGGCGCAGTGGTCCAACAAGCTCGGCGACATCAACCACTTCTTCCGCGGACGCGCGGACGCGAAGGAAGAATCCATCGCTTCCACCATCGCCAAGAACTCGAAGGTCTGGAGCAAGACCATGGACAAGCTCATCAAGGCGTTCGAAGGTCTGGACGACTGATTTCGGAAAACCGCATGACAAAAGGAAGGGTTCTTCGCCCTTCCTTTTCTTTCGGTCTGATTTACTCCGCCCAGCGTTTCACGATGTTGACAATGATCTCCGCGGCCTTTTCCATGCCCTCGACGGTGGTGTGCTCGTAGGGGCCGTGGAACGCGTAGCCGCCCGTGCCGAGATTGGGACAGGGGAGCCCCATGAAGGACAGGCGCGCGCCGTCGGTTCCGCCCCGGATCGGTTCGTGGATCGGCTCGAGCCCGGCGTCCCGGACCGCCTGATCCGCGATCTGTACAACCTTGAAGACGGGACGGATCATCTCCTCCATATTCCGGTAGGAGTCCCGGAGCGTCAGTCTGACCGTTCCCGGGCCGTACTTCTCGTTGAGCGTCTTTTCGATGTGGCGCAGAATCTCCTTCCGCGCGTCGAACATGGCGGCGGAGTGATCCCGGACGATGTAGCGCAGCTCCGCTTTTTCGCAGTTCCCCGTCATGTCGGTGAGGTGGAAGAAGCCCTCGTAGCCTTCCGTCAGGCGCGGAATGTCAGCCGATGGGAGCATCCCGTTGATCTCCATCGCCACGAGAGAAGCGTTGATCATGCGGTTTTTCGCCTCGCCGGGGTGGATGTTGCAGCCGCTCACCGTAAAGACCGCGGAGCAGGCGTTGAAGTTTTCAAAGACCACCTCGCCCTCCGCCGAGCCGTCCACGGTGTAGCCGAAATCCGCCCGAAACGCGTCGAGGTCAAAATGATCCGCGGAGGTACCGACCTCTTCGTCGGGCGTGAAGGCGACGGACAGCGGCCCGTGGGGGATGTTCTCCCCGACGATCCGGGACACGGCATGAAGGATCTCCGCCACGCCCGCCTTGTCGTCCGCGCCGAGAAGGGTCGTGCCGTCGGTGGTGACGAGGGTGCGTCCTTTGAGGGATTTCAGATGGGGGAAGTTCGAGACGGAGATGACCCGTCCGCTCTCCCCGAGGACGACGTCTTCCCCGTCGTAGTCCGGGCGGATCTGCGGATCGACGGGCGCGTCGGCAAAGTCCGGAGAGGTATCCATGTGGGAGATGAAGCCGATCTTCGTCCGATCCTCATAACCGGTGGTCGCGGGGATATGGCCGTAGACGTAGCACTTTTCGTCCACATGGGCGTCCTCAGCGCCGAGCGCTTTCAGGTCGTCGGCAAGGCGGCGGGCGAGAACGAACTGCTTCTCCGTGGTGGGCACGGTGTCGGCGCGTTCATCGCTGGATGTCGGAACAGCCACATATGAAAGGAATCGTTCAAGCAGTGTCATGGATCTGTTTCTCCTTTTTCGTACTATTCTCAGCCAATAACTGACTTTACAGATTTTGAACGCTTCATGCAGATGGCGAATCGCCGTGCGGTTCAACGAGTTGAACGGGCTTACATCCAAAAGAAAGCCGCGTTTCCCTTTTCACCTGAGATCAGGGAGTGTTCCCATAAACGATAGGACATCGATCCCGTAACCCTTCATTCCGCGCGGCTGCACTCATGTTTCGCTGTTTGTACCCGCGCCCGTGCAATGCGCGACTGAAGCTCTTCGACCTCCGACCGCACCAACGCGGACCGCTGAAAGTTCGCCAAAGGCGAATTTCTGAAGTTCGCCAAAGGCGAAACTTCGCGCGAGGACAGTGGGATGCACAGTCGGGCTTTCGATCCGGATACGAGCTGTAAGTTTATGCCATACGGCCAACCGAGTTGCAAGCAACTCAGGGACCCCCGGGAGGGGCACCCAAGTTCGCAGAGCGAAGCTTGATCGGCCATGAGATGGTATCCCTCCCGGCGCCCGACCCGCGTAGGGTCATAAAATCCAGAAACGCGGAGCGTTTCTTTCCTCCTCATCGTGTGAACACACGATTGTTCACACTCCTACGATGGTGACGCCGTCCGGAGCTTTGCACTTCGCGCCGTTCTTCGTGACCTCCACCTCGATGTCGCCGAAGGGAGTCGGATAGGTCCCGCGCGCCCAGTCAAGGCCGGAGAGATGGGGATCGAAGCGCATTTCCCGGCAGCCCGGCTTGAGCGGGGTGAGGCCGAGGATGGTCTTCGCCAGATACGGAGCGGGACCGGAAGCCCATCCGTGGCAGAGGCTGTGGCGGAGCTTCACATAGCAGTGCGCGCCGAAATCCCCGTGGATATCGATGCCGCCCGCGGGGACAACCTTATCGATCCCGGTCGCTCCCTCGGCCCAGTCCACGTTGAAGTCCTCCCAGAAGGTCGTCGCGCCCAGCTCGAGCATCCGGCCCCAGTAATCCCGCATGATCCCGAGCGCGGATTCGTACTCCCCTGCCGCGGCCACGGCGTTGAGCGTGTAGAAGCCGAGGAAGGTGGAAAGGCCCTTCGCGCCTCCCTTTCCGATGCAGGAATCGAATGCGGTCTTCGAATCGACGATGCCGGACAGGGCGAGGATGGCGGCGGGCTGTTTCCATGCGCCGTAAGCGGGAACGTGGGCGAGCAGACGGTCGGCGGAACGGACGCAGGTCTCAGCCACCTCGCTTTCCCCGAGGGCGGTCATGATGTTTGCGCCGCCGAGCAGAGCCATGCGGAGAAGTCCCTGCAATCCCGCGTGGGTCGCCGCCGGGTCGTTCGCCGTGGGCCAGTCGAAGAAGCGTCCTTCCGGGAGGGTCTCGGAGCCGTTTTCGTCCACATAGGAGGCGTAACGCTCGAGAAGGGCGCGGATGTAGTCCTTCTGCGCGGCGAGATAATCGTAGTTCCCGGTCCCGCGGTACCATGCCTCGTGGCAGAGGATCCACCAGAGGTTGTAGGCGGAAATACCGTTCATGGCGTCGGAGGTCGGGGTCACGTCGCGGACGAGGTCGAGGGACTTCGGAACCACCTCGTTTTCGCCGAAGACCGCGAGGATCGTTTCGACCTCGGTATTCATATCCCCGGCCCAGACCAGACGGTCGCGCTTGATGCCGTCCCAGAGATACCGCTGCATGTTGAGGTGGACGGTGTAGGCGGCGGTGTCGTAGATCCTCTCGAGAAGCGGATCGCTGCACGCGAAGGAGCCGCGGTATTCGATATCCCGGAACACGAGGGTGGCGGTGATGCAGCGGATCTCCATGAAGACGCCGGGCGTCGTGAGCTCCACATAGGCAAAGCGGAAGCCGCTCTCGTTGGTTTCGTTCGAGGACCACGGGCCGGAGCCGGTCTTCATGTCCCGGTTGGCGTGGTCGTTGGTGGCGTTCTTCTCGCCGACCGGCGTCAGGGCCTCGGAAACGCTCTCGCCGAGCCGGACCGTATAGTTGGCGTAGGAGCCCTGCATGCTCCAGACGGAGACGGTGACGGTGCCGTGCAGCTCCCGTCCGAAGTCCACAAGCACGGCGGCGTTCTCCCCGGAGTTCCGGTTGTCGAGCACGCACTGGTCGTGATAGCCGTAGATGGCGACCTGCGCGGGCTTGTAGGCGGTGAGGTGCTCCGAGCCCCGGACGCTGCCCTTTGTCAGAACCACTCTCGTCGGGAACAGCACCCGTCTCTGCCGTTCGTCGTCGATGCCGTAAACGCCGAATTTTTCGTTGAGTTTCATATAAAGCAATCCTTTCCCGCATGAAAGAGGATGGAGGTCCGGTTTCCGGGTTCCCCGTCCGATCCTTTTCAGTATAAAGCAAACGCCGGTCTTTGTCAAGAACTTCGGGAGAATCCGCAAAACTTCACAAAAACGCCTTGCATTCCGCGCGGGATTCGCCTATAATGGATCAAACGAAGTCAGCCCGACCGAAAATCCAACGGAAGGAACCGCATCCATGATCCGAGATCTTGTCATCGAAAGCCGGAGCTACCGCTCCTTTGACGAATCGAAGCGCATCGGGAAGGAGGATCTTTACGACCTCATCGACACCGCGCGCCTCTGCCCCTCCGCCGTCAACCGCCAGCCGCTGAAATACCGCCCGGTTTACGAGCCGGACGAGGTGGAGGAAGTCCTCTCCCACACCCACTGGGCGGGTCTGCTCCCGGATATCAAGCTCCCGCCGGACGGACATCATCCCACCGCGTTCATCGCCGTCTGCTGCGACACCTCAATCACGAAAGATCCGGCCCATGCGGAAACGGACTGCGGCATCGCGGCCCAGACCATTCTGCTGATGGCAGCGGAGCTCGGGTTCGGCGGCTGCATGATCGGGGCGTTTGACCGGGAGGAAACCGCCGTCTGTCTCCGTCTGCCGAAAAAGCTCTCCCCCATGCTGCTGATCGCGCTGGGCGTGCCGGACGAGACGGTCTTCCTCTGCGAGATCCCGGAGAGCGGCTCCACGGACTATTTCCGCGACAAGGCCAATCTCCACTTTGTCCCGAAGCGTTCCCTCGAGGACGTGATCGTGGAATGACCGGTCTCGAGCTGTCATACCGGACCGCGATCGTCGAAACGGTTTACGTTGTCCTCGCCGCCGTTCTTGTGATCGCGCTGTTCGTCCTAACTTTGCGAAAAGCGCGCGGCAGCGAATCGGAGCGGAAACGGATCCGGCTCGAGCTCGCGCTCGGGATCGCGGGGATCCTGATCTTCGCCGCGTCCTTTGCCGCCGGAATGATCGTCACCGGGCGGAACGGCGTCACGGGGGAATGGCGGAACGACACGATGGGATGGGACCGGGACATGTTCTCGGGGTACTACCGGATCGCCGCCCCCGTATTCGCCCTGCTGTTCCTCGTCCTCGCCTTCTCCTCCCTCGGCGCGCGCTCCTCTCCGAAGCTGAAAACCGGCCCCCTGCCGAAGATCCGTACCGCGGCAAATCTCCTGTCCTCCGTTCTGTTTCTCCTTCTCACGCCGTTTTACGCCGTGCTCACGGTCAACCGATATACCCCCATCGACTGTCTGATCCTGCTCTCCGGCGTCGGCGCGGCGCTTGCGTTCCGTCTGCTCCTGCCCGTCGAGATGCGCGGGAGGCGGGCCGAACAATCCTCCGAATCACCTAAGAAAGGCTTTTCCAGATGAAAACCCATGTGAAAACCGCTTCTCTTTTCCTCGCCCTGTGCCTGTTCCTCCTTCTGTCCGCGGGGGTCCTCCCCGTTTCCGTCTCCGCCGCTGTACAGACCATCACGAAGACCGTCAACATCGCGGCGGCCAACAAGAACGAAAGCGGCCCCGGCTACTACTGGGCCAACCGCTACGACACCCTGACCCTCTCCGGCATGCGGGTGGAGACGGACGAACCGTACGGCCTGCGCCTGCCGAAGGACTGCACCGTGATCCTCGAGGGGGACAACTATGTGAAATCCGCCAAATACGGCCTCTCCTGCGCGGGAACCGTGATTTTCAAGGGCACGGGCTCTTTGACGATCGACGCCGGGGAAATCGGGATCTACCTCATCACGCAGGACAGGACGCAGAAGATCCGCCTGATCGAGGGGACCTACTCCGTGACGGGCGGCAAATACGGCGTTTACAGCGACGCGGCGGACTTCTCCTTTGTGGGGAAATCCATGAAGATCTCCTCCGGCGGCAAGGCGATCCTCGGACGGTGCGTGAATCTCCTCGGCGGGTCGTTCACGGCGGACTCCCCCGTGGAGGCGACGCAGTCCCTCATCGTCAACGGCGTGAGCGTCGATATCGAAGCCTCCTCCCCAGCCCTTGTGTCGAAGAATCTGGAGATCAAGAACATCGACTTCTCGGGCAGCGAGTACGGCGGTGAAAACTCCGTCCACGGCAAGGGGCTGGCGAAGTTCCACGCGAAGAGCGTTCTGCTCGGCGACTCCGTTCCCGGCTGGGTGGACTACATCCTGCTCGCTCTTGCCGTTCTCGGCGTCGGCGCGCTGATCTTCGTCCCGGCTCTGCGGAAGAAGAAAAAGACAAAAGAGCTTTACGAGAGGCTCGAAAAGGAAGGGTACAGGAAGAGCGGGAATTGAGGGAGAAGCTCCCCGGAAAGAGGAATTCAGCTCCGCGTTCTGCAAGTGTCAGGCGCGGGGCTGTGTTTTTGTGAGGGGATTCTCTGCGCGTTGAACTGCTTTGTTTTCTCAACGCTCTTTTCTTTTTCAACCCGCTTGCGGATCCGGGCGGGGTGTGATACAATAGGGAAAAATCCGCAACTCCGGGGGAAACCGTCATGTTCCGACGAATGCTCACAATCGCGCGCCCTTGGTGGCCGAATCTGGGAATCACCATCGTGTCGCTGCTCTTCGCGTCCCTGCTCAATCTGGTTACGCCCGAGGCGGTGAGACGCCTGACCGCCGCGCTCCAGACGCCCGACACGCTCACCCACCGTCTGCTTCTGACCTACGCGGGGATTTTGCTCGGGGCGTATCTGCTGCGCGCGCTGTTCCGGTTTCTCGCCATGTGGCAGGCCCACATCGCGGCGTGGAACTTCGTAGCCCATCTGACGCGGATGTGCTACGACAAGCTGCAGAGCCTGTCCATGCGCTATTTTGCCGACAAGCAGACCGGGCAGATCATGTCCCGGATGATCAACGACACGCGCCAGCTCGAGCTGCTCATCGCCCACTCCATCCCGGATCTGTCCTCGAACGTCCTCGTGATCGTCGGGGTCGCGGTGATGATCTTCCGGATCAACTGGAAGCTCGCGCTGTTCACCATGCTCCCCGTGCCGATCATCGTCTGGCTGTCCCGGATCTTCGTGACGAAGGTCGCGCCGCTCTTCAAGATCAATCAGGAGGTTCTGGCGGATCTGAACGGGCACACGCAGGACAACCTCTCCGGCATGAAGGAGATTCAGGCCTTCGGAAAGGAAGAGGCGGAATCCCTCCGGTTCGTCGAGTATTGCAGGCACTATGCCTATGTGAACATCCGCGCCAATTTCTACGCCGCCATGTACCACCCCTCCGTGGAGTTCATGACCTCCGTCGGGACGATCATCGTCATGGGCGTGGGCGGTCTCTTCGCCATGCGGGGGAGCATGTCCACGGCCGATATCGTGGGCTTCTTCATGTACCTCTCCCTGTTCTACTCTCCCCTCTCCACCTTGGCGCGGCTGGCGGAGGATATCCACATCTCGGGAGCCTGCGCGGACCGGGTGCTTGAACTGCTCGACACGGAGAGCGAAGTGAAGGAGGATCCGGACGCGGAGGAAATTCCCGCGGGCTCGGGCGAGGTGGCGTTCGATCATGTGACCTTCGGCTACAACGAGGGAACCACCGTGCTGGACGACGTGTCCTTCACCGCCAAGCCGGGGGAGATGGTGGCTCTGGTCGGCGCGACGGGAGTCGGAAAAACCACCATTGTCTCCCTGCTCGAGCGGTTCTATCAGCCGGGGGACGGCAGGATCCTGCTCTCGGGTCACGATATCCGGCACGGGACGCTGAAATCGCTGAGGCGGAATCTTTCGATCGTGCTGCAGGATGTGTTCCTCTTCAACGGGACGGTGTACGACAACATCGCCTACGGCGCGGATCATCCGGATCCCGAAGCGGTGTACGAAGCGGCCCGGATTGCGTGCGCGGACGAATTCATCCGTGCGATGCCGGAGGGATACGGGACCATGATCGGCGAGCGCGGCGTCCGTCTCTCCGGCGGTCAGAAGCAGCGTCTCGCCATCGCCCGCGCCGTACTCCGGAACACGCCCGTGCTGATTCTGGACGAGGCGACCTCTGCGGTGGACAACGAAACCGAGGCGCGGATCCAGCAGGCGATCGAAAATCTCCACAACCGCCGCGGCGGAGGAAAGCCGCAGACGCTGATCGTCATCGCCCACCGTCTCACCACCATCATGAAGGCGGACAAGATCCTCGTCATGAAGGACGGAAAAATCGCGGAGCGCGGCACGCACGACGAACTGATTGCCAAAGGCGGGCTGTACTATGACATGACCAGCGTGAACCAGACGAAGATCGGGGAGTGAACGGGAAGGCGCGGTTTTGGAGCAAATTCCACTTGACTTTGGGGGAAAACTGGTCTATAATAGAAGATGAAGCGGCGTTCTGTCAAGGACTGTCCGTTTCACTCCCCGTTATCATCAGCAAGGAGACCCGAACGTGCCCATTTTCAGAGTTGAGATCGCCGGTGTACCTGTGGAAATCCGCTGTCGGTTTTCAGAGACCGAAGCTTTCCTGAAAGACTTTCGAACGGACAAGGAACCGCTCTTGTCTATCGAGCCGAAGGAAAGCGATCTTTCGAAAATACAGGAAGGATTTGATTTTTTATGCAGACGCGCTGGGTTCGAACCTGTCCAAAAAACTGATGTTGCTCTGGAAAACTCCGCCATTCACACGCTGCTGGCGGAAACCCTGACAGAGTTCGACGTTATCGCCATGCACGGCTCTGCGCTTAGCATGGACGGAGAAGCCTACGTTTTCACCGCAAAAAGCGGAACCGGCAAGAGCACACACGCCCGGCTCTGGCGGGAAGTCTTTGGGAATCGGGTCTGGATGGTAAACGACGACAAGCCTATGCTGAAAGTTGCGGAGGAAGGTGTCACGGTGTACGGCTCTCCCTGGAAGGGCAAGCACGGTCTCGGTCGGAACGCCTCCGCACCGCTGAAAGCTATCGTAAAGCTGGAACGTGATGCGGAAAACCGGATCACCCCCCTGAGCGCAGCGGACGCCTATCCCACGCTTTTCGGCCAATGCTTCTCGTCGGAAAAGCCCGTGGTCGCCCGGCGGATTGCAGAGATGGAAAAGCGGATTCTGAACACCGTTCCGTTTTATAAACTGGGCTGCAACATGGATCCCGAAGCGGCAAAGATCGCGTATGAGGGGATGAATCAAGGTCAAGACCGGTAATCCGGATTGGCATAGAAATTACATCTTCGGAAAGGAGGAGATACAGCATGGAAGCATACGAAACGCCCGTCATGGAGGTCGTGGAGATCGAGGATGAACTCATAACTATTGGTGATTGTGTTGGTACTGGTACTGAAAATGGCGGTAGCCCTGGAAATGGATACGGAATCGACAGCAGCCGCCCGGTCAACAAAGAGTCTCTCTAACAAACGATAAAATGCGGTATGTACCATTCTGCATGCCGCATTTTCCTTGTTGAGGTGTAAATGATCAACAGAATTCAGATGCCGGATCCTGCCCTGCAAAAGGTTCTGCCACCTGTCCGGATGCAGAGCGGGATCGATTATGTTCCCTCCCGGTTTGTCGTGCAGTTTGAACACAGAGGGACGCGATATTCCTTCAACACCCTGACGAAGGAATGTATCGAAGGGGGGATCCCTTCGCATGCGGAGGCGGTGGAACAGGTTGCCGACCTGATCCGGGGGCAGTTTCTTGTTCCCTCGGATAAGGACGAGGTTCAATATTACACATCCGTCTCCTCCCTGTTCCGCGCGTTCACCCGGAAAAGCAAGATCGGAACCTTTACCGTGCTGCCGACCCTCGCCTGCAACGCGCGCTGCGTCTACTGCTACGAAGCGGGACGGGAGCAGGTTTCCATGGACGCGAAGGTCGAGGAGCAGGTGATCCGCTACATTCTCGCCAACCGGCAGAGCGGATCGATCAAGCTCCGCTGGTTCGGAGGAGAGCCGATGCTCCGTCCGGACTGCATCGAGCGCATTTGTCAGGCGATGCGCGATGAAAAGGTGAACTACCGCGGTTACATGGTATCCAACGGGAGCCTGATCACGCCCGAGATCGTGGACACCATGGTGAACCGCTGGAAGATCGAAAGCATTCAGATCTCCATGGACGGAGCGGAAGCGGACTATATTGCCAGAAAGCGTTACAGGACGTATCACGACGAGTATCATACCGTGATCCGGGCAGTTGACTGTCTGGCCAAAGCCGGTGTCTGGGTACTGGTCCGCTGCAACGTAGACCGCGACAACGTTGACCGGCTGTCCGGCTTCTTTGCGGATCTCAGCGCTTCGGTAGAAGACAAAGAGCGGGTTTCGATTCACATCGTGCCTCTGTTCAGCGAACGGGTGGGCGAGGACGATTTATCCATCCGAAAAAGAATACTGGATGTCTACCCCTTGATCGAACAGAGCGGATTTCGGATTCACCGTTCGATTCAAAGTGTTTCAACCTTTTCCGCCAACCACTGCATGGCGGACAGCGGGTGCGTGGTGATCGGGCCGGACGGGAGCCTGTACGCCTGCGAGCAGTGTCCTCCCCAAAGCCGCTTCGGCGACGTCTGGAACGGGGTGACGGACGGGGCGGCGCGCGCGGAATTCATCCGGGTTGACCGGACGCGCGAGAAATGCCGGAGCTGTCCGTTCCTGCCGGACTGCACCAATTTTGCCTCCTGCCCCGTGGAGAACACCCATTGCCGGAAATCGCTGGAAATGTGCACCGTCGAAGCGCTGAAACGGATGATCGATCGGAAAATCGAACAACACGCAGAGGACAGCTCCGGATCCGGGAGCGGGAACGAGCCGTCCGACTGCTGAACCAATCAGGAGAAACCATATGAAACTCAAAGACGATTTCATCACACAGGACATCGAAGGCACCCAGTTTCTGGTGCCGGTCGGAGCCGAGACCTTCCACGGCATCGTGCGGAGCAACAAAACCGCGGCGTTCATCGTGAACTGCCTGAAAGAGGAGACCACGAAAGATCAGATCGTGGACGCCATGTGCAAAAAATACGACGCGCCCCGGGAAACCATCGCAAAAGACGTGGAAACCATTCTGAACACCCTGCGCCGGATCCATGCGCTTGAGGAATGAGCGGAACCTTTGACGAGCTTCTTGCCCGGGACGGCGTTCTGGTGTACAAAACCAAAGGCGTGAGCATGCGTCCGATGCTGCGGCAGAACCGGGATCTTGTGATGATCCGGGTACCGGAAGGGCGGCTGAAGCCCCTGGACGTCGCCCTCTACCGGCGCGGGGATGCATATGTGCTCCACCGGGTGATCGAGGTCCGGGAGGGGTATTACCTGATCCGGGGAGACAACACCTACGCTCTGGAAACGGTTCCGGACGACGCTGTGATCGGCGTGCTGACGGGATTTCAGCGGAACGGAAAGGAAATCGGCGCGGAGGATAAAACCTATCGGGCCTACGTCCGATTCTGGAACGCGGTTTATCCGGTCAGAGCGGCGACCGTCTGCGGCGTTCGCCTGGCAGAGCGGGTATTGAAAAAAATGGGATTCCGCAGAAGGCGATCCGGTTCGCTCTGATGCAAAAAAAGGAAACAGGGGCTGTATCGTTCTGAAACGCCCAAGGCTGGGAACGCGTTGTTTTGCGTGTCCGGCTTCAATCAAGGATAGGAGGAACCAACAAGTATGACGCTGGTATGTTTGGATCTGGAAGGTGTGCTTGTGCCGGAGATCTGGATCGCGTTCGCAGAGGCCGCGGGGATTCCCGAACTCCGCCGGACCACCCGGGACGAACCGGATTACGACAAGCTGATGAAAAGCCGTATTCAGATTTTGAAGGAACACGGTCTGGGACTTTCTCAGATTCAGAAGACCATTCAGACGATCGACCCGATGCCCGGCGCAAGGGAGTTTCTGGACGCGCTCCGGGAAGAAGCTCAGGTGGTGATCCTCAGCGACACCTTCACGCAGTTTGCGGATCCGCTGATGAAAAAGCTGGGACGCCCCACGATCCTGTGCAATCAGCTGACTGTGGCGCAAGACGGGACGATCACAGGCTATACCCTCCGGTGTCCTTCTCCGAAGCTGACGACGGTCAAAGCCTTTCAGTCCATGGGGATCGAAACCGTCGCGGCCGGGGACAGCTTCAACGATCTGGCCATGATCCGTCAGAGCAAGGCCGGTTTCCTGTTCCGCACGACCGACGCGATCCGCCGCGACAACCCGGATCTTCCGGCATTCGAAACCTATGACGAACTGCTCGCGGGCATCCTGAACAGTCTGTAAGCAACTCGGCACATCCTCCGGCTTTTTGCGGTCCCCGCTTTTCCGCGAGCGGTCGCTGAGGCGGCAAGTGAAGCGGGAGGACGACCTCCCACAACTCCATGATCTCCCCCCTTGTACCCGCCCTTGTCAACGGCTGACGCGAAAACGGCTCTTGACAGGGGCGGGAATTTGTTGTATCATATTCCTGACCGGGGCCTTCCCCTGCGGAATTTGTATGGGATCGTTGAGATTCCAGATAATGAGGAGACACCTATGAGAAAAGCGGCATTTCTGTTCTGTTCCGCCGACAGTGCCGCAGAGAGTTTTGTGAGGACAACCGTATGAACTATACCGGACCGATGCGTTTTGCGCACAGAGGGGTTGCACAGAAGGCGCCCGAAAACACGGAAGGAGCGTTCCAGGCCGCCGTAGACGCGGGATATGAAGGAATCGAACTGGATATCCGTCTTTCGAAGGACGGAGAAGCGGTGGTCTGTCATGACAGCCATTTTGCCCGATTGACCTGCGGTCACCCGACCCGGTATTCGATCCGCCACCTCGCGGATATGACGTGGGAAGAGCTCAGTCAGATCGAGCTGCCCTATGCGCTGCATCTGCTCCCGGAAGCTCTGCCTCCTTATACGGAAAACGAATCGCTTGCCACAGTCCCTTGGACCGTGCTCGGAGATTACGAGAAAGCGTATATGACAGAGCCGCGCATGGCCAAGCTGATGCGTTTCTCGGATTTTGATCGGTGGCTGGCGCAGCAGGAGCGCAAGATCACGGTCGAGGTGGAATTCTGCGCTCCCGGCCTGATGAAGCGGATGCTCGAGATCCTCGACGTATCTCCGAACCGCCGGCAGTATATCCTGTTCTCCGGCCACCGGGATATCATCGACGACATGCAGAAAACCTGCCGGATGCTCGGAAAACCCGAGGGACTCCGTCTCGGCGCGAATATCCGGTATCTCACCGAGGAAAACAAAGCATATATCCAAAACCTCGATTTGTTTGAGATCGGCCTGAACGACCGGAAATACACGCGGGACGATGTGAACTATCTGAACGACAGGGGAATTCAGGTCTTCTCGAATCTCGGCGACTACCCGCGCTGGTGGGAAGAAATGTGCGAAACCGGCGCTCTCGGGTTCAAGACCAATTATGCGGCAGCTTTCACCGAATGGTGGGAGTCCCGGAACAAATGATCATCGGAAAGACAGAAAGGAGAACAGTCATGAAAAAACGGTTGAACGCTCTGTTTTGCGCGCTGATCTCAGCGTCCTTTGTCACGGTCTCGTGCGGAGAAACCGTCCCCGAAACTGCCCCGCAGACAGGCGCACCCGCGTCGATGCCTTCCGTCGAATCCCCCGCCGAGGAACCGGAAGAAACCGAACTCATGGACGCCGTGCCCGAGACCGATCTTGCAGGTTATGAGTTCCGCGTCCTGTCCTGCATGCACCATCAGGACACATATTCTTTCATCGCAAGCGACGAAATCAACGGCACGCCTCTCAATGACGCGCTCTATCAGTCCAAAGCGTACATCGAGGATCGTTTCAACGTCAAACTGTCTTCCATCGATTCCGGCGATACGGACGGAAACGCGACGACAGTCAAGACCACGGTCAAAGGGGGCGACAACGCATTCGACATTACGATCGGTCACGACAAAAAAACCGTCTCTCTCGGCACGCAAGGCTTTCTGTTCAATGTATATGACATCGATCAGTTCGATTTCTCCATGCCGTGGTGGCCCGAGCTGGCGACCGAATCGTGGACGATCAACGGTAAAATGTATGCTGTCTCCAATTATCTCAGCTACTGCGGTCTGCACTGGACGAGAATGATGCTGGTCAACAAGGATCTTGCCGCAGATCTCGGAATCGAGGTTCCGTACAACACCGTGCGCGAGGGTAATTGGACGCTGGATGCTTTGAAATCTCTTGCGGATCAGGCAACGAACGATCTTGACGGAAACGGGAAAATGACCGAACAGGACCGTTTCGGGTTCTGCTGTTTCCGCGGATCGTGGTACGCCATGCAGGAAGCGCTGGATCTTCCGCTGTACCGCCGCGATAACGAGGGCTCGATCTATCTGGATTTTGACGTGGACCGCGCAGACTCCATCATGTCAAGACTTCGCGCTATGACCACTCCGGATCGGTTCTACACCGCCGGTGAATTCAAACCCGGTATGCTGGACGGCGGGAACTTCCTCTTCGCCTATATGCAGTTGAAGGACGTGTACGCGTATGTCAACGACTGCGAAGCGCACGCCGGATTTCTTTCCACACCGAAGCTGGACGAGAATCAGGCAGAGTATATCAACTGCTGCACGGACGCTCCGTGGGGTATCCCGGCAATCGTCGGCCCCGAACAGCAGGATGTGATCGGCGCGGTCGTGGAGGCTATGTCCTGCTACAACTACAAGAACATTCTTCCCGCTTATTACGAGGTCACGATGAAAGCCCGGATCGCAGACGAACCCGACGACGCTGAAATGCTTCAGCTTCTCGCAGACACCAGAACGATCGGCTTTGCGTATGCTTACGAGCTCCCCGCGAGCAACATGATCGAGGATATGCTCAACAACAGTAATTTAGCTGTTGCCTCCTATCTCCAGAAGGTCGAAAAGAACGCGAACAAACAGCTTGATAAATTGTTGGCAAACTTCGCCGACTGACTCCCCGCCATTCTTTCACCGAGCCGCTCGAAAAAGCAGCCGCTCTGCGCTGTCCGGCATTCCCTTGACCATGATCGGGAGCGCCCGCCGACGGATGCGGCAGCTGCCCGGACCGTGGGGATAGACCGCGGTAAGGGGAAATGTATAAGGGAGCAGACCGTTTGACAGAAAAAAGAAACACGCCGTGGATCTCTGAATGATGATACGGCGTGTTTTTCTGTCTTCGGTATCTGCTTCGGGATGGCCCCGCGCGCTTGCGGATCGGCGGAAGCCTTTTGGCGGACTTGATCCCGCAAACGTTACGGCTGCTCGGTGAGTTTATCGAGAGCCTTATATACCCGCTCGAGCTGTTTGCTCGCGGCCTTGTCCATGGAGGCGACGGTAGACGCGTAATTCGGGCTGTCGGAATTGACCAGAGAACGCATGATCTGGCCGATATTGTTGACCATCGGGGAATATGCAAAGAGGAAATCGGTATAGATCGAGTCGTGGATCAGGTCGATGATCTCGGACGACAAGAGGTCGCGGGAATACTTGCATTTCAGAGCGACCTCATACCACGCCGGGGTGACGGTGCGATAGGTCTGCGCTTCAAGGGCTTCCAGAACGCAGGCCGCAAGATCCGCGTCCCGGCTGGTCACGGGGATCGCCATCAGCAGGCAGACGTCGGCAACGAGATCCCGGTAGTGCTCCTGTTCCTCGTCCAGCTTGGGACAGGGCAGAAAGCCGAAATCATCCTCCATTTCACGCAAGGATTCAGACATGCCCAACGTATACCCGCAGAATAACGATCCACCCGCTGCGAAAGGATCCAGCGAATTCGAGAAGACGCCCTTCTGAAGGAAGAGGCTGACTGTCTTTTCCGTCAGCGTGACACCGCGCTCCTGATTCATATCAATCACGATCCTGCCCGCCTCGTCGCGGGATGTGTAGGGAACGTCGGCGCAGTACATGAAGGGATCCACGGTCGAATAGAGTTTGTACACCACAAGACCAAACTGGTCGTCGAGGTTCACTTCCCCGTTGCCGTCGAGATCCAGATAGGAAGCGGCAACCAGCTCGCTCATTTTGTCGACGGTCCACTTCCCTTCGAGCACCAGATTGTACGGTTCGTCCGGATCGCCGAACAGTCTTTCATAGATCCCCTTGTTGTAGTACTCGATCCAGAGATCGCGCAGGGTGGTGAGACCGAAATCACCGGTCAGGAACATCCGGTTATCCGACGTCATCTGTAGATTTTCCATGAAGACGGAGTTCCACCACGGCTGTTCAAAATCCAGGTAGGGGAGCTCGAACGCGTTGCGGTAGAACCCCTTCGCCACCGTCTGAACCATGCCGAACTGTTCGCCGAGATAGACGTCGTAGGTGTCGTCGTCCGCCATGATCAGATTGCTGACGAGGGACGTGATGGTATCCCAGTTGCCGGTATTCTCCGCAAAGTACCGCAAATCCACATTCAGGCGGTTTGCGACGGATTCGTTGCAGTTGAAAACCGAATCGCTCACGATCTCCCCGCTGAGTTCTTCTCCGCCTTCGATGAACGGGAACCGATCCCTGCCGTTGCTGTAATAGATCGTGCAGGTTTTTCCGTTGAAATCCAGATCGGCGGGGAGGGAGTCAGGCACGTTCTCGCGCGTGATCTCCGTTTCCGCGGCAGCATCGCCGGCGGCTGAGACGTCTTCGCCGAGCGCCTGTACCAGGTCTGCTGCGGGCGAGTCTTCCTGAGCCTCTTTCCGTTCGCCGCAGGAAAACAAAAGAGGCAGGATCATCAGGAAAACGAGGGACAGGCAACCTGCTTTTTTCATGGTACATCCTCCTGTACTTATGTGGGCTGAACCTTTACTCCGACGCCGCTGAAAGCCGCGTCTTCTCACCTGATCGAAGCTCAGAAAGATTGTGCCGGCTGCTGTTATCGCCATTGTACAGGAAAAACAAGGGAATGTCAAGAGACGGTCGGCTGTATGAAAAACGGGAAGCGGGCCTTGGGAGCGGATTTCCGTACGTCTGGATTATGCTTTGTTCACATCAATGGAGTCTGTGCGTTTTCCCCCGCTTGACAAAACTGGCTCTTGAATTCTCAACTCCCGGGGTGTATAATAAAGTTGAGCGGGGCGGAAAGTCGGAATGATCGGAGGAAAAGCCATGAGGCATCGCGGAACGCAGCGGATTGAAACAGACAGGCTTATATTGAGAAGGTTCACGATCGATGATGCGGAAGCGATGTACAAAAACTGGGCTTCCGATCCCGATGTGACAAAGTTTTTGACGTGGCAGCCGCATGCCGACGTAAATGCCACAAAAGCCGTACTGGAAGAATGGGTGCGGTCATACGCACAGGAGAACTACTATCAATGGGCCATCGTCCTGAAGGAACGCGGGGACGGTCCGGTCGGAAGCATCGCCGCCGTACAGATCAACGACGATATCGATATGGTACATATCGGCTACTGCCTCGGCAAAAACCTGTGGCATCGCGGGATCATGTCCGAGGCGCTGAAAGCGGTCATGGATTACTTCTTTGACAAGGTGGGGGTGAACCGGATAGAAAGCCGCCATGATCCGAGAAATCCGCACTCCGGCATGGTCATGAAAAAGTGCGGAATGACCTATGAAGGCACCCTGCGCAGTTCGGACAGAAATAATCAGGGCATTTGTGACGCATGCTGGTACGCCCTGCTGAAATCGGAAAGATAGATTCTATAGCAAAACTAAATTTAGAAAGGACCGTTCTGCATCATGTTCATGACGAAAAAAGAACGCACCCTTGCCGCTTTCCAGGGCAAAGAAGTCGATCACGTCCCTGTCTGCATGTGGAAACATGTGCCCGGGGAGTACTGGTACGACTTCGACCGCTTCGCGGAGTATCAGGTCAACTCTTTCCGGACCACGGATGTGGACTTCATGAAGCTCTCCGCCGACGGGTACTTCGGCTGGCCGTCTCCGTTATTGAAGGGAGTCGAAAAAGCGGAAGACCTTCTGCGCCTCGAGCCGCTCGGAGCAAACCATCCCTATATCCGCGGACAGATCGAACGAACCGCGAAAGTCATCAAGGGTCTTCACGGCGAGTGCATGGCGGTCTATCTGGTCTTCGTTCCCCTCTCCGCCCTCCGGCTGGTGATCGGATACCCGAAAATGATGGAACTGATCCGGGAAAATCCCGACGCGGTCACGTATGCCTGCCGTGTCATCGCGCAGGATCAGAAACTGCTCGTCAAAGGCGTGATCGAGGACGCGGGAGCCGACGGCATATTCTACAGCGTTCAGAACGGTGAGATCGACCGCTTCACGGAGGAAGAATACCGTTCCTGGGTCACGCCGAGCGACAAGGAGGTCCTCGATTACGCCAACACGCTGAGCGATCGGAATGTGATTCACCTCTGCGGCTGGGAAGGCGTTCCGAACCGGCTTTCCGTCTGGGACGATTATAAGGCGGCGGTCGTCAGCTGGGCGCGGAACGTTGACCTCAAGGACATGCGGGAAGCGAAGAAACGCTTCGGATGCACGATCTGGGGCGGCTTTGAAAACCATGCCGGTTCCCTTCTCTTTACCGGGACGCGTGAAGAAATCGAGGCGGAGACCGCAAACCTCATCGGCGAAGCCGGGAAGACCGGTTATATCCTCGGCGCGGATTGCAGCATGGACAGTTCCCTGCCCGATGAGAGGATCCGCTGGGCGGCAGAGGCAGCCAGAAGGATATAAATATCCCTTCTATAGGGATATTAAGGAATGAAACGCTGCGCGTTTCTGGAATTGAATGCCCTGCTCTGGGCGGGAGGGACGGGGAGCCGCCTGTCTTTCCGTTCCGGTTTCTCACAGAGAAGAGAGCAGCCCTCCGAGACTCCCGAGGATCCCGCCGCCTGCGAAGGTGACGATGACGACCAGAATCAGGGAGATCAGCATCCAGATCAGCGTCGCGCGGGCATAGTGCTTCCGGTTGAGGTTGGCGCTTTTCGAGAACGCCCACACGAGGAGCACGATCAACCCCACGACCGGGATGGCCAGCACTACGGGCATCCAGAAGAAGTTCCCCGTGGTCAGCGGCGCATTCAGCGGATCGGCGGCGGGAGCCTGCGGGGGAATGAATGACCGGGGCTGGGGCTGAACGTACTGCGGCGCCTGGCGGGGCGGGATCTGTGCGGGAGCCGGAGCCGCGGTCAGCCGCTGTCCGCATTCGGGGCAGAAGACGCTGCCGTCCGGGATCTTTGACGAACACTTATTGCAGAACATAACTTGTCCTCCGTGATGAAGAAATCGGTTCAGGGACGGAAATCAGGAAGAGGCCGGTCCGATACGGCGACACATCCTTAGGATCAGCCATACTGCCGAAATGGCCAGCAGCGCGCCGTAGAGAGCCGGATAGAGGATTTTCCATGCCGCGGGATAGACCGCCTCCCGCAGGGGGTGAAGCGTCAGCCGGACAGCGGAGACATACGCGGCGTACAGGAGAAACCGCCCGCCGTCCGGGAGGTTTCTTTTTTTCGAGAACAGCAGGAGCGCGGCGATCCCCAGAAGATAGGCCGCGCATTCAAAGAGCTGCACGGGCCAGACCCTCCGCGCCTCCTCGGGGGTGTGCATCAGATCGTAAAAGACGGCGCGGGCGGGAAAAACCATCCCGAACGGACTCGTCGTGGGCTTTCCTCCGCAGCAGCCGTTCAGAAAGCATCCGACCTTGAGGAGGACCAGCGCGCATCCGGCGGCGGGCGTCAGATCGTCCGAGATCCTCGAAAAAGGGAGCTTCGCCTCGTGACAGACGGCGTAGAGGACAGCGGCGCCGAGGATCAGCCCTCCCATCAGATAGAGGCGTTCGAAGCGCAGCGTCCATATGGGATACCCCGGCCCGTAGCGCGTGGGATGGAGCGCGGCGTGGAACAGTCTCGCGCCGAGCAGGGAGGCAAGGATGACCGCCGGGGGCAGAAGGAACCGACGTCGGCCGGAGAGATCCCGCCTCAGAGCGTGCGAAAAGAGGATCCAGAACGCGGCGCAGGCGGCTCCGCCAAAGAGGAGATAGGCAGAGAACGTCTGACCGAAGACGCGGATGACCGGGCACATCTCATTCCCTCTTCTGCACGCTGATGTCGATGATCAGGTACATCTGCGCATACGCCTGCGCGGTCTGGTCGAAATTGATGATCACGCCCGTGCCTTCGAGCCGGGTCGGCTTCCCGCTCTCCTGTATCACCGAAATCGACGTGGTCCCCTTGTCGTTCTTGATGATGAGCTTTCCTCCCCTGAATTCCGCGTCCACGGGAACGTTGAGCGCGGTGTCCTCCTCTGTGTCCAGCATGTGGAAGGTGAGCTTGTATTTTCCGCCGCTGAGAAGTCCTCCCTTCGCAACGGTCACCCCCGTGATCCGCATATTCTCCGACATGGAGACCGAATCCGCGCAGTCCTCGCGGGACAGTCCGAGCTTCTCGCCCCAGACCTTGTACCAGAGATCGCCGAGATAGAAACCGGTGGGCGTGACGGTCCCCGCGTACTCGCCCTCGATGTCGTCCGAAGCGCCGAAGATCACCTCCACGCCGCCGTTCGCAAACTCAAAGGACGCTTCCGCCGCGGAGACGTTCCGCTTCAGCGCGTTTTCATCCGGGAACAGCCGGACCCATCCGAGCGGCTGACCGTCCTTTCCTCCGGATTTGAGCCAGTTGTACGCGGTGCACTGGAACTGGACGGTTTCCTTTCCGGTCTCGAAGATCCAGTCGTCAACCGTGCCGTACCCTGCGTTGCGGGGCGCGCTCTCCTTCCCTTCGCAGAACGCGGCGATATACCCCTTATACTGCGATTCCGCCAGCGGGACCTTCTTTTCCCTTCCGTTCCCGTCCGTTTCCTTCACAAAGAAGGAGAAGCTCGTGACGGTGTTCATCGCCTTGGTCAGCTCGTCGATGTTCCGAAGGGCGTCGTTCTTCGCCTTTGTACTGCGCTGCTCGTAAAAATACTTGATGTTGTCGGAATTCAGCATGGAGAGGATCTGCTTCATCTGTGACGTATAGGTCCCTCTCGTGCCGGAATCCGGTTCCTGATAGTTATAGGCCTTAATATCTTTCGCAAACTCCTGCCGGACTTCCGCGGGCAGCTTCCAGAACACGCCCGCGGCATTTGCGAAACACGCGTCGATATTTCCCGCAAGCTGCGCGGTATCCTTCGAGGACGAATCCGCCTTCGCTTTGAGGTATGATCTCCAATGCGTGAGCCCCTTGTCGTAGGACTCGTTCCCGAGCGCCCAGCTGTCGTCAAAGCCGTAGGTTTTATAGGTATTAAAAATGTAATCCCGCGTTTTCTCCATGGATGCGGGGAATTTGGAGAAGGTCAGCCCGCCCGGCCACTTGCCGCTGTTCTCCGCCTGCGCCGAGTAGGAGATATAGTTTGTGGTGAACACCATGTAGGTCCTCTGCGTGTCGTTGTCGTAGTGTCCGTTGCGCAGGCCGGTGATGTAGTCGAAATCGCTGTCGTTGACCGCGGAGCCGACCGATGTCACTGCCCACAGCCCGGCCGCTACGATCCCGATGGCGACCCCGGCGGCTCCTCCCGTTCCGAGCGACAGAGCGCCGAGCGCAACCAGACCGATATCCGCCGCGTTATCCCACAGGGCGGACGTGAAGCTGCCGTTGTCGTACCAGCTCAGGCTGAATTTGACGGCGGTCAGAACCGCGCCGACGGCGAAGAACGCTTTGGAGAGCGCGGCGGAGGTCCCTTCCGCGATCCTGCCCATGGAGGAGAACACCTGCTGAATATTGTCGGAAGCGGTGGCGGCGTTCCCTCCGAATCCGGTGGCGACGGCTGCTTTGCCCGCGACAGAGGTGTCGTTCTGCCAGTTCAGCTCTTCTTTCGCAATGGCTTGGAGCGAATCAAACTGCGTGTTGATGTTCTTTGCGATCTGATTCAGCCGGTTCGCGTTGAAGGTGACTCTTGAGAGCGCGCCCTTGCCCTCCTGAATATCCTTCTGATTGTAGAGGAAAGGTTCGTCGTTGTTCCATTCGGCCATCTTCCCGCCGATATAGAAGCCCGCAGCCGCTCCCGCAACGGAACCGCCCGGGATCATGCCTCCCACGGATGAGCCGATCGCCGCGCCCGTTCCCGCGCCGTCCGGATCGAACCCTGTCCCGTCCTGCTTGTACTCCTGATAGGGCATTTCAAGAGAAGCGGATCCGCCCGCGACCGCCCCGTATTCATACTCCGCGATGGCGAGCCGGGACTGCCAGGTGTCGTAGATCCCGTCCTCGGAGAAATGATCCGTCCAGAACGTGACCGTTTTCGCGTCCGTGTCGAATTCGGCGGGAAGCACGGTCCAGCTCTTCGTCTTCGCGTCGTAATGCCGGGCGGTGACGGTGTCGTACGGATCCATGTTTTCCGGGTTGTACGGAACGGTGACGGCGACGCAGGTATCCGGCTGGGTCTTCCCCCCGTCGAGCCGGAAATCGTACACATGCACCTCGGCGTCTTCGGAATTGTCCCTTTTGATCCCGACGTCCCGGATCTCGAGCGTGTGCTCCCCCTCCATCACGCCGAAATCGACCTTGATCTCCCCAACGGTCACAGCGGGTTCGTCCATGCTGAGCGCCGCGGTAACGGGTTTGACCGCTTCGGTTTCCTTTCGGTCCAGAACGAGGGAATCCGTGTTGTATGCCACCTTCGGGTTTGCCGGTTTGAAGATGCCGATCCTGCCGATCCAAGGCAGCATGAATCCCGGCTTCCACAGCCCTGTCACAAGAAGCGCGGCGGCGAGGAGGAGGGACAACGCGCGGGTGAAGCCGGAAAAACGGCTCTTCCGCTTCTGCGGCCTGGAGGTCCGTACCGCGGGGGTCTGATTATAAACCGGCTGCGCCGCTGTCTGAACCTGCCGGGCCGCTGTCGGTCGGAGGGGCAGCCCGCATTTGTTGCAGAACTTCGCGCCGTCTGGCAGCAGCGCGCCGCAGGAGGGGCACCAGCGCTCGCGCTTCACGAGTTCGGCTTCCGTCAACCTGCTCCCGCAGTGCTGGCAGAATTTCGCGCCGTCTTTCACTTCTTTTCCGCAATGAGGACAGTTCATGTCTTCTCCTTTCCGGCACCGTCTGTTTTCACGTTATGCTATACTGAATTTATTATAACACATGCGGAGCGGCGGTGCAATAGGATTCCGCAGTCTGACATGCGGAAAAACGCGGTTCAAGATCCACAGCATACAATATGAAAGACCACAGTCAAGTCCTCGACAGGGGGATCGTGCAGGAAAAATCTCCCGCCATGGACTGCGCGCGGTAAGAAACGACGCCGCGCAAAGCGTCGGCAGATTTGTCCGGATTTATCTCAAAAATCCATAGACAAAGCGGCCGATTCATGCTATACTGGATTCGATGGCAAAAGCAGACTATTTACCGATCAGGGAGCACACGGACATGAAACATCTTCCTCTCCTGAAAGAAGCGCAGAAACACGCCCCCGCCGGGGAGTACCGCAACACCGAGCTGATCCGGTACAGATCCTTTCGGAATACCTACGGACAGTCTCCGCTGACTGCCTGCGCGCTGGCACAGAAAGCATGGTTTGAGAATTTCCCCGTCTATGTTTACGAATGCGACCGGATCGCGGGATCTCGCCGCGGGAATTACGTCGAAAACGCCGATCCGCTGGAGCTGAAACGGGCGGGAGCCATCTGCGGATCCTACGGATACCTCGGCTTCTGGACGAATTCCGACCACTTCGCGCCCGGATATGATCGCTTCCTGAAGGAAGGCATCCGCGGTACGATGGCGAGGATAGACTCTTCCCTCCTCGTCCACCGGGAAGAGCCCGAAAAAGTGGAATTCCTCACCGCGATGAAGACCGTGCTGACCGGTTTTTCCGCCTTCGTCCGCCGTCATGCCGACGCCGCGCGCGAAGCAGCCTCACGGACCGACGATCCCGCCTGCGAAGCCGAACTCCTCTCCCTTGCGGACGATCTGGATTTCGCCGCCTGGGAAGCCCCGGTGACGTTCCGTCAGGCCTTGAACCTTGTTTGGCTCGTCCACCTCTCCTTCCTGTTCCAGAACAAATACGCGATGGCCTTTGGCCGGATCGACCAGTATCTTTTGCCCCATTACGAACACGATATCGAGGCGGGGATCCTGACGCCCGAAGACGCGGAGGATCTGATCGCCTGCTGCTTCATCAAAATCGTGGAATACGGAAACAGCGACGTGGTGAACATCTGCATCGGCGGGGTCACGCCGGCGGGGGAGGAAGGGATCAACGACCTTTCCTACAGAGTCCTCCACGCCGTCCGGGACTGCAACGTCCCCGGGCCGAACCTCTCCGCCAGACTTCACGAGGGAATGCCCGACAGGTTCCTCGACGAATGCCTGCAGGTCATCGGAACCGGGCTCGGCTACCCCGCCCTGATGAACGACCGCGTGAACATCCCCGCGCTGAAACGCCACGGGTATTCTCTAGAAGACGCGCGAGACTACTGCTTCGTGGGGTGCATCGAGAATTTCATCCCCGGAAAGCAGCCAGCGTGGTCCGACGGTCGGTTCAACGTGCCGCAGTTTCTCGAAGCGGTTTTCTACAGAGGGACCTCCGCGCTTGACCCAGACTATCTGGGTCTGGACACAGGCGCGCTCGAAGACATGGAAACGATGGAAGACTTCCTCGGCGCGTTTGAAAAACAGATCGCCTTCGCGGCCGGAGAATACGTCACTATCTTCAACAACGAAAACGGGCGTTACAACTACCGGCATTATGCCCAGCCTTTCATGTCCCTGTTCTGCGACGATTGCATCGCGCGCGGGGAGGATATCAACTGCGGCGGCGCGCGGTATCCCTCCGTTCACGGCGCGTGCGGCATGGGGATCGCAACGGTGGCGGATTCCCTCGCGGCGGTGGAGAAGGTCGTATATCTGGACCGCGCCTGCACCCTGACGGAATTGCGGGACGCGATGGCCGCCGATTTCAAGGGGTACGAGCCCCTCCGCGCCCGTTTGCAAAACGTCGTGAAGTACGGCAACAACGACGATTTCGTCGATAAATACGCCGTGTGGTATGTAGAATTCCTCGACCGGGTCTTCGCGCAGTATCACACCCGGGACGGCGGCGATTTCTACACGGCTATCGCCTCGAACACCCAGAGCGTCTCCGCGGGGCATATCACCGGCGCGACCCCGGATGGGCGGCATGCGGGCGTTCCCCTCTCCGACGCGGCTTCCCCGACCTACGGTATGGACAAAAACGGACCGACCTCCGCGTTCCTGTCCCTGTGCAAGCCGGACTACCGCCTGGTATCCTGCGGGACGGTCGTGAATCAGAAGTACACGCCGGATATGCTCACAGATCCCGTCAAGCGCGCGGCTCTGAGGGCGGCCATTCAGGTGTATTTCAGTCAGGGCGGACAGGAGGTGCAGATCAACTGCGTCTCCCGCGAAACGCTCAAGGACGCGATGGCACATCCCGAGAACTACGCCGATCTCGTAGTGCGGGTGTCCGGTTTCTCAGCCTACTTCACCGGACTCGGCAGGGATGTGCAGGAGGATATCCTCCACCGGACGGAACACGCCGATATACACTGACCGCAGACAGGATGAAAAAAGTCTCCTCCCCGGAGAAAACGAACTCACGGGGAGGAGCGATTTTATTTGACGGGAATACCTTCGAAAACAGCGCGTTATTGTTCGACTTCACAGAATGCGCCTTCTCCGCAGGCCAGCGAAACGGATACATACCCTTCTCCGTCCGGTTCGAGACGGGAAGAGTTTCCGTTCTGCCAGACGGTGAGAGCTTTCCCGGATAGTTTCAGCCGCACCTCCGCCGTTTTATCCCGCAAAAGGTTCTCGCAGTTGACAACGGTGAAGGCGTATCCGTCCGCTCCGTCGGTGAAGCATCCGAACAGCAGGGGGGATTCCGAATCGATCTCTTCGAGGACGGCGCTGAAATCGTACTGCCCCGTGAAACGCATGAAGGCCTGGGAGACATTGGACTTCGAGACGTTGGCAGTGAATGCGCCGAGGTTTTCGGGATAGCGGGCGAACGCCGGATCGAGCGCCGCGAATTCGCCGTTGATCTTCTGCGCGGCATACCAGCGGTCGGTACGCTTCAAGTCGTGGTCGATGAGGGCGGGCTTGAAATCCTCCGCCGTACTGTACGGGGTGATGTAGGTGAAGTAAATCGCCTCAGACGCGCCGAAGGACCGGATACACCAGGTCTGCCATTCAAGATCCTTTTCGGACGGGGTTCGCTTGCTTGCCGCGAAGGACACACTCTGGAGATATACGCTGAACGGTGTCTTCGTGCGCCGGCAAGCGGATGCAAAGACGTCCAGATTGTCCATGTAGCCGCTGTAGAGTCCGCTCGTATCGCAGGGGTATATATCGACGGACGCATAGGGCGGCTCGACGGTTGAAAAGAACTCGTCGATATGTTCCCCGTAATTCCTGTTTCCGAGCTGCTGCTGATTCGCATAGTTGGGAAAGAGGTTGATGAAAGGAACCTGCAGCGATTCCCCGGCGACCTCCTGCGCGCACCTCGCCAGATCGGGGAAAATCGAGGAATTCGGCTCGTCGCAGAGGTAAAGGCCCCAAATGTGCGGCGCGTCGAGTCCGGCGGAATACCGGGTCCAGAAGTTCTCGCCGATCGAGGTATAGTGCGCATCCGCCCAAAGGATCTCGAGGTCATAGATCGCGCACCACTTCATGATGTTCCGCCTGAGGCTGTCATTCGTGAGTCCGCTGACGCTGATCTTTGTAAAGCCGGCCTCCGCGGTCTCCTTCACCTGTGCCTCCGTGTTGTAGGCATCCCCGCTCGTCACCCACGCCGAAACCGAAAAGGCCCTGTGCCCGTTTACATCCGGGACGGTTTTGTCTTCGAGCTCGATCGAAAGCGGCGGATTCGGCATGCTCAGATCGATCCCCGCTCCGAGCGCGCCGTAGATCAGCTCGTTGTACAGCGCGCGCAGATCCGCCCACAGGTTCCCGCCGCCGATGTGCAGATCCTTCCCGTCGTAGTGGACGATATAGGACAGATCCCATTCCCGCGGAGTCAGTTTCGAAGCGGTCCCGAAGATCATCGCGTGGGAGGTCGGGACCGTTTCCGAGGCTCCGACAACCGCGGGTCTCTTTCCGCATGCTTCATAGAAGAGCGAGGCGAGCAGTTCAAGCTCCTCACGATCCTCCTTGTGATACACGACGGGACACACGATCGACCATTCGGAGAGATCCGCGCCGCAAAGGGTCATTCCCTGTGCCGGAAAAACATGAACACGTTTCATTTCCTTCGTCTCCTCCGTATTTCCCGCGGCTCTCAGGGCGGCGTATTCATCGGCGAAAAGCTCGGCTGCTTCCCCGATGCAATCGTCCGTGCCGGCAATGCAATTCACCGCCCCGAGCCGGATGAAATAATCGTAAGTCTCCCCCGTCTCCGCCATCTCCGCGTGCAGTTCCTCCGACGCCGGGCGGTTCGTCGGGCCGATCAGAATTTCGTTCGGGTAGGGCTTGATCTCTTCGCCGCGCTTCACCCAGTCCGTCTTGATGTCAACCTGAAAATTCCGGCTTTCGAGCAGCCTGCGCAGGCTCTTCGCGGCTTCTGTCACCGCGGCGGACGAGTTGTCCCCCCGCACGATCGTCAGAACGTCGCTTTCCGCTTCCGCCGGATCATTCACGGTTTCCGGGCTGTCCGTCTTCGCGGAAGTCTCTCCCTCCGCATCGGGATCCTGTTTCCCGCTGTTTCCCGAAGCGGCCGCGTCCGGCGAACCGATCGACGGCTCCGTTGTCGCGCTCCGTTCACATCCGGCGAAAACGAGGAGAAGCGAAACCGCGCAGAAAAGCATCGTTACAGCAAGCAGTGAAAATCGTTTCATGCTTACGCCCCTTTCCCATTGCAGTCAACCCCATTATAGCATCTCGCTCCGGGATTGACAAGCCCCGCAGGAAAAACAGCCGGGCAAAAAGCTATTGATTATACTCCTTATACCACTCCGCGAACCGTCTCAGCCCTTCGCGGATCCCGATCTTCGGCGTGAACCCGTAATCCCGCTCCAGTGCCTCCGAATCCGCGTACGTCACCGGCACATCCCCCGGCTGCATCCCGACGAGCTCGCGGTGGCCTTCGAAGTCGTAATCCTCCGGCAGCACCTTCGCACGCACCAGCTCTTCCTGTAAAGTGGAGATGTAGTCGAGCAGATTCTCCGGTGTTCCTCCGCCGATGTTGTAGACCGCGTAGGGAGGCAGGGGCAGCCCGTCCTCACCGTTCGTCTTCTCCGGCGCGCCCTGCATGACCCGGAACACGCCCTCTACGATGTCGTCCACAAAGGTGAAGTCCCGCTTGCAGTTGCCGTAGTTGAAGATCTTGATCGTCCCGCCCTTCGCCAGCGTGTTTGTGGCGGAGAAATAGAACATATCCGGACGTCCCGCCGGGCCGTACACGGTGAAGAACCGCAGTCCGGTCGAGGGGATGTTGTAGAGCTTCGAATAGCTGTGCGCCAGCAGTTCGTTGCTCTTTTTGGTTGCCGCGTACAGACTGACCGGGGTGTCCACCTTGTCGTCTGTCGAGAACGGCACTTTTTTATTGCCCCCGTACACCGAGGAGCTGGACGCGTAGACCAGATGCTCCACCGGATGGTTCCGGCAGGCCTCGAGGATATTGTAGAATCCGATGATGTTCGACTCGATGTAGACGTCCGGATGGTCGATGGAATACCGCACACCCGCCTGCGCCGCCAGATTGACGACAACCGCCGGCTTGTACTCCGCAAAGATCCTGTCGATCAGCGCCTTGTCCGCGATCGATCCCTTGATGAAAACATGCTTCACCGGGGACGTCTTCGCCGCTTCCTCGATCAGACCGAGGCGGTATTCCTTGAGCTTCGGATCGTAGTAGTCGTTCATGTTGTCGAGGGAAATCACCGTGCCGGAGGTCATTTCCCGGAGCAGCCGCAGGACGAGGTTCGCCCCGATGAATCCGGGAGACCCGGTGACGAGAATGGTTTTTCCGTACAAATCAACGCGCGTTTTCTTCATGTTGCACCTCAATGATGGGCCGGATCAGCTCCGCCCATGTGTCGTAGCCTTTTTTGTTCAAGTGTAACCCGTCCGTCGTCAGCTCGGGATCCATCGCGCCGTCCACCGCAAAGCTGGAATAGAGATCGAGATAGTCGAAGCCGGATTTTTCCGCGATCGCCCGGAGCCCGTCGTTGAACGCGCGGATCGTATCGTCGGAGCAGGGCTTCCAGCGCATGAAAACCTCGTCCGCCGGAAGAACGCTCTGGATCACGATCCGCGTCTCCCCGGGCAAGTCCGCCGCTCGCTCGGCCAGCAGATTGTACTCCGCAAGACTCTGTTCCAGCGTGTCGTCCGACAGACTGTTGATCCCGCACAGGATCATCAAGAGATCCGGAGAGAGTTCCGCAACCTGTCCGATCCGCTCCGTCACGCCGACGATGGTATCCCCCGATATCCCGAGGTTGTACATCGTGACGGATTCAAAATACGGCTGAAAATCCCCCTGTGCCGTGATGCTGTCTCCGAGCATGACGCAGGTCTCAACAGGCTTGACCGGCTCCGGTTCAGGGAGGATCGGTTCAGTTTCCTCTACAGATTCGACCGGATTCGTTTCCATTTCCTCCCATCGGCATCCGAGAAACATGAGCAGGGACAGGACAGCAAACAGAACCGCAAACGCGGAACCTTTGAACCGCTTCATTCCTTCACGATGCCGCGGTAGTCCCGCTTGACCGCCTCGTAGCTCTCGAGATTGCCGATGTCGTACCGGCTCCCGGGCATTTCCATGCTGTGAAGGACGGAATGCTTACACATCCACGCCACAAGCGAACCCGGCGCGTCGGTTCCGCATCCGTCTGCGATGGCGTCCCTGATCTTCCGGGCGTCTTCCTTCTTGTAGAAATAGAAGGGCGGCGTGCACCAGTTGGACTTGGGCTCCTCCGGCTTTTCCTCGAGGGACAGGAGGACGTCGCCCTCGCCGAGTTCGGAAATGCCGCTCTTTCTCAGCCGCTTCACGTCCTCCTCCCAGTATCGCATGGTACAGGAGGTGTCCTTCTCCTTCGCGTATCGGATGAACGCCGTCAGCGAGAAGTCGAGCACATTGTCCCCGGCGATGACCAGAAGATCGTCGTCGATCCCCAGCTTGTCGATGGCGAACTGCATATCGCATACCGCGCCGAGCCGGGTCTCGTTCGTCGAAGTCCCGTCGTCCACCACGGTGATGGGAAGGGTGTGTTCCTTAGCCCACGCATCAAAGTGACCGGCAAACTTGTGGTTGGAGATCACGATGTATTCGTCCACAAGCCCCGCGCCGTCGATGTCGTCGATCAGCCAGTCGAGGATGGTCTTCTCCCCCACCTTCAAGAGAGGCTTCGGGAAGTTTTCCGTCAGGGGATAGAGACGGGTCGCGTAGCCCGCCGCGAGAATCAGACACTTCATGTTCGTTTACCTCAGAACTGTACGCCGTCCGCGCTGTGACAGACGTGCGCGCTGTATTTGCCTTCGAGCTCCGGGAACGCCGCGAGGTACTCCCGGCCGACCTTCTCGAGAATGCTTTCCTCAAACGCCGGATCGACCAGCGCCATGCAGCATCCCTTGAAGCCCGCTCCGGAGAACCGACCGCCGTAGATCCCGTCCGTGCGGGTCATGATCTCATAGAGCTTTTTCAGCTCGGGGGATCCGGTTTCCCAGTTGTAAATGGAGGACTTGCCGCTCTCGAACGACAGCCGCCCGTATTCCTCGATATCGCCCCGACGCCATGCCTCGGCTCCGGCCTCCACGCGGTCGTACTCCGTGTACCAGTGCTCGGCCCGCTTCGCCCAAGTCTCGGGGAGCTTGTCCTTGTACTGCTCGTAGACCTCGCGCGGAACGTCCCGCAGGTAGGTCTCGTTGTACTTGCCGTACTCCATGCCGGAGAAGGCTTTGAGGGCGTACGCCGCGCTCCGGAGTTCGTCCACGCGCATGTTGAACTTCGATCCGGCAAGAGTGCGCTCGATCCCGGAGAAGAAGATCATGATCTCGTAGGGTTTCATGTTCCGGTTCTGGGGGATCAGCTCGTAGCTGTCGTCCTTCGTGTCCAGATAGAGCAGGCGGTCCTTCATGGAGTAGACCTCGCAGCTCTGGTCCAGCTTGCCGCAGGAGACGCCGACGTACTTGTTTTCCGCCGCCAATGCGGTCATGATGATCTCATGGGCCGTCGGATGGAGGCGGTTCACCTTGCAGAGGGCGGCGAGGAACGAGATGATCACCGCCGCGGAGGAGGACAGCCCGCCGATGGGAAGGGTCCCCTCGATCACGCCGGACAGCCCGACCTGAAGCGGGAACCGCTTCGCCAGCTCGATGGTCGCGCCGCGCAGATAGTCCGCCCAGTCGTTCTGCTTCACCTCGGGCGTGGAGGAGATGTGCCACTGCGCTCTCTTGTCGAACTGCAGGGACACCAGCTCGATCACGCCGTTGTGCTTCGGGCTGTACGCGATGTGGATCCCCTTGTCGATGGCAAGGCCTGTGATCTTGCCGAGGTTGTGGTCAACGTGCGCCCCGAGGGGGCAGATCCGGTAGGGGCAGAACGCCACATTGTCCGGTTCGCGGTTGTAGATCTCAAAAAATCTTTCTTCACACTGCATGTTCATTTACCTCATCTATCAGTCTCTGCGGAACAGATCCCTTGTGTAAACCTTGTCTTCCACGTCGTCGAGTACGGGATCGTAGCGGTTGGCGATGATGCAGCCGCACATTTTCTTGAATTTCCGGATGTTGTTGACCACCTTGCTCCCGAAGAAGGTGGATCCGTCCTCGAGCGTCGGCTCGTAGATCACCACGGTCGCGCCCTTCGCCTTGATCCGCTTCATGACGCCCTGAATGGACGACTGGCGGAAGTTGTCGGAATTGGCTTTCATCGTGAGCCGGTACACGCCGACCACGGTTTCCTTCTGCTTTTCCTCCTGCGACGAGTCATAATTGGCGGACGCGGTGTAGGTTCCGGCGATCTCCATGACGCGGTCGGCGATGAAATCCTTCCGCGTGCGGTTCGACTCCACGATCGCCTGAATCAGGTTTTCGGGCACGTCCTGATAGTTCGCCAGAAGCTGCTTCGTGTCCTTCGGGAGGCAGTACCCGCCGTAGCCGAAGGAGGGGTTGTTGTAATAATCCCCGACCCGCGGATCGAGGCAGACGCCCTTGATGATCGGAGCGGTTTCGAGTCCCTTGACCTCTGCGTAGGTGTCGAGCTCGTTGAAATAGGACACCCGGAGCGCGAGATAGGTGTTGACGAACAGCTTGGTCGCCTCCGCTTCGGTGGTTCCCATGAATAAGGTTTCAACGGGATTCTTGATTGCCCCCTGCTGTAACAGTCCGGCAAAGGTGCGGGCGGCTTCCGCGTTTTCTTCGTCGCACCCGACGATGATGCGGGAGGGATAGAGATTGTCGTAAAGCGCTTTCGATTCCCGCAGAAATTCCGGGCTGAACAGAATGTTGTCCATCCCGAACTCCTTCCGGATGTGCGCCGTGTACCCGACCGGAACGGTGGACTTGATAATGACGGTGGGCAGCTTTTCCCGTCCCACCGTAGCGGCGCTGATCATGGAGAGGACGCTCTCCACGGCGGAGCAGTCGAAGAAGTTCAGCTTCGGATCGTAGTTTGTAGGCGCGGCGATGATGATGAAATCCGCTTCGGCATAAGCAGACGCGCCGTCCGTCGTGGCGGTCAGATGCAGAATCCGTTTTCCCGTTTTCGCCTCGTCGAGATACTTTTCGATGTACTCGTCCTGAATCGGGGAGATGAACTTGTTGAGCTTCTCCACCTTCTCCGGGAGAATATCGACAGCGGTCACTTGATTGTTCTGGGCCAAAAGAACCGCGAGGGAGAGACCGACGTAACCCGTTCCGGCGACGGCGATCCGTTTCTTCTCCGGATCGCTTGTGACAGCCTGAGCATCCGGGATCATCTGTGCCGGGTCTTCCGCAAATACATCCGTCACATCGAACTGAAGTACGTCTGCCAATGCCTGGATCTGATCGACGGACGGTGTAAAATCTCCGTTTTCCAGACGGGACAGCAATCCCCTGTGGATGCCGGTTGCCTGTGCCAGCTGCGCTTGGGTCAAGTTCAGCTTCTTCCGCCTTTCGGTTACGGTTTTTGTGAGGAGGGGGAGCGAGAATCTTTTGGGCATATTGGCTTCTTTCTTGCGGTTGTCATTTTCAGAGACACCGCCGGTATTGATTATGAGTTTTCCTGTTCACTAATGATAGCAGAAATCAGGGAGCATGTCAAGCTGTTTTTGGGGATTTTTCTGTCTTTTTCAATGACATTTACGGGAAGGAAGGAGCAAACTAAAATATATTTTTGTAGAACCATATAGTCTGAACGTGACGCCGGGAAAGTGTTAAGCTGAGAATAGTATAAATATCTGACGCACCGGATCCGCCCATGAAGCCCGTTCTGTGGATATCCGCAGACTTTTTTGCGTCTGTCCGGTAAAGAAGAGATCCCCCATTTTTCGCCGCGCTTTGGGACGAATCCGCGGCTTTTGCGCATACCCCTCTTGCAAGCACCTGTGGGATATGGTACAATACAAACGAAAATCCAACATCCCCGCCGAAGATCCCCATAGAAAGGACGGCGTTCGCTTGACCCGCGCGCCGCGCAGGATACGATGAAAACCATTGTTCTTCCCGAATACGGAATCACCCCCGGCACGGATTTTCTGCCGGCCCTGACACAGCTTTTTCAGGAGTACCCGGAAGACTGCGAATTTGTCTTCGCGCCCGGCGACTACAGACTGACCGGCTGGCAGGAAAGACCGCTCTCCCTCTCCAACACCGACGTGATCCCGTACCGCCGCCTCGGGATCGTCCTCGAAAACATGAAGGACATCCGTCTGACCGGTTCCGGCGCGCGTTTCCTGTGCGAAGGCCGGATGCAGCCCCTGACGCTGCTCGGATGCGAAAACGTCACGGCGGCGGACTTCGTGATCGACTGGGAAAAGCCCATGGTCGCCGAGGGCATCGTCACGGCGTTCACCGATTCGTCCGTCGATCTCTTCATCGACCCGGCTGCCTTCCCGCACAAGTTCGAGGACGGGCGGATCTTCTTCGACATCGGCGGCGAATGGTCTGGTATATGCGGCGTGATGCAGTTTGACGCGAACACCCGCACCGTGCGCCGGACGACGGGGGACCGGTTCGGCCTCGGCCCGATCGTCGGCGCGACGGGCGATCATGTGTACCGATTCCGGGCGGATCATCCCGACACCACCGTCGGGAACATCGTGGTTCTCCGCCACAACGCGCGGGAACATGCCGCGATCTTCTCCGAAAAATGCAGAAACCTCACCTTCGAGCATATCAACATCCACAGCTCCGGCGGGCTTGGCTGCCTCTGCCAGTTCTGCGACACTCTGACCTTCCGGGACGTGAATTTCCTGCCAAACCGGGCGTCGGGGAGGACCGTCGTGAGCGGCCGGGACGACGGGATGCACATCACCTGCTGCTCCGGGACGGTTACGGTGGAAGGATGCAGCTTCCTCGGCCTCATGGACGACCCGATCAACGTGCACGGCTGCTGTGTCCCCGTCGCCGAATGGCTGGACGATCGGACGGTTCGCTGCCGGTACGGCCATCCGCAGGCCTGCGGCTTCGATTGGTGGGCGGAAGAGGGAGACGAGATCGCCTTCATCGACCGCCGGTCCATGGAACAGCTCGGGACAGCGCGTGCCGCCGCGTTCCGCACGGAAGATCCGCACACCTTCCTTCTGACCTTCGACGCGCCGCAGGGACACGGGATCCGCTCGAGGAGCGTCGCCGTGGACAATCTCAGCCACACGGCGGCATTCGTGTGCGAGAACAACCGCTTCGGAAGCTGCCGGGCGCGCGGCGTGCTCATCTCGACCCCGAAGCCGGTCAGGATCCGCAACAACTGGTTCGAGTCCTCCGGCTCGGCGATCCTCGTGGCGGGGGACGCGAACGGGTGGTTCGAGTCCGGCGAATGTCACGACGTGGAGATTGCGGGCAATGTGTTCACCGATTCCTGCCTCTCCTCGATGTATCAGTTCTGCGAGGGCGTCGTCAGCATCTGCCCCGTCGTGCCGGATCCAAAACCGGACAAGCCGTTCCATAAGAACATCCGCATCCACGACAACATCTTCGACTCACCGGACGTTCCGGTCCTCTGCGGCTTCTCCTGCGACGGCCTCCGCTTCGAGAACAACCGGATCACAAAGAGCCCCCGCGCGGAGAGGTGGCATCCCGGAAGCGCCTTGATCCGGCTGCGCCACGTCCGGGGAGCCGTCGTGCGGGGGAATACCTGGACGGGTCACTTCACGCTGGACAGAATTTCCGCGGACCCGGAGACATGCACGCTCACGACCGACGAGCCCGTCTGACCGGAATCGGCGGACCTGGCGGAGTTCTGCCCGTGTTTTGATAGAATTGAAGGAATCATCGGAAAGGAGATTCACATGAAACACACCACCCCCTTACGCTTCCTCTCTCTGGCCCTCGTCCTTCTGCTGCTTTCCGGCGCGCTGCTCTCCTGCTCGGAAAAACCCGCGGAGAACGAGGAGACGCCGACGGCCCAGCCTGAACAGGAGATCCTCAGCCCTACGGCCGAGCCCGAGACGGAGCCGGATCTCTACGAAGACGCGCTGAACGCGCTGACCGTCCGGAAATACGACGGGCGGGCCTTCAACATCCTCACAAGGACGAACGTCATGTTCGAGCTCGTTTCCGAAGACCTGACCGGCGAGGTGACGAACGACGCGGTCTTCAACCGGAATCAGCTGATCGAAGACACGTTTGAAATCGAGATTTCCGCGTTCGAGGGCGGGAACTGGGACGGCGTGAGCGACAAGCTGCGCGCCTCCGTAACCGCGGGAGATTATCTCTACAACCTTATCGCGCAGGTCGATTTCAAGACCTATGCGATCGTCGGCAACGGCAGCTGCGGCAACTGGCTCGACATCCCGGTCCTCGAGCTTGACAAGCCCTGGTGGACGACGGCGGCAAACAACGAGGCGACGATCAACGGACGTCTTTTCACCATGACCGGGGATTACTGCGTCACGAACATCCTCTACGGCAACGTCATCTTTTACAACGCCCCGCTGTGCGAGAACTACGGGATCACGACCGCCTCCCTGCAGGACATGGTATTTGAAAAGAAATGGACCTTCGACCAATTCGCCTCCCTTACGGCGGACGTATATGAGGATTCCAACGGCAACTCGTCCAAGGATGCGGACGATCTGTACGGCGTGATCCTTTCGCCCTGCGCGCACTGCGACGAATGGCTCACCGCCTTTCATCAGCCTCTGACGGAAGCCTCGGAAGCGGGGGTGATCGAGGTCGTGATGTTCACGGACAAGACCGTAAGCGCCCTCGAAAAGGTACTGGCTCTGTATTACGACAACACGGGAACGTACAATCCCGGCGCATGGAAGGAGGAGAGCGTCGCCTTCCCGATGTTCGCGTCCAATCACGGGCTGTTCACGACCGGGATCCTGAACAACGCGAGAACGAGCTTCGCGGGCATGGAAAACGATTTCGGCGTCCTTCCCTTCCCGATGTGGGACGAGGAGCAGAACGCGTATTACACTGTGGCTTCTGACCAGTTCACCGTCCTCGCCTACCCGATCAACACGCCGGACACGGACTACGAATACCTCGGCACGATCACCGAAGCGCTCTCCCTGATCTCCAAACGGGACGTGGTGCCCGCGTTCTACGACAGCGCGCTGAAGAACCGCTATTCCATGGACGCCAACACCGCCAAAATCATCGACATCATCATGGACGGCAGGCTCTTCGAGTTTTCCTTCCAGTACGGCAACGACATCGAGATCCCGTACATCTTCCGCAATCAGATCATCAACCATTCGCCGGACATCATGTCCACATGGAAATCGAAGCAGAAGCTCGTGACAAAGACTCTCGCGCGCATCGCCAAGTATTACGGGCTGGAAGGATAACGCCCCGCCCGGCGCAAGGGAAAAAGGACGGTGAGAAGCAAGTCTCATCGTCCTTTCTTGTTCCCCGCCGGAGCCGTTGTCCCGTCAAGGGTTTTCTCTTATTCCTGAACGTTCTTCGGTAATGGCCTCCATGAGCGGACAGTCCCGTTCCCGAACTGCGAAAAAGGGGGATGGAGCGGAGGCTTTCGTCATAGCCGGATACCGCCGCCGATGGCACAGGCCGTCCGGAAGTCAGGGCCGATAATTCGGCAGGAAGGCTCCGATCCCGACGAGCCTCTTCTGGATCTCATGGACGTCCGCCCCGTGCACGTCGTCGGAATGCGCGTCGCACAGGACTGCTGCCGCCATACCCGCCGCCTGTCCGGTGATATAGCATCCCGGCATGACGCGGACGGATGCCTGCAGCGACCGGTCGGTGGAGATGCACCGTCCCGCGGTCAGAAGATTGGTCAGTCCCCGGGGTGCAAGGCAGCGGTACGGGATCCCGTAGCTCTCGCCCGGCCCCATCACAAAGGAGGTATATTCCTTCATGAACTTGTTGTAACCCGCGCTGTCGTTCGTCGGAGAGTGGATGTCCACGGGGTAGTTGTACCGCCCGATCTCGTCGTCGAACACGGCCCGGTTCCGGAAGTCGTCCAGTACGAGGCAGTAGTCGCCCATGACCCGCCGGCTCTCCCGGATCCCGAGGTGGGAAGCGGTGGCGACAAGCTCCATTGTTTCAAATCCCGTCAGGTATTCGCGGTAGTACTTCCGGTACTCCATGAGCTGCTTCCGCCCGCGGATGATCCCTTCGGTCAGGGAGGCGGCGTCCCGGGCGTCGATGCCGTAGACGTGCCCCGCGTTCGATCCGCCGATTCCGTCCGGACGGTGCGCTCCGGTTTCGTCCGTTGTTTCCGCGCAGAGCCGCCACATGCCGGGAAGATGCCGGTCGATGTTGGTGAACACGTTGTCGGCAAACGCGTCGTCGAGGCGCCGTCTGTCCGGTCCCTGCACGCGGCTCCAGTCGATCCCGCTCCACAGCCCGCAGAGGGTCGCCGCCATGGTGCGTCCGTTCTCGTCCCCGTATTCGCATTCCGCTCCCGCCATCATGGAAAGCTCCCCGTCACCGGTGCAGTTGATGTAGAGCTTTGCCTTGACCGCGAAAACCTGTCCCTTCGCGGCGCAGACCACATACCGGATCTTTCCGTCCTCCGCAACCGCGTCCGTCAGGGTGGTGTGGAACTGGAACCGGACCCCGGCGTCGGTCACCATATCGTCGTAGATCCGTTTCAGCGTTTCCGCCGGAATCGAATCCGGGCAGTATGTCCGCCAGCGTTCCCCGGCCTCATCCGCGATCCTGTCCCGGACCTCCCGGCCGAACCCGTCCGCCAGAAACTGCGTGCCGTTCCCGAAGGACATGAACGCCGGAACGAGCATGGTGACCGCCGCGCCGCCGAACGCCGAATAGCTCTCCGCGAGAAACACGCTCCGCCCTGCCCGCGCGCAGGTCACGGCAGCCGCGACACCCGCCGGACCGCCGCCTGCTATGAACACGTCTGCCTCGTATTTGATTTCGATCTCTTTCGAATAAGTGATTTTCATAGGATGATCTCCCTTTGTCTTTCTTGCTGCTGTTCCGGCGTGACCTCTTCGTTCTTGTCTGTCTGTGGAAATGAGTATATCACATCTTTTCCGGGATGAAAAGGGGGAATCACAAAAATGTCGGATTCCTCCGGTTTTACGGCTGAGACCGCAAAGACAAACTGCTCTCAGCCAAAAAGTAAACCTTCATGGGTTTCGATCGCTCCGTGCGGGAGGCGAACGGCTTTCCTGCTCAACTCATTGAGCGTGCTTTCATCCGAAAGAAAGCCGCGTTTCCCTTTTCGGATGCGATTCGTTTTATTCAGATTCTCAATCTTCTGTCATTCTGCCGCAAGCCGTCAGCTGAACCGTCTGATCCAGCGGAAGGTTTCTTCCACTGCGGGGCGGATTTGGAGCTCTTCCCCTCCGAGGACGGTCTTCCCGCTCGGTTCCGCGACAAAATCCCCGTATTCCTGCGGTTCGTGTCCGCCATGAGGGAGGGTCCGAAGGTAAGCGATCCCGCCGCCGTTTCGTATCGCCTGTACAAACCGTTTCGTCGTTTCGATGGAAACGGTGGGATCATCCTCGCACTGCCAGAATTTCACCGGTACGGGATAACGCAGGGTTTCCCTCCCACCGGCAGCGACGCACCGACCCATCGGATTGAATCCCGCAAGGCGTTCCTCGTCGTAGATGTATTCGCCCCTCGCGTCCTTGTCGAAACCGTAAACTTTTCCGAGCGCGGTTTTCGGCAGCCCGTCCGACCACGGATGCAGAAAGATCTGATTCCATGTGTCCAGTACGGGGCAGTAGCCGGTCTGCGCGATTACCGGAATACAGCCTGACAGAACGACGTTCGTGCTGCTGATCCCGCCCATGGAAGCGCCGTGGACGAAAACATCCCTGTACAGGTTGAAATTTTCGATACAGGCGTGATAAGCTTTCACATAGCACTGCACGGCTATGGGACTGCCGATATTGTTCCGTATATCGATCCCCGCCTGTCCGGCGTACTCCTCCGGCAGGCCGTTCGTGTCCATAACCGCATATCCGTTTGCGAGCAGGTATTTGGTGATCACCTGTTCCTCGACCTGCGAACCGTCCGCGGATACCGTGCCTCCGGCTCCGTGACAGTTGATCACCAGTCTTGTGGGCGTCCCCGTTTTCCGATAGCTCTGTGGCAGCGCCAGCATCGCGTGGTCGGAAAAGATCTTCTCCGGTTCCTCTCCCCGGATATCGGAGCAGTCCGCCGAAACCTTGAAGCGATGGATCTGGAATGTATCTGACATAGGTTCTGTACTCCTTATCCCCTGAAAGCGCGATCATCCTCCGCAGCGGGACGTTTCTTCGCTCCCGTGTGCCCGCACCGCATGAATATTCATAACGACGCGGCGGCTGAATCATTATACCATGGGGACAATCCTTTCGTCAAGGGGATGCGGTTTCTTCCATCGGGCGTTTACGCGCACGGAACGGATGCCGATGCACACTCAGCAAATGAAAGATCTTTAGGGAAACGATTGACAGCATCCGAAGAGTGAGATATACTATAAAAAACGCGATCAGTTACAGGGAGGTCACTGCTATGCGCAAAGATCAGCGTCTTGGGATGCTGCCGGACCCGTTCGTCTGCCGTGACGGGCACAGGGTGAAAAACCTTGAGGAATGGAAAGCGAGGCGGTCGGAGATCCTCGAAGACACGATAGGATTGGAATTTGACGGTATGCCCCCGAAGCCGGAGGTTTTCCGGGTGGAGCCCACTCACCTGCGGGGCAAAGGCTACACGTCCAGCTACCGGATCCACT
>SVQK01000055.1 GCA_015065385.1 Oscillospiraceae bacterium | reverse complement strand
TTTTTTGCAGGGTTTGGGGAAGGCACTCCCCAACAAGATTCCGTGGGAATCAAAATGAAGCGGAAATCGCTGAAATTTGGGCCCGCGGTAGAATCTTGCTCTTCGTCTCTTCCGACCCTGTAGCAATATTTTAACGCATGAATCATCTCAAATCGGTATATCCGAAAATCGGGATTTGAGGAGGGTAGATCGAAAAAATCCGAGAACGCGGAAAGAATGTTGACAGGGCTGTCCGTTCATGATACAATATTTACGAAAATAAGTCACGACGGAGGATATTAAAGTGGAGATCAAACTCACGTTTCAGGAGCGTCTGAAGGATTTACGCACGGAGCGGGGGATGACGCTGAGTGACCTCGAAAAGGCCACGGGGATTTCACGGTCCTCACTTGGCAAATACGAAAGCGATGAATGCAAAGAGGTGTCCCATGCAAGCATCGTCACGCTGGCAAAGTATTACGGCGTGACCTCCGATTATTTGCTCGGGTTGTCGGAAAACAAAAATCCCGCAAACGCGGATCTGTCCGATCTGCACTTGCAGGATGATGTGATAGAGATTATGAAATCCGGAAAACTGAACAATCGCTTGCTTTGTGAGCTTCTCCGTCACGAAAGGTTCCGCCGATTCCTCACGGACGCGGAGATTTATGTGGACGGGCTGGCGGAAATGCAGATCCGGAACCTGAATATCGGCGTGGACGCGGTGCGGATGCAGATCGCAGACAGGTTCAGTCCGGACAAGGAGGAGTTATACCGCCGTGCTCTTGAAGCCGCGCATATCGACGAGGGGCGTTATTTCGCCGGGATCATTCATGAGGATCTGGACGGGATCCTTGCGGACATTCGGGAGGCGCATAAACATGACAGGCTGAGCGCGCCGGAGGTAAATTCCGCGGCGGAGTTTGGAAAAGACATCGCTGAGATTACGAAAGCTGAGGGTGAGAAAAACGAGGCTGCGATGAAGGCGGCGGCGAAGATGTTCGGGCTCGGCAAGGACGATTTATCCGAGGAAGATTGGGCGGCGTTCGTGCGAATCGTGCAGGCGGTGGAGAGGAAGAATGAAGGGAAAGGCAGGAAAAAGAGCAAACGATATCCGATAAATTGAGTCATCCTCACCCTCTCTCCGCCAGCCAAATGGAAACCCTTGACTGTATCTTTGCAGCGCAGTCCTCCGCGGTTCCAACTCCCCCGAGGAACACGGAGATCTCCTCATTCACGATGGCGGTAACGTCTTCGTTTGCGAACAGGGCGAAGGGAATGCCGCAATGGTTGTCCAGGATGTCGCGGATCCGCCGCTCGTCCTCCTCTGTGAACTCCGTCAGGATGCCGGGTTCGGTCAGCGTGAGCGGAAACCAGGAATCTTTCAGGTCCCGGGAAGAGGTGCCGGAAAAGGTGAAGGCAAAGTCATAGAGATAGTATTCCCGGATCATCTTGTCAAACTCCGACACAAGTCCCGGGATGCTTTGCGCGCCGCTGATTGCGTCCGGCTCGAAGAGCGTTTCGAGCGCTTCCCACGCAAGCTCCGCCCGGTCGCTGTCCGCCGCAGTGATCAGATACACGGAATCCGCGCTGATCGCGGTGCCGCAGTTCCCGTTTGTCGGTTGTCCGATAAGCCGCCAGTCTTTGGTGCCGAAATCCAGTTCCATGCCGAGGAAGGACACGGGTTCCGTCAATACCTTCTGTTTCAGAACGATCTTTCCTTCATGATACAGCCTGTACCGCTCCGAAACGTCGGCGTTCAGCCCATTGATGGGCGACCCTTCGATGGGCGGATGGGCGTCGTACTCCTCCCGGGCGGGCAGGGACGCGATATAGTTCAGATACCGGATAAACAGATCCGAATTGAAGGAAGCGGTTTTGCCGTCCTCCGAAAGGAAGCAGGCATATCCACCGGGGCCGAGCAGCATATACGCCGCGGAGTTCCTTGTCAGCCCCTCCATGAGCAGACGGTCGGAGGGCAGACTTGTCGCAAAATCCAGAAGCTCCTCCGCCGTCCACGAATCCCGCCCCGCGTATTTCCCGAGCAGCTCATCCGTGGAGACGACGGTCTGGATCCAGAAGGTGGGCGTCAGGCCGAAGAGCCGCCCGTCCCCGTCGGTGAAGGTGCGCTTCACGCAGCCCATGAGGTTGTCCCGGTTCAATAGCCCTTCCCGCTCCGTGAACGGGTTCAGATCGGCGAAGAGACCGCGCTTTACGATATAGGACAGGGCGGGGCCGGACTGGGAAGTGACGACAATATCCGGGCGGGCTCCCGTCGCCATCTCCGCGGCCAGCTGCTTTTCGCCCCCGAGATAATCCTCTTTGGAGTGATAACTGTCCACGACGATCCGAACGCCGTCATGGGATTTGTTGAAGGACGTGATTTTCCCGGCCAGAGAGATTTCCGGCTGACCGGTATGCACCAGCCGCAGGACTGTGACGGCGGAAAGATCGACATCCGGCGCTTTCCGGTAGATGGACGGCACCGCGGCGTTCTCTCCCCGGTCGGACATGAGGACTGCTTCGGGACCGTACACCGCAAGGATCGACGCCGAGTCCTGCGAAAGATCGGAGTTCATGAAATCGAGGATCAGCTCGTCGGAGAGCCCCTTCGTGCCGGATTCGTCAAAGTCCGCGGCGTACAGGCCGTTGCCGCTCCGGTAATAGAAATCATGGCCGGGTCCGAAGAACAACTCGTTCTCGCCATCCGGCAGAGCGGACAGGGGAAGAGGATCGCCGAAGGACAGGATTTCCCGATCCACGGGGCAAAGAACCCGCCCGTTCCCGAGGGATCCCATGACCCATACCTGGCCGTCCCCGCTGACCGCCATGCCGTCAATATAGTCCGGGGTCGTGACGGAGAAGAATTTCTCGAGCTCCGGGGTCAGGACGACGACCTCCTGCCCGGACGCGAGATAGAGATACCCGTCGGCGTCCTCGGCCATTCGCTCCACGCGGAACCAGCCGAGCGTCCCCGCGCTCTCAAACAGAGATCCCATGTCGCCGATCTCCGCCTGAACTTCCGCGCCGTCCGGTCTGATCTTCCAGGACAGAAGCCGGAACGATTCCTGTCCCTTCTCAAAATCGAATCTGCTGACCGTCCCGAGAAGTCCGTCCTTTGTGAAAAGACCGCAGGAGAGGGTTTCGTCTTTTTCGAGAGGGAGTAGTGTTTCGTGAAGGACGGTCTCCGTATTCGCCGTGACGATTTCGCTGACCGTCTCGCTCTGCCACATGCCGTTTTCATCCTCCCAGCTCTTCCAGCTGCCCGCCAGATAGGTCAGCGTCCCGGCCTCCTCGTCGTACCGGGGGAGGATCTGGCTGTTGAAGGAATAGTTTTCCGGAATGGCGAAGCTCTCCGGTCGGAACACATGGGTCAGAACATCCGGCGGGTTTTCCGTCTTTCCGTTTATTACCGTAACCGGCGGCGCGATGTTCGGATCTTCGCTCGGTTTCGTGCATCCGGCGAGAACGCCGAAAACAGCCATGACAATCACCAAAGTCAGCGCGGCAAACCGGTTTGAGGCATCGGCTTTCCCCGTTCTTTCACAAGAAACATGCCCTGATCTTTTATGTCCTGTCTTGTACATGGTATGATCTCCTTTTGCTCCTGAACTTCTCACTCAAAATACCTTCTCTTCGCGTACCGCACGATCTCTCCCGCCGCGTCTTCGGCGGAGATTTCCACGGCGAACAACTGATCGAGAATCGGGCGGATCACCGTTTCCGCATCCCGGTGGTCGAGAATTTCCAGCTTCTGTCCGGTCATGAGTTCGGAGGTTTTCGAGAGCAGGTAGCGGTCCCTCTCCGTGTAATCCATCCCGATCCGCTCCGTCATGCCGATCTGCGCCTCCATCGAGAGCGTTGTTTTGAAATACCGGTCGGGATCCTTCCCGTAAAGAGTGCGGTCGTTCGCTTCGTAGGTATAATCGTCCGAAGAGAGCATTTCGAGGTATTTGACCGCCAGCGACGGATTGGCTGCGTTCCGGTACGCCCACACAAAGCTTTCGAGCGGACAGATCCGTTCTCCGTCAATAAGCGGCAGGGGAAGGGCCTTTTCGACCTCCACTGCGGCATACTCCCTTTCCACGGCGGGGATATGCAAGCGGTTTTCCAAAAGATAGGTCGTGTAGCCATCAAACGGACGGATCACCCCGCAAGTGGAGTATTCGGCGAGCTTCCGGGCGGCGGCGACAAAAGCGTCCTCGTCCAACCGGCCCTTCTCCACGCCGCTCTGGATCAGGGCTTCAAAAATCCACGGCAGTTCAAAATCCTCCGTCAGCGCGCACCCGCCGTTCACAAGCGGTTTCGCCTCCTCGCAGAGTTCCCAGAAGTCCTCCAGCGTCCAGCCGAGATCCGGCACAGGGAGGCCCGCGTCCAGATAAGCCGGGGTCACGACAAAGCCCGTCGTCTGAAAGCGGAACGGGATCCCGATGAGATGGCCGTCCCAAGTCATGTACTCCTTCACCCCATCCGCGAAGTTCTCAGTATTCTTCACGATCCCCTCCTGTTCTTCGAGGGGCAGATAGAGCCCGTACCGCAGAATGGCGTAGAACAGATCCCCTTCGTTGCATTTGTCCTGGTAGATCACGTCGAACGCCGCGTCCCCGGCTAAAAGATTCAGCCGCAGATAGTCCGCGAACCGGGATGCGGAAACACCTTTCGCGTCCACACGGCAGTTCTCCCGCTCTTCAAACTCCATAAAGGCGGCCTGCACGTCTCCGATTTTCGGATACCCGTCAAGGTCCTTGTTCAGGCGCGCGGGATAGAGGACCGTCAACCGCTCGGACGGGAGGACCGGCTCCGAGGAAAACAGCTGAACCGCGTGATGCGCCGTATCGACAAGCGCAAGTCCCCGCTCGTCGTAAAATACGGAATCCGTCTCGAAACAGGCGGATTCGGTTTCAAGGAGAGCGCAGATTTCATGATACAGAAATTCCGGCCGAATCGTCTTGATCGTCTGTTCGGCTCCGTCCTCATTGGCAACCCGAAAGAATTGATAGGCAGGGACATACTGCAGAAACCCGAACACACTTCCGTTAAAACAGGTATAGAGGCCCTTGTAGTAGCACTGCGCTCTCTCGCTGAGCTTTCCCGATTTGGGATCGAACGTCAGTATGAGCAGGGTGTCCGGCAGGTCGATCGCCCGCGCAAGGATCAAAAACCGTCCGCTTTCCGGGGCGATGTGCTCGATAGACGAGAACGCATAATCCTCCGCCTCCGTTTCCCTCGTCTCCCCTGTTTTCGGATCCCACAAGAGGAAAGCGCCGCGGTATTCGGCCTGCATCCCTGTTCCGTAGATGCGGATCGCCGCGAGCAAAACGAAATCGCTGTTTTTGCATACGGAAAACCGGTTGTATGACGCCGAGGGATCGTACAGCGCGTTGGCCGTTTTCCCGACGGCGTTTCCGTCTTCGTCGAGGAGCAGGATCCGGTCCCGGTACGCGAGGATGAATCCGTTTCCGTCCGCAAACATCGCTTCGGGCGGTTCCGGGGGATCGAGAACGGCGTTTTCATGAAAGACCGGTTCTTTTGTCGCCTCGCGGGGATAGCTGCCGAGCTGACCGGTCTCCGTGTTCAGGCAATACAGCCGATCCCCGACGGCCTGAATGAACATATCGTGATCTCCGAGCTTCATCATGCCCGCCGGGACGAGGGTTTCAACCGGCTGTTCCTCCGCTTCCGGGGTTTTGAAAAGATCTGACAGCCCTTCCGCAAAATGAAGCGGCAGTGGATCGTCCCCGATCTCCCCCGAATGGCATCCGATTAGGGAAGACGCGAGCAGAAGGACGGCGAGGACGCGGGTAATCGTCCGGGTGAGATTTTTTGCTTGATCCATGAAAAGCTCCTTTCGGTTCTGTCACGCAAAATATCTGCTCTTCGCGTACCGCACGATCTCCGCCGCCGCGTCCTCCGGGGAGATCTCTCCGGCGAACATTCTGTCGAGAAGCGGGCGGATCACCGTTTCCGCGTCTGCGTGGTCAAGGATTTCGAGCTTCATATCGGTCATGAGCTCGGAGGTTTTGCCGATCATGAGAAGATCCTTTTCCGACAGATCCGCTTTGATCCTTACGTTTGTGCCGACCACATCCTCCCAGAGCGTGATGATCCTGAAATACCGGTCGGGATCCTTCCCGAAACAGGTCCTGCCTTCCAGATTGTAGATATAATCCTCCGAGGAGAGCATTTCCAGATACCGGACGGCGAGCGTCGGGTTTTCCGCGTTCCGGTACGCCCAGACAAAGCTCTCGAGCGGGCAGATCCGTTTCCCGTCCACAAGCGGCATGGGCAGCGCCTTTTTCACCTCAACCTGTTCGTAATCCCTCGGACAGGCGGGGATGCGGACGCGGTTTTCCAGAAGATACACGGTATTCACTTCAAACGGACGGAACAGACCGGCTTCATCATACAGGAGCAGTTTTTCGGCGGCAGAGAGGATCGCGTCCTCGTCCAGTTGACCTTTCTCGATCCCGCTCTGGATCAGGGCTTCCATGAACAGATAAAGAGTGTCGGTTTCGGTCAGCGCGGTCCGGCTGTCGACAAACGGTTTCGCCTCCTCACAGATATTCCAGAAATCGTCCAGCGTCCAGCCGGTGTCCGGCACGGGAAGCCCCGCGTCGAGATAGGCCTCTGTGATGACGAATCCTCTCGTTTCAAAGCGGAACGGGATCCCGATGAGATGTCCGTCCCAGGTCATGTACTCCTTCACGCCGTCAGCGAAGTTTTCGTAGTTGCCGAGGATCCCTTTTTCTTCTTCGAGGGGCAGATATAAGCCGTTTTGCAAAATCGTGAAGAGCAAGTCCCCCCGGTCGCATTTGTCCTCGTGAACCGCGTCGAAATCCGCGTCCCCGGCGAGAAGGGTCTGACGGAGATGCTCCGAAAACCGCAGGGAGGACACCCCTTTTGCGGCAATACGGGCGTTTTCCCGCTCCTCAAAATCCGCGAAGACAGCCTGCACATCCCCGACCTGCGGGAACCCCTCCCAGTCGGCACTCTGGTGGACGGGGTACAGGACGCGCAGGGTATCCCCGGACGGCGTCGGCGAGACGGACAGCAGCAGAAGAATGCGCTGAATGGGATCCGCCACGGCAAGTCCCCTGTCGTCATAAAAGATCGTATGCGTACTGAAAGGCGTGGCCGTCAGATCGTGTACCATACCGACCGCGTCAGCCAGAAAACCCGGGCGGATATTTTTGAGCTTCTCCTCGGAGCCGTCCTCATTCACCCGGAAAAACCGATAGAAGGAAAGGGGATCCGCCCGGAATCCGTACAGGCTCCCATCGTACCATGTATAGCTGCCGTTGTCATAAAACCGCGCCCGCTCGGTCAGGGCCCCCGATCCGGGATCGAGCTCCAGTTCCAAGAGGGTGCTTGGCGGACCGTAAAGCCTTGCGAGGATCAGGAAATGTCCGTCTTCCGCGGCGATATACACGAAATCCGCGGGAGCGCATTCCGTTTCCGTCACCGCGCCCGTATGCGGATCCCACGTCAGGAACGCGCCCCGGTAAGCAGCATCCAGCCCCTGACCATATACGCGGAGCACCCCAAGCAGAACGGAATCGTCGTTCTTGCAGACGGAAAATCGGTTGTACGTCGCCGAGGGGTCGAATAAGATGTTCTCTGTCTCCCCGACGTTGTTTCCGGCCCCGTCGAGAAGGAGGATCCGGTCCCGGTAGACAAGGGCGAATCCGTTCCCGTCCGAGAACATCGCTTCCGGCGTTTCCTCCAGCACGGCGGCCTCCCGGAAAACAGGTTCCTCGGACGCTTCCCGGGGATAGCTCCCGAGCTGCCCGGTCTCGGTGTTATAGCAGTACACCCGGCTCCCGACGACCTGAATGAACGCGTCGTTGTCCCCGAGCTTCATGACGCCGTAATCCGTGTCCTGCCATGTGAAGAATACTCTGACAATGGCCTCCCGGACGGGCGGGATCGCCATTCCGAGCAAGGCAAAGGCCGTGAGGGCCACAAGGATCCCGATGCCGATCTTGCCGAACGTGCCGCGTGTCTTTGCCCTGCCCGAAAGGATCCGCTCCATCCTTTCGCCGCATCTCCGGCTGACCGGTTGTATCCCCTGAGCGGAGGTCATGGCTTCCCAGTCCTCGAGGATCACTTCCCGGATCGCGATCGTCAGGAGCTCGTCCAGTCTGTCCGATTTATTCATGTTCTTCCGCCTCCCATTTGATTCTGACCGCCTTCCGCGCGCGGGCGAGACGCTGCTGGACGATGTGCTTTGTGATATGAAGCTCCTTTGCGATCTCCCCGTCCGTCATTTCCTCGTTCAGCTTCATTTCGAGGACTTCCCTGAGAGCAGGGGACAGGGAACGGAAAATCGCTTTCATGCGATTGATATTGTCTCTGGATACGATCAGATCTTCGGGAGACGGTTCGTTCCAATCTGCGGCGAGATCATCCGGCTCCATGGAAAAATCGTCTCTGTCACTCTGAAAAGAGGAAACCCGTTTTCTCCGGCGGTACGCGTCCATACAGAGGTTGTGAACGATGCGGAACAAGAGTCCCTTCATCTGGGCATCCGTCCGGCTCCCGTACCGCTCATAATGGGTCATCAGCTGCGCGAACGCCTCGCTGACGATATCCTCCGCCTCATCCGGACTGACGGAAGGTCCCAGTTCTTTCCGGGCATACCCGACAAGAGCGGAACCGTTTTCCTGCCACAGGATACGAACTCGGTTCTGTTCTTCGTCGGTAAGGGTCATCAGCAGAATTGCAAACATGGTTGGCCGTCCATTGTTTTTTTCTTCATTGTAGCATACCGGCTTTTGCCCCGCAAGAGCCTTCTGCTTATAAGACGTTTGAGGGGCGGGATTACTCCATGGGTTGGGAAAAGATTTTTGTGAAGTTTTTGTGAACTCATTCTGTTGATTATAAAAATGAGAAAAGGAGCCGTCCTTTTTGTTCGGAGACGGCTCCCCATGTTTTATCTCTGTTCGTCCAACGGATGGTACTGCGTTACCCGCTTCAAATATCCTTCCACGTCGCCGTTCAGGACGAGATCGGCATACTCCAGCGGCGCGTTGTATATCAGCCAGTCAAGCTCAGAGCGCTAGTACATATCCTCGGCGTACTCGTTCTCTACGGCGATGGTGTCAATGGCGAGCATGGTTCCGTCCGTATAGAGCAGTTCCACACGGTTGGTGTCCATGTTGAACTCGCAGGAAATCAGGCGTTTCATAAAGCCTCCAATATAATGAAAGATTTTGGAGGCATCGTAAGCGTGGGATTGATGGCCTGTGTCTTTATCTTGTGAGATCATTTCGTTCCTTATATCCCTTTAGAAGGGATTTAGTATCAGATATTCACAAGATTGTCGAAGAGATCCGCGTGGTCTCTGAGCGTCTTTTCGCTGCCGACGGCGCAGAAGTAGCCCTGCGCGCAGATCTTGTCAAAGTATTCTCCGAAGGCGTGGAACTGCTCCTCCGTAATGGAGAGCATCTCTTCCCGCTCCTTCACCACGTCCTCGTACGTCTTGCCGGAGATATAGGCGTCGAAGGAGCGGCCCGCCATGCCCGAGGGAGACATGGGACGCTCGTAGCCGGAGAACGTGCCGATGATATACTTCGTCAGACCGGCCTCGTCGAACTTCGCTTCCTTCACCCACGCGCCGGTGTTCTTGTAGACCTCGTCCGTCTCCGCCAGCTTGGGATCGCGGTAGGAGGTGAACTGAACGTTTCCGGTGGACGCGCCGAATCCGCAGCCGCATCCGTACGCGCCGCCCTTGACGCGGATCTGCTGATAGAGCCAGTCGGAGTTGACCGCCGTCCTGACCACCTGAAGCGCGCCGCTGTAGGGGAGTCCGTCGAAGCTGAGGTTGCCGACCCGCGCCGCGTACTGAACCTGCGACGGAATGAGGATCCCCTCGTTTTTCTTCACGGGGACGTATTCCTCCTCGTCGCCGAGGGATTCGTGATTCAGCGCTCTCAACCCGTCCGCGAACGCCGGAAGAGCCTCGGCCGTCTTTGCCGTGCCCGCCTCGTCCGACGCAAGGCTCAGAAGCATCCGGTCGGGATTGAACACATAGTCCGCCACCCGACGGAGATTTTCGGCGATTTCGTCCTTCTTCTCGTCAAAGTTGTCGCAGAGATCCTTGAGGAAGAAGTAGAAATCCAGTCCGCCGAGTCCCTGCTCGTAGCACTCCGCCTTGGAGAAATAGGAACGGGCCCGGGACGCCGCGACGGAGTTGCCGTTGTTCATGATGCCGCGCTGACGGTCGGATTTGAGCTCCACGAGGATGTTCCGGATCCGGGCCGCGTCGTCGAACTTCGAGGTGGCGGCGATCTCCAGCGCGGTTTTCAGCGCGAACGGCACCTGATCCGCCATGGACTTGAAGTGAATGCCGAACATGGGCCGGTATTCGTCCGGAGAGCCGAAGGGACGGACGGTGTAGGGCCAGAAGGACAGCCCGCCGAGGTTCAGCCGGATATCCACGGTCAGATCGTCGTAGGTGTGATCCGCCGTATCCACGCGCCCGAGGACGCTGCCCAGCAGTCCGAGATACGGAACGTATTTGTGCGGGATCTTGCCGAGATCGAAATACAGGTGGCCGTAGGTGATTCCGTTGGTGTCCACCGGATGGAAGACGGTCTTCACGCCGCCGATCTCGCGCTCCTCGTTGAAGAAGGGAACGGTGTCCTTCGAAATGTCCTCGCGGCGGAGGGACGGGATGCAGTTCAGCTCCTCCTCCGTGGGCTCGTGGGACTGGTATTCACGCAACAGTCTGGTCTCCTCGACGAGGTGGTCGATCTCCTCCGGGGAGAGGGAAGCCTTGTAGGCCGCCAGCTTTTTCTTCAGCTCTTCGTTCTTCTTGTCCACAAGGCCTTTCTCGGGCAGCAGGGACAGGAGCACGGAGTGGTCGGATTCGAGGATGACCTTCTTCACGAGGTTCTCATAGTACCCCGTGCCGTTGCGGCGTTTCAGCTCGGCGTAGTCGTCGAGGACGTGCAGGTAGGTGAACGCGCCGCCCTCGTCGTACAGCCACGACTGGAGCATGTCGGAGGCGATGTCCAGCCCGCGCGGATATCCGCCGTAATCGGCCTCGCGGAAGCGGAATTCCCGGATGTTCAGAGCGGCCTCGATGGCCTTTTCGCTGAATCCCTTTTCCACCTCGGCCCGGAGCGTGTCGAGAATGATCCCGTAGAAGCGGTCGAGATCCTCTTCCTTCGCGTTCTTGGCAATGACGGAGAAGGAGTCCTCGATCATGTGGGAATCGTATCCGCCGTACACGTCCTCGCCGATGCCCGCGTCGAGCAGCGCTTTTTTCAGCGGCGCGCCGTCGTCGTTCAGGAGCACGGAGGAGAGAACATCCCACGCGCGGCAGTCCAGCACGTCCAAATTCGATCCGCCGAGCGCGCCGAAGGAGAGGAACGCCTTGCCCTCGGTCTCGTCGTTCACGCCGACGGAATACTTCGCAACGGCGCGGCGGGGAGCCTTTTCGCCGAATCGCTTCTGGGGTGTCACCTCGGAATGGGGATCGATGGCGTCGAAGGAGGAGAGATAGTTCTCGTCCATCCATGCGAGCCGCTCGTCCATGTCGCAGTCGCCGTAGAGGAAGATATAGGAATTGGAGGGGTGATAGTGGCTGCGGTGGAAGTTCAGGTAGTACTCTCGGGTCAGCTCGGGGATCACATCGGGATCGCCGCCGGAGTTGACGCCGTAGGTGGTGTCGGGCAGAAGGACCTGATTGAGCTCGTCCCAGACGGTCCGGTCGGGGGAGGACATCGCGCCCTTCATTTCGGAATACACGACGCCGTTGATGGTCAGCTCGTCCCCGGGCTTCTCCAGCTCGTAGTGCCAGCCCTCCTGCATGAAGATCTGCCGGTAGTCGTAGATGTTCGGATAGAAGACCGCGTCCATATAGACGTGCATCAGGTTCTTGAAGTCCTTCTGGTTGCAGGACGCCACGGGATAGAGGGTCTTGTCCGGATAGGTCATGGCGTTGAGGAACGTGTTGAGGGAGCCCTTCGCCAGCTGCATGAACGGATCGCGGGAGGGGAAATGCTTCGACCCGCAGAGAACGGTGTGCTCGATGATGTGGGGGACGCCGGTGGAGTTCTCCGGAGGCGTGCGGAAGGCGGCGCAGAACAGCTTGTTCTGGTCGTCGTTGGGCAGCACCGCGATCCGGGCGCCGGATTTTTTGTGGCGCAGGATGATGCCCGCCGTGCGGATATCGTCGAGAAATTCCTCGTACAAAAGCTCGTACGCGCCGTTCGGCTTCAGGTCCTTGTAGGAATGGATGTCAGACATTTCGTTTCCTTTCGTTTCTGTGAGTTCAATGGATATTATGGCCTATTTTTATCGTTTTGTCAAGGGCTTTGGATAAATCCGTCCGGCCGGTTTCAGGGATCGGGGGAGACCGCCTCCGCCTGCTGCTCCTGCTTCTCCGGATCGTACCCCTCGGGATACTCGAAGGTCAGAATCCGCCGGAACATCTCCGCGTTGGCCGCCTGCGCCTCCTCCGCCTTTTTCCTCCCGGTCAGGGCGGACATGGTCGGGACGGTGCGCACGGCGATCAGGGCGTCGCGGGGGAAGATCTGCGCGGCGTCGTAGAACTTGCAGAACTTCGTCTCCCAGAACCGCACGCCGTACTCGTCCGCCGCCGCGTCCCCGAGGTTTTCAAGGGAGTCCGGATCGTCGGCGAACAGATCCGCGAGCTTCACGAACCCGCCGGATCTCGCCACTTCGCTGTACTGGCTCTCGGAGAAAATGCAGATCAGGGGATCGGCCCACACCTGCTGGACGTACCGGTCGTTCGCCTGCTTGTTGGCCAGCCGGTCCACGGTCATGTCCTCGCCGTTCTCCTGACACCACGCGGTGTACTCCGCCAGCTGATCTTCGGTATAGAACACCACGTCGTTGAGCTGGACGTAAGTCTTCCCGTCGCCGTTTCTGTCCTCCGTCATGGTCTCGAAAATGTCGGTCAGCTTCTGGTTCTGGGTGGCGGTGATGTACTTCGTTCCGGCGTAGAGCATGGTGATGTCCGGATCCGAATGCGCCGCGTACTGGCTGATCCCCGTGATGAGAATGAACGCGAAGGCCGCGCCGATGATGACCTTCCATTTGTGGTGATACCAGAAATTGGAGAAAAAGCTCCCCTCCGCCGCCTCGCCTTCGTGGATCGGATCCTCTCCCTCGCCGCCGGTCAGCCTCAGCCGCCGCGCCGCGTTGGATTCCGCCTCGTGCGCCTCTTCCTGCGTCCGCTCTTCCGCTTCGTTCCTCTTCTTTTCTTCCTCCGCCATGGCGTCCGTCCTCCGGGATGGTCTGTTTTCTTTATTTTAGCAGAGAAAGGCGCGGTTTGCAAGCAAAGTTTGTAACAAATACGGGAAGAAACGGACTCCTTCCGCCCTTGACTTCCCGGGGGAAAGGGAGTATAATGCAGAGTGAAAGGTTATGGAAAGGGGACGGCTTATGGATTCGGTCACGCTGGGGCTGGACTTCGGAACGCTGTCCGTGCGCGCGCTCGTCGTCCGGGTATCCGACGGAGCGGAGCTCGGATCCGCGTCGGTATCCTACGCGCACGGGGTCATGGATTCCGTCCTCGTCACGCCCCGTGAAAAAATCCCCCTTCCGCCGAACTGGGCTCTCCAGAGTCCGCGGGATTATCTGGACGCCCTCTTCGCCGTGGTCCCCGCCGCGCTGGAAAAAGCCGGCGTCCGCCCGGAGCAGGTGATCGGCGTCGGCGTCGATTTCACCACCTGCACGCTCCTTTCGACGCGGGCGGACGGCACCCCCCTCTGCTTTGCGGAAGAGTTTCAGAACAATCCGCACGCATGGGTCAAGCTCTGGAAGCACCACGCGGCCCAGCGGTACGCCGACCGGATCAACGAGACCGCGGCGTCCATGGGCGAGGAGTGGCCGGTTCGCTACGGGGGAAAGGTTTCCTCCGAATGGATGTTTCCGAAGATCCTCGAGACCCTCGAAGAAGCGCCCGACGTGTACAACGCCGCGGACGTGTTCCTCGACGGCGCGGACTGGATGGTCTGGATGCTGACGGGGAACCTGACCCGCAACTCCTGCATCGCCGGATACAAAGCCCTCTGGTGCGGCGGCTATCCCGCAAAGTCCTTCTTCCGCGCCCTCGATCCGCGGCTCGAGACCGTAACCGAGGACAAGCTGCCCGGCCCGGTGCTGCCCGTCGGAACGAGAGCCGGAGGAATCTCGGAGCGGGGAGCGGCGCTCACGGGGCTGTATCCCGGCACATCGGTTTCCGTCGGCCACACGGACGCGCACGTCGCGGCTCCTGCCCTCAGAATCGCGGAGCCCGGGCGGATGATGGCCCTCGTCGGCACATCCACGACCCTTTTGGTCTCGTCGAAGGACTATGTCCCCGTCCCCGGCGTCTGCGGGATCGTGAAGGACGGGATTCTGCCGGGCCTCTGGGGCTATGAAGCCGGACTCGGCTGCGTGGGCGACGCCTTCGGATGGTTCGCGGACAACTGCCTCTCCCCCGCCCTGCTCGATGAAGCGAGGGACAGAGGCATCCCGCCCGTCTCCCTGCTGACGGAGAAGATCGGTTCCCTCGAGCCCGGGGAGAGCGGCGTCATGGCCCTCAACTGGTGGAACGGCAACCGGAATCCCCTCGGGGACGGCGACCTCTCGGGACTGTTCGTGGGCATGACGCTGACGACCACGCCCGTTGAGATGTTCCGCGCCCTTGTCGAAGCCACGGCGTTCGGAACGCGCCTCATCATCGAAACCCTGCGGGAGCACGGCGTCGCGGTGGACGAATTCATCGCCTCGGGCGGCATCCCCGGAAAGGCCCCCTCCATCATGCAGATCTACGCGGACGTGCTCGGGATGGATATTCAGATCGCCGGAACGAAGGAAGGCCCCGCCAAGGGCTCCGCGGTCTACGCGGCCCTCGCTGCCGGATCGGAACGGGGCGGGTACGATACCCTCGCCGACGCCGCCGCGCATATGGGATCCGAACCCGCGCGCGCGTACCGTCCGGATCACACCCGCCGCCGGATCTACGATCTCTTGTACCGGGACTACCTCGTCCTGATCGACTATTTCGGACGGGGCGGGAACGACATCATGAAGCGGCTTCTCGATCTGAGGCGCAGAGCCCGGGCGGATCGTTTGTGACAGCGGAATACAGACAGAAAAACCATTTATATACACGCAAAGGAAAGAAACCATGTATCAGGACAAAAAAGTCGTCTTCTCCGGCGTTCAGCCCTCCGGAGTCTTGACCATCGGCAACTATCTCGGCGCGATCCGCAATTTCGCGGACTTCTCCGACACCTACCACTGCTACTACTGCGTGGTGAACGAACACGCCATCACGGTGCGTCAGGATCCCGCCGAGCTGCGCAAGCGCACCTACGAGACCCTCGCCCTCTACATCGCCTGCGGACTGGATCCCGAAAAGAACACCCTCTTCGTGCAGAGCCACGTCCCCGCGCACGCCGAGCTCGGATGGATCCTCGACTGCTACACCATGTTCGGCGAGCTCTCCCGCATGACCCAGTTCAAGGACAAGAGCGCGAAGAACGCGGACAACATCAACGCCGGTCTCTTCACCTACCCCACCCTCATGGCGGCGGATATCCTGCTCTATCAGACGGAGCTGGTACCCGTCGGCGTGGACCAGAAGCAGCATCTGGAGCTGTCCCGGAACATTGCGGAGCGGTTCAATCAGGTGTACGGCGATACCTTCGTCGTGCCGGATCCCTACATTCCGAAGGAGACGGCGAAGATCATGTCTCTGGCCGATCCCGAGAAGAAAATGTCCAAGTCGGACGAAAACGAGAACGCCACCGTGCGCATCCTCGATCCGAAGGACGTGATCATCCGCAAGTTCAAGCGCGCGGTCACCGACTCCGGCAGTGAGATCAAATACGCCGAAGACAAGCCCGGCGTTTCCAACCTCATCTCCATCTACGGAGCTTTCACCGGAAAAAGCGTGGAAGAAACGGAGCGGGAATTCGAGGGCAAGGGCTACGGCGACTTCAAGCTGGCAGTCGGCGAGGTCTGCGCGGACGCTCTGGCTCCCGTTCAGGCGGAATTCGCCCGTCTCATGGCGGACAAAGCCTACCTCGAGGACGTCATGGCGAAGGGCGCGGAGGACGCTGCCAGAAGCGCGGCCCGCACCATGTCCAAGGTTCGCCGCAAGATCGGTTTTGTCGAGCTGAAAAGAAAATAATCCGCAGAGCGCTTCCCGTTCTGTTTCCATAAAGGAGATTGTATCATGAAAACCAAAGCTGTACGTCTCTACGGCGTCATGGATCTGAGAATGGAGGAGTTCGACCTTCCCGAGATCACCGACGGCGAAATCCTTGCCGAGGTCTTCTCCGACTCGATCTGCATGTCCTCCTACAAGGCCGCGTCTCAGGGTGCGAATCACAAGCGCGTTCCGGACGACGTCGCGGAAAATCCCGTTATCATCGGCCACGAATTCTGCGGCAAGATCGTCAAGGTCGGCGCGAAGTGGGCGGACAAGTTCAAGGCCGGCGACAAGTTCGTCATCCAGCCCGCCATCAACTACAAAGGCTCCCTCGCATCCCCCGGATACTCCTACAAGTACTGCGGCGGCGCGGCGACCTTCGTGATCATTCCCGAGGAAGTCATGCTCATGGACTGCCTCCTGCCCTACGACGGCCCCGCCTACTACTTCGGATCCCTGACCGAGCCGATGTCCTGCATCGTCGGCGGCTATCACGCCAACTACCACATGAAGCCGGGCGTTTATCAGCATGAAATGGGGCCGAAGCCGCGCGGAAACATGGCCATCCTCGCCGGAGCGGGCCCGATGGGTCTGGGCTGCGCGGACTACGCAGTGCACGGCGGCAATCCCCCGAAGCTCCTCGTGGTGACCGATCTCGATCAGGACCGTCTGGACCGTGCCGCGAAGCTCCTTCCCCCCGAAGACGCGAAGAAATTCGGCGTGGATCTGAAATTCATCAACACGAAGGATATCGAAAACCCGGTCGAATACCTGAAATCCTTCACCGACGGCGAGGGCTACAACGACGTGTTCGTCTACGCGCCTGTGAAGCCCGTGGTGGAAATGGGCGACGCGCTCCTTGCCCGGGACGGCTGCCTCAACTTCTTCGCCGGCCCGACCGACCCGAACTTCTCCGCGATGTTCAACTTCTACAACGTCCATTACGGCTCCACCCACATCGTCGGGACCTCGGGCGGCAACACGGACGACATGCGGGAATCCATCGCGCTCATGTCGAAGGGAGACATCAACCCGGCGGGCATGATCACCCACGTCGGCGGCCTTGACGCGTACGCCGAGGCGACGAAGAACCTGCCGCACATCAAGGGCGGGAAGAAGCTCATCTACACCCACCTCGATCTGCCCCTCACCGCTATCGCAGACTTTGCCGCGGCCGCGGAGGAGAACAAGGGCACGGAGGTCGGGACCCTCTTCGCCGATCTTGACGCGATCTGCAAGGCCGCGGGCGACCTCTGGTGTCCCGAGGCGGAAAAGCGGCTCTTCGCCTACGCGGGCATCGACGCCTGAGAACACGGTGCGGCGCCATGACGATTCAGCAATGCAAATACGTTCTCGCTATCGCGCGGTCCGGCTCCATGAACGAAGCGGCGAAGAAGCTCCTGGTCTCGCAGGCCTCCCTGTCCGCCGCCGTCCGCGAGCTGGAGGATGAATTCTCCATCCGGATCTTCGACCGCTCCAACAAGGGCGTGCGGGTCACGAAGGACGGCGCGGAATTCATCCGGTACGCCCGGCAGCTCATCGCCCAGTACGAAGTCATCAACGACCGCTACCGGAGCGAAAACAGAACCGGCATCCGGAATTTTGCCGTCACCGCGCAGCACTACGATTTTGTGGCGGAGGCGTTCGTCTCCTATCTCAAGGGGCTTTCCTCCGACTACAGCGTTTCCCTCAAGGAGGCGCGGACCGCTCAGGTCATCGAGGACGTGACGAACCTCTCCGCGGACGTGGGCATCCTCGCCTATCTGAAGGAGCAGGGGGAGAGCTACATGGAGCGGTATCTCAGGCGCAACGGTCTGGAATACCGGGAGTTTCTCGAGACAAAGCCCCATGTGTTCCTCGGAAGGCAGCACCCGCTGTCCTCCTCTGCCGTTCTGAGACCCGATCAGCTGGGCGACTATCCCTATGTGACCTACGATCAGGGCGAGAGCGGCCCGATGGAGTTCTCGGAAGAGCTGACGGAGAACCACATGTCCCGGAAGCAGGTCCGGATCAGCGACCGCGCGACCCTCATGAACCTTTTGCTCTCCACGGACTGCTACACCATCGGCACGGGGATCATGACCTCGGAGCTGAATCAGGGCAGCGTCGTGGCGGTTCCGCTGGATTCCCCGGACGTGTACGCGGTCGCGCTGATCTACCGCGCGGACACGGGCCTGAGCGACGACGCGGAACGCTTCATCCGCGCCTTGAAATCCATCGCGGCGGGAACGCGAATCGGGGAGTAAATCCGCTACAACCAAATACCGTCATCACCGTCCGTCGATCCGGTTCCGTCCGGGTTGGCGGACGATTTTTCTTTTTTTGCGTTTCCCTCTTGACAAATCATTTTACATGTTGTAAACTATAGGCAGAGATTTTACTTTGTGTAAACCGTAAAGGCCGGGGAGATGAGACTATGATGAACGTATTCCTGACCGTTCTGCGCATGAGTCTGACGGGGAGCCTTGTGATTCTGCTCGTTCTGCTTTTGAGGATCGGACTGAAGCGCGCCCCGAAGATCTATTCCTATCTGCTCTGGGCGGCGGTTCTCTTCCGGCTGCTGACGCCGTTCGGGATCCCGGTGTCCATCCCCGCGCCTGCCTTCCCTCCCCTGACGACCGAGAAGACTGTCGCGGAATCCCCCGTTCCGGCTGACCCCGACCGTCCGGCCCCGGAGCCGGAGCCGGGGCTTGATTTGACGTCCCCGCCCGAATCTTCGGAAGCTCTGCCGCAGGATCCTCTCCCCTCTTCCCTGCCGACCGATCCGACCTCCGCTCTCCCGGACGATCACTCGGACGCCGCTCTTCCCGCCTCCCTTTCCGCGGAGGAAGAAGGCGGGAGCTTCTCGCGGGACGCTCTTCTCCGGGTCTGCTGCGGGATCTGGCTCCTCGGAGCGGCCCTGATCACCGGATGGAACGCGGCGGCCTTTTTCTCGCTCGGGGTGAGACTGCGGGAGGCCGTTCCGCTGACGGAGCAAGACTGCGGGAGCCGGGTCTTTGAGACGGATCGGATCGACACGGCTTTCGTCGCCGGGCTGATCCGCCCCCGGATCTTCCTCCCAGCCGGACTGACGCCTTCGGAACGGTCCTGCGTCCTCGAGCACGAGCGAACCCACATCCGGCGTGCCGATCCTCTGTGGCGGCTCCTGTCCTTTGCCGCGCTGGCCGTCCACTGGTTCAATCCGTTGGTCTGGCTGGCGTTCTCCCTCTCAGGCCGGGATATGGAGATGTCCTGCGACGAATCCCTGATGAAGAAAGCGCAGGCGGATATCCGGGCGGACTACGCGAAAATCCTCGTGAAGCTGTCCTCCCCCGGCATGCGCCCCAATCCCGCGTTGGCGTTCGGAGAGGGCGACACCGGGCGGCGGGTGAAGAACGTCATGCGCTACAAAAAGCCCCTTCTCCGGGTGAGCGTCGCGGCGGGGATCGTGCTCGTTCTGTCCGCCGTCGTTCTGGCGGTGAATCTGACGACCCGGGACGCGAAGGTCTATCATACGGTCTATTCGGTGAAAGAGACGGCCTTTCTCGCAACGGAGGAAGACGAACGTACCGGAGAGTATCTGCGTTCCATCCGGTACAGCCTGACGGGGGATGACGCACTCTATGCCTGCGATCCCGATTTGGTGAGCTGGGGGCTCAGCGGACGAACCTCGGACTGGATCGAGGACGGTGAACTGGTATCGGACATCGTCCGGGGCATCGGCTCCGCGGAAGATCTGCGCGGCATGATCCGGGAGACGTCGGGCGTGAACATCGGGGCCATCGCCGAGGCAAAAGTCGGTCTGAACGAGCCGACCTCCCCAAACCACTCCCCCTATATGACGCTCTTTTCGACCCGTGACGGGAGAATCTGGTACGCGTTCGTCGGCGGTCGGGAGACCTTCGAAAAAGGGAACGTTCTCTGGCTGCTCGAGCTCACCCCGGAGGATCCGCTGTCATCGGACGGAGAGGTCGGGTTCTGCACAAGATCCCTGCGCAATCCGGTCAGGGATCAGCTCCCCGGAGAGATGAATCCGGAGGTGTTTGTCTGGGATTTCATCCGGGATCGGGAGGATCGGATCATTCTGCTGTTCGCCGCCGGGGACAAGGTCTGCTCACTCGTCGCCAAGGAGGACAACGAGGTGCCCTTCCACTTCGGCGTCGCGGTCTTCCTACCCGAATCCGGCGGAAAGGGACTGCGCCTCGCCGCCTGCAAGATCTGCCCGGGCGTGACCGTCACGCGCCAGTTCCGGGATCCGGTTCCGCCCGAGCCCGACGCTCCGGGAACGGTACGGCGGGAGGGGAACGATTTCGTATTTATGACGGAGGACGGGAAAACGATCCGGGCCGCCCTCACCCTGCCGGAGCGGAAAAAGACCTTCTTCGGAAAAACGGAATACGCCGGCGAATGCTTGATCCGGTATCCGGGGGAGCAGGAGTCCGCCTACGAGGTCCCGGCTTTTCTGGACGCGCTCCCGTACACCCGCTACATGGTGGAAGAGGTGCTGTACTTCTATCGGGATCCCGCTCCGGAAGCGATCGCGCAGATCGAGAACTACCGGTTTGAGATCGCCGGGGACTGCTCGCTCTGGATCAACGACTGGTACGAAACCTGGTCCTATGTCGGCAAAGGGAGTCTGAATCCGTCCTTTGAAGCCCGTTCCGTTCCGGAGTGGATCCTCGAGCAGACGGGCGTGGACGTTGGGAACGTGAAGGAGTCGCGCCGCTTCTCGGGGGTGGTGAAAAGCGGATGGATCCTTCTCTCGACAACGGACGGCGGATTCTACGCGGCAAGCGTCATTCCCGTATCCGATTCCGGTTTCGGGGAATGCGGGACGCTCTGCCGCCTGCGGTGCGATGTCGATCCGGAGAGCCGCATGTGGATCGACAAGGAGTTTGTCGAACATTCCCTCTTCTCCGCCGCGCTGCGCGATATTTACGTTTGTTCGCTGGATGTGATCAATCCGCCCGGGATCGCCGTCGTTCCGTTCGTCACAGGCCTGACATGGAAGGAAATCAATACGATGGCAAGCTGGGACTCGTACAAAATCCCCCACCAGGTCGGAGCGGCGGTGTTCGAGCTCGGAGCACGGTCCGCGCGGCTCGTCAAGTGGTCCATCGACGAGGATCACACCTTTATCGGCTTCCTTCCGGAGGATGTCAAAACGGAGCTGCCCTCGTCCGACACGATCCGCTACACCCTGCCCGACGGATCCGTCCTGCGCGCCGAGCTCACCCTTCCGGAGCGGAAGACCCTCTTCTTCGGCCTGATCGAACAGAATCAGCTCGTCGGCCGGTGCTCCATCCGGTTCGTGACGGAGCAATAAGGATTCGCGGACACGGCGCACGGCGGACCCGGATCGCTCTCCCTCTCCCGCGTACCTGCCGACACTGTTCTGCCTGAACCCCGCGCCCCGTAAATAAACACCTGTCAAAAAGATCCGTCGGAAAACCCGGCGGATCTTTCATAAGCGCGTTATTCTTCTTCCTCGGTCTTCACGACCGCGATGCCCAGTTCCTCCAGCGCCTTCGGATCGGCGGGAGCGGGAGCCTTGGAGAGCAGCTCGGAGGCGTTCTGCACCTTCGGGAAGGCGATCACGTCCCGGATATCTTCGAGACCGAGCAGCAGGCAGACCACCCGGTCGAGGCCGAACGCCAGTCCGCCGTGCGGGGGAACGCCGTACCTGAAAGCCTCCAACAGGAACCCGAACTTCTCCTGCGCCTCCTCCGGACCGATGCCCAGAGCGTCGAACATCTTCGTCTGCATCTCGGTGGTGTGGATCCGGATGGAACCGCCGCCCAGCTCCGTGCCGTTCAGCACGCAGTCGTAGGCTCTCGCGCGGACCGCTCCGGGATCGGTGTCGAGCAGGGGAAGATCCTCCTCCATGGGCATGGTGAAGGGATGGTGCATGGCGTAGAACCGCCCGTCCTCCTCGGAGTATTCGAGCAGCGGGAACTCCGTCACCCAGAGGAAGTTGAACTTCGATTTGTCCACGAGTCCGAGCCGCTTTGCCACTTCGCAGCGGAGCGCGCCGAGGGAATCCCAGACGACCTTGTTTTTCGCGGCGACGATGAGGCAGAGATCCCCCTCGCCGACCTGCATCCGGTCGAGAATGGCCTTCGTCTCGTCCTCCGTGAGGAACTTCGCAAAGGAGGAGGTGGGTCCTCCGGCGGTGTTCTTGTACCACGCGAGGCCCTTCGCGCCATAAGTCTTGACAAATTCCGTCAGGGAGTCGATCTCCTTGCGGGTCATCTTCGCGCCGCCCGGAACGGTGATGCCGCGCACGCTTCCGCCTGCCTCCACCGCGCCCTTGAACACGGAGAAGCCGGAATCCTTCACAAGGTCGGAAATATCGCACAGCTCGAGCCCGAAACGGGTGTCCGGCTTGTCGGAGCCGTAGCGGTTCATGGCCTCCTTCCACGTCATGCGCGGGAACGGGACCGTGAGGGGCTGATGCATGAACTCGTCGAACAGGGTCTTGAGGAACCCTTCGTTGACGGCCATGATATCCTCTTCGTCGGCGAAGGACATTTCCTCGTCGATCTGCGTGAACTCGGGCTGGCGGTCCGCTCTCAGGTCCTCGTCGCGGAAGCAGCGGGCGATCTGGAAATAGCGGTCGAAACCGGAGTACATGAGCAGCTGCTTGTAGAGCTGGGGAGACTGCGGCAGGGCGTAGAACTTGCCCTGATGGACGCGGCTGGGCACGAGATAGTCCCGGGCTCCTTCCGGCGTGGGCTTGATGAGGCAGGGAGTCTCGATATCGATGAAGCCCTGAGCGGCAAAGTAGTTCCGCGCGATCCGGACGATCTCGCTCCGGGCGATGATGTTCTTCTGCAGGTCGGGACGGCGGAGGTCGAGATAGCGGTGCTTCAGGCGCAGTTCGGCCTTCACGTCGCTCTTCTCCACGATGGCGAACGGGGGCGTCTCGGCCGTGGCCAGCACCTTGAAGGAGGTCACGAAGATCTCGATCTCGCCGGTGGGGATGTTCTTGTTGATCGCGCCCTCTCCGCGGGAACGGACGACGCCCTTCGCCGCCAGCACATATTCCGCCCGGATGCCGAACGCGCAGTCGAAGATCGCCCGGTCGGTGCCGTCGTCAAAGGCCAGCTGGACGATGCCCGTCCGGTCGCGCAGGTCGATGAAAATCAGGGAGCCTAAGTCCCGCTGTCTCTGACACCAGCCGGTGACGGAGACCTCGCGTCCGATATCGGCGGCGGTGAGAGTGCCGCAGTAGTCGGTCCGCTTGTCCGCTTTGGTGAATGATTCCATGGTGATTCTGTATCCTTCCTTAGCTTGATTGCAATTGAGGTTCGGCTGAACGGTTCAGAACGGATTCAGCCCGTCCGCTCCGGCATGATCTTCATACCGCATAATACCACTTCCCTTCGCTGAGGCGGGAGAGCTTTAAGCCTTGTCCTCGCCGAAGAGCGCGCGCAGCTTTTCGAGCGTTTCCGCGCTGCATACGACGAAGGCTCCGTCGTCCGCGGGGGCTTTGTCCGTGACGGTCACCTTCGCGGAGTCGTTGACAAGGCTGTCGATGACGGGACGCATGCTGTCGGGATCCTCCGCGACGACCGTGACCCGCACGCCCGCCCGGATAAGAAGCTCCCACAGCCTCTCGTCCGGGAGAAAACGCCCGTCGATAACGGCGGAGGCGATTCCCACATTTTCATACATCGCCCGGTTTTCGCTCCACGACCGCCCCATGTTGCGCTCGAATTTCCTGACGTAGACCTTTTCAAACTCCTCGGCGGTGATGGAATAGCACTCCATCATGTCGAAGACGTACATCAGGTGGTCGGCGATCTCCTCGATGAAGTGCTCTCTTACGGCGGGATTCTCCATGATGCCGTAGGAGCCCTTTTTCTTGATGATCGAAATCGCCTCGCCCAGTTCGTCCATGCTCCAAAGCAGGGAGAACGGGCCTCCCTCCGGCGTGCGGTCCCAGATCCAGCCCTTTTCCACAGCCAGATCGTGCTGCATCTTCAGAAAATCCCCAAATTCCATCTCAGGCTCTCTTTCCGTCGAGGAACGCCCCGATTTCGTCGAGCGCGACCTCCGTCTGTTCGCTGGTGGCCATTTCCTTGATCACGGCTCGTCCGGATTCGATCTCGGAGTCCCCGAGGATCAGCACGAACCGGGCGGCGGTCTTGTCGGCGTACTTCATCTGCGCCTTGAGGGAGCGGCCCATGATGTCGGAATCCGCGTTGATGCCCCGGTCCCGCAGCTCCTTGACGATCCCGGCGGCGCGGACGGAGGCCTCCTTCCCCATGGCGGCGATGTACAGCTCGGGAACGGCCAGCGCGGGGATTTCGACGCCGTTCTGCTTCATGGCGAGGATCAGGCGGGTGATGCCCATGCCGAAGCCGATCCCGGCCATCTTCGGACCGCCCAGCTCCTCCATGAGCCCGTCGTACCGCCCTCCGCCGCAGACCGTGCTCTGGGATCCGATCCCTTCGGCGATGAACTCGAAGACGGTGCGGGTGTAGTAGTCCAGTCCGCGGACGATGTGCGGATCGATGACGTACCCGATCCCGCAGGCGTCGAGATAGGCTTTCAGCTCGTCGAGGTGCGCCCGGCAGTCGTCACACAGGTGATCCACCGTCCTCGGCGCGCCCTGGGCCACCTTCTTGCAGGAGTCGTTCTTGCAGTCCAGCACCCGGAGCGGATTGGTCTCCATCCGGTCGAGGCAGGTCTCGCAGAGCTGATCCCGGTTGGCCCTGAGGTATTCCACCAGCGCCTGACGGTACTTCGGGCGGCATTCCGGACAGCCGATCGAATTGATGTGCAGGCGGACGTTCGAGAGTCCGAGCTTGCGGATCACGGCGTCTGCCAGAGAGATGATCGTGAAATCCGCTCCGGCTCCGGGCGCGCCGAACATCTCCGTTCCGAACTGGACGAACTCGCGGCTTCTCCCGGCCTCGGGCTTCTCGTAGCGGAAGCAGTTAATGACGTAAAAATATTTGAGCGGAAGGGTGTCCGTCGCCTTTCCGTTCTCGATGATGGCGCGGACCACGGAGGCGGTTCCCTCGGGACGGAGCGCGTACACGGTCCCGTCCTTGTCGGTGAAGGAATACATCTCCTTCTGCACAACGTCCGTGGTCTCCCCCACACCCCGCTTGAACAGTCCGATCTCCTCGAACATAGGAGTGCGGATCTCGGTGAACCCGAAGTTTTCCGCCGTCTGACGAACGGTCTTTTCTATATAGTTCCACGCGAATACGTCGGGGGCCATGACGTCCATGGTGCCGCGCGGCTTTGCGATTTTTTCCATATCCTCGTCTGATTCTCCGGTCTTTTCGTTCTCCCCGGTCCTGCCGGGTCTTGTTCATCAAGCTATTATACCAAAGCCCGCGGCGGATTTCAAGCACCGGAGAAAAAAACTTCCCCCATTCCCTTGTTTTTATCGGGATTCTATGGTAAAATGTACGGGTAAAACTGTTTTTTCACGAGGTATCCGCCGTATGGAATACAAAATCTCGAACAAGCTCGCCGCGCTGAAGCCTTCCGCGATCCGGGAGATCTTCAAATCCCTCACCGATCCCTCGATCATCAGCTTCGCGGCGGGCAACCCCTCCCCGCTGTCCTTCCCCGTGGAGGATCTGGCCGCGCTGTCCGCCGACATCTTCGCCAACCAGTCCACCGCCGCCCTCCAATACTCCGTGACCGAGGGCTATCCCCCGTTCCGCGAGGCGATCCGGAAGCGCATGGCGGAAAAGTTCGGCATCGGGCGGGACTTTGACGAGACCATCGTCACCACCGGCGGCAATCAGGCGGTGGAGCTCTGCTGCAAGGTCATGTGCAACGAAGGGGACGTGGTGGTCTGCGAAAATCCCTCCTTCATCGGCGCGCTGAACGCCTTCCGCTCCAACGGCGCGAAGACCGTGGGCGTTCCCCTGAAGGACGACGGCATCGATCCCGAGGGGCTGGAAGAAGTCCTCCGCACGACGCCGAACGTCAAGATGCTCTATCTGATCCCCACCTTCCAGAATCCGGCGGGCGTCACCTCCACGCTCGAAAACCGGAAGGCCGTCTACGCGCTGGCAAAAAAGTACGGCGTCCTGATCTTCGAGGACAACCCCTACGGCGAGCTTCGGTTTGCCGGGGAGGAGGTTCCCACCTACAAGTCCTTCGACGAGGACGGGCTGGTCATGTACTGCTCCTCCTTCTCGAAGATCCTCTCCGCGGGCATGCGCATCGGCTACGCCTGCGGCCCGGCTCCCGTCATTCAGAAAATGGTCGTGGCCAAGCAGGTGGAGGACGTTCATACCAACATCTTCTTCCAGATGCTCTGCTATCGCTACATGACGGAGCGGGATCTGGACGCCCACATCGTCGAGATCCGGAAGATCTACGCCAAGAAGGCCGGCCTGATGCTCTCGGAACTTGACGCGCACATGCCGAAGTGCGTGAAGTACACCCGTCCCGAGGGCGGTCTCTTTCTCTGGTGCACCCTGCCCGGCGGCGTGAGCTCCGCGGACTTTGTAAAGAAGGCGCTCGAGCGGAAGGTCGCCGTGGTTCCCGGGACCGCGTTCAACTGCGACACCGAAGCGCCCTCCGATTCCTTCCGCCTCAACTATTCTACCCCCTCCGACGAGGACATCGTCCGGGGCATCGGCATCCTCTCCGATCTGGCCCGGGAGATGTTCGCCTGAGGAAACCGGATCCAGCCGGGCCGCACGAGGACTGACGAATCATGTTTATCGATAAAATCAAAATCCACGTCAAGGCCGGAAACGGCGGAAACGGCGTGGTCTCCTTCCGGCGGGAGAAATACGTCGCCAAGGGCGGACCGGACGGCGGCGACGGCGGAAACGGCGGGAACATCGTCTTCCGCATCGACGAGGGCTTGAACACCCTGCTCGCCTTCCGCTATCACCGGAAATTCACCGCGGAAAACGGCGGCGACGGAGCGGGACAGAAGTTCCACGGCGCGAACGGAGCGGACACGGTCATTCTGGTCCCCCGCGGAACGCTGATCCGGGACGCCGAGACCGAGAAGATCATCCACGACATGTCGGACGACGCGGATTTCATTCTCTGCAGGGGCGGACGCGGCGGCTGGGGCAACCGGCACTTCGCAACGCCCACCCGGCAGATCCCGCGCTTTGCCAAGGGCGGACTTCCCGGAGAAGAGCGGGACGTGATCCTCGAGCTGAAAATGATCGCGGACGTGGGACTGGCGGGGCTTCCCTCGGCGGGCAAGTCCTCCCTTCTCGCCGCGCTGTCCTCCGCGACTCCGAAAATCGCGGCCTACCATTTCACGACGCTCGAGCCCTCCCTCGGCGTGGTGTCCACCGGCGGCGAATCCGGATTCGTCATGGCGGATATTCCCGGGCTGATCGAAGGGGCTTCGGAGGGAGCGGGCCTCGGCCATGCGTTCCTGCGCCACATCGAGCGGTGCCGGATGCTGGTTCAGGTCGTGGACATCTCCGGCGAGGAGGGTCGGACGCCGCTCGAGGATTTTGAAACGATTTCGGCGGAGCTTCTGAAATTCTCCCCGGAGCTTGCGGCGCGTCCCCGGATCGTGGCGGCCAACAAAGCCGACCTCTTAGTGAACGGCGAGGAGGAGTTCTCCCTCATTCCGGAGCTCTCCCCCGAATGCGCGGCTCTCGAAGAACGCTGCCGGGAGTGCGGGTACGAGGTGATCTACCTCTCCGCCGCGAAGAAGCTCGGGCTGAAACCGCTTGTGGACAAAATCGCGGCGATGCTCCGGGATCTGCCTCCCGTCCGCGTCTACGAGGGCGAGATCACCCCCGAGGACGAGGCCTTCGATCTGCCCGCCCCCGAAAACGTGACCATCACCCGCGCGGACGACGCCTCGTTCCATGTCGAGGGAGCGTGGATCGACGCGCTGGTGGGCCGGGTCAACTTCAACGACCGGGAATCCATGATGTACTTCGAACGCTCCCTGAGCAAATACGGCATCATCGACAAGCTGCGCGAGGCCGGATGCTCCGAGGGCGACGAGGTCTGGATCGACGACATTTCCTTTGAATTTGTAGACTGATCAGGAGTCATTATGCTGGAAGAACTGAAACAGCAGGTTTACGAAGCCTGCATGAAGATCCCCGCGTGGAAGCTGGCCATTTTCACATGGGGCAACGTGTCCGGAATCGACCAGGAGCGCGGCCTTGTCGTCATCAAGCCCTCGGGCGTGGAATACGACGAGCTTTCCCCGGAGCTGTTCCCCGTGGTGGATCTGGAGACCGGCGCGCGCGTGGAGGGAACGCTCAATCCCTCCTCCGACACCCCCACCCATCTCGAGCTCTACCGCCGGTTCCCCGCAGTCGGCGGGATCACGCACACCCATTCCACATGGGCCACCATCTACGCGCAGGCAGGCCGCGGCATCCGCCCGTACGGAACGACGCACGCGGACCACTTCGGCGGCGAGATCCCCTGCACCAGAGCCATGACCGAGGAGGAGATCCGGGGCGAATACGAGCTGGAAACGGGCCGGGTGATCTGCGAGACCTTTGAGTCGCTGAACCTCGATCCCATGCACATCCCCGCCGTCCTCGTCCGCTCCCACGGGCCCTTCACATGGGGGAAGGATCCCATGGACTCGGTAGAGTGCGCGATGACGCTGGAGGCTGTGGCGGACATGGCGTTCCACACGGAGCTGCTGGCGGCTTCGGATCGCCTTTCGAACATGGACAACGTGCTCCTGCACAAGCATTTCGACCGCAAGCACGGCCCGAACGCCTATTACGGACAAAAGAAATAACCGGGATCATTCCGGTCGTATCATGACCGCCCGGACGGACAATCGGAGGGCTTTCCCATGGAAAAACTGCGCAAACTGTACGCTGCGGCGATGCTGCTCACGATCGGCGGCCTTGTGATCTACGGAGCCGGCAAGATTTTCTTCATGCTGGCGTTCCGGGCCGGACGCGCTCTTCTCGCCGCCGCTCTGCTGAGTCTTCCGGCCATCGCCCTGCTCGCGGCCGGCTTTGTCCTGCTGGTCTGCGGCGTCGGATGCTTCATCGCTCTGACGTCGGAACAGCGGAAGCAGGACGCCCCCGAGACAGCGGCGGAGGAATAAACCCGCGCATCTTAAAAAAGGACGGAACCTTCGACAGGCTCCGCCCTTTCTTTTTTGCCGCAGGATCCGCTTATCCGCGGTCTTTTCCGGTCGAAACGCGCAGCAGGAAGGTCTTGTTTTCGAACGGCTCCGACGTCAGACGCGCGCGCACGAGGGAGTCCGTCCCCCATTCCCGGCTCAGCTTGGATTCGAGCGGAACATGCTCCTGCGTAATCGTCAGCCCGGGATCCGTACGGATTACCGTCTTCGAACCGCCGAGCCGGTACGCGCAGGACGCGCCGGTCGGATCCCATTCTTCCCGGCTCATGAGGGAAAACGAAGCCTCGCCCTCCCCGTCGAACTCGATCCGATCCTCGCAGAAGAAGCCCTCCGCGTCCAGTCCGACCCGCCGGACGTAAGTCTTCAACCCGGCTTCGGGAGGATAGGCGTCCTTCAGGTCGGTTTCAAGGATCCCGTTTTCGCACGACAGGATCCTCGCCGCGTACTGCCCGCCAGGCTTCTGCTCGATCCATTCCCCTTGGCCGTCAGCCTCTGCTCTGCGGAACGCGGGGAGGTTGTGATACGTCGAGCGCATGGTCCAGAGGGTGTATCGCTTCGAGGAGAAGGTGTCCCTCGTGTACTGACCCACACCGGGATCGACAAAGACGGGGGAGCCGCCCGCCCAGAGGATGAACGAGCCCACGTCGTTGTGGTTGTGGCTCTCCGCGTTGTTCCCGCCCTTTGCCGCCAAAGCCATGCCCGACTCTTTTGCGATCATCACGCCGAGATCGGGATAGAAAATCTGCCCTTTGTCCGCCGCTCTGCCTCCGCTCTTCTTCACCGGATACGGCTCCATGAGATCCCGGACGGAGCGGTACGAGGTGTTTGAGGGAACCCATCTGTTGAAGACGGCCCCCTGCGCGCACTCCGCCGCCAGAGCCGCCAGCTTGTCCGATCCGGTCAGGCGTGCCATTCGGGCAACAAGCGCGGCGTCCGGCGAGACCCGATGGGAGGCATCGGCGAAATTGGCCCATACGCCCCTGTCCAGCCGGAAATCGGCGATGTATTCGCACATCCGCTTCACAAACGGATCACCGGTCATGTCCACCTTTCCCGCCGTCAGATCACGGATCAGCTCGAGGCTGTCGAAATAGGACGCCCCCGCCACGCCCCAGTATCCCGGCCCTTCGTCGCATCCGCCGTCCGCGGGATAGTCCGCCGTGAACCGGTCGAGGAAGGTCATGGAACGCTCAAGCGCGCGGGTTCTGCGGTCCTTGTCCTCCTCGAGGATCAGCACGGCGGTGAGGACGTTCGACACGATCCACGGCGTCCAGTTGTTGAGCCGCTGACCTTCCTCTCCCATCCACCAGTTGTTCTCCCCGAATACCTCATAGTAGGGGTGAAAGATCCGCTTTTCGATCAGGGAACGGATCCGGCGGCGGATCACGGGCGTCACGGCGTCGAGGATATCCCGCCCTAAGAGCCAGACCCACGTCATCGCAGCTCCGGTCGCGGCGGAAAACAGGTCGATGTGGCGCATGTCGTCGTTCTCGCCGAGATCGAAGGAGTCCGGCAGGCAGTTGATCGGATTCCCGTGACAGGGGGCGTTGTGGGCGGGGATGACCCATGTGCTCTCCTCGCAGATCGCCCACACATGATCCGTCAGCGCGTCGGTGAAGCGTCCCTTACCCTCCGCCAGCTCGGCCATGAGGAGGGTGAGCATGGAGTCGCGGCGTCTGAAATACGGGCCTTCGTAGTCCGCGCGGTTGCCGGTCCGGTAAAAGCACATGTAAAGGGAGGCGGGAAGTCCGGGAACGGGATGCCCGAGCAGCTTTTCCGCCTGTTCGATCACCCCGCCCTCCTTCGCGGCAGAGGCAAGCGCGGCGGGATCGAGCGGCAGATCGGCGAACAGACGGGCCTCTTCCGGGGACGCGATCACCTCATCCGCGCGGATTTGTCCAAAGAGCTTCGGCATGACTGATTCCTCCGTGATGATTTATACTAATCTCAAGCTAAAAGGGAAACGCGGCTTTCTTTCGGATGAAAGCTTGCTCAACAAGTTGAGCTGCAAAGAACTCTCAAAAAGGGAAAGAGGTTTGGCTGTACCCGTAAAGTGAAGCTGAGGCTTCGGCACACCCATATAGCCATCCAACCTTATCAGAGTTATCGCACGCGATGCTCACCCGCTCAACAAGTTGAGCAAGGAGGCCGTTCGCACCCTACATGGAGCGATCAAAACCCATGAAGTTTTGCTTTTTAGGCTGAGAATAGTATTACAGATGAATTCCGGCCTTATTGTAGCACAATCCGATCCCCGGCGCAAGAGGGCGGACCGAGACGCGCGAATTTCCTCCGGAGTCTCATGTTCTGCTGGACAAAGCGCGGTTCATATGATACAATAGATCCGCGCCGGTTTCCGAACTTTCCGGAGCGGCATTCCTCGTTTGAACGGAGGTTCTCCCATGAAGCGAACCACAGTTTTTCTTGTCCTGTGCTGGGCGGCGGCGGCGCTCTGGATGGCGCTCATCTTTTCCTTTTCGGCCCAGCCCGCGTCTGAATCGTCCGAGACCTCCTCGCCCTTTGTACGCGCGTATCTGAGCCTCTTCCACCCGGAATACGGGAGCCTGTCCCCCACCGAACAATTCGAGCTTGAGGAAGAAGCCAGCTTTCGGGTCCGGAAAACCGCCCATTTCTCCATCTATACCATCCTCGGCGCGCTGCTCTTCTCCGCCGCTGCCCGTACCGTTTCCGCGTCCGGACTCAAAATCCCGCTCTCCTTCCTCATCGGCGCGCTGTACGCCGTCAGCGACGAGATCCACCAGTCCTTCGTGCCGGGCCGATCCTGCGAGCTCCGGGACATGTGCATCGATTCGGCGGGCGTTCTGCTGGGCGTCCTGCTCTGCGCCGGGGTCGCGTCCCTGATCCGAAGGCGGAAACAGCAGGACCGGTAACAGGCTGATCATTTGAAGACAGTTCAAAACCCCCCGCCGGATTTACTCCGACAGGGGGCTTTCTTATGGGTTCGGATTCAGCTGTCCGGGAAAATCAGCGGGGATCCGCTCTATCCCGTGTGAACTGCTGTCTTCGCTCAGTGCTTCTTCTTCGCAGCGGCAAAGCCGGCGAGGGAGATCACGGCGGCCACAGCGGCGGTCAGACCGAAGTCAAAGGTGTTCGGGGATTCCGCCTTCTGGTCCATGGTTTCGTCCACGGGAGCCACAACCTCTTCGGTCTTGTCGCCGAACAGGGTCACCTCGGAAACCTGGAACGTGCCGGAAGCGGTTCCTTCCGCGTTGAACTTCACATAGGAAACGCCTTCAGCGGCAGCGTCGCCGACGTAGTAGGTGAAGTTGGTCTCTTCGAAGAAGGTATCGTCGCCCTTGGCAAGCTCGGTCCAGTTCTCGCCGTCAGCGGAGACGGAAACGGTCCACGCGTTCGGGGATCTGCCGTTGTAATCCTTGTTGTCGTTCGCGGTCGCCATGGTGAAGCCGGTGACGTTGTACACGCCGTCGAGCTTGACGATGGATTCGGCCGGGAATTCGTTGGTGCAGAACTTGGTGCCGGTGTTGCCGTCCCAGAGGTTCTCCGGACCTTCGCTGCCGAAGCCGTTGGTACCGGAAACGAATTCGTAAGCGGTGACGACGTTCTTGCCGTCAGCAGCCTCTTCAACGGTGGCAAAGCCGCTCGACGGGACATATTCGCTGTCCTGCTCGGAACGGAAGGCCTTCGCAGCCTCTTCGCTGGAGAAGAACGCGATGTAGTCGATCATGATCTGATCGCCGTCGTTCATGGAGCCGCCCGCGTCGTTGCCGTCATCGCCTTCCTGCCACATCGGGTCGAGGCGGATCCAGTCAACCGTGCCTTCCCAGTAGGGTTCGGTGATGGCGTACTGAGGATCCTTGTAAGCATTGACGGTGGTGACGTTCTCGTCGGGGATGTAGATGATGTAGGTGTGCCATTCTCCGTCGGTGCCGACGTTGATGTGCGTGCACTCGGAACCGGTCAGGCCGCGGTCATTGGTATGTCCGAACAGCTCGATGGCGGTAGCGGGACCCGCGTTCTTCACTCTGGCCTTCGCCCAAACCACGTCGGAGACGTCGGCGGCGGAGAGGTCAACGGAAACGTACGGATCGGCGCCGGAAGCGGTGAAGGTATAGTACTCGTTGCCGGCATCGTCCTTATCGGCAGTCCAGCTCACGGCGTTCGCGCCGGAGTTCGCGCCCATGTTGGCATCCATAGCGCCGTCGGAGTTGAAGTCCCAGAGGATCGCGGGAGCGTTCGGATCGGCGTCAGCCGCCGCGTCGCTCTTCTCGGCGAACATGAAGGTGATTCCGTGAGCATCGGGGTCCCAGCCCATCACTTCGTCGGTGGAAGTACCGAACGCGTTGACGAGGGAGCCGGCTTCATCGTGGTCGAGGTAGCAGAACAGGCCGCCGATGGGCATGCCGGGTTCCGGAATCGCTTCCTCGCCGCCCTTCAGGTAAGCGTCGTCGGCGAGCATTTCGAGAGACAGCGGAACTTCGAAGCACCAGCCGGTATCGGTCTTCTGGCCCTTCCCGACCTCAAAGATCGTATCGTTGTTGGCGGATTCCTGACGGATCACGT
>SVQK01000054.1 GCA_015065385.1 Oscillospiraceae bacterium | reverse complement strand
TCCTTGACGAGCTTTTACCATGGAGCGATGGGATTCAGGCAACATGTAGAACGGATATGTAATCGAACAACAGAAGCTACAAGGAGACGGTGATCGGCCGCCTCCTGTTTCTTACTGGAGGTGTCGTGGTTGGACTGTTACCTTTGCGTTGTGTGGGAAGTCTGTTTCGCTGTGTTCGGTCCAGATCTGTTTTGCTCCATTACGAAGAGAAGACTTGACTCCGCGAGGACGCAGCCCGAAGAAAACGAAAACGGGAACCGCTTCATTGATCCGATCATCCGATCTCCGAGGCGATTCCCGTCTTTTTCTGTTCCGAATTCCAAACTGGGAACTCTTATTTCCCGAATTCCTTCTGCGTTTTCTCGATCATCTTCGTGATCATCTTTTCCGCGGATTTCATGGAGGAGGCAAAGGTGTCCTGTCCGTTTGCGATGTTGGTGGCGAGTCTGCCGACCGTGTCCTTCGACCAGCCGTAGAGATAGCCGAAATCGACCGTCATGGTGTCGAGCGTGATGTTCATCATCTCGATGGAATCCTCGTCACGCATGCCTTTGTAGCAGAAGGTCGTCTGCATGACGGGAACGATGTCGTAGTATCCGTGATATGCCATATAGTCGATGACTTTGCCGGAAATCTCCGGGTCGGCGACGGTCTTCGGAATCTGCAGAGCCAGCGTGTATTCGGAGATCATCGTGTAATACTGGCTTTGGGACTCCTCATATTTCGGAAGAGGCAGGATCCCGTACATGAATTCCAGCTCCCGGAAGGTGTCCGCGCTGACGCCGAGGGCTGTCTGGAAGAAGAGCGCGCTGCCCCTCATAAAGGCGTTCATCGCGGGGCCGTTGGCATTCAGGCAGTATCCGTCGCCCGCGAACATGGCGCAGAGCTTCGAATAGGCAGACTGAATCCGTTCCAGATCCGTGCGCAGATAGGGCATCCCGTCAGCGTCGCGGCTGACGAGAAATTCGCCGGAACCGTCGAGCATGACCATCGTGCCCTCCTGGTGCTGGATCGCGTAACCCCAGAGAGCGGGGGAATTCTGATCGTTCGCAACAAAAGCGGTCGCTCCGTTCAGATCCACGACGGCATCCATGGCGGCCTTCATGGCATCGTAGGTCCACGTCCCCTCGCGCACCTGATCATAGGGCAGGGGGATGTTCCGGTCGATGTAGAGCGGCTGGTTGAAGAACAGCACGTTCGAATAGCCGTAGCCCATCATGCACACATAGTCGATGGAGGCGAAGAGGTTCCCTTCGAAGGTCATGTCCCGGATGAACATCCGGTTCCACCACGGCTCGTCCGTCCGGAGCGATTCGATGCCGAGCAGATTGATCCCGTACTTTCCGGACAGCGCGTCCCCGAAGGAGGCAAGTCCCACATAGGCCGCGTCGTAAATGTCGTCTCCCGCCGTGACCGCCCGTCCGAGGGTCTGATAGACCTGACTGATATCGCTCGAAGGCTTTTCGACTTTGACGGCGCAGTTGAACTCTTCCTCGGTGCCTCTCGCGCGGCGGAACAGGGCGTCGCTCACCCCCTCGCCGCTTTCCTCTTCGTAGTCGATGACATGGAACGTGCCCTGCCAGAGATCATCGGCGACATTCAGAAAGGTGAAATCTCCCCCTCCGAGATCCGCCGTTTCATACGGATACGCGGGAACGCTCTCCTGCTCCTCCGGTTCGGCGGTTTCGGCGGAAGGGGGCGGATCGGCCTGTGACTGTTCGACACCGGAAGAAACTCCCTCGTCCTTTTTTGCGTTCTCGGATCCGCCGGAGCAGCCGGAGCCGGCGAAGGAGGAAAGGAGCAGAGTGAGCAGAAGCGGCCACAGCAGCGCGCGCCGTCTTTGCTGGTTCATCGGGTGACCTCCTGTTTGATTGTTAATCCTTGTATAATGCTTGATTATACCATGGGGCCGTTTGTCTGTCAACCGAGGTTTTGTACTCCGGTCTGCCTTCTGCGCGGAAATCGACATTTCTTGCGGATTTTCCGCATCACATCTGCGCTCTGCCGGTTTGAGGGGATTTGCCGGTTTTTTTGGATTGCAAATCCGGCACGGATTTGCTATAATACAGCTTGAAAACACCGTATCTTGCCGCATGGAGGAACCTCTTATGCTGAACCGCACCTATATCGCCAATCCTCACAGGACGGGAGAGAACCGCCTGCCCACCCGCTCCCTCCTGATTCCCGCGCAGAAGCCGGGCGTCACACACAAAAACTTCACGGAATCCGACCGCGTGGAACTGCTCAGCGGAACATGGCGCTTCTCTTACCGGGAGGAGGACACGGATGAGGCGTTCTATCTCCCCGAAGCGGACGACCGCGGAGACGGATGGAACGATCTTCCCGTGCCGTCCATGTGGCAGTTCGAGGGATACGGCACCTGCTACTATCCCAACGTGCGCTACTGCTTCCCCTACGACCCGCCGTATATTCACGCCCCGAATCCGGTGGGGCTGTACCGCCGCGCGTTTTTGGCAAAGAAGACGGACGGGCGGACGATTCTGCGCTTCGGCGGCGTGGACAACGCGTATTTCGTATGGCTCAACGGGACGTACGTCGGGTTCTCCAAGGGGAGCCGGATCGCCGCGGAATTTGACGTGACCGCCCTGATCCGGGACGGAGAGAACCTCCTTGCGGTCAAGGTCTATACCTACAGCGACGCGTCGTACCTCGAAAATCAGGATATGCTGATGGCGAGCGGGATCTTCCGGGACGTGATGCTGATCCGGACGGGAAAGAACGCGCTCTGGGACTACACGCTCCTCCCCGGAACGGACGGATTCCGCATCCGCTATTCCTGCGACGCGGACGGATCCCCCGCGACCCTGCGCTTCTCGCTCGCAGACGCGGAGGGTGTGCCGGTCTCCGGGACGGAATGCCCCCTGACGGAATCAGGAGAGGTGTTCCTTCCGATCGAGAACGCCGTGACGTGGAACGCGGAGAGACCGTATCTCTACACGCTCACCGCGGAAATCCTCGAAGACGGCGTCGTGACCGAGGTCCACACCAAGCGGGCGGGCATCGCGCACTCCGAGATCAAGGGGCATTTTCTTCTGATGAACGGACAGCCGATCACGCTGAAAGGCGTCAACCGGCACGAAAACAACGCGAAACGGGGCCGCGCCATCACCGCGGAGCAGATCGAGGCGGAACTGCGCGACATCAAATCCTGCGGACTGAACGCCATCCGGTGCTCCCACTACACCAACCAGCCCGTCTTCTATGAGCTGGCCTCGGAGCTCGGGATCTATGTGATGGACGAGGCGGACGCGGAAACCCACGGGGCGGAGGCGAGCGGCGATCAGGGCTCCCTGAACAAGGATCCGGAATGGTTCGACGCCTTTTTCGACCGGTTTTCCCGGATGGTGGCCCTCGACAAGAACGAAACCTGCGTCAATATCTGGTCCACCGGCAACGAATGCGGCGGCGGGCAGAACCACACGAAGTGCGTGGAATGGCTGATGAAGCAGGACGTCCGCAAGCCGGTCAACACCGCCTCCCCGATGCCGGAGGGCTCGAAGGAGGTCTTCGCGTACACGGGCTACATGCCTATGAGCACCCTGAGAAACTATCCGCCCGACGCGGCGCATCCGTATCTGATGGTGGAATACGCCCACGCCATGGGAAACTCCCCCGGAGGGCTGGAAGATATCTGGAACTGGGTCTATGAGAACGAGCAGTGCTGCGGCGGCTATGTGTGGGAATTCAAGAGCCACGGCTTCTATGTGGAAGGGAAGGGGGGAAAACCGCGCTATCTCTACGGCGGCGACTTCCCGGACGTCTATCACTGGTCGAACTTCTCCCTCGACGGCTACCACACGAGCGACGGAACGCCGAAGCCGACGTGGGACGAACTGCGGGAGGTCTCCGCGCCGGTGCATGTCCGCTGGACCGAGGACGGCGCGGATGTGAAGAACACCTTTGATTTCACCTCCCTCGCCGGCTTTGTGCTCCGCTGGTCCGTCCGCGCGGATGGAAAAGAAGCGAAGAGCGGCGAGATCTCCCTCGACGGGATCGGGCCGCGGGAATGGAGGTCCTTCGCCCTGCCGATCGGCTCTTCGGATATCGCCGGTCTGACGGGCATCATCACCGCGGACTGCGAATTCTTCAAGGACGGCAAAAAGATCGCCCACAAGCAGAAGATCCTCGCGGATCATGCCGAACCGCTTCCGGAGCCCGTTCCGTTTGCCCATACGGTCAAGTCGTGGGACTGCGGCGCGGAGGTGAAGGGCGGGGACTTCTCCGTGACGATCCGGGACGGACTGCTCGCGCGGCTGGAACGGGACGGGGTGATCCTCTTCGACAAGCCGATGAAGCTGAACTGCTGGCGCGCGCCGACGGACAACGACGGGATCATCGGATTCGCGCCGCGTCTCGCGGGGGAATGGAAGGACAGGCTGATCGACACGATGGTCTTCGGCTGCTATGAGACGAAGGTCGAGGACGGCGCGGAGTCCGTGTGCGTGACGGCGGTCGGAAAGTTCCTGCCCTTCTGCCACGACTGGGGATTCGACGCCGCGCTGACGTACCGGATCCGGGAACACGGGGAGATCGACGTCTCGGCAAAGCTCACGCCCTACGGGAACGGACAGCCCGGCGTTCTTCCGCGGGTCGGCGTCGTGTTCGAGCTGCCCGAAGAGTACGGACACTGCGCGTGGATCGGACGCGGCCCCGGGGACAGCTATCCGGACAGACACGCGAACGCGCCCGTGGGACGCTGGGAAGACGACGTGGAGCGGATGAACTTCCTCTACGACGTACCGCAGGAGACGGGCAATCACGAGGACTGCCGCCGCGTCACGGTATCCGGAGGGAATCGCGCCTTGACGGTGACGGGGAAGTTTTCCTTCTCCTTCCACGATTTCACGCTCGGAAACCTGACGAACGCGCGCCATGCGGACGAGCTGGAGAAGAGCCGGGAGCGGTTCCTTTACATCGACTACCGTCACCGCGGACTCGGCTCCAATTCCTGCGGCCCTCAGCCCGAGGCGGAATACGAACTCCCGATGGGCGCGTTCGAATGGGATTTCCGGATCGGCGGCTGAACGGAAACAAAAGCGGACGGGCGGATAAAACGCGCCGCGCTGCCGCTTGACAGGCGTCTGACTTTGTATTATAATAAACGACCGGAGGAAAAACGGACTATGGATGAACGGATGTCTCCCGCTGCCCGGGCGAAGGAATTGCTCGCGCAGCTCACGGTGGATGAAAAACTGCATCAGCTCACCGCTCAGATGGTGTTCGATATCGGCGAGGGCTACGAGGAGCGCAGGGATCCGCTCCGGGGCTGTTACCGCAATCCCGGGCACTTCATGCACCAGAACGGGAAGATTTCGACGCCGGGCGAGGTGGCAAGGCGGATCAACCTCGACGTGAAGCAGAGCATCGAAGCTCAGCCCCATAAGATACCGCCGCTCGAGCACGGAGAATCCCTCCACGGCGCGCAGTGGGGCATGGCGACGATCTTTCCACAGCCGATCGGGCTCGCTTCGACCTTCGATCCGGAGACGGTCGGAGAGGCGGCGGACGTGATCGGCAAAGAGACGGCGGCGGTCGGCGTCCGTCAGGCGCTGGCTCCCGTGGTGAACCTCGCCAGGGACGTGCGCTGGGGACGCTCCATCGAGACCTTCGGCGAGGATCCGAAGCTGGCTTCCGACATGGGAGCGGCGATGTGCCGGGGCTTTGAGCGCAACGGCGTCGCGGCCACCCCGAAGCACTTTGCCGACAACTACGCGGACGGCGGGCGGGATTCCAACTACTCCACCCACTCCGAGCGGGAGCTGCGGGAGGTGTATCTCAAGCCCTTCGAGGCTTGCTTCAAAGAGGGCGGGGCGCACGGCGTGATGGCGGCGTACAACAGCCTGTTCAACGGCCTGCCCGCCCACGCGAATCCGTGGCTGCTGACGAAGGTGCTCCGGGAGGAATGGGGCTTTGACGGGATCGTCGTCTCCGATTACGGCGGCGTGGACGGAACGGCGGGCGCGCACCGGATCGCCGGGGATCTGCCCGAAGCCGTCGCGCTCTGTCTGTCGGCGGGTCTGGACGTGACGCTTGCCAACCTCGATTATAAGGATATCCGCGCGGCGTGGGATCGGGGCCTTCTCACCGAAGAGGCCGTGGACCGGGCGGTGCTCCGGCTCCTGACGCTGAAATTCAGGCTCGGGCTGTTCGACACCCCCTATGTCGATCCCGACGAGGCGGACCGGATCGTGCGGTGCGAAAAACACAAAGCCGCCGCCCTCGATGCCGCCCGGAAGAGTCTGGTGCTGCTCGGGAACGACGGACTGCTCCCCTTGAAAAAAGGCGGGGTAAAGAAGCTCGGCATATTCGGCCCCGGCGCGGACGTCCTTCCAACGGGCAGAAACTATTCCGGTCCCTACGCCCATCTCTGGGAGGCCGACGACGTGCGCTCCCCGCTTGCGTTCTTCCGTGAACACGCCGACGGGATGGGCGCCGAGATCGTGACCGGACCGGACAGCGAAATCCCGGCTCTTGCTCCGGCGTGCGACGCGGTGTTCTACTTCACCTCCATCGTGGAGGGCGAAGGGCTTGACCGCTCCGATCTGAAGCTCCCCTCTTACCGGTGCGCGGCTTCGAAAGACGAGGCCGCCGTGATCGTGGACAAAGCGGAGCTCACGATCGAGGTCGATCAGGAGGCGTCGATCCTTGCGATGGCGGAGGCAAACCCCAACGCCGCGGTGATCCTCATGAACGGCGCTCCGGTGGACGTTACGGCATGGAAGGACTCTGTCCGCGCGATCCTCGAGGCGTGGTATCCCGGAGAAGGGGGAGCGGAGGCCCTGTGGGAGACGCTCTGGGGGGAGAACAACCCCGGCGGGAAGCTCCCCGTGAGCTGGCCGAAGTCCGTGGGTCAGCTGCCCCTGTTCTATGGGTATAAGCCGAGCGGACGGGGATACGGCTACGAGAACAACGACGGAAAGCCGCTTTACCCCTTCGGCTACGGGCTGAGTTATACTTCCTTCGCTCTGGGGGATCCTGAGCTGACGAAGACTACGGACGGCTGGGAGCTTTCCGTTGACGTGGAGAACACCGGCGCGGCGGACGGGGACGAGGTGGTCGAAGTCTATCTGACTTCGCGGCGCACGAAGGTCGTCCGGCCCGTGAAAGAGCTGGTCGCCTACCGCCGGGTGTCCGTGAAGGCCGGAGAGAAGACCCGCGCGGTTCTGACGATCCCGGAGACGGTGACGCAGTACTACGACGCGGACATGGTCTTCGGCGCGCACGGAGGCGAGTTCTCCCTGCTCGTCGGAACGTCGGCGGAGGACACGCCGTTCGAAGTAAAGCTCGTTTGAGCGTACAGGTCGGATCCGTCCGGCCGATACAAGCCGATACAGTCAAAACGCAATTCTTTTTCCGAAAGGAGAGGCAATATGAACCTCATGAAAAAAGCAGTCGCCGCGCTGTGTCTGACCGCGCTGGTCGGAACGGCTGCAGTGATTCCCGCAGCAGCGGCCGACGATGACCGCACCGGAGTCGCCCTTCGCGGAACGCCCACGATCGACGGTCAGATCGAGGATCTGTGGGCCGCAGTTCCCGCATATCCGGTGGACCGCGTGAAGGACGGACGAGACACCGGCATCACGTCACAGTTCCGCGTGATGTGGCAGGAGGACGCGCTCTACGTCCTCGTGGAAGTGAACGACAAGGATCACTCCTTTACGGGCGGTCCCTCCGTCGGCGACGGCATGGAAATCTATTTCGACCTGAACAATCTCAAATCCGCCGGATTCGAGGACGATCTTCAGGCGTACTTCGCCATGTGCGCGGACGACGAGACCTACCTCACCTACGACGGATCCTCCATGGGCATGCTCAACCTGCAGGAAGCCGCGACCGTCGCCATGACGACCTCCGACACAGGCTACGTCTACGAAGCGCAGATCCTGATGGGGCCGATGGAGACCAAACTGCAAGTCGGCCAGACCATCGGCTTCGACGTTCAGGTCAACGATCAGGTGAGCGGCGAGTCCGAGCGGTCCGGCGCATACGGCTGGAGCGACGACGCCAACAACGCATGGCAGGGCACGATGCTCTACGGCGACATCACCCTGACCGAATCCGGCGAAGCGCCTGCCGCATCCGCATCCGCATCCGTTCTGACGATCTTCGGCATGGACTACAAGGACTGCGGCGACAACGCCAACGAACAGCTCCAGTACGGCTCCGAGGATCCGACCATCTCGACCTCCATTCCGCTCAAGCCGCTCGACGGCGCGACCGCGGAAGGCGCGTGGTTTGATTTCGACATTCCGACCATCGATACCGGCGACGTGACGTTCACCTTCCTCTACGCCGCGAAGGGCGACCGGTATATGGACGTCACCTTCAACGGAGAGACCAAGCGCGTGGTCTGCCCCGACACGGGCAACTTCCAGACGTTCTCCGAGACCTCCGTCACCTTTGCCGCAGTTCCCGCCGGTACCGCGACGCTCCGTTTGGCCGCTCCCTCCGACTACTGCGACGACATCAAGACCCCGAACATCGATTTCATCTATGTGAGCGGGCCTGTCGATGCTTCTGCCGCTCCTGCCGGCGATACCGCGGGCGGGTCCTCCGCAGCCGAGCTTCTGAACAAGTCCTGGGACACCATTTTCGTGGACTACGAGATGATGGTGGACGGCAACGCGGCCGACTGGCTGGCTGAGAACCCGGTCGAGGGCCCGATCGACGCGCTCGAGTTCCGCGGCTGGACGTATCTCTCCACCCCGATCAAGGGCTTTGCCTACACGATCGACGACGGCGAGGCCGTGAGATCCGAGGACTTCATTCAGGACAGACCCGACGTCAAGGCCGCGATCGCGGAAGAGGCGGAAGGCTTTGACATCTCGATCGAAGTGGACGCCCTCGGCGTGGGCGAGCATGTGATCAAGTTCTACGCCATCGACGCCAACGACGGTCTGGTGGATACTACCTTTGAATTCCCCTTCACCAAAGAAGCGGCTCCCGAACCTTCTCCCGCTCCCGAACCGGAACCCGAACCGGCTCCTGAGCCCGAACCGGAGGCTTCCGCCGTTGAAGAAGCGGTCGAGAACGCTGCGGAGAACGTGACCGAGGCTGTTGAGAACGCTGCCGAAGCCGTCTCCAATACCGCTGAGAACGCCGCCGAGGCCGTATCCGGCGCGGTGGACAGCGCGAAGAGCGGATGCGGCTCCATGATCGGCGGTTCCGCGATCGTGCTTGCCGCGATCCTTGGCTCCGCGTGGATGTCCAAGAGAAGATAAACCGCGTTCACTTCCCGCAGACGGAAGAATAAAACGACCGGACAGTGCCGAAAAAGCGCTGCCCGGTTTTTTTGAATTCTGTTTTGCTTTATGATTTCATCGGTATGGCAGAACCATAACAGAACATATGCGGCGCGAGAATATCACCGGTTCCGCGCGGCCTGCACCCGCTCGAGAACGGAGAGCTGTTTGACAATGTCCGGGTTTTCGCTGTCCCGGAAGGGAGCCAGAACTTCTGCGGCGCGGTTGGTATCCAGCCGCTTGATGAGACGTTCCGCGTACATGGAGGCCAGCTCCTCGGAGGGGACGCAGCTGTCATACAGCGAATCGCACGCCTCGTACTGCTCCGCTCCGTCCAGCGCGGCAATGACGTAGCCCTGCCACGTCGCCTCCATCTTCCTGTCCCAGAGGAAAAGCGAACCCATATCCCGGCAGAACCGCTCCATGTCCGCATAGCGTCCCACATGCTCTAACCGCGCGGGCATCGTCATCAAAAGCGCGGCGAGTTCTCCCCGCACGACGGACTCCTTCAGCGGGGGCGGCACGAAGATCGAAAGATCCTCCAGACGCTTCTTTCCCTGAATGAGCACGGCGCCCCGGGCGGACTTCCAGTATTTCAGAAAGTTTGAGACAATATTCTCGTCGTTGTCGCGGTTCGTTCCCCATTTCCCGTTCATAGTGAAAACAAGCAGGGAAAGGGGGCTTCGGTTCTGACTCCATTTGACAGCGTTCAGCTGATCTTTGCGGGACATGGGAATCATGAAATACCTCGGAGGGGGAAATTTCGTTCTGGCTGCCTTTAGTGTAGCACAAACGATACTCTTTCGCAAGAGGATGGACAAAAAAATATGACGCATATTGACAGAAAGTGCGCGTATGGAGACAATCCGCTGAGTTTCGGGACTTGTACTCGGGCGGACGATGTGATATAATGGGAAAAAAGCGGACAAAGCGGGGGATCCCATGGACGGCGGAAGCGCGATCAGACGGATGGAGGAGCGGGACCGGGAGACGGTCAAGGAGATGATGCGGGTGTTTTACGCCTCCCCCGCAGTCCTCTCCGACGGCTCCGAAGAGATTTTCGACGCGGATATCGACAGCTGCGTCGGCGACTGCCCCTTTCTCGAGGGATTTGTGTTCGAGGACGGGCGCGGCGTTCTGGGCTATGGCATGATCGCCAAGAGCTTTTCGACCGAGTTTGGCAAGCCCTGCGTCTGGATCGAGGACTTGTACATCCGCGAGCCGTACCGGGGAGAGGGGATCGGGAGCCGGTTTTTCCGCTATCTGGAACGCGTGTACCCGGACTGCGTCAAGCGTCTGGAGGTCGAGGCCGAAAACGAGCGCGCCGTGCGTGTGTACCGGAAGAACGGTTTTGACGTGCTGCCCTATATGGAGATGAAGAAATAGCGGCGCAGTCCCGGCGGATCCATCCCGCGCGAAAAGCGGACGGAAGAGAAAAACGATTTCGAACTTTACAGGAGGTGTCTTCATGAACCGAACCGACAGAATCACAGCGACGCTGCTCGCCCTGCTTCTGCTGCTGCCCTCGTGTGCCGCCGCGAAGCCGGAGGAAGAGGAAAGCGAAACGAGCGTGACCGCCGCGCCTCAGACGCCCGTGCCGGAGGAAGTGCCTGAGACCGATCCGCCGGAGTACGCGGATCCCGGCAAGGATTACGACGGCGCGACCTTCACGACCGCCGCGATCGACTACTACTCCCAGGGCGGCGGCACATGGGCCTGCCAGAGCTACTGCGAAGCCTACACGGACGAGACGACCGGAGAGATCCTCAACGACGCGATTTATGAGCGGAACGAGAGAGTCTCGGACACGCTCAACGTCAAAATGGCGACGTTCTCCCTCACAAGCTACGAAACGGCGGGCACCGAGATCCGGGACGCGCTGCTCGGCGGGGAGACCTCCATCGATCTCTGCCTCGAAAACGGAAGCAGCCTTCCGACGCTCTTGTCCAGCGGCCTTCTGCAGAATCTCTACAACTTTGAGAAGACCGATTTCTCCCATTCCTGGTGGGATCAGACGTCCGTGAAGGAATTCACCTTCATGAATACCCTGCTTGCCGTGACGGGAGATATCAGTCTCGGCATCAGCCTGTCGCCGATCACGTTCTTCTTCAACAAGCAGATCGTCACCGACCACGATCTGGAGGATCCGTACACGCTGGCCCGCGAGGGACGGTGGACGTTCGACACGCTGATCGGGATGTCGGAGACGGTCGCGTCCGATGTAAACGGGAACGGAAAAGCGGATCTGGAGGAAGACCGCTTCGGCATCGCGCTCGAACCCGTGTCAATGGCATACGCGATCTACGCGGGGGGCGTCAAGCTCACAAAAACGGACGAGGAGGGCATTCCTTATCTGGATGTGGACGAGGAAAGCATCGTTTCCATGCTGGACGTCCTCGCGCCCTTCTTCAACGAAACGGGCGTGACCATGTTCTCGATCAAGATCAGCGGCTACACAAACGTCTTCCGGGAGCTGTTCCTGCCGAGCCTGATGGAAAACCGCCTGCTGTTCTACGACAATCAGCTGCTCGTCGCCATGAACCTGCGGGAGATGGACTCCGACTTCGGCATCCTGCCCCATCCGAAGCGGAACGAGGCGCAGGAAACCTATCTCTGCCCGGTGAGCTACTGGTGGGCGACCTTCGCGGTCGTCCCGAAGGTGAACAGCCGGTACGACCTGACAGGCGACATGATGGACGCGATGGGGTATTTCAGCCAGAAGCTCGTCACGCCCGCGTACATGGAAAAAACCATTCAGGGAAAGACGCTCCGGGACGAGGACTCCCTCGAGATGCTGGACCTCATTCTGAGCAACCGCGTCTACGAGCTGGCGGCGATCTACGACTGGGGCAGGATCAATTCCATATTCGGTCAGCTCAGCACGAACGCTTCCCCCAGATTCGCGTCCGCGTACAAATCGGTGCAAAAAGTGTCGGGGAAAGCGCTGGAAAAGACGATCGACGAGATCCGGGAATCGCTCGGGCAATGAGACGCCGGAGCGGGGTCCTATGCGTGCCTCCGGATAAGAAAGCCGCCGTCACCCGGGAGGGGAAACCCTTTCAAGTGACGACGGCGTTTTTTCATATGGTTCGATCAGTACACTCCAATGAACGACAGAACCGGGCAGACGCGGGAATCGAGGATCCGAACCCGGACCGCGTCGGTTTTGATCGGATCGATCCGGACGATCCGCTTATATCCCACCGTCGTGCCGGAGGCGGCCTCGCGCCATTTTCCGCCGTGCATCCGGACGTCCGCGGCGAACCGCTCCACGCGCTGGCTCATCGGGATGTGCTCCTTCAGCACAATATAGGAGACTTCGGCGGATTCCGGGAGCGTCACCGTGATTTCGGCCGTGTTCTCTCCGTCGGGCGTCTTGAAGTATGCGTCCCAGCTGTCCGTACGGAGAGCTTCCGCCGTATGGATCCCGTCGTCGCAGTCGGCGGTGAAGGCGGCGTTTTCGGCGAGGTTGACGGCAAAGGCCGACCGGATCATGGCGCCGAGATCTCCGAGACTTTTCACGTCGTTCTCGTGGAAGAGGCCGCGTCTGTCCGGCGGGATGTTCAGAAGCAGGGAGGAGTTTCCGCCCACCGTCCGCGTCCAGAGTTCGAAGAGCGTCTCCGCGTCCCGGACCCGGCCGTCTTCCGCCGCGTGATAGAACCAGCCGGGCCGGATAGAGGTGTCCGTTTCCGAGGGATACCAGCGGAGTCCTTTTGCCCCTTTCAGAAATTCCCGGCTTCCGAGATCGCGCTCCATCATGTCGATTTTCTTCTCCCGGAAGGCCGCGCCGTCCTCCTTCTGGCTCTTTTCCGCCACCTCGTCCGGGGAATCGAACGCCGTGGGGAGCACCGACCATTCGGAGTCCCGCGTGTATCCCGCCTCGTTGCCGCACCAGCGCACGTCCGGCCCGCAGATCGAGATGCAGGCGTCCGGCTGATACTCCCGGATCAGGGCGTAGTAGCGGTCCCAGTCGTAGACCTGCCGCTTTCCGTTCGGGCCCTCGCCGCACGCACCGTCAAACCACACGGAGAAGAGCGGGCCGTATCCCGTCAGAAGCTCCGTCAGCTGGGCGCAGAAGAAGTCGTCGTAAGCCTTTCCCTGCCCGTAGGACGCCTCGTGCATGTCCCACGGGGAGAGGTAGACGCCGAAGCCGAGCCCGCGCTTTCCGCACTCCTCCGACACGTCCCGCACCACGTCTGCATGCCCGTTTCGGAGCGGGCTGTTTTTCACGCTGTGCTCCGTATAACGGGACGGCCAGAGGCAGAAGCCGTCGTGGTGCTTGCAGATCAGGATCACCCCGGTCATTCCGGCGGAGGCCATGGCATCGATCCACTGGGCGGGGTCGTACTCGGTCGGGGCGAAGATCGCGGGATCTTCGCGCCCCGTTCCCCATTCGCGGTCGGTGAAGGTGTTGACGCCCCAGCAGATGAACCCGTAGAACTCCCTCCGCGCATGAGCAAGCTGACGCGGAGAGGGGACGCAGGAGACGAGGCGTTTGTCGTATTCGTACAGCGGGTACATAGAGCTTCTTTCCTTATCTTTGTTTACGATAGTTTTTTGTAGGCTTCGATCGCCTCGTTGAGCTTATTGACGAGGAGCTTTTCATTGGCAGCCCACCAGGAGGCGAAGGCTCCCTTGTTGGCTGCGTCGAAGACAGCGTAGGTGTAGATGGAGCCGGTGCCGAGGGCTTTGTCCGCCATCATGATGAACGGGCTGTTGATATGGTCGTAGATGATGTCGACCATCTGGCTGTCGATATTGGCATCGGAGTACTTAATCTTGAGGGCGGTGTCGTACCACGCGGGAACCACTCTCCGGTAGGACTCGGCGCAGAGGGCTTCGACAGACGCCGTGGAAGCGCTCATCTTGGATGGGTTCGCGGAAACCGGGATCGACACGCCGCAGCCGCTCACAACACCTGCGCCGCTGAGGTAGTCAAGGGACTCGTCAAGCTTCGGATAAGGCAGGATGCCGTATTCAAAGTCTACGTCTCTCAGGGAGGTCGCGTTGACGAATCTGTGGGGGAAGAACAGGGATTTTTTCCGGATGAAGCTGTTCAGACGGTCTCCGACCATGGAGATATTGTCCGTGTAAAGCAGTCTGTACAGGGTTTCGCCCCAACGGATGCCGTTGTCGTTGTAGATGTCGAGGATCGGGAAGCCTTCGTCGTCACGGGTGGAGTATTTGAGTCCGGTGGACATGGACATGTAGTTCGGCAGTCCCCACTGCTCAAAGCGGAAGCCCATGATATCGTCATCATCCGCTTCGCCGTTGCCGTTCGTGTCGGTGTAGACCTGACGGCAGTAATCGGCGAATTTCTCATAGGTCCAACTGCCGTCGAGCACGGAGTCGTAGAGCTGGTTCGTGTCCCCGAAGTAGTCGGTGAACATCGGTTTGTTGTAGTACAGGGCGGACGCGCCGAAGAAAACCGTCAGGCAGATATCTCCGTCGAGGAAGAATCGCTTGTTGTTGTTGAGCTGGCTTTCCTCCATCAGCTCGGAATACCACCAGGGCTGATCGAGATCCACGTTGTCAAGAGTCAGCCAGTCGTAGTAGAAGCCTTTAATGGACTGGGAGAAGAGCTGACAGGACTCCTCCATCACAAGGTCGTAGTCGTCGGTTCCCGCCTGAAGTAACCGGAGGACTTCGTTTGGGAATCCGCCCCCAGTCTGCGGATCCGGCAACAAAGTTGAACCTGACGTTCAGACGGTCCTCCACAGTGATGTTGCGGTTGTAGACCGCGTCGAGCACCACGTCTCCGTTCAGCTCGCCGAACACGTCGTACTTCTGGCAGACGCCCCGCCCGAAGGTTAAGGCGTTGATCTGTGTGCCGTCGAAATCAAGGGAGGGATCGAGCGTGTCGGGCCGGTCGGCGCGGGAGGTCTCCGTCTCGACCGCCTCTTCTTCGGGCTCTTTTTCCCCCCCGGCTCCATCGACGGGATCCGGGTCCGCTTGAATTTCTTTTTCCGCTCCTTTTTCTGCGGAATTGTCCGCAGTACCGTTCCCACAGGAGGGGAGCAGCATCAGGAGGGCGAGAATGGCCGCTGCAAATCGTTTCATTTGTTGTCCTCTTTCTTTGATTTTGTTGTCGGAATGCCGTTTTCGTATGGACGGGGCCGCTCAGTCCTCCGTCACGAGCCGCCAGACCTCCATCTGACCGGGCGCGAGCCAGGCGGCGTTGTGGACCTTCCCGTCCCCGAGGATCCCGAATCCGTTGCAGACGTCGTTGCGCGCGCAGTTTACCTCGACGCCGCCGTAGGGCATCCTGGTATAGAGATACGGGCTCGCGTACGTCCCGTCGGGCTTTTTCGCCGTGTCCTGCATGGCGAAGCACACCCGGTACATCTCCTTCACCTTCGGGGTGAGAAAGGTATGGAAGTATCCGCTTTCCGTCTGGCTGTTGTTCACGAGGGCCATGTACTTTGTCCCGTCCGGCATGCGGAAGAAGGATACGACGCCGGGCAGTCCGTGATCGCAGCTCACGCGGTCCAGAAGGGGGTGTTTCCCTTCTTCAAGGAGGGGATAGCCGCCGTAGGCTTTGCCGGTGTGGAAGGTCTCGTCATGCGTCAGCTGAGAGAACAGCGCGCCGAACTGCTTCTGGAAGGTGTTCTGGATCCGGGCGAGCGAGTCATAGGTCAGGGTGCGGTGTCCGTGCTCGTCGATGGGGGCGAGCCGGTAGTTGATCCGCACGACGCGCATGTAGAAGAAGAACCACCACACGCACTTCGCCCCGCAGGCCACGGTCGTGTTCAGCTGCCAGCGCAGATCGTCCTCGTTCGGGCAGCGGTAGCGGAAGTGCCCCACGGAGAGGTTTGTCACCCAGAGCGGGATACCGTTTCGCTTCGCCGCGTCCATGAAGTGCCTCAGGCTGGAATAGTATTCCCCGATCCCGCTCTCCGCGGCGTCCTGCGGATTCATCTGGAGATAGTGGTCGTAGGAGAGCTGGCTGAGGCCGCTGTCCTGCACGAAGCGGTCCGCCCATTCCTCGAAGGTGGGAGCTCCGAGATGCGCTTCGACGTTCCCGGCGTGGGCATAGTAGGGATTGAAGTTGATGAACGGAACCTTCTCCGGGAGGATCTCACGCTGGATGCGGATCGCGGCTTTGGCCTCCTCCATCTGACCGGCCCCCGGTTCGTCGCCCACATAGAAGCCGTAGACGGCGGGGTGGCGTCCGAATTCGTCCAGCATTTCGCGGAAGCGGGCTCTGTATCCCTCCGGATCGGAGAGCGCGCCGGTCCAGTGGCAGCGTGGATCGTCGAGGATGAGCCGGATTCCGCGCTCGGCGCACTTATCGAGCAGGGCGCGCATGTCGGCGGGATCGTCCTCGCCGGGTACGAAATGCGGGGAATGACAGAGATTCATGCCCGCCTCCGCCCAGTCCTTGACCGGATCCGCTCCGATGCCGTTCAGCCGCGCGTAATTCCAGAAGCCGAGGGGGAAGATGTTGTTCTGTTCCATGGGAAATCTCCTTGCTGGACAGCCGGGCCGCCGTGGACGGTTCGTTTTGCCGAATTATGCTTCGGATCCGCGCGGCGCGGCTTCGGTTTGTTCACCATTGTATCAAATCGCGGACCGCTCTGCAAGAGGAAAAGGCAAATTACCGAAAGAACATTCCGCCGATGTTCTGAACCGTCTCCCACTTCGTCGTGGCGTGAAAAAACCGTCCGTTTTTTCGCGGATCCGTTGCGTCTTTTCGCCCGTTGTGTTATACTGAGCCTGAAAACAGGCGCAGAGCCTCGGAAATCAGGGGAGGATCGCACAGCATGAAAAAGCTCGTTTTGATCGGGGATTCCATCCGGATCGGATACGACAAGTATGTGAAGGAAAAGCTCGCGGGAAGGGTAGAAGTCCTGTATCCGGAGGAGAACGGACGGTTCGCCCAGTATGTGTACCGCTATATCGGCAGCTGGCAGGCAGAGGGCGGATGGGGGAACGACGCGGACGTGGTCCACTGGAACGCGGGGCTCTGGGACGTGATCCATCTCGGCCCCGGAGACGACGGACCGGTCACGACGCCGGAGCAGTACGGGACGACGCTCGGGCAGATCGCGCGGCGGATCCGGATCCTGTTTCCCCATGCCGTCGGCGTCTTCGCCACGTCCACGCCCATTGTCGAGGCGGACTACGGACCGGATTTCTGGCGGAGCAACGCGGAAATCGAGCGGTACAACGAAATCGCAAAAGAAGTTTTGACGAAAGAGGGCACGGTGATCGACGATCTCTACGCCGTGATGAAGGACGCCCCGGCGAGCGAACGGTCCGACATGACCCACTTTTACACCTCGGAGGGAACCGAGCGGATCGGAAACGCGGTGCTCCGCTGCGTCTGCCCGCTTCTCGGAACAGACATCGTGCCGTAAGTGCCCCGGACTCGTCGTTTCCGATTTTTCGCCTCCCGGCGTGAAGGCAAGAACGGGCTCGGAGAATCTCGGCCGGCGTTCCTTGACAGGCTGGGGCAAATCGGCTATAATGGAACAAACATGAAGGACGGGGGAATGAGAACCGATGAACCGAAACCGAATCCCGCTGATTTTGACGCTGTCCGCGCTGCTGCTTCTCCTCCTTTCCTGCGGGAGAGGGGAGTCCATGGGCGCGGCGGAGACGGCAGAATCCGATCTCCCGGTCGGTGAAGCAGGCGAGGGAACCGGGAAAACGGAGAAAACGACAACGGAAACGGAGGAAGAACAGATGGCTGTCATTCAATCATCCCGGTTCGGGATCGAGCTTCCCGCGCCGGGGAACCGCAATCCGGACCGCTTCGGCTTTCATGTGGAGGAGGGCGGGGAAATCCGTCTCGCGGGGGAGAAGTTCTGCGGGTTCGGCGTGAACTACTTCGGCGCGTTCGCCCACTACTGGTACGGGGACTATGACGATCAGCCCTTTGCCGAAGCGTTCAAAAAGCTCAAGGAATACGGCGTGGACTTTATCCGGATGCCCTTCGGCGGGTATTGGACGGATTATTACGAAGCCTTCGAGCGGGATCCCGACGGGGTGCTCCGCTATCTCGACCGGATCGTGGAGGAGGCGGAGGCGCAGAAGATCGGGATCATCGTCTCCCTCTTCTGGCACGATACGGCCCTGCCCCTGCACCTCGGCGAGCACCGGTCCGCCATGGGGGACCCGGAGAGCGGGACGGTGGGGTACGCCCGGGATTACGCGTCGGTCATCGTCAGCCGGTATGCCTCCTCTCCGGCGGTCTGGGCGTGGGAGATCGGAAACGAATACAACCTCGACGCCGACCTCTGCGATACCTCCGGCTGGAACTGGCTGAACGGCTATCCCGGGGACGAGCCGACCGGATTCGATTACTTCTCATCGGAGGAGATGCTCGTTTTCTACCGGGAGGTCTCGGCGAAGATCCGGGAATACGACGGATGGCGCATGATCGAGACGGGCAACGGAGAGATGCGCCCCTTCGCCAAAGCATCCGCCGCCGCTTCGAAGCGCATGAACAAAGAGACCCATGCGTGGGAGGTGGACTGGACGAAGAACTCCCGCCGCGCCTTCGACGAGATGAACGCCGTCATGACGCCGGATCCCATCGACTGCCTCTGCTTCCACCTGCAGCACGGGACGGGGGACGGGTCGGGCCGGTATGTTGAAACGATGGATCCGTGGGGAAAGACGATTTCGCAGCGGGAGTATTTCGCCGCGTACAAGGAGGCCGCCGACGCGATGGGCAAGGGATGCCTGTTCGGGGAAATGGGCGACTTTCTGGATATGAACGGCGCGCCGGATCTCGAGGAGCATTTCCGCGCGCTGATCGGCGATATCCGCGCTTCGGGGATCCAGATCGCGCTGACCTGGCAGTTTCAGGACTTTACCGACGCGGGAAACGACGGCATGAAGCTGTCCGTGATCGGCGAAGCGAACCGGGAGCTGAAGGAAGAAGGGCTTTATCCAGCGGAACGGGCGTGGGACTGAGCGCCAACGTCCGTGAACCTTCCGAAAGAAATTTGGAAACCGCGGGGGAGAGTTGACATGACATCAAGAGAACGCGTACTGTGCGCGATCGAGCATAAGGAACCGGACCGCGTGCCGCTGGATCTCGGATCCACGCCCAGCTCCGGGATCTCCGCCATCGCCTACAACAATCTGAAAAAACACCTCGGCATGGAATCGGGCGCGACGCGCATTTACGACGTGGTGCAGCAGGTGGCTCAGCCGGAGGAGGAGATCCTCGACCGTTTCGGCGTGGACGTCATCGACGTCGGGCGGGCGTTCAACGAAAAGGACTGTGACTGGTACGACGTCACGCTCGCCGACGGATCGACGGGGCAGTATCCCGTATGGTTCCGGCCTGAAAAGCAGGCGGACGGGAGCTGGCTTGCGAAGGACGGCGAGGGTGTGATCGCCCGCATGCCCGTCGGCGCGACCTTCTTCGATCAGGCGGCCTTCCCGTATCTCGACGACTATCCCGAATCGTGGGACGGGCTCGATCACGCGATGGGCCGTGTGCTTTGGAGCGCGCTCGTCCACAGTCCGTGGGATCACGCCGGGGAGGACGGGTTTTACGAAACGCTCCGGGAGAAGACCCTGCGGCTCCGTCAGAGCACCGACCGCGCCCTGATGATCGTCTGCGGCTGCAACCTCTTCGAATGGGGGACGTTTCTGCGCCGGATGGACAATTTCCTCATGGATATCATGGCCGACGAGGAGAACGTGGAGGCGCTGCTCGAACAGCTGATGATCCGGCATATGGCAACGCTCGAAAAGGTGTGCGCGGCGGTGGGGGATATCGTGGACATTCTGCGGTTCGGTGACGATCTCGGGATGAACACGGGACTTTTCATGCCGCCGGAGAAATACCGGAAGCTCTTCAAGCCCCATCACACAAAGCTCAACGAATACGTCCACGGGCACAGCCGGATGAAGACCCTGCTCCACTCCTGCGGTTCCCTCTACCCCATCCTCCCGGATCTGATCGAGGCGGGCTACGACATTCTCAATCCCGTCCAGACCTCGGCTTATCAGATGGACCCGGAGGTGCTGAAACGGGAGTTCGGGCGGGACATCACCTTCTGGGGCGGCGGCTGCAACACCCGGTCCGTCCTCAATCACGGCACGCCCGCCGAGGTTTACGACCATTGCAGGAGAAGGATCGAGCTCTTCGGAGAGGGGGGCGGGTTCGTGTTCAATCAGGAGCACAACATCCTGCCCGACGTGCCTCCGGAAAATATACTCGCCATGTACAAGGCCGTCGCGGATTCGGAATAAAGCGGATATCACGGCGCGATTCACGGAGCGGGTCCCGGGTTTCCCGGATTCGGCTCCGGCGGAACGCGCCGTTTTTTGCGCCGTCCTCACTTGACAGGGATCGGAAGCCTTGTTATAATATACAAAAAAGGAGGTTGATTCCATGAAACAGACCAACAGATTCACCGTATTGCTTCTTGCGGCGGCCCTGCTTCTGCCGTCCTGCGCAGCGGAAAACCCGGAGAAAACGGAACCGGACGCCGCCGTTTCGAATACGACTGTCTCCGAGCCCTCCGCCGAAACGGTCCCCGAGACGGAGGAGACAATTCTCACCGACAGCGTGCCAGAGCTGAACTTTGAAGGCGCTTCCGTCACCATGGCGGGGCAGGGGACGAAGGGTGGAAACAACAGCCTCGACATGTGGGTGGAGGAATTGACCGGGGACGTTGTCAACGACGCCATCTTCAACCGCAATCTTGCCATCGCCTCCCGGTTCAACGTCGTGATCGAGGAGCCGCTGATGAACGATTACACGACCGTATCCAACGCGGTCAAGTCCATGGTGCTCGCGGGGGATTCCACCTACGATATCGTCGTCAACCAGCTCGCCCAGACCTCCGCCGACGTGCGGACGGGATACTACTACAACCTCGCGGAAATCCCGTACATCGATCTCGACATGCCGTGGTATCCCTCGGACGCCAAGGAATCCGCCGTGCTGAACGACAAGCTCTATCTGATCGTGAGCGACATGTGCATCAGCTATATCGGTCAGACATGGTCCATGTGCTTCAACAAGGATCTTACGACGGACATGGGCATCGAGAACCTCTACGATCTGGCGAGAGAGGGCGAATGGACCGTCGATAAGCTGAGAGAGCTGACCGCGGACGTTTATATCGACGTCAACGGCGACGGCGCGCGGGACGAAGGAGACACCTACGGCTTCACGATGGGCGGATCCGGCATCAATGGCTGCATGGGCGCGGCGTTTCTCTACGGGACGGGGCTGCACTATCTCGATATTCACGAGGATCTCACCTTTGACCATCTTTTGAATTCGGAATACGCGCAGGCCGTTGCGGAAAAGTTTTACGCGCTCAACAACCAGACGGGCAGCACGAAGTACACCGCGCAGAGCCACACGATGCACGCCATGATGGACCGTATCGCGGTTTTCGCGCCTTCCCAGCTCGGACACTATTATATCTACGCCCGCGACTTCGAGGGGACCTTCGGCGTTCTTCCCATGCCGAAGTACGACGCCGCGCAGGAGCGGTACGCCACGATCTGCGACGCCGGGTGCAACTGCATCTCCGTTGCGAAGACCATCCGGGATCCCGAGCTGACGGGCGCGCTGATCGAATCCATGTCGGCATACGCGACGGGAAGCGTCCTCCCCGCCTATGTGGACGTCTCCTTGCAGACGAAGATCGCCCGTGACGAGGAATCCGTCGAAATGATGCAGATCGTGCTGGACAGCCGCGTCATGGACTTCGGGTATCTCTACTGCGGCTGGGACGGCTGGACCTGGCAGCTGGCGAACCTGTTCGCGGATCCCGGCACCTATTCTTCCATGATCGCGAAGGTCCAGAAGGTCCAGACGAAAACCTACGAAAGAATTATCAAGATGTTCGCGGACTGAGAAAACGGCGGATCGGAGGCGGAAATGTCCATACTTGACGGAATCAAATCCTCGCGGCTGATCCCGGGCGACGAAACTCATGCGTTCCGGGATCCCGCGGTGATCTATCACGACGGCGTGTTCCGGCTGTTCTGCACCTATGTGGAGACGGAGGCGGACGGCGGGATCTGGATGTACACCGCCCTCATGCGCTCGACCGATCTGGTTCATTGGAGCGAGCCGGAAAAGCTGACGCCGCGGGACCGCTCCCTCAATTATTCCAGCCCCGGCGATATCGTAGAGTGGCGGGGGGAGTATGTAATGTGCCTTCAGACCTACTGCCGGGAGAACGGGGAGAAATACGGGAACGAGCGCAGCCGGATCTATACGATGAAAAGCCGGGATCTTGAAACGTGGGACGCGCCTTCGCCGATCTTGGTCAAGGGGGACACGCCGCTCGGGGACCTCGGCCGGATGATCGATCCCTATCTGATCTATGACCGCGGGACAAAACTCTGGAACTGCTTCTACAAGCAGAACGGGGTGAGCCGGTCCACCTCGCCGGATCTCGAACAATGGACGTACCGCGGCTCTTTCCGGGGAGGCGAAAACGTCAGCGTGATCGAGCGGGGCGGGGAATACCTCATGTTCCACTCCCCGGAAAACGGGATCGGCGTGAAGCGGTCCTCCGATCTTGAGCGCTGGGAGGACACGGGGGAGCTTTTGACCTTCGGGCAGTCTGAACCGGACTGGATCTGGGCGCGCGGACGGCTGACGGCGGGATTCGTTCTGCCGTTTGAGGAAGACGGGGAGACGGTCTATCTCATGTTCTTCCACGGGACCGGACCCGAAGACGAGCGCGTCACCTTCGACAGCAACGCCTCCATCGGACTGGCGTGGAGCCGGGACCTCGTCCGGTGGGAGTGGCGATAAGGAGAGCAAACATGTCAAGACATATCTACACGCTGAACCGCCCGGCTTCGTGGCCGCATGAGGAATGGCGGGAAGCCCTGCCCCTCGGAAACGGGCTGACGGGCGTTCTGATCCCCGGATCCATTGCCGCGGAGCACATCACGTTCAACCGGCACGACCTCTGGCACGGCGGATCGGACGGCGGGGAGATCCCGGATATTACAGAGACCTTCCGGGCCATGCGGGATTCGCTCGACCGGGGGGATTACGCCGCGGCGAATCAGGACAATCTGATGGCCGCGCTGCGGGAAAAGGGCTATTCCTCGGGGCCGGAGGTTCCGTATCCGCTGGGATGGCTGAATCTGACCTTCACGCCGGAGGGGATGTTCCGCCATTACCGGCGCGGCGTCAATATGCGGACGGGCGAGGCGTTCGTCGAGTTTGAAATCGACGGCTGCCGGTATTCCCGCCGGATGTTCGTCTCCCGGGACAGCGACATTGCCGTGCTCCGGATGACGGCGGACCGCGCGTTCACGGCCTCGTACGATTTTTCGCTTTACTCCGAGACCGGGGAGGCGAAGGTCGGGGAACGCTTTATCCGGAAGGTCTCAAAGGACGGGGAATCGGCGGCGAGCATGCTGTTCTGCGGGGACATCCAATCCGAAGTGCGCGGGGAGTCCGTGGAGGTCACGGGGCGGGAATATCTGGTTCTGATCCGCGCCTCCTCCCACGGCTTGCCTCTTTCCCTCGACGAATTTGCCGGGGAGAGTTATGGAGCCCTTCTCGAAAAGCATACCGCGCTCCATACGCCGCTCTACGACGCAGTGACGGTCGAGCTGGCGGAGGATTCGGCGCACGATCCCTCAAACGAGGCGATGCTGGACGAGGCCTACGACGACGAGGCCTCCCCGGCGTTTTTCGAGCGGCTCTGGCGGTTCGGGCGGTATCTCTTCATCTCCGCGGCGTCCGGGTGTGGCAATCCCGTTCCGCTTTACGGACTCTGGCACGGGGCCGACTGGCTGCCGTGGGCGCAGTATGTGGCGAACGAGAACGTGCAGATGACCTACTGGCACGCGATGGCGGGCGGGCTGTCCTATGCCGTTCCTCCCCTGCTCCGGTATTACGCCTCGAAGGTCGGGAAATTCCGGGAGTGCGCGCGGAAGATGTTCGGGATGCGGGGGATCTGGATTTCCGCCTATACCACCCCGAATGTCGCCGGGCCGTGCGTTCCGGTGGCGGTGATCGGAAACTGGATCAGCTGCGCGGGCTGGCTGTGCCGCCACTTCTGGGAGTATTACCTCTACACCGGGGACGAAGCCCTGCTGAAAGAAGAGATCCTCCCCTTCATGCGCGAGGCCGCCCTGTTCTGGCTGGATTATGCGGAGGAGGGGGAGGACGGGACGCTTCTGCTCCGACCCTCGGTCTCCCCGGAAAACACGTCGGGCAGCCTCCTCGATCTTCCGACGAAATCCGCCACGGGCCATCCATGCCCTGCCGCGAAGAACGCGACGATGGATTTCGCCGTGATGAAGGAGCTCTTTACCAATCTTCTGGAAGGGATCCGGATCACGGGGCTGTATGCGGATGAGGCGGAGGCGTTCCGGACCGCGCTCGGGAAGATCCCGGCATACAGGATCAACGAAGACGGCGCGGTGAAGGAGTGGATGGATCCGACGCTTTCCGATAACTACGCGCACCGGCATCTTTCGCACATCTATCCCGTCTTCCCGGGCGGCGAGGTGACGGCGAAGAGCGATCCGGAGCTGTTCGAGGCCTTCCGGAAGGCGGTGCACCTCAGAGAGCTCGGCAGTCAGTGCAACTGGTCCCTCACCCACATGGCGGCGATCTACGACCGGCTCGGGGAAGGGGAGGCCGCGGCGGAATGTCTCGATCTTCTGGCGAAGAGCGTGCTTCTGCCGTCCTTCTTCACGGTCTGCAACGACTGGCGGCACATGGGCATGACCCTCGACTGGAAGGACGTTCCGATCCAGCTCGACGCGGTGTTCGGCGCGGTGAACGCGGTGCAGGAGATGCTGTTCCGGTGGGAAAAGACGGCTCTGTCCGTTCTCCCCGCGCTTCCGAAGAGACTGAAATCCGGCGCGGTCCGGGGCATGGCGTTCCCGGGCGGCACGATCGATATCCGGTGGGACACAGAGGGAGCAGCGGCGGTGACCGTTCACGCGGCGCGCGCTCTCGATACGGACGTCCTCATAGCCGGAAAATCCGCGGGCCATATCCGGCTCGAAGCGGGAGAGGACGCGGCGCTGACGCTCCGGCTGTGACGCGTCGGACAGACTGACAGAATAAAGCCCCTCTGCCCGGCATGAGGTCCGGAGCGGGGAGGCAGATTCGGAAAGGATTGCAGCATGGCAGAAAAAACATCCACTTCGCTGACACTGACTTTAGGACATGAGACGCTCCGCGTCGAGGCGTGGGGCAGAGGCATCCGCGTCCGTTCCGTCCCGATGGGGGAGATGCCCATGAACCGCGACTGGGCGCTCGATCTGACCCCTCCGGAATGCCCCGCCGTCGTGACGGACGATTCCGTTGAAGCCGGGGATATCCGCTGTGAGATCCGGGGCGGGAGGCTGCGCTTCTTCTCCGGGGACCGCCTGCTGTTCGAGGAGCAGAGCTATCCGTGGTCCCTCCACGAGACGGCGCGGACCTATACCATGCGCACGGGCTCCCCGAGTTTCGCGGCGTCGGTCCGGTTCGAGGCGCAGGACGGAGAAGTGCTCCACGGCATGGGACAGTACCGCAACGCGCGCTACAACCTCAAGGGATGCACGCTCGAGATGGCGCACCGGAACTCGCAGATCTCCGTCCCCTTCCTGCTTTCGAACAGGGGGTACGGTTTCCTCTGGAACAATCCCGCCGTGGGCAGCGCGGTGTTCGCCGAAAACGTCACGGAATGGCGAGCGGAGGCCACGGAATGCGTCGATTACTGGGTCACCGCCGCCGATACGCCCGCTGAGATCCTCGCAAACTACACGGACGTCACCGGACACGCCTCCCCTCTGCCCGAGAGCCTCATGGGGTTGTGGCAGTGCAAGCTGAGATACCGGACGCAGGACGAGCTGATGGCTGTGGCGAGAGAGTATCACCGCCGCGGGATCCCGCTCGACTCCATCGTGATCGACTTCTTCCACTGGGACTATCAGGGAGACTGGTGCTTTGATCCGGAATACTGGCCCGACCCCGCCGGCATGGTGAAGGAACTGAAGGAGATGGGGATCCGGCTGATGGTCTCCGTCTGGCCGACGATCGATCCGCGCTCGAAGAACTATCACGGATTCGCCGCGAACGGATATCTTCTGAGAACGGAGCGCGGCCTGCCCTACACGATGAATTTTCAGGGCGAGACCGTTTTCTACGACGCCACCAATCCGGGCGCGAGAAAGCACGCGTACAACATTCTCAGAGAAAACTACGGACAGTACGGGATCGACATGTTCTGGCTGGACGAGGCGGAACCGGAGTTCACCGTCAACGACTACGACCACTACCGGACGTACCTCGGCCCGTATCTCGAAGCCGGGAACATCTATCCGCGGATGCACTCCCGGATGGTCTACGACGGGCAGGTCGAGGACGGGGTGCCGGATATTCTGAATCTGGTGCGGTGCGCGTGGGTCGGATCGCCGCGGTACGGAGCTCTCGTGTGGAGCGGGGATATCGAATCCTCCTTCCGAGAGATGAAGGTTCAGCTGGCAAACGGCCTGAACATGGGCGTCGCCGGGATCCCGTGGTGGATTTCGGACACGGGCGGCTTCTACGGCGGAAACATCGAGGATCCCGTCTTCCGCGAGCTGATGGTGCGGTGGTTCCAGTGGGCCGCCTTCATGCCGGTGCTCCGGATGCACGGAGACCGGATGCCCGACGCGGGTCCGCTCGTGCGAGGCACGGATCACGGCGGCGGATTCTCCCGGTCCGGCGCGCCGAACGAGCTCTGGAGCTACGGCGAGGAGGCTTACGGGATCCTGCTCAAATACGTCGGCATCCGTCGGGGGATGAAGGACTACCTCAAAAAGACGGCGGACGAGGCTGTGGCGAGCGGACTGCCCGTCATGCGTCCTATGTATCTCGAATTTCCTTTCGATCCCGTCTGCTGGACGCTCGGGGATCAGTACATGTTCGGCGCGGACTGGCTCGTGGCTCCGGTCACGGACTACGGCGCAAGGGAGAGGAAAGTCTATCTCCCCGCGGGCCGCTTTACGGACACGGAAGGGAAGACCTTCGACAGCCGCGGGGAATTCGTGACGGTTCCCGTGCCGCTTGACACCATGCCGGTGTTCCGCAGGGAACGCTGACCGAGCATTCTCACTTTCCCCCGCGCCCTTCCTCCGCCTCGCCGAGGTGTGCCTTCCGGTAGGCGCGCGGGGACGCCCCCATGTGCTTGCTGAACGCCTTGGAGAATTGCAGCGGATCCCGGTACCCCGCCATGGAGGCGACTTCCGTGATCGTCATTTTGGAATACCGGAGCAGGGAGGCCGCGTACTCCATCCGGCAGGAGATGATGTACGCCTGCAGGGACTGGTGGCAATACTTGTCGAACAGCGCGCGCAGATAGCTCCGCGAGAGGTGGAGGGTGTCGGCGCAGGCCGCGGCGGTCGTCCGTCCGGAACGGGATTCGATAAACTGGACCGCGTCCTGAAAATGGGTCAGAGGCGCGCTCTGGATATCCTCCTTCACGGACGTGACCTGCAGGCGGCAGATTGCGGTGAACAGACCCGCGCGATAGGTCGGATCCGCCGGATACAGACCGAGCTGGAACAGGGTTTCCGTCTGCTTCAGAAAGCGGAACGGACGGACGGAGACTCTGTCCAGCCCCATATCGGAGAGCATTTTTTCAAAGACCGCTCCCCTCCCGTTGACGTAGCCGTATTCCCACGGATCCTCCGGGTCGGGTTTCCAGTTGGCGAGCTCGTTCATCCGGATCAGAAACATCTGGCCCGCCTCTATGCGCTGACCGTTGAAGAATCCGCTGCCCCGGAAAATGAAGTGCAGGATATAGATCGGATACTGCGCCCATGTCTCTCCTTTGTCGGAGAGGCATTTTTCTGTCTGTAGGGCAAGAATTTCAAGCTCTTCCATTTTTCTCAAATTCTCCTGATCTTTTTCTTTCTTACAAGCGATTATACCATGTTTTGAAGCGATTTTTCAATGGTATTTACAGCATATTTTTGCTATAATGCTCATGAAAAGTACTTGCCGGGATTGAGGATTCCCGGAAAGTACGGTTCCGGATCCTTCGGACGGGCGCACAGGCCGTGGGAAACGGAACAAGCGATAATCCCATTTAACGCAATTGGAGCAGACCTCAATAAACTATCTTGCAGAAAGGAAGAAAAAGATGAAAAGAATCCTCACTCTTGCTCTGGCCTTCTTCATGCTCTTTGCGCTGACCGTAATCGTGTCCGCGGCTGAGAGCGCGTTTGAAGAAGTCTGGGTCACCGCTGAACAGGAATTCTACGACGACCCCGAGACGCTCGAGCTCGGCGGTCACGGCCAGCCCATCCAGTATGTGGACGGCTATGGCGTAGGGTATTCCTCCCTGAACGACCAGGTCATCTACCGCGACATCGACTTCGGCGCGAACGGCGCTGACAAGATGCTCATCAACTTCTCCAACGGCGGCGAGAAGGACACCACTCTTGCGATCTACATCGACGAGAAGTCCGGCGATCCCGACGCCACCTTCTCCATCCCGAACACGGGCGGATGGGAAGCCGTGTGGGCGGAAGACTTTGAATCCGCGATCGACGTCAAGGGCGGCGTCCACGACGTCATCATCGAATTCACGAACGACAACTCCGGTTCCTTCTACTACATCAAGTTCTTCGAGAAGGCTGCCGGCGGCGACGCTGCTGCCGCTGACGAACCCGCCGAGTACAAGGCTGTCGGCGAAGTCGCCGTTCCCTATGCCACTCCCGAGATCGACGGCGTTGTCAGCGAAGGCGAATATCCGGAAGAGGGCAAGGTCATCCTCAACCAGAGCAACATGACCGCTCTCGGCTGGGTCGGCGAAGTCCCGGCTGAGAACTCCATCGAGCTTTACTATGCGTGGGACAAGGATAACTTCTACCTCGCGGGTAATGTGACTGACCCGGCGTTTGAATACTCCAATCCTGGACAGTATGACATGGATGCATTCCAGGTTTCCCTCAATATCGGGAATGTTTTCAAGACTGACGAAGGCTTTGACAGAGCGATCTTCTACTCTTGGGGTCTCCAGGAAGAAGGCACCATCGACGTGATCCGTCAGGAATCCGCCAACAACGATACGATCTTTGAGGTCGGCAAGGGCCAGAAGACCGATACCGGCTGGTGCTTCGAAGTTCCGCTGTCTCTCGAAATGCTCGCCGAAGAC
>SVQK01000053.1 GCA_015065385.1 Oscillospiraceae bacterium | reverse complement strand
TTCGTAGGCTCTTCGGCTTTGCTGCTCCGCTTCCTCCCCCGAGGTCATTTCTGACTTCGGCTTGCGGTTCGCTACGCTTGGCGGTAAATACCTGCGACGGGACTTTCACCCGTTAGAACTGGGACATGCCCGGCACACACAGGAAAAGAACTCCGTCGCAGGGCGGAGTTCTTTGATTTGGCTGTCCGGATTTGTTCGGCGCGGTGCCCTTCGTCGCTGCTTTGTCCTCCCCTTCACTCCTCCACATCCGCCGCCCTGACATACCTCCTCAGGGGCCATTCGCCGTCGTGGGATTCGCCGGGGAAGGTGTCGGACATGTGGGCGGCGCGGGTCACGCGGGTCAGGCCGGCGCGGAGAAGGAGGTCGGTCAGCCTCGCGCGGTCTTCCGGGGAACAGATCAGGCCCGCGGTCTGGAGGCGTCCGGCGGATCGGCGCAGAACAGGCAGAAGGTGCTTCTCCGGGAGCCGCTTCACGAGGATATTCCCGTAGAGCGGGGAGAGCTCGAGCGCGGAATCCCGGCAGACGGTCACGGAACAGCGGAGACCATCGTACCGCTTCCGCTCCGGCGGATTCCGATCCCCGGGATCGTTCGGTCTGTTCGGGCTGTTCGGCCTTTCCGGATTGTCCGGGCCGTTCGGGTACGCGCGGCGGATCGCCGTTTCCAGACGGTTGACCCGGGAGCGGATCGACTGCGCGGCGGCTTCTCCGGGATCGGCGGGCGGATGGCGGGTCTGCGCTTCTCCCAGCAGGGGGAGAAAGGCCCGCGCGAAGTCCTCCGCCTCGTCCATCGACGCCGTGTCGAGGTACACGACCTGCGCGGAGGAGCAGAGCAGCTGTCCGGTCGAGGCGATGTGGTCGGCCAGCCCTTCGAGCTCCGCAAGGAATCCGGGCCTCCGCCAGTCTCCGGAGATATAGGCGAACCCGAGGCGGTGCCCCCATTCGATGAGCTTGACGCCGGGGGGAGCCAGCTTCCGGACCGCCCGCTCCGCCGTTTCGCCGCCCCAGAAGACGATGCCGTCCGCGAGCGAGGCCATCTTCACCATCGCGTTCACGTCGGAGGAGGGGGTGTCGAAGACGGCGAGAAAATCCCCGGCCTCCGGCAGCTCTTCGCAGAGCGCGGACAGGATCGCCGCGGTGAGCCCGTTGTCAGCCTCGGGGAGTTTCAGGATATTGAAATTCCCGGTCAGAAGTCCTTCCGCGGCGGAGAGGGCTGGGAGGCCGTCCATGTTCCCGGCGGCGATATGGAAGAGCGTCCCGAGCGGGCGGAGCTCGGAGTGGATCCCGGATCCGGCGGCGGTCGGCGCGGGATTGGGCAGCTCCCGCCGGACGCGCTCTTCGAGGCTGTCCCGGGAGAGGAAGCGGATCGCCAGAGCCTTGTACCGTTCGGCCTTCTCCCCGGCTGAGAGGGAGGCGATGAGGGAGTCAAACGCCCCGTCCGCCACCCGCCTGCCGAGCGAATCGAGCGCGCCGATCACCCGCTCCCGATCGAGCGTTTTCGTCGCCCGCACGCGGTTGATGTACGCCTCAAGCCCCCGCAGGATCTCATCCTGCCGGGAGGAGGGAAAGAATTTCGATTTGACGAAGATCATGACAGATAGTATGAATCCCGGAAAGGGTGATGAAAAAGTCTCGGAAAAACATCCGCTGCTTCATACTGCTGCGCTTGTAAACAGCTTGATCGTGCATGCAGCAGCTCGAACACGTTTTATCTGCACAAACCCACTATGGCCCCATTGCCCAATGCGCGACTGAAGCTCTTCGACCTCCGACTGCACAAGCAGAGACCGCTGAAAGTTCGCCAAAGGCGAATTTCTAAAGTTCGCCAAAGACGAATTTCTGAAGTTCGCCAAAGGCGAAACTTCGCGCGATGACAGTGGGATGAACAGTCGAATCCGGATACAGGGACGAGCTGTAGCCTTATGCCATATAGCCAAGGGACCCGCATGGGGGGCCCAAGTTCGCGGAGCGAATCTTGATCGGCCATGAGATGGTCCCCCGTGCCGCCTGTCAGCGCGACTGCGTCGGCGCGGCGCAGGGACATAAAATCCAGAAACCCGCAGGGTTTCTTTCCTCTCCCTCGAAGAGGGTTCAACTAAATCTGCAAACGCGGAGCATTTGCGCCTCCTCCGCCGACAGGTCAGGAATGACCTGTCGAGCTGATGAAGAAAGCCGGTTCCGATGCAATCGGAATTCAAAAACCTCGAACGCGGAGCATTTATGCTTACCTCCCCGCCGTCAGCCTGATCAGCATTCCCCGGTCGTCGTCCGCGGCGGCTTTGTTTCTCCGGACCGCTCCGCAGGTACGGCAGCGGTGCGTCAGGATGAATCCCTTCTTCGGATCGGGATCGGCGCGGACCGGATCCATGATCCCCCCGCACTCCGCCGCCCGGTCCCCCGGATTCACGTCCAGATGCAGGGAGCAGAGGCAGCGCGGGCAGTGGTTCCGGGACGTGTACCCGAGCGGCGGCACATCGAATCCGCAGTTCGCGCACACAAATCCCGCGTCGTTCTTCGTAAAGCGTTTGTTTTCCATCGCACCCGTCTCCCTTTCCCTTCCGTTCACCCTCAAATCTCTCACACAGCCGCGTACCACAGCGCGCCGGGGACGACCTCCGCCGTGACGCGCCGATCCGCGCCCGTTTCGAACACCTCGCCGTCGAGGCAGAAGTATTCCGGGCCGCTCACCTCCATCCGGGAACAGCGGACGAACTCGAGTATGCCGCGGAACTTGTCCCGGAGCTCCCCGTTTTTCCGCACATACGTCCCCGCGCGGTAATCCCCGACCAGCGCGACGAATTTGAACCGGCTCACGTCGTTGACCACCAGCACGTCGAGGCAGCCGTCCGTCAGATCCGCGAGGGGGAGCGCGTTGAATCCGCCGCCGCAATGGGAGCCGTTCCCCGCCGCCGTGAGCAGGATCTTCTGCCGGAACGTCCGGTCCGGAAGGGGTTTCCCGTCCGCGGGCGACACGCATCCGGAGAGCAGGATCTCCGCGTCCGTCGTCTTCTTGACGGCAAGCTCCTTTGCCACGCCCGCGACGTAGGCGAGACTCCCCCTGAGCGGCGTCTTCTCACGGATCCGGCAGGTCTGCCGCACGACGGCGCAGTCGAACCCGATGTTCATCATATTGGCGAAGTACCGGGTCTTTCCCCCCGCCTCCGTCCGCACCGCGTCCACCCGGGTCAGCTCGTACGGCTCGAAAATGTCCGGATCGTTGACATGGGTCGAAAAATCGTTGCCGCTGCCCGCGGGGATCACGGAGAAGGACGCAGTCCCGTTCTGCCCCGAGGCCATGATGCCGTTCACCGCCTCATAGACCGTCCCGTCCCCGCCGTAGACGACGACGTGGGCGAAGGGATCGCGGATCAGCGCGTCCGCCACAAGCTCGGTCAGGTGTCCGGGCCGCTCGCTCTTTATAAGCTCTCCCCCACCCCGCTTTACCGCGTTCTCCGCCGCCGCGAGGTGCCGTCCGCCGCCCGCCGCGGGATTGGCGATGTAGATCAGCTTCCGTTCGCTCAGAGGAAGGAACGCTTTTTCATCCGGTTGTTCCGGCACCGGTCGTTCCGGCACCGGTCGTTCCGGGACGCGCACTTTCATGGTCGATTATCCTCCGGTTGATGAGTTCAGTTCTGCTTCTGCACAAGCTTGTATTCGTCGTAGAAGCGGTAGTAGGGACAGCCTTTTTCGGCTCCGGCGTATTCGCGGTACGCTTCGTCCTCGTCCACGTCCACGGTGCAGCCTTCCGCGCCGCTCTCGTCCAGCACGTCGAAGTAGAGGCAGGTTTCGCACGGACCGCCGCGGCTCTTCCCGTCCCCGTTCGCGCGGGTCTTCTCCGGTTTCTCGTTCGGTTTCATCCGCTCATTCCTCCTCTCCGGTCCGCTGCCGGGATCCGTTCTGCCGGAATCCGATCGGGGCTTCGTCCGCCTGCTTCTGGGCGAGGAGGCAGAGCTCGGCGGCCCGGAAGGCGTGCGCCTGCGTCATGGCGGTTTCGGTCCGGTCGAGGCAGTCGCGGATCAGCCGCCCGAAAAAGGGACAGCCCACCGCTCCGGACGCGCCGACATGCCGCTCGCCCTCCCGGCTGACGAGGAACAGGTGTCCCCCACCGGCCCGCTCCGCCGCGACGTCGATGCACTTGCGCATCTCGATATAGCCCTCCGTCCCGAGGATGAGCGTGCGCCCGTCGCCCCACGTCCGCAGTCCGTCCGGGGTGAACCAGTCCACGCGGAAATATCCGGCGGCCCCGTTTGCCCCGGTCAGCGCGCAGTCGCCGAAGTCCTCGAATTCCGGGCGCTCCGGATGGGCGTAGTTCCCGACCCGGGCCGACGCGACGCAGGCGTCCTCCTCCCCGGCGAAGAAGAGAAACTGCTCGATCTGATGGCTCCCGATATCGCAGAGGATCCCGCCGTATTTCGCCTTTTCCCAGAACCATGCGGGGCGGCTCTCCTCCGGTCCGACGCGGTGAGGCCCGAAGCCCGACACGCTCACGACCCGCCCGATCTCCCCCCACGGCGATGATCCGCTCGGCGAGGACCGACGCCTCGTCGTGGAGCCGCTCGGAATAGTAAACCATGTATTTCAGGCCCGTTTCCGCCGTCTTCCTCCGCGCCGCCTCCAATTGTCCGAGGTCGGTAAAGGGGCCCTTGTCGGTGAAGTAGTCCTTGCCGCAGTCCATAGCGCGCAGACCGAGGGCGCACCGCTCCGACGGCACGGCGGCTCCCGCGACGAGGCGCGTTCCGGGATCCTCGAGGGCTTCCGCCTCGCACCTTGCCGCCCGGACTTCCGGATTCGCGCGCAGAAACGCCGCGACCTTTTCGGGATCGGGATCCCACACAAACCGGAGCGTTCCCCCGGCCTCCTTGAGTCCGCGCGTCATGCTGTAGATGTGTCCGTGCTCGAGCCCGACCGCCGAGAATCCGAATTCCCCCGGCCGAGCGGCTGCCCCGGGCTTCTCCCCGTTTGTCCACCGGGCCGGATCCGCCGTCAGATACGCCATGCCGTCCCCCGCTTTCTGTTTTTTCAGTCAAAATTGATTATACCACACCCCTCCGCGGATTTCAAGTTTTTCCTTGATTTCCCCCGAGGGGTATGATATACTATAGTGTATTCACACTATGAGGAAAGAAACGCTGTGCGTTTGCGGACCTTGTTGTCTCCGACTGCGTCAGCACGCCCTCTCTTTATCAGCCCGAAGGGTCACTCCTGACCCTTCGGCGGAGGAAATTCCGACTGCGTCGGAACCGGCTTTCTTTATCAGCCGCAGGTCATTCCTGACCTGTCGGCGGAGAAGGTTTGCAAATGCTTCGCATTTGCAGATTAGATTAACCCTCTTCGAGGGGAGGAGGAAAGAAACCCTACGGGTTTCTGGATTTTATGTCCCTGCGCGGGACGGGCGCCGGGAGGGATACCATCTCATGGCCGATCAAGATTCGCTCCGCGAACTTGGGTACCCCTCCCGGTGGTCCCCCTTGGCCATATGGCATAGGAGACAGCTCGCTCCTTCAACCGGATTCGACTGTTCATCCCAAACCTCGCGCGGACTATGCTGCGTCAGCCGAAACATGCGATGAATTCCGT
>SVQK01000052.1 GCA_015065385.1 Oscillospiraceae bacterium | reverse complement strand
CGTCAGCCGAAACATGCGATGAATTCCGGCTTCACCGAAATTCATCGGTTTGCTATGCTGACGCGTCGCAAACAGCGATCGAAACGCGCATTGGAAACGGGAGCATGATAAAGTTCAGCTTAACCCTTGCCTCGCCCTCTGGGAGAGGTGGCGCAGTCGAAGACTGTGACGGAGAGGGCTGACACGCTGCACCCTTTCCCAAAACTACTATCCAGAAGGTTCGCTCCCCCATTTAACCCCTTTGAAAGGGAGGGTGGAGGGAGGGGAAACTTTCCGAAGAAAGTGTCCCCTCTCTCCTATAGCAAGACTGAGGGAGTCGCGCGAAATCAAATTATACAGTTTCAAGTCCGTTTCGGGAACAGGACGAGCATGCCTCCGCGGATTTAATACGTCTATCTTCTCGCCAGCGCGTATTCCACGGAATCGCGCAAAGCCTGCCAGCTGGCGTTGATGATGTCCGACGAGACGCCGACCGTGCGCCAGACCGTCCGCCCGTCCGTCGATTCGATGGCGACCCGGACCGCGGAGGCCGTGGCGCGGGAGTCGAGCACGCGGACCCGGTAGTCGGTCAGCCGCACCGATTCGAGCTCCGGATAGAACCGGGTCAGGGCGCGGCGGAGGGCTTCGTCGATGGCGTTGACCGGGCCGTTTCCCTCGCCCGCCGTGAGATATTCCCGCTCGCCGACCGCGATCTTGATGACGGCGGAGGCGGAAAAGAGCGTGCCGGAACCCGATCCGGAGCCGCACGCCTTCGTGGGATCCTCCGCCGGCGCGTCCGTGGGCTCGTCGATGACCACCTTGAGGCTCAAAAGCTCGAAGAACCGCCGCCGCCTGCCGAGGGTCTCCTCGAGGGCGAGGGTCAGGGAGGCCCCGGCGTCCTCGTAGTCAAAGCCCGCCGCCTCGCGCTCCCGGATCATGGCGGCCGCCCGGACCACGCGGTCGTCATCCTTCGACAGAGGGCCGTCCGGGATGAGGCTCCGGACCCGGTCGAGGATCGCCGCCCGTCCGCTCAGCCCGCTCACGACGGTGTTCCGGATGTTGCCGACCGCCGCGGGATCCATGTGCTCGAACGAGGCGGGATCCTTCTTCACGCCGTCGATGTGCGATCCGGCCTTGTGGGTGAACGCGTATCCGCCCACGAACGGCGCGCTTTCGTCGAAGGAGAGGTTCGCCGCGTCGCAGACGGTCCGGGCGGCCTTCGTCAGTCCGGCGATCCGATCCCCTACGCAGTCGAAGCCCAGCTTGATCTGGAGCACGGGAATCAGCGTGCACAGATCCGCGTTCCCGCACCGCTCCCCGATGCCGGAGACGGTCCCCTGGATGTGAGCCGCGCCCGCCAGCACCGCCGAAACGGTCGCCGCCGCCGCCATGCCCATGTCGTTGTGGCAGTGGATGCCGATTTTCTTTCCCGGGTGGGCCTTTGCGACCGCGCCCGTGACCATGCCGACGACGTCCGGGAGCATGCCCCCGTTGGTGTCGCACAGAACCACGGCGGAGGCCCCGGCGGAAAAGGCTTCCCCGGCGACGCGCATGGCGTACTCGGGCGAATCGGCCCATCCGCTGAAAAAGTGCTCCGCGTCGAAAACGACTTCCTTGCCCGCCTCCCGCAGGATCCGGATGCTCTCGCGGATCAGGCGGAGGTTTTCGTCCGCGGTGGTCCCGAGCACGTCCGTCACCTGATAGAGCCACGCCTTGCCGTAGATCACGGCGACGGGAACGGGGGCGTTCGCGGCCATCACGAGCAGGGGGTCGGAGGCGGGATCGGTCCCCACCCGCGCCGTCCTTGTGAAGACCGCGAGGCGCGCGCAGTTGAGCTTTTCGTGTCTCAGGGACTCGAAAAAGGCGGCGGAGGCCTCGTCCGTGATCATGCCCGCCTCGATGCAGGATACGCCGAGGTCGTCGAGGGCGTGAATGACCCTTCGCCTGTCGTCCGGGGAAAACTCCACCCCGACGCCCTGTTCCCCGTCCCGGAGCGTGGTGTCGAAAATGTCAAGCTTCATAGTTGCTTAATCGAAACAAGTCATACATGAACTTCTTCGGATCGGCCCGACGCGGGAAGAAAGAGAGTAACGCTCTCCCCGTCGTACGACGCCCGGACTCCTACTATTCTCAGCCTAAAAAGCAAAACTTCATGGGTTTTGATCGCTCCATGTAGGGTGCGAACGGCCTCCGCCGTGAGCTCGCGTGCGATAACTCTGATAAGGTTGGATGGCTATATGGGTGTGCCGAAGCCTCAGCTTCACTTTACGGGTACAGCCAAACCTCTTTCCCTTTTTGAGAGTTCTTTGCCAGGCTTTCTCCGAAAGAAAGCCGCGTTTCCCTTTTTGCTTGAGATTAGTATCAGCACTCGTTCCGGTTCGCCCGCCACTTGTTGATCGCGCCGAGGTAGGCTTTGATGGAGGCCTTGATGACGTCGGTGGAGACGCCGCGGCCCGAGAATTCCGTCCCCTGCCCCGCGTCCCGGATCTTGACCTTCGCCTCGCCGAGCGCGTCCGTGCCCTCCGTGACGGCGGTGATGCCGTAGGAAATCAGCTCGACCCGTCCGACGGTCCCGTCGGCTCCGGCGATGCGGTTGACGGCGTTGAACGCGGCGTCGATGGGTCCCTCTCCGGGGGCGGCTTCCGTGACGATCCGGTTCCCCCCGTCCGCCTCTTCGCTCTCCTTGTCGATCAGGGAGACGAGGGCCATCGCGCGGATGTGGTTCCCGGACTGGATCTGGAAGGTCTCGAGGTAGTATTTTCCCTCCCGCGAATCGAGGTACTCGCCCACAATGGCGCGGATGTCGTCGTCGGTCATGACCGATTTCTTGTCGGCGATCTCCTTGAACCGGGCGAACGAGGCGTCGATCCCGGCGGCGTCCAGCGTGTAGCCGAGCTGCGCGGTCCGGTCCGCGAAGGCGTGGCGCCCGCTCAGCTTGCCGAGGACGATGGTGTTCGCGGTCAGTCCGATCTCCTCGGGCTTCATGATCTCGTAGGTCCCGCGGGCCGACATGACGCCGTGCTGGTGGATCCCGGAGGCGTGCGCGAAGGCGTTCGATCCCACGACGGCCTTGTTCGGCGCGACGGCGATCCCGGACACGGACGCGACGAGGCGGGAGGTCTCGGTGATCTCGCGCGGGTCGATCCGGCATCCCATTTCCTCGCCGCCCCTTGTCAGAACGTCCCGCCGGACTCTGAGCGCCATGACGATTTCCTCCATCGCGGCGTTCCCGGCCCGCTCGCCGAGCCCGTTGACGGTGCATTCGATCTGCTCCGCCCCGCATTCCGCCGCCGCGAGGGAGTTCGCCACGGCCATGCCGAGGTCGTTGTGGCAGTGGACGCTCAGGCGGTAGTCCCCGGGGACTTTTTCCCGGAGGTCCCGGAGGATGCGGCGGAACTCGTCCGGGGTGGTGTAGCCTACGGTGTCGGGGATGTTGACGATCCCGGCCCCGCAGTCCGCCGCGCGCCGCACCGCTTCGCAGAGGAAGTCCGGATCGGTCCGCGTGGCGTCCTCGGCGGAGAATTCGATCTCGTCGAAGGCGGGCGTCCCGTCCTCCCGGGTCAGATTCGCGCCGTAGGACACGCAGTCCCGGATCCGCTCGAGGGCCTCCTCCCGGCTGATTTTCAGCTTATATTCGAGATGGATGTCGGAGGTGGCGATGAAGACGTGGAGCCGGGACCGCTTCGCGCCCTTCACAGCCGCCGCCGCCGCGTCCACGTCGTCCCGGCGCATCCTCGCAAGGGCGGACACGGTCACGTCCCGCAGCTCCCCGTTTCCGGAGGCCTCCGCGATCCCCGCCACAGCCGCCGCGTCCCCCGGAGAGGATGCGGGAAATCCTGCTTCGATCACGTCCACGCCGGTCTTCGCCAGCCGCTTTGCGATATCGAGCTTCTGCCGCGGCCCGAAATGAACCCCCGGCGTCTGTTCTCCGTCCCGGAGAGTGGTGTCGTAAATTTGAATATTGATCATGATGATGAATACAAACGCTCCGATCGAAAAACTGTAAAAACTCCCGGCACGCAAACGGCGAGAGAGTTGAATTGAACGCCCGGTTCCGCTTCAGGGAATGCGCCCTGACACTCCCTCCGTCCGAGAGGCTCCTTCTGCGAAGGCGGCTTTATCTTCCTCCGCCGGCTGAACCAGAGGGACGGGCCCAATGGCAATCGAACAATCAAATCCTAAAGCGCTCCGCGTTCATGCGCCTCATCTCCCCCGCCCGCACGCGGCCGCCGTAGTCGTACACCGGGGCCCAGCCGAGGCCGGCTTCTTCGGCGATCCGGCGGACAGCTTCGGCCTGACGCCAGCCGTGCTCGATCAAAAGGACGCCGGTTTCTTTCAGGTACGGCGGATAGAGCCCGACGATCGCGCGGATCAGGGACAACCCGTCCCCTTCGTCGGTTAAAGCGATCCGCGGCTCCCGCAGAACCTCCGGCTCGAGCTGCTCCATCTCCTCCGCGGTCACATACGGCGGATTGGAGACGATCACGTCGAAGCGGGAACCCTCCTCCGTCGGGGGCGGGAGCAGGGTCAAATCCCGCAGATCCCCGGTCAGAACGGGGCACCGGCCGGAAAACCCGAGATGTTCAAGGTTCTCCCGGGCAAGCGCGGCGGTTTTCGGCATCAGCTCCACGGCGGCGCCCGAGGTCCCCCGCTCCTTCGTCAGCGCGAGGACGGCCCCGGCGACGCAGCCCGATCCCGTACAGAGATCGAGGAACCGTCCGCCGGAGGGCAGAAGTTCGGCCGCGCGCTCCGCCACGACCTCCGTATCGGGCCGGGGGATCAGGCAGTCCTCCGTCACCCGGAAGGGCAGGCCGCAGAACTCCCATGTCCCGAGGATATACTGGAGCGGGATCCGCCGCTCTCTTTTCTCCACAGCTTCTTCCAGCTCCGGGGAGCCGTAGTCCCTTCCCCGGTCGGCGAGGATCGAGGCGGAAGAGACGCCGCAGAAGCGTTCGATCAACAGCATGGCCTCGTGCCTTGCCGCGTCCGGTTCGATCCCGGCCCGTTTCAGCCGCGCCGTGACGGCGTCAAGCGTCATGGGATCCGTCCGCGCCGGATTCTTCTTTCTTGTCCGGCTCCGAATCGGGTTCGGGTTCGGTCGTGCCGTCTTCCTGAAGAATGCCGGAGGGCTGAACAACCCCGCCGAATTCTGTCGGGATGGCGTTTCTCAGGGCGGCTAGGGCGACTTCGAGCTGGCTGTCGTCCGGCTCGCGGGTGGTGATCCGCTGCATCCAGAGGCCGGGCGCGGAGACGATCTTGGTGAAGAAATTCGTGTGGCTCCCGGCGTACCGGATGAACTCGAACCCGACGCCGACGATCAGGGGGATCATGCCGAGCTTGGAGGCGAACCGCACCCATACGTTCCCCCACGTCAGAAAGGAATTGGCGACGATGGAGATGAGGAGCATGACGAAGATGAAGCTCGTGCCGCAGCGGCAGTGGAAGCGCGTGCAGCCCCGGGCGTTCTCCGGCGTCAGCTCCAGCCCCGCTTCGAAGCAGGCGACGGATTTGTGCTCCGCGCCGTGGTACTCGTAGGTCCGCCGGATATCGGGCAGGAGCGAGACGCCCCAGACGTAGGCGATGAAGATGGCGATGCGGATCAGGCCCTCGACGAGGGAGCGCAGGACCCGGTGCTCGCCGATGAATCCGCCGGTGAGGGCGTCGATCCCCTTCGCGGCGAAGGTGGGCAGCATGAGGAAGAGCCCCACGCCGAGCACGATGCCGAGGACGCCGCCGATCCCGGTGATGACGCTCATCAGCTTATCGCCGAACTTATCGTTCAGCCATTTTTCGAATTTGGTCTCCGGCTCGTCCAGATCGATGCCCTGCATGTCCGCCGACCGCGTGAGCATATCCATGGACAGGGCCAGCTGCTCGACGAAGGAGACGATCCCGCGGATCAGGGGCAGGCGGGCGATTTTGTACTTCGAGCGGACGGAGGGCTTCGCGGCGTTGTAGAGGGAGATCTTCCCCTCGGGCGTCCGGACGGCGAGGGAACACCGGTCCCCGGACTTCATCATCACGCCCTCAAGCACGGCCTGTCCGCCGACGATCCCGATTTTCGGATCGCGGGGCTTTTTTTCTTTGCTCATTTTGTTCATCCTTATTTTAGGAAATTTCACTGTTTTACTCACAGCGCGCGCAGGGAGGCTGCGAAGGTCGCGCTGAATCATCAAACTGCGCCGCAAGTGATGCCGGGACACTCCCTCCGTCACGACCTTTCAGGCCGTGCCACCTCCCTCCGAGAGGCTCTTTCTGCGAAGGCGGCTTGTCTACCACCTGATTCTTTCACCGTAGACGGATCTCGTAAAGTTTAACCCCAAGGCTCCCTCACGAATCACCAGATTCGTGCACCGAGGGAGTTGTCACCGCAGTGACTGAGGGAGTCGCGCGAAATCATATCTCAAGGCTTCAAAAATGTTTCGGAAGTTCGCTCCCCCACTTAACCCCTTTGAAAGGGAGGGTCGAGGGAGGGGAAACTTTCCGAAGAAAGTGTCCCCTCTCTCATAAAGCACCTGCCCGGCGCATAGAAAATCATTGTATATTATACCACACCCCGGGAGGGAATGCAAGACAAAAAAGAAAAAGCCGCGCGGTCCGGGAGGGTCTTCTCCGGAGACGGGCGCGGAGGGGAGGGTCAATCTCCCCGTTTCGCTTTCTTTTTCTGTTTTCTCTCCCCCCGCTGCTGCTCGGCGACGCCGGCCATGCGGAAGAGGGAGGAGACCATGAGCATTCCCACGGCGATGACTCCGGCGGTGGCGGCCGTGCGGATCCCCTGCTCCGCCGAGCGGGTGAGGCTGCCCCCGAGGAGGTATTCGACGGTATAGTACACGCCCGCGCCGGGGACGAGTGGCAGCAGGGCGATCACGAGATACGAGAACGCCGGGAACTTGCGGATCCGCGCCATGATCTCCGCGTAGAGCGAAATCGCCGCCGCCGCGAAAAACGCGCAGGTCAGCGAGGACGCGCCGAACCCCGCCGCCGCCATGAACACGCACCATCCGAGCCCGCCGCCCGCCATGCAGATGAACACGCCCGGCACGCGGATGTTGAAGAGGATACAGTATCCCCCCGAAGCCAGCGCGGCGGCTGCTGCCTGAATCCACCACGGATAGGGCACGTCGAGGCTGACGCCCACGGAGGTGCTGTCCCAGAGCAGGTAGCAGAGCCTCAGCGCGGCCCCGGTCCCGAGCAGGAGGGCGGCGGCGGTGAGGATCACCTGAACGAGCTTGTTGATCCCGGACAGCGTATCGCCCCAGATGATGTCGCGCATGCTGTCGGTCATCATCATCCCCGGGACGAGGAGCATGAGCGCGCCGATGGCCGTGGCGTCCGCGTACCGGATCACGCCGAAGCGGGTCAGGGTCTGGCTGACGACCGCGATGAAGAAGGACGCCGTGATGGTCTGGAAGAATCCGTTGACCCGGAGCCGGTTCATGAGCCGCAGGAACGCCCCGGTCAGCGCGCCGAGGACTCCGGCGAGGATCCCGTCCGTCAGCGTCCCGCCGAAGAAGACGGCAAAGGCCGCGGTCGCCAGCCAGTATCCCGCGAAGAGGACGGGCGTCCGGTACTGCCGCGGATGATCCCGCACCGCTCTGAGCGAATCGAGCGCGCCGGCGGGGGGCGGAGTCTCCGCGCAGAGGGTCCGGGCGAGGCTGTAGTACCGCTCGATCCCGTCCACGTCCGTCCCGTGGCTCTCGATCCGGCGCATTCTGGTGACCGGCTCCCCGTCCTTCGGGCTGAGCGTCACGATCAGGCAGGAGGGAATGGCGAACACGTCCCCCCGCTCGCCGTACGCCGCGATCAGCCGTCTCACGGCCTCCTCGGTTCTGCTGATCTCCGCCCCGCTCGTCATGAGCCGGTATCCCAGCGTCACCGCCAGATCGAGCAGAACGTCGGTTTCGTTCTGTTGAACATCCATCCGGGAAGTCTCCTCGTAAAAAACAACTGCTTTGCGTTTGCGCCTCCTCCGCCGACAGGTCGGGAATGACCCTTCGGGCTTTTGGAGAAAACGTCAGCTTCCCTCAATATCTCCCGTACTTCTGGATCGCGGCCATGACGACGCGCATGCTCGTCAGAAGGGAGCCGTTGTTGATCGATCCGGCGGTCGTGAGGTTCAGGCCGCGCGCGTCGTTCTCCCGCGCCTGTTCGCAGTCCCGGCGGATCTCGGCGATAATGTCCTCCTCGACGTTCCGCATGAAGGTGAAGGGCGCGAGCTGGCCGTCGATGCGGGTGTGCGGCATGTACTTGCGGATCTCGCGCACGGTGACCGTCGGGCCGAAGTTGCAGCCGGTGAGGTGAAAGTCCGCGAGCTGCGGGATCAGGTGCCCCATCGCGGAGTCGGAGTGCTGATAGCGGTTGTCCTCCGGGTTCGGGCAGCAGTGGGCGAAAACCTTTTTCAGAACGCGGTATCCGAAGGCGTGGTACATTTCGGGCGTGAAGAGGTTGGAGTCGTCGTCCGCGAAGGAGAAGCCGTGCGGGAAAGACTCCGCCGTAAAGCCCGCCTCCTCCCGCATGAGGTCGTAATACGCCACCAGCGCGTCCCCGAGCACGTCGGCGAACCGGGTGAAGAGCTCCTCGTCGTCGTAGTAGAGGTAGAGCATCCGCTCCACGCCGAAGACCGAGGTCGCCATGGTGCAGGGGCCGCGGAACCATCCGAACATCCCCGGACGCCGCCCCGTCTCCTCGAAGACCGCCTTTTTCCGCGCGTCCCAGTCCGGAGGGAGCACGGCGGAGCGGAACGCCCACGGATCCCGCAGAAGCGCCTCCACCTCGTCCAGCTTTTCGGCGAGCGCGTCCTCGTCCGCGATCGTGCCGCGCAGCCATGTGGTGTTGCCGTCGAACACATACTGCCCGCCGAAGAACTCCGGCACCTGTCTGACCCCCGGCAGGGAATTCTTCGGCCGCTTCTCCGGAGGCAGGGGCCTGTTTTCGGCGAGCAGGGCGCGGCCCACGATCTTTCTCGCCTTCTCGTTGTAGCGGCAGTTGAGGTCGTACCGCCGCACGGGATCGGTGTAGCCCCACGGATGGCCTTCCTCGCCGAGCTCCGCGAAAACGCACTCGTCGCTCATGCGGATCCCGAGCGCGACCTGCGCGGCTGATTTGGAAAAGCAGTTCTCGTCGTGGGCGTGTTCCTCGTCCTTCCAGAACTGTTCGATGTCAAGATCCAGTTTCACGCGTTCTCTCCCTTGATGCTGTTCATCTGCGTTCCGCCCGCTGCCCGGAATCATTCGACGGTGAGGATCTCGGAGAATCCGGTCACCTCGAAGACCTCGTTCACCAGATCGTTCGCGCCGGTCACCTTCATGGACCCGCCGGTGACGGTCATGCTCTTCTGCGCGGAGAGGAGCGCCCGCAGTCCCGCCGAGGAGATGTACTCGAGGCTTGAAAAATCGAAGACGAGTTCTCCGCCCGCGGGCAGCTCATCCTTCAGGGCGCGCTCCAGCTCGGGCGCGGTCACGGTGTCGAGCTTGCCCTCCAGCTTCACGGTGAGCAGGGCTCCGTTCTTTGTTTTTTCGATCTTCATGATCCCGTCCCCTTTCAGTATTTTTTGTAGATGGTCATTTCGACGACCTGGCCGGTGATGCCGATGCGGACCTCGTCGGCGACCTTGGCCACGACGGATTTTTCGAGCTCGTCCCAGTCCGCCTTCGGACCCGCGCCGTTTCCGATCTCCGCCCGGTAGGCGTTGAGGGACCAGAGATCCGCGGAGTTCACGGATTCGACGGCGTAGTCGGCCCCGGCGTAGTACACGCCCATTTTGAGGTCGTCGGCCATATTCTGGTCGCTCGGCTCGATCAGCTGCTCGAAGAGGTCGCGGAGCTTGCCGGTGAAGCCGACCGCCGCGGAATTGAGCCCGCTCGTGGAGGCGGAGAGCAGCTTTTTCCGCATCTCGCCGTTCATCATGGTCTCCGCCGTCAGGTGCAGGCGGAAGAGCCTGTCCGCCGGATCGTCCGGGTTTTCGTCGTCGATCCAGAAATCGGCCTCCCGCTCCCCGGTCAGAGCGCGCATCATGCCCATGACCTCTTCGGTGAGCAGGCGCAGCTGGAGCGCGCTCTTTTTCGGAAGGTCCCTGAAACGGGCGACGAACTCCGCCTGATTGAGCGCCTCGTCAAACCCCGCCCCGTCGCTGCTGACGTGAATCACGTCCGATCTCATAGTTCAATCTCCTTTATGATTGGATTCCGACTCGTCGGAACGATTTTTATATCAGCTCGAAGGGTCATTCCTGACCCTTCGGCGGAGGAGTTGCAAATGCTTCGCATTTGCAGATTTGATTAACCCTCTTCGAGGGAGGAGGAAAGAAACCCTACGGGTTTCTGGATTTTATGTCCCTGCGCGGGACAGGCGGCACGGGGGACCATCTCAAGCCGAAGGCCCCCTGTGCGGGTCCCTTGGCTAT
>SVQK01000051.1 GCA_015065385.1 Oscillospiraceae bacterium | reverse complement strand
GTTTTGATCGCTCCATGTAGGGTGCGAATCGCCGTGCGATGAGCTCGCGTGCGATAACTCTGATAAGGTTGGATAGCTATATTGGTGTGCCGAAGCCTCAGCTTCACTTGATTGGTATAGCCTATCCATTACCTCCTCCCCATTAAGTTCTTTGCCAGGCTTTCTCCGAAAGAAAGCCGCGTTTCCCTTTTAGCTTTAGATTAGTTTTATTCTAGAATATTCGATGTGATGTAATCCACGCCCCAGGAGATCAGCTCCTCGGCTTTCGCGGGATCGTCCACAGTCCAGCAGTTGACGCGGATCCCTCTCTCGTGGCAGGCTTTGATCCGATCCTCCGTCAGGCCGGTCCATGCGATGTCGAGATCCATTTTCCGCGCTTCGAGCATGGCGGGAAGATCGTCGTTCCACGAGCCGGACAAAAACTGCACCGTCTGCTCCGGTTTCACCTGACGGACCAGATCGAGGTTGGCGATGTTGAAGGCGATGAAGACCGTGCTGTCGAGGTATCCGTCGAAGATCCCGATGATCTGCGTGATCTCATCCAAAGTGAAATTGGATTTCAGCTCCGGTACGCAGACCTTGCCGTATTTCTCACAGATCTTCCGGTATTCCGCCGGGGTGCAGAGACGGATTTCAGCGCGGTCGCTCTTTCCGTCCACGTCCTTCAGGCGGAGGGCGCGGAGCTCGTCGAAGGTGGATTTTTCGATCACCAGATCCTTTTCGCAGATGCGTCCCGTTCTGCCGTCGTGGTTGCACATGAACTGCTTATCGATGGTCCTGTAAATGTCGGTTTCCACGCCCCAGTAGGACCGGTTTCCCGCTGCGATGAACGCCGCCGCCGTGTTTTCGCACTCGAGGCCGCTGACGCCCCGGTGCGCCACCATTTTGGTGTTTCCGTGATCCGGGATCCGGATTGTATCGGTTCTCATAAAAAATCTCCTTGCTTTGACGGGTCGGGGTTCGCTCCGCACGCGGAACATCCGGCCCGGATTTTACCTCTCCTATTGTATCACAAACGCCGGGAAGATTCCACCCTTTCTCGGGAAAAAGTATTGCAATTCCCCGCCGGTGCGGATATAATGAAAAAGGAATACCCCGCCTGCGCCGAAAGGAGAACGGTATGACTGCCATCCCCTGCATGACCGGACTGACCCGGCCCGAAAGACTCTGCGACGAAACGAGACAGTTCGCCCTCGATAGCATGAAGGGAAAATACGGAGACGAAGCCCGCGCCGTCCCCGCCGTATCGCTGGATGGGATCGAAGGATTTGACGATCTTTCGCCGGATGAGAAGTATGCCGCCGCCGTCGAGACGATCGCGCGGGACTGTCCGCTCCGGTTCATTTCCGGAGAACGGATCGTCGGATCCGCCACCCTCGGAGCCGCCATCGACCACGTTGTTCCCGCGTTCCGAAACGGCAGCGCGGTCTTCCCGAGCGTCAGCCATGTGACCCTCGGATTCCGGCGGATTTTAGAGCTGGGACTGGACGGGATCGAAGCGGAGCTGGATCGTTACGCGGACAAGCCCTATACCGTCTGGCTGAAACGGGCTGCGGAAGCGTTCCGTCTCTGGCACGGGCGGATCCTCCGCGGATCGGAAGCGGAAAATCCGGCGTGCCATACGCTTTTGAAGAAGGTTCCGATGGGCCCGGCGTCCACCTTCCGCGAGGCCGTCCAGAGCCTGTGGCTGACCTTTGCCTTTACCCGCCTGACCGGAAACTGGTCGGGGATCGGGCGGATCGACGAGATGCTCGGGCCGTACCTGAAACGGGATCTCGCAGAAGGACGCCTGACGCTTGACGAAGCGCGGGAAATCCTCGCCCATTTCTTCATCAAGGGCTGCGAATGGATCGTTTCGGACACCCCGGTCGGATCGGGGGACGCCCAGCATTATCAGAACATCGTGCTCTCCGGTGTGAACGAGAACGGCAAAGACGTGACGAACGAGGTGACCTTCCTCGTGCTGGATGTGATCGAGGAGCTCGGCATTTCCGACTACCCCGTCACCGTTCGCCTGAACCGGAATACGGATCCGGGCCTGCTCCGACGGATCGCCGAGGTGGTGCGGTACGGGGGCGGGATCGTGGCGGTGTACAACGAGGATCTGATCCTCTCCTCCCTGACTGCCTCAGGCTATCCGCTCGAAGAGGCGCGGCGGTTCGCCAACGACGGCTGCTGGGAGGTGCAGATCCCCGGAAACACCTATTTCATCTACGGCCCCTTCGACGGCTATTCCCTGCTGATGAAGGACGTTCTCGGCCTGCCGGATGCGCCGCGGCATTTCGACAGCTTAGACGAGCTCTGGAACGCTTACGCCGACCGCCTCCGGAGCTACGCCGACGAAGTCTTCCGGATCGTCGCGGACAGCCGCGGGTACTATACCGAAGACGGCGAATGGGTCTGGCGGAACAGCGGCCCTCCCTGCGCGGTGATTTCCCTCTTCACCGAGGACTGCGCGAAGAACGGACGCTCCTACTACGAGGGCGGTCCGCGCTACACCGTGTTCTCTCCGCACATCGGGGGCGCGCCGGACGCAGGAAACAGCCTGCACGCCATCGACCGGCTCGTCTTCCGGGACAAGCTCGTCTCCTTCGATGAACTGACGGAGCTGCTCCGGAACGACTGGGAAGGCGCGGAACCTCTCCGCCGGTATGCGCGGGAAAGAATCCCCTACTACGGAAACGACGACGACGAGGCGGATTCCTATGTGACTCGCATTCTCGACACCTTTGCAGACGCCGTACTTGCACACAGCCGTGAGACGCCCGTGCTCTTCATCCCCGGCGTGTCCACGTTCGGGCGGCAGATCGAGTGGTCGTCCTCCCGCGCGCCGTCTCCGATGGGCACGAAGAAATGCGCCATCCTGTCCGGGAACGCCTCTCCCACGCCGGGGACGGACACGGAAGGGGCGACAGCCGTGGTGAAATCCTACTGCAAGGCCGATCTGAAAAAGCAGGTATCCGGCGCCGCACTGGACATAAGACTCCATCCCTCCGCCGTCTCGGGAGGAAACGGACTCGCGGCTCTTGTCGGTCTGTACCGCACCTTTGCCGCCCTCGGAGGATTCTTCATGCAGACGGACGTGATCGATTCGTCGGTGCTCGAAGCGGCCCGGGAGCATCCCGAAGAGTACAAAACCCTGTCCGTCCGGGTATCCGGCTGGAACGCCCGCTTCGTCACGCTCAACCGCGAATGGCAGGACATGATCATCGAGCGCACGTCAGGAGGAACGGTGTGATACTAATCTCATACTAAAAGGAAAACGCGGCTTTCTTTCGGAGAAAGCCTGGCAAAGAACTTCATGGGGAGATGGTTATGGATAGGCTATACCAATCAAGCGAAGCTGAGGCTTTGGCACACCAATATAGCTATCCAACCTTATCAGAGTTATCGCACGCGAGCTCACGGCGGAGGCCGTTCGCCTCCTACTTGGCGCGATCAAAACCCATCTGGATTTGCTTTTTAGGCTGAGAATTGTGTGAACGGCTGACCTGCATAGACAAATTCAAAACCGCGCGTCGGGATTGTTCGTCCAGCACGCGGTTTTATGTTCGGTTCGGGTTCCTTACATCAGCTCGATTTCCTTGTCGTAGAGCAGGGTGTCAATGACGCGCATGGAGTAGACGGCATAGGCGGCATAGACGATCGTCACCGCCGTGGTGAGCACCAGCACGAGGGAGAAATCCACCAGCAGATACCGGTAGGAGCAGGCGACGGCGTAGTGGACGATCGCCAGCACGGACATGAGCAGGAGCTTTCCGCCCACGGTATTGTAAGTCTCGAGATCCCGGTTCCGCTTGGAATACATGGCGTTGTCCGTCTGGATCCCCATCATCTCAAGATGCGCCTTGACAGCCTTCATCAGAGCGACCGCGAAGAACAGCACCGAGGCGAGCGCGAAGAGATACTCGATCACTTCGGTCATGGCGAGCCGGTAATAACGGTTGTACGCCTCCGTGACGCGCAGAACGGCATCCGAGCTGTAGTCTTCAAAATACCGGATCTGCAAAATCAGATTCACCACGGAGAGCGCGCAGCGGACCGCACCCGTGACGATAACCCAGAGAGCCGTTTTTTCATAGCGGAAGAGTAGAACCGCCGCCGCGATCAGAAATCCCGAGGAAATCGCTCCGACCAGCACGTTGATGTTGTCGAGCGGCAAAATCAGGGAGGTGACCGCCGCGAAGCTGAACAGCGCGAGCACCAGCTTCATGCGCTTGGCGATGAAATAGTTGGTCTTCGGAACAACGTCGCGCCTGTACTTGTCCTCGAGCGCGGTCATGAACGGCCTGTCCGCCCTGAGAGATCTGAAAAACCGGACTATACGGACGATATAGACGATACCGAATCCGAGTACCGCGGCGGAGAAGAGGATATAGAACATGGGCTTGAAGTAGACCATGTCGAAGGCCCTTCTGTCCACCGTTCCGAGGTAGTCGTACATCTGAAGCTCGCTCAGCTCGGGAATGAGCGTCGCGGCGATGCGGAAGAAATAGAAGAAGATGATATAGCGTTTCAGCGCGGCGGCGATTTCGATCTCGCGGGTCTTCTTTCCTCGCGTGACCGTCTTCTTGGCGTACACCGCCGATCCGCCGTACCAGAGTCCGGCGAAGGAAAGTCCCTCGAACAGATTCAGAACGGCGGGGATAAAGAGCATGGCTTCGATGATCCCGGCGACCAGCGCGATCAGGGGCTTTGCGGATCCGCTTGCCCGAACCAGCGCGAGCATGGCGACGAACTTGCCCATTTCGGCAAACGCGAGCTTCATGAATCCGTCCCGCGCCTCGGAGATCTTGCCGATAAAGGAAGACAGCTTCGTCAGCCCTGCGGCGATCAGGAAAAACCCGACCGCGTCCGGAAGAATATCTCCGAAGATCGGGAACATGATGACGGGATTCACAAGCAGTATGAACCCCGCGACAAGCAAACCGAATCCCATACCGTCCTCCCTCTGAGGCTCCCCTTCCGTCCGGATCGGGGAACCGATGATTATTTGCCGTGTTTTTTCTTTTTTTTCTTATCCCGCTCCGCCCGTTTCGCGTGGAGACGGTCGGCCTCCTCCATGGCGAGCTTCATGGATTCTCTCCGGTATTCGTTCTTTTTATCGTCCAGCTCGTCGAACTTGTCGGACATCTTATTGAGGAATCCGATTTTCGAGCGCGGCTTAACGGAAAGATCCGCGTCCGCCGGAACGATCGATGAAAAGCATCCGTAGATCAGAAGCAGATTCAAAAAGAGGCAGACCACCCAGTAAAGCAGGATTCCCGCGCTGACCGCCTGCCCCGTCCTGTCTGAAAGAACCGGGGAGAGAATCAGGACGAGCAGGGCTGCCGCGTAGTACAGCGAGGTGGCAACAAGATCGCGCAGACCGTTCCGGCGGAGTTTTTCCTGTCCGGCGCGCTCCGCCACGACACGGATGCCGAGAAACAGCCAGACGTGCATCGCGCATCCCGCCGCCAGCTTCAAAACTTCGACGACCGTCCACAGGACACCCTCCCCCATCGGATACAGACCGAAGAGGAGGGAGACCGCGTTGACGCCGGATACGATGAGGAACCCGAGGGCTCCGAACATGGCAAGCCCGAAATACCGGCTGTATTCCGCCAGCTTCGAGAGCGCGTACACCGCCACGAACGCGCCGATGATGTCCGCGAAAAAGTAGTACGGGGACACCGAAAAGGCGAACATGGCGAAATAGCCGAAAAGAAGCGTTCCGAATCCCATGGATCAGGTCTCGTCGTTCTGCACGGCGCTGTTCTGCGGTCTGCCGTGGCAGTTCTTGTATTTCTTTCCGCTGCCGCAGGGACAGGGATCGTTCCTTCCCACCTTGGCGAACTTGTCCGCCGTGACGGGCTTTTTCTGAACGGCCTGCTGTTCTCCGCCGGCAAATCCTTCGGAAACGGGCTTGGCAACCTCCACGCGCTTGATCTCCTGCTGCGGTCTCGGCATGACGGAGAGGATCTGACGGGCGGTGTCGTCCCGGATGCTGGTGATCATTTCGTCGAACAGATCCGCGCCCTGGATCCGGTATTCGGAAATCGGGTTTCTCTGCGCGTAGGCCTGCAGTCCGATCATCTCCATGAGGGAATCCATCGCCTCGAGGTGATCCATCCACTTCCGGTCCACGTTCTGGAGCAGCACCACGCGCTCTACCTCGCGCATCCGCTCCGCGCCGAAGAGCTCTTCCTTCGCCGCGTACAGCGCGGAAGCTCTGTCCTGCAGCGTCTTGCGGATATCCTCGCGCAGAGCCGCGGCGTCCCCGCTCAGATCGGTGAAGTCCTCAGGCGTGCAGAGCAGACCGTTGTACCGCTGCTTTAAGCCGTCCAGATCCCACAGCGCGACGTCGTCCTCGTGCAGATAGCTCGTCACGGCGTCGTCGAGGGTCTCCCGGATCATCGCCTGAATCTTTTCCTTGAGATCTGCGTTGTCCAGTACTTCGGAGCGCTGACCGTAGATCACGGTGCGCTGCTGATTCATGACGTCGTCATAGGACAGAACGTTCTTGCGTCGGTTGAAGTTCTGATCCTCCAGTCTCTTCTGCGCGGATTCGATGGAACCGGAGAGGATCTTCGCGTCGATGGGCGTGTCCTCGTCCAGACCGAGCCGTTCTACCACGCCGGTGATCCGTTCGGAACCGAAGAGCCGCATCAGATCGTCCTCGAAGGAGAGGAAGAAACGGCTCTCGCCCGGGTCGCCCTGACGTCCGGAACGGCCTCTCAGCTGGTTGTCGATTCGTCGAGATTCGTGGCGCTCCGTGCCGATGACGAAGAGTCCGCCCGCCTCCCGCACCTTGTCCGCCTCGGGCTGGATGGTTTCCTGATAGTTCTTATAGAGCTCCTTGAAGTACTTCCGCGCCTCGATGACTTCCTCCGGGACGTTCTCGGCGGAACCTGTCGCGGACTGGATGATCTCCTCGGGGTACTCCTCTTTTCTCATCTGCGCCTTGGCCAGATACTCCGCGTTGCCGCCCAGCATGATATCGGTACCGCGGCCCGCCATGTTGGTGGAAATCGTGACCGCGCCGTATTTACCGGCCTGCGCGACGATATCCGCTTCGATGTCGTGGAACTTCGCGTTCAGAACGGTATGCGGGATCCCGGTGGCCTTGAGCTTTTTCGAAAGGGCTTCGGACTTCTCAATGGACACGGTGCCGACCAGAACGGGCTGACCCTTCGCGTGGCACTCCTCGATCTGCCGGATGATGGCTCTGTCCTTCCCTTCCTTGGTCTTGTACACCACGTCGGGATGGTCCACGCGGATCATGGGGCGGTTGGTCGGGACTTCCACGACGTCGAGGTTGTAAATCTCGCGGAATTCGTTCTCCTCGGAGAGCGCGGTGCCCGTCATGCCGGAGAGCTTGTGGTACATGCGGAAGAAGTTCTGGAAGGTGATGGTGGCGATCGTGCGGTTTTCCCGCTGGATCTTCACGCCCTCCTTCGCCTCGATGGCCTGGTGCAGGCCGTCCGAATACCGTCTGCCCGGCATGATGCGGCCCGTGAAGGTGTCCACAATGATGACCTCGTTGTCCTTCACGATGTAGTCCGTATCCAGATGCATGATACCGTGCGCTCGGATCGCCTGATAGATGTGATGGGTGATATCCGCGTTTTCCGGATCGGAGAAATTCTGAATGCCGAAATACTTCTCGGCTTTTGCGATGCCGGACGCGGTGAGGGTCGTGGATTTCGCCTTCTCGTCCACGATATAGTCGGCGTCGATATCGTCGTTGTCTTCCTTGGTGTCCAGCTCCTTGATGACATACTTCCGCAGGGTCCGGGCGAACCGATCCGCCATATCGTAGAGCATGTCCACCTCCGCGCCCTGACCGGAGATGATCAGAGGCGTGCGGGCTTCGTCGATGAGGATGGAGTCCACCTCGTCCACGATGGCGAAGTTGTGGCCCCGCTGCGTCCGATCCTCTTTATAAATGACCATATTGTCGCGCAGATAGTCGAAGCCGAACTCGTTGTTCGTGCCGTAGGTGATATCGCAGTTGTAGGCGTGCTGCTTCTCCGCTCTCTTCTGGCCGTGGACGATCAGACCGGTTTCCAGTCCGAGGAATTCGTGGATACGCCCCATTTCCTCGCAGCCCAGCCGCGCCAGATATTCGTTGACCGTGACGACGTGGACGCCCTTTCCCTCCAGCGCGTTCAGATAGGAGGGCAGGACGGCGACGATGGTCTTGCCTTCACCGGTCTTCATTTCGGTGATCCGCCCCTGATGGAGCAGGATGCCGCCGAGGATCTGCACGTCGAAGGGCCTTTTGCCGAGGATCCGGTCGGAGGCCTCTCTCGCGCAGGCGAACGCGTCCGGAAGAATGTCATCCAATGTCTCCCCGTTCGCCAGCCTTCCCTTGAAGAGATCGGTCTGCCGGCGCATCTCGGAGTCGCTCATAGCCTTGTACTTGTCTCCGAGCGCGTTGACCTGCTTCAGAATGGGGGTGATTTTCCGGATCTGACGTTCGCTGTAGGTGCCGAACACCTTGTTGATGATCTTCATTTTATCGTGAGCGGATCCCTTTTTCCGGCATCCGCGCTGTCCCTTCCTCAGATATTCCGTACCAACGGTGTGCGGGTCGCATATCGATACAAAGAATATTATACGCCGCCCACGCAAAGATTGTAAGCGTAAAATGTAAACTTAATGAAAAAGGCGGAAATTTTGCCCCTCATTCCCGGTCTTCCCCTTGCGCAGTCGTCTCCGCCGGAGTATAATGGGGACGTCCGTCGGCCGAGGCGGGCAGAAAGAAGGACCGTTCATGAAAGACATCAACATCGTGCTCCACGAACCGGAGATCCCGCAGAACACCGGCAATATTGCCCGGACCTGCGCCGCCACGGGAGCCGCCCTTCACCTCATCCGCCCGATGGGCTTCACGCCGGACGACCGGAAATTGAAGCGGGCAGGACTGGACTACTGGCATCTGTTGGACATCACCTATTACGACGGACTGGACGACTTTTTCGCAAAGAATCCTTCCGTCCCGTTCTGGTGCTTCACCACGAAAGCTCCGCGCTGCTACACGGAAGTCGCCTACGAGGATCCGGTCTTCCTGTTCTTCGGCAAGGAGACGAAGGGCCTGCCGGAGGACTTTCTGAAAGCCCACCTCGACCGATGCGTCCGGATTCCCATGCGGGAAAACCTCCGGAGCCTCAACCTGTCCAACGCGGCCGCGATCGGTGTCTACGAAGTCCTGCGTCAGCGCGGGTTCCGGGGAGAGCAGCCCGAGAGCCGGTATTTCACGGAAAGTTTCTGACGATCCGATCACAAAAGGGGCGCGATCAGATCCAGCACCGCGCGGTAGAGGCGTCGAACGGCGGAGACCTTGTCCGGCTTTTCGAGCAGCCGGGATTCGGCGAACATCGATTCAAAATCCCGTTTCAGATCCGGGATGCAGTCCGTTTCGAACATCCACGCGCCGCACTCAAAATGCAGGTACAGGCTCCGGTAGTCCAGATTGACACTCCCCACGGCGGCAAACCGGTCGTCGCAGAGAAACTGCTTTGCGTGGACGAATCCGGGCGTATATTCGTAGATCTTCACGCCGCCCGCGAGCAGGATCGGAAAGCAGTTTTTCGTTGTCTCGTTGATGAGCTTCTTGTCCGGAACGCCGGGCGTCACGATCCGCACGTCCACGCCGCACCGAACCGCGCTCAGAAGACTGCGCTCCATGATCTCGTCTATAATCAGATACGGCGTTGTGATCCAGACGTAGCGCTTCGCCTGCTGGATCATGCCGAGATACACATTCTCCCCGACGGCCTCCCCGTCCATGGGTGCGTCCGTATAGGGCTGGACGTACCCGCTTCCCCGGATATCCCGGTATGCCTCACGGGGGGGGAGGAGGGCGGCATAATCCCGGTCATCCCCGTCTCCCGACCCGCAGAGGTAGTCCCACATCGTCAGAAACATTGCAGTGAAGCTCCACGAAGCGCTGCCCCGGATCATGACCGCGGTGTCCTTCCAGTAACCGAACCGTTCGACGGTGTTGATATACTCGTCCGCGAGATTGACGCCTCCGGTGAAGCATGTGACTCCGTCGATGGTGCAGATTTTCCGGTGGTCCCGGTTGTTCTGCCGCGCCGTCAGGAAGGGGACGAACCGCTGAAAGATCCGGCAGTCGATCCCTTCGGAGCGGAGCTGTTCGTCGAAATGCCGGTCCACGGATACGGCGCATCCCACGTCGTCGTAAATGACCCGCACGTCCAGCCCCTTCTTCACCTTTTCGAGAAGGATCTCGTGAACCGCCTCCCACATTTCCCCCTCTCCGATGATGAAGTACTCGAGGAAAATGTACTTTTCCGCTTTTTTCAGCTCTTCGAGCAGGACGGGAAACATAGCCTCCCCGCTCTCAAAGAACCGGGTCTCGCACCCCGAGCACAGCGGCGTGAAGGAGGCCGAGCGGATATACCGTGACTGACGGGCCGCTTCGGGACACTCCTCCTCCAGACGGGAAAGCGCGCTTCCGGCTTCCGTTCTGTCGTCCACAAGCGCGGCGGACTTTTCGAGAACCGATTCCATGAAGCGCATTTTCCGTTTGCGGCGGCTGGAAATCCGGTTTCCGCCGAAGATCAGATACAGCGCGACGCCGAACACCGGTACCGCGAAGGCCACCGCCATCCACGCGATTTTGTAGGATCCGCTGTGGCTCGAACGCATGAGATAGAGCAGGAAAACTACGGACAGCACGGCGATAGTCGCGTTGTACACATAATAATACCGCGTCAGAACGATGGCGGACCAGAAGATCAGAAACAGCTGAGTTGCAATCAAAAGAAATACGATTACCACCCGGCTGGTCATGAACCGTTTGATTTTCTTCATATACACACCCGGAAGTATCTGCCAATGATACGGATATTATACCGGATGCGGCCCGTTCTGTCAAGTTGTCCGCCGATTTTACCCTATTTTCCGGCGGATGAGGAAACGGACAGCCCGACTCCCTGAGGAATCCGCGGCTGTCCTCTTTCTGTTCCGCTCACAGAATGATGCAGATCAATCCCTGACTGCCTTCGTTGATGATCTTCGAGAGTGTTTCCCCGAATTTCCGGCGGGCGTCGGGCGGCATGTGCTCGAGCTTCGCGTGAAGGCCGTCGTTCAGAAGGTCGTACAGCGTCCGCCCGAACATATTGGATTCCCAGAGCGCCGAGGGATCCCGTTCGAAATCCTCCATGAGCTGCTTCACCGTCTCCTCGGACTGCTGTTCCGTTCCGACGATCGGAGAGATCTCCGCGTCGATATCCGCCCGGATCATGTGAATAGACGGAGCCGTCGCTCTCAGCCGCACGCCCCATCCCCCGCCTTGGCGGATGATTTCCGGCTCTTTCAGCTCGAGGGTATCCGGCTCGGGCATGACGATCCCGTATCCGTCCCCGTTCACCGCCTCGATGGCCTCCCGGTACCGCCCGAATTCCCGCGCGTCTTCGGAGAGGCGGCAGAGCGTTCCGATCAGATCCTCTTCTCCCTCCATCCGAATCCCGGTCAGATCCGACACCGTGTCGTAGTAGAGCCGCTCTGGGAGCTCAAGTCTGAGCGTCGCTTCCCCTCGGCCGGCGTCGCAGGACAGCGGGACCGCCTCCGCCCCCTCCCCGTCCGCGGCGATCTCCCGGTTGACGGCGTTTTCCAGCGTCCGGGCGAACGCGCCTCTTGCGTCGGACAGCTTTTTCAGCTCTCCCGCCGCCTCCCGGACCGCGTTTCGGAGGACGCCGCGCAGTTTATGATCCGCGGGCAGGGCTGCCGTCCATCCGGGGAGGATCACCTCCGCCTCCTTCGCCGGAAATTCGTCGGCCAGCATCCCGAGGATCTGCCGCACATCCTCCGCGTCAAGCTCCGCGCAGGAAATCAGGGCGACGGGAGCGCGGTACTTTTCCTCCAGCCGCGAAGCCAGCGCGACTGCCTCCTCGGACTCCGGACGCGCGGAATTGAGGATCACGGCAAAGGGCTTTCCCAGTTCCGTCAGCTCCGCCGCCACCCGTTCCTCCGCCGCGACGTAGTTCTCCCGGGGCAGATCCCCGATCGTTCCGTCCGTAGTCACAAGCATTCCGACGGTGGCGTGCTCGGCGATCACCCGGTGCGTACCGACGGCGGCTGCCTCCTCGAACGGAACCGGCTCCTCGTGCCACGGCGTCCGGACCATCCGGATCTCGCCCTCCTCCGTGCCGCCCATAGCTCCCGGGATCATATATCCGACGCAGTCCGCCAGCCGGACCCGCATCCGCGCTCCGTCCACCTCCACGGTGACGCCGCCGTCCGGAATGAACTTCGGCTCCGTGGTCATGACCGTCTTTCCGCCCGCCGACTGGGGCATCTCGTCCCGCGCCCGGATCCTGTCCGCCTCGTCCGGAATATTCGGAATGACCGCCGTCTCCATGAACCGCTTCACAAAGGTGCTCTTCCCTGTGCGCACCGGACCGACCACGCCCACATACACGTCGCCGTGCGTCCTCTCCGCGATCTCCCTGTAAATCGATGTATCCGCCACTGTCTCGTCCCTCCCGGCATCAGTCTGAAAGAGCATATGCCCGGCGTTTCAAGAATATGACGGACGGAAAAACGCGCCGCGGTCCTTTTTCCGGACAGCAGCGCGCCGATTTTGTCCGTTCCGCGCGGCTATGGCGTCAGAACATGGAAAGCTGATTGGACTGGGACATGCCGCGGAGCGCGCCCGTTTTGTCGAGCAGTTCCAAAATGCTCTTTGAAACCTTCGCCTTGACCCTGAGGTCTTCCACGGACAGGATGGTCCCGGACCGCATCGCGTTCATGATGCTCTCGGCAGCCGCTCCGCCGAGTCCCGGAAGACTCGTGAAGGGCAGGCGGATCTTTCCGTTTTCCGGCAGGAACTTCGTCGCGTGGGATTTGTTGATATCCACGGGAAGGAAGTCGTATCCCCGCTCGAAGCACTCGTTCACCAGCATGAGCGCGTCTTCGAGGGCGGCCTCCGTGGCGGATTTCTCTTTGCCCCTCTTTTTCAGATCCTGATAGGTATCCTTACAGAACCGGCGTCCCTTCATGACCACCTCGCCGTCCAGCCCGTCCGGGGCCGCCGTGAAGTAGGCCGCGTAGAATTCGACCGGGTAATTGATCTTGTACCACATGAGCCGGACCGTGTCGATGCCGTAGGCCGCCGCGTGTGCCTTCGGGAACATGTAGCGGATCTTCTGCAGGGAATCGATGTACCATTCCGGCACCCCGTTCTCCCGCATGGCGGACTGCATCTCGTCCGGGATGATCAGGCCTTTTTTATTTTTCCGCACGAACTCCATGATCTTGAAGGACAGGGATTTTTCCATGCCGTACTTGTGGATCAGGGTCATCATGATATCGTCGCGGCACCCGATGACCTCGGAAATCGTGCAGATCTTCTGATTGATGAGTTCCTCCGCATTGCCGAGCCAGCATCCCGTGCCGTGCGTCAGGCCCATGATCTGGAGAATGTCCGCGAAGGTCTTCGGCTGGGCCTTCATGAGCACGCCGCGGATGAACTGCGTACCGAACTCGGGCAGCCCGATGGTCGAGGTCTGGCTGTCGATCTGCTCCGGCGTCACGCCGATAGGGGCGGTCGAGGTCAGTCCCTCGTAGCACGCCGGATCGGAGAGCGGCACGTCCGTCACCTTGACCCCGGTGTACTCCTCGAGCCTCTTGTACTTAGTCGGAATATCGTGTCCGAGGATATCCAGCTTGAGGATCGTGTCGTGCAGATAGGTAAACGCGAAGTGGGTCGTGATGATCTCGGCTCCCGCCTTGTTGTCGGACGGATGCTGGACGGGCGAGAAGTCGTAGATCTCGTACTCGGCGGGAACGACGATGACGCCGCCCGGATGCTGGCCGGTGTTCTTTTTGACGCCCATGCACCCGTTCACGAGACGGTCCATCTCCGCGCGGTTGACCGAGATGCCGCGGTCCTCGAGGAAATGCGCCGCGTAGCCGTAAGCCGTCTTGTCTGCGAGCGTGCCGATGGTTCCGGCCTTGAAGGCGTGACCCGTTCCGAACAGGACTTCGGTGAATTTGTGCGCCGCTCCCTGCACGTCCCCGGAGAAGTTCAGATCGATATCGGGGGTCTTGTCTCCTTTGAACCCGAGGAAGGTCTCAAAGGGAATGTCGTGGCCGTCCCGCTCGCAGTCCTCTCCGCAGACCGGGCACTTCTTCGGCGGCAGATCGAATCCGGATCCGACCTCGCCGTTTTCAAAGAACTCGCTCCACCGGCATTTCGGGCAGCGGTAGTGCGGCGGAAGCGGATTGACCCGGGTGATCCCGCCCATGGTGGCTGCGAAGGACGATCCGACGGAGCCGCGGGAACCGACCTGATAGCCCTTTTCCTCGCTGTTTTCCACGAGTTTCCGGGCGATAATGTACATGATGGCAAAGCCGTTCGAAATGATGGAGTCGAGCTCTCGCTTGAGCCTTGCGGACACCACCTCGGGCAGAGGATCGCCGTACATCTCCTTCGCAAGGGACCAGCATTTCGTGGTGAGCTCTTCCTCCGCTCCGTCGATGTGGGGCGGATAGTTCCCCTTCGGGATGGGGCGGACGTCCTCGATCATATCCGCGATTTTGTTCGGGTTGGTGATGACCACCTCCCGCGCCGTCTCCTCGCCGAGATAGGCAAACTCTTCGAGCATTTCCTCCGTGGTCCGGAAGAACAGCTTCGTCTCCCGGTCCGCGTCCTTGAAGCCCTGACCGGAGAGGATGATGCGCCGGTAGATCTCGTCCTCGGGATTTTTATAATGCGCGTCGCAGGTGGCGCATACGGGCCGGTTCGCTTTCCTGCCCAGCTCCACGATCTTCCGGTTGTAGTTCCGGAGCGCTTCTTCGTCCGCCGCGCTGCCCTCACGGATCAGGTACTCGTTGTTGCTGATCGGCTGGATCTCAAGATAGTCGTAGAACTGCGCTATCTCAATGAGATCCGCTTCGGGCTTGCCTTCCTGAATGGCGCGGAACAGCTCGCCCTCCGAGCAGGCGGATCCGAGGATCAGTCCCTCCCTGAGCTCCTCGAGCCTCGTCCGCGGGATCCGGGGATGGCGGTAGTAGTATTTCAGATAGGAATCCGAGACGAGCTTGTACAGGTTTTTCAGCCCCGCCGCATTCTTCACGAGAATGATCTGGTGGAAGGTTTTAAGCTTCAGGGGATCGGCCTTCTCCGCCATCATGTAGTTGAGGCGGGCGATATCCTCCACGCCGTCCTCCTGTAGTCTCTCGACCATGCAGCCGAAGATAAGAGCCAGCATTTCCGCGTCGTCGGAGGCCCGGTGGTGGTTGAAGTCTCCGAGGTTGTAGTGCTTCGCCAGCGTGTCCAGCTTGTGGTTTTTCAGGCTCGGATTGAGATACCGGGACATGGCGAGCGTGTCGAGGTACGGATTTTCAAAGGGCATGCCGCACCGCTCCGACGCCTGCCGGATGAAGCCCGTGTCAAAAGCCGCGTTGTGCGCTACCAGCATCCGATCTCCGACAAAGGCGAAAAAGGCTTCGAGGGCGTCCTTTTCCTTCGGCGCGTCCTTCACCATCTCGTCGGTGATACCGGTCAGCTCCGTAATGTTTTCGGGAATATGGCATTCCGGATCCACGAAGGTGTTGAATTTTTCCGCCACCTCTCCGTTTTTGAAGAGGACCGCGCCGATTTCGGTGATGCGGTTTGTCGCGGCGGAAAGACCCGTGGTCTCGATGTCGAAGACCGCGAATTCCCCGTCGAATCGGATTTCCTCTCCCCGATAGGCCGCCCGCGCCGTGTCGTCCACATAGTAGGCTTCGATGCCGTAGAGAATTTTGATGGGATTTTCGAGCTTCTCGTTGGCCAGCATGGCGATCGGAAAGCTCTGAAGGTTGCCGTGATCCGTGATGGCGATCGCCTTGTGCCCCCATTTTGCCGCGGTGTTCACGATATCGTCCGCTTTGATCAGCGCGTCCATCGTGGACATGTTGGTGTGAAGATGGAGCTCGACCCGCTTTTCAGGGGCCCTGTCGCGCCGCCCGTCCTCTTTGACCTGCATGATATCCGTAAACTGCATGTACAGGTCGTTGTCGAACTTGTCCGACTTGATGGTGCCCCGGACGGCGTACTGCTTTCCCTTGGAGAACAGCCCCTCGGTCTCGGCTGCGGACTCCGCCGGAACCGTGACTTTGATATAGATGGAGGCCTCCCGGTCCGTCGCCGCGAAGGTGAACATCACCTTGTCGCCCCGCCGGGTTTCCTTCTGATCCACGGCGAACACCTCGCACAGGATCACGGCTCCGCGCGCTGCCGAACGGATGGAGCGCAGGGGCTTTACGCCGCGGATGGGGAATTCCTCTCCGAAGACGAGCTTCGGTTCCGAGCAGTCAAAGGTGATGCGCCCGCAGCGGATCCGGTTGTCGGGCAATTCCTCCGCCTCGGCGTTTCCCTCGAGCAGGGAGTCGGCGCGGGGCAGAACGGGCTTTTCCTCTTCCACGGCGACGGGGGCGGAAGAAGACTGCGCCATCGCCTCAAAGCGCGCCTCCTGTTCCAGAATAGCGGCGGAGGAGGCGTTGAGCTTTTCAAGCTGGCGCGACATGTAGGCGGCGTATTCTTCCTCCGCGTCCCCGGACTGTTTCAGCTCCACACGGATCTGCCGTCCGAACTCGCTGAACACGATCCCTTCGATCACCTTCGCCGTCTCCGCCAGACTGAGCAGGGTCAGACCTCCCCGGGAAAACGGGATGGAAATCACGATGTTTTCCTCATCCCCTTCGACGGTATAACGGTCGAAAAAGCCGTGACAGACAATTCCGATCCGTCCGGCTTCCTCGAGCGCTTCGCTCATATAATCGAGGGTAAAGAGCGCGGGATCGTACCGCGGGAGGATCCGTACCTGCGTCAGCTCGTAGCCCTCACGGATCACGTTTTCCAGCGCGTAGAGATCCCGTTTTCGGTAGATCCGCGGGAGAGAGCACCGCACCTCCGCTATCCGCGCCTCCCGGTCCACGCGCAGCTGGATGTCGGAGGCTTCCGCGAAAATCTCGCGGTTCTTCCCCGTCAGCCCGTCCGCGATACGGGAGAAAACTTCGGATAAAGTCCGATTGCTGTTAGCCATTTCGTTACCTCAGTCGATCCTTTTTGTCATTCCTCCAGCGCTTTGAGCGTCGCGCGGACCAGATAGTCCACGGCTTCCTCCTCGGGAACGGTTTCGATCCGCTCCCCGCCGCGGAAGAAGACACACTTTCCATCCCCGCCGGCGATGCCGAAATCCGCTTCGCGCGCCTCCCCGGGACCGTTCACCACGCATCCCATGACGGCAACCCGGAGCTTCTTTCCGCGCGGATCGATCCCGGCGACGGCTTCTTTATAGCGGCCCGCCAGCCCGATCAGGTCGATCTTCGTCCGTCCGCAGGTGGGGCATGAAATCACGTCGATGGTTCCGCGGGGATCCAGTCCGACTGCCCGAAGGATTTCCCGGCCTGCCCGGACCTCTTCTTCGGGATCCGCCGTCAGGGAGACACGGAGCGTGTCGCCGATCCCTTCCGTCAGAAGAGCGCCGATCCCGATCGCGTTTTTCACAAGGCCCGAATACGCATCCCCCGCCTCGGTCAGTCCGATGTGGAGCGGGTAGTCCGACATCCCGCGCACAAGCCGGTTTGCACGGAGCATTTCCGCCACCGACGAGGATTTGATGGAGATCACGATATCCGAAAAACCGCAGTCCTCGAACGCGCCGGCCTCTTCCATCGCGGACTCCGCAAGAGCCTCCGCCGTCGGAGCACCGTATTTTTCGAGGAGCTTTTTGTCAAGCGAGCCGCCGTTTACGCCGATCCGCACGGGCAGTCCGCGAGCTTTGAGGCACTCGGCCACCTCGCGGACCTTCCATTTTTCGCCGAGATTACCGGGATTGACGCGGATCTTGTCGGCTCCCCCTTCCGCGGCGGCCAGCGCGATACGGTAGTCGAAATGCACGTCGGCCACCAGAGGACACCGCGCGCCGCGATCCTTCACATACCGGAAGACGCCCGCGCATTCGGTCTTCGGAACCGCAAGGCGAACGATATCGCATCCGGCCCGCTCAAGACGAAGGACCTGTTCGGCGGTCCCCTCAAAATCCTCGGCGGGCACGTTGGTCATGGACTGCACCGTCAGAGGCGCGCCGCCCCCGATGGTCAAAGAACCCGCGCGCACGGCCCGGGAACGTTTCATTTCCGCTGTCTCACTCATCTTAGTTCACTCTGTTATTCAAAACAATCCGATGACGTCCTTCACGGCGATGACGACCATGAGGATCATGAGGACGATCAGTCCGGCGAAATGGACGTAGCCCTCCAGCTCGGCGCGGACGGGCTTGCGGCGGATCAGTTCGATGAACTGGAATACCAGCCGTCCTCCGTCGAGCGCGGGCAGGGGCAGAAGATTCATCACGCCGAGGTTCATGGAAATCACGACGGCAAGGTAGACAAGATCCGACGTCCCCTGCTCCGCCGCTTCTCCCAGAGCCTTGGTCACGCCCACGGGCCCGGACACAGCTTCCATGCCGTACCGTCCCGTGATCAGGTCGAACAGGGATTCCCAGATCATCCGGACCGTGTTGACCGACCGGAAGAACGCCTCGCGGATCACGGTGAACGCCGTCTTTTCGAGAGGCGTGACCTTGAAATCCACCGTTCCGAAGAGCGTTCCCATTTCGGTAAAGGTCGGAAACACCACATGGTCGAGCTGGATCTTCTGCCCGTTCCGGATGACTGTGACGGTCAGAGGTTCGATCCCGTTGCGCATGATCTCATAGACCACTTCGTTGGCGATATGGGTCCGCCTGCCGTTGACCGCAACGATCCGGTCCCCGATCTCAAGGCCGCTCGATTCCGCGTAGCAGACGCCGTCCTCGTTGTAGGCGAACGCTCCGACCGTGGTGGAGGGCAGAACGGGCTCGGCTGCCATGAGGATCCCCATGACCAGCACGCCGATCAGGACATTCGTCAAAGCGCCTGCCGAGGTAATGATGATCCTCTGCCACACGGGCTTGGAGCGGAAGGAATTCTCGTCCGGCGAATCCTCGTCCTCCCCTTCCATGGAGACGTATCCCCCTACGGGAAGAGCCCTCAGGGAATACGCGATGCCGGTTTTTTTCGACGCGCGCTGGATCACCTTCGGCCCCATGCCGATGGAAAACTCGAGGATCTTCACGCGGAACAGCCGGGCGGTCAGATAGTGCCCCAGCTCGTGGATGAAGATCAGAAAGCCGAAAATCAAAAGCGCGATAATGATGGTAAAAATATTGATAGGATCACATCCTTCTGGTTCGCTCGATCAGGCTGCGGCAGACCCTTCTCGCCTCTCCGGCAGCATATGCCGCGCCCTCTTCGTTTATGTTCCAGTATATCCCGATTTTTCCGAGTGTTTCTACCACAAACGATGAAACTTCTGTAAATCCGATCTCTCCCGCAAGGAAAGCCTCGACTGCCTCCTCGTCCGCCGCGATGAGGGACGCCGGAACCGTTCCGCCGATCCGAACCGCTTCCCGCGCGGCATTCAGCAGGGGGAAGGTCTCGTCGTCGGGCTCGGCGAAGGTCAAAGAGCCTATGGAGGCGAAATCCAGCGGAGGGACAGGAACCTCGGCGATTCTCGGAGCAGTGGCGGCATACCGGATGCAGTCCCGCATATCGGGCCGCCCCATTTCCGCGTAGACCGTCCGGTCCGCCCACTCCACCATGGAGTGCACGATGGACTGGCGGTGGATCAGCACCTTGACGCGGTCCTCCGGAATCCCGAAGAGCCGCACCGCCTCGATGATCTCAAATCCCTTGTTCATGAGAGTGGCGGAATCGACGGTAATTTTGCGCCCCATTTTCCATGTGGGATGGGAAAGGGCCTCCTCCGCTGTGACCAAGGCGAGCTCTTCTTTCGTCTTCCCGTAAAAGGGGCCGCCGGACGCCGTCAGAAGGAGCCGGTTCACGTCCCGGAGCTCATGTCCTTCGAGGCAGCGGAAGATGGCCGAATGCTCGCTGTCCACGGGAATCAGTTCCCCGCCGGACGCCGCAAGCCGCGAGAAGATCAGTTCCCCGCAGGCGATCACCGCCTCCTTGTTGGCCATGGCGACCCGCTTTCCGGAATCGGCAGCAGCCAGAGCCGCAGGGAGTCCCGCGAGCCCCGCGATGGAGTGAAAGATCAGATCCGCGTCGGTCGTCCGGACGGCGTCGAGAATTTCATCTCCCCGCCAGAGGATTTCGGGAAGAGGGTGCCCGTCCTCCGCCAGCCGCTCCCCGAGCTCCTTTGCCGCCGCCTCCGTCAGAACGCCGACGACGCGCGGGGAAAACTCTCGCACAAGGGACGCGAACAGCTCCGCGTTTTCGCCCGCGGTCATCATGGAGACCGGGATATGCAGTTCCCGGAGCACGTCCAGGGTCTGGGTTCCCACCGATCCGGTCGCGCCGAGCACGCAGGCGGAGCCCGCCCGGAATCTGGGGTTCGGATGTAAGTTCACCATGTCGTTCGTCCTGTCACACAAGATAGGCGGAAACCGCCGGGATCTGCGAGAGCACCATGAGCACAGGCGCTGTCATGAGCACGCTGTCGAAACGATCCAGAACTCCGCCGTGACCGGGGAAGATCCAGCCGTAGTCCTTCACGCCGTACCGCCGCTTGACAACGGACATGGCGAGATCCCCGATCTGGGAGATCACAGCGACCACGGCTCCGGCCAGCGCCATGACGAGCAGACTGACCTTGTTTCCCGACATCACCTGCCGTGCCTCCGCGGGGAAAAAGCGCAGAACGATCCACCCGTACAGCGCATAGGCGAAAGCCGCGAACACGACGCCGCCCACCGCTCCCTCCACGGTCTTCTTCGGGGAGACTTCAGGGATCAGCTTATGTCTGCCGATTGCCCTGCCCGTCAGATAGGCGAATGTGTCCGACACCCATGGGCCGATGAACACAAGCAGATAGCGGTAGGATCCGAAGCCCCGCAGCAAAGTCAGGCACATAAAGGCGGAGGAGGTGTAGAACACACCCATGAAGGATGCGGCGGAGACTTCAAAATCGATTTTCCCCCGGGAGAATACGTCAGCGGCAAATGTCCAGATCATATACCCAACGTACAGGGCAAAAACCCAGAGGAAGAGATCGGACACATGAAGGACCAGCATGGGCGCCAGCAGGGACACCGCATAAGCCGGAATCAGCAGGGAGACATGCTTTGACGCACCGACGCACTTTGTCATCTCGTAAGCCGCCATCACGGAAAGAACCGTCATCGCTCCCTGCCAGACAATGAGATATTTGGAGAAAACACAGACCGGAATGAAAATCGCAATGGCTACGACCGCCGTGATCGTTCGTTTCAGCATGTCATTTTCCTCCCGCTCCGTCGGCAAGATCGGCTTTATCCAGTCCTCCGTAGCGGCGGGACCGGGAGGCGAATTCCCGCACCGCGTCGTCCACGTCGGAGGTCGAATAATCGGGCCAGAGGCGGTCCGAGAAGATCAGCTCCGCATACGCCGCCTGCCAGAGCAGGAAATTGGAGATGCGCGTCTCGGCTCCGGTCCGCACGATCAGATCCGGCTCCGGTCTGCCCGCGGTGTAGAGATTGGCCGAAATATCGTCCTCGGTGACGGAGGTCTTCCCTTCCGCGATCAGGCGGTTCACGGCCCGAACGATCTCCGCGCGGCCTCCGTAGTTGAACGCGATGTTCAGGCGGTACGGACGGCCCCGGGTGCTGTCCTCGAGCTGTTTTGTCCGCTCTCCGATCAACTCTCCGAGCTCTCCGGGTTCGCCGATAAAGCGGAATTCGATGTCCTCCTCGTCCGCCGCCTCTTCGATGAAGGAAATCAGCAGACGGAACAAGGCCTCGACTTCCCTCTTCGGACGCTTGATGTTCTCCGTGGAAAAGGCGTAGACCGTGCAGCACTCCATGCCGATCTTCTTGCAGTACCGGACAATGGTCTTGAAGTTGTCCGCGCCGACCTTGTGACCGGCCTCCCGGGGGAGCATCCGCTTCTTCGCCCAGCGTCCGTTGCCGTCCATGATAAAGGCGATGTGTCTGAGGCGGGACTGCTTCACGAGCGTCTCAACGGGGATTTGACTGAAATCGCGGTTGGTTTCCATATCGATTGCGATCCTTTTTTATGTTCTGGTAATAGTATAGCACGGAGGAAAGCGTTTGTCAATAATATTTTATCGTTTCTCGATAATTTCTTGTTTCGCGGGCAAAGAGGGAACAAGCCCGGAACCGGCAGACGCGCGGGATCCTGCTTCACACAATGGAAACGCCCGGCGGCGGACTTCCATCCTACACCGGGCACGGAACGCCATTCGGGGCGTCAGATCTCCATAATATCCTTTTCCTTGGCGGCGGTAATGGTTTCGACTTCCTTGATATACTTGTCGGTCAGGGTCTGGATATCCTTGTCGGACTGCTTCTGCTCGTCCTCGGTCATCTCGGAGTTCTTCTTCATGGCCTTGGATTTGTCGTTGGCGTCGCGGCGGATATTGCGGATGGCGACCTTCGCCTCTTCGCTCATCTTGGAGATGTTCTTGTTGATCTCTTTTCTGCGCTCCTCGGTGAGCTGCGGGAAGACCAGACGGATCACCTTGCCGTCGTTCATGGGCGTGATGCCGACGTCGGACGCGAGAAGGGCCTTTTCTATGGCCTTGAGGGTGGTGGCGTCGTAGGGGGTGATGACCAGCGTCTTCGGATCGGTGACCTTGACGTCCGCCATGGAGGTGATGGCCGTCGGGGCGCCGTAGTACTCAAACGTGACCTTGGAGATCACGGCAGAGTTGGCGCGGCCCGCCCGGATCACGGACAGAGCTTCCTTGTAGATCTCGATGGACTTCTGCATTTTGCCTTCGTATTCTTTGGTATCGAGTTTCATGGTGTGTCTCCTTTATCGTCGTTTGATTGTTTATCGGGAACCCTTCCGGGATTTTGTTCTGCGCAGGGTGAGAAGCGCGAGAGAGGCGGCAAAAACGACAGCGGTGAACGTCAGCGAAGGATCCGCAGTGTTGGGGGCGGTCTCATGCGGTTCCACCTCCGGCGCGTTCAGGGCGGAATCGGGCATGTCGCCGACCCCCGAGGTGCGAAGGAACACCGTTCTCGACGAAATGTTCCCCGCCTCGTCGTACGCCTGAAAGGAATACGCCCAGTCCCCGTTGTACCGGATCGGATCCGATACGAGGGTGACCCTTTGATTGCCGCGGCAGTACGGATCGTACGAACTGCCGAACGAGCGGTTATAGCGCTCAAGAAAGGCAAGATCCTGCCCGACCGCGAAGAATCCGCCCTCGTCTGATGCGTTCACAAGCATCCGGTCCGCGACAGGAGAAACAGAGATCTGCGGCGGCGTCAGATCCGAAGGAGGATCCTCAACTCGGGAGCGGATCAAATCGGGGGTAAAAAACGTCAGCGAATAGCCGAGCTTCTCCCCGCCGACATCCCATTCCACGGTAACGAGGAATTCGTCATACAGACATTCTTGCGCCTGAAAAACGACCTCTCCGTCGCCGGGCATCGAAGGGAGCTCCCCTTCGTACTCCCCGAGCAGGATCCGGTTTCTCTGCCCGATGTTCTCGATTCGGACGACGGCGGAATCGAAGCCCTCGCCGCTGTACCGGAAAACGGTATCCCCGACGTGCCGGTCCGCGCTCTCCTCGGTACAGATCAAGAAGCCGAATTCCACCCACTGTCCCGTCGGAACCGTTTCCGCCCGGATTGGGAGAGCGAAGCAGAAAAACAGCAGAACGCATGCGGCGGCAAACAGTCGCTTCTTCACAGTCACTCCTCCGATCCCTTCTCTCGCGGGCGGGCAACGTCTCCGGATCCGTTCAGTTCTCCGGGTAGAACTCGGCCTTCGTCTCTTCGACGGAGGACAGGAGCGTACCGATCTCTTCCCCGCGGATCACCCGGAGAATGTTCTCAGGATCGTCAAGGGAGAAGGCATAGGCGTCGATGTCCTGTTCCGCCGCGATGAGGGCCGCGGATTCGTCGATGGCTTTGAGGCCGTCGTCCACGCACTGGCGGCTGGCGATCACTTTGTACTTGCGGGCGTCCGGATTCTTTTTCGGATCCTTGTCATACACGCCGTCCACGTTCTTCGCCATAAGGACGATATCGGCTCCGATCTCGGCGGCGCGCACCACGCATGCGGTGTCCGTGGAAATGTAGGGGATGCCGAGTCCCGCACCGAAGATCATGACCTTGCCGGAGGTGAGGTATTCGCAGGCGGCGCGGAAGTTGTACTGCTCCGCGAAGGAATTCATCGCCACCGGGGACATGACCGTCACGGGCGTTCCCGTCTTCTCGACCGCGTCCTCGAGGCGCAGGCAGTTGATCATCGTGCCGAGCATGCCCATCTGATCCGCCCGGGCCCGTCTGACATCCTTGCCGAGCGCGCCGCGCCAGATATTCCCCGCGCCGATCACCACGCCGACCTCGGTTCCCGCCCTGACCATCCGCGCGATCACGTCCGCGATCTCGGCGACCTTGGCCGCGTCGAAGATCTCGCCGTTATCCTTGTCCGCGAGCGCTTCGCCCGACAGCTTCAAAAGAACTCTCTTCCATCTCAGTTTTTCTTCCGCCATAGAACCCTCCGTCATATTTGATCTATTGTATTGTACCCTATCCGGGAAGGTTTGTAAAGGGAGAAAATGTGAACAAAACGCATTTTCCGCCGCACGGGGACAATTCCTAAATCCGCTTCTCCGGTCTGTAGAATTCGAACACAACGGCGTCGTACCCTTCGGCGTCGCCCGATTCCTGTGAGGTCCATCCGAACAGAGCCGCGCCCATGGATTCCGAGAGCTTGACGGGAGCGGGCGTGTCGCCGATCTTGTAGTTGATGAAGTGCGGGCGGGCAGCGGCGTTGAGCAGGGTGTTGCCGAGCAGAACGCCCTCCATTCTTCCGCGTCCTTCGCCGAGGTAATCCTTCGGGGGCATGGCCAGCTGTCCGCGGATCCTTGCGGGATCGTGACGGCGGAACCACGCGACGATTCTGGGATCAAAGCTCTCGATGCAGGCGTCCCCGTCGTAGTCCCTCAAAATCGCATAGACGGACCGGCAGAGCTCCGCGTTTCTCGGACCGGATTTCAGCTCCACAAGGAGGGGCACCCGTCCGTCCGCCACGGTGAGCACGTCGCGGAACAGGGGCATCGTTTTCCGCGTTCCGAACAGGCGCATCGTCTTGAGCTCGTCCCACGTCACGTCGTTCACGCGCCGGCTGTCCCCGCAGGCCCGGAGAAGATCGTCGTCGTGGAACACCACGGCAAACCCGTCCTTCGAAAGCTGCACGTCCAGCTCAATCCCGTAGCCCCATTCCACCGCGCGGCGAAACGCCCCTATCGTATTCTCGGGCACGGACTGATCCTCTTCGTAGAGGCCGCGATGGGCATAGAACCGTCCCGTGAATTTCGCCATCTCCTCTTTGGACGGCTTTCCGGGCGCGAGAAGCCAGAACGGCAGAGCGGCGGCTCCGGCTGCTGCGATGGCGAGGGCGACTCCCACAGCTCCGTCCTTCTTCTTCGACGGGGCGAGGATCCCGCGCAGTCCCATGGATTTCGAACGGCTCGCGCGGAGTTTTTTCTTCTTTTTTTTCGCGTTTGATCCGAAAAGGGCTTTAGTCAGCTCCTTTCCGATCGTGCCGGACAGAAATCCGGCGTTTTTCTTTTTCTTTTTCATCTCTTAATCATCTGAACAATTCTGAATCAAATCAACGACCTATGAACCGCAGGGGTCAATCTCCGTCGAGCGCTTCGAGGCCGTGCGCGTTCTCCACCTTCTTCGCCCTGATGTTCCGCACAAACAGGGTGAAGACGACGGCGGAGGCGAGGAAGAGGGCTCCCGAATAGACCGGAAGGATCCTCCACGCCTTCGTGGCGTTGAAGAGAAGGCCGAGCAGGACTGGCGTGACGGTCTGGGCGGACATGGACGCGGCGTAATAGTATCCGGTAAACTGACCGATCTTATGCGACGAACAGAGCTCCACCACCATCGGGAAGGAGCAGTTGTGAACCAGCGCCATGCCGAAGCCCTTCACGGTCCACACGGCGAACAGCAGCGCCGGGAAGGAATACTCTCCGCGCTCTCCGACAACTTTCCCGGTCGGTCCGACAAAGCACATGAGCAGCAGGGACAGAACGGTGATCCCGAGACCGAGGGAGATCGTCCATTTTCTCCCGATCCGGTCCGCGACGGAACCCGCCACGGCAAATCCGACCACCGACGCCAGCCCTCCCGCGATGGTGAGGATCATGGTATTGGCGGAGCTGGATTTCATGTAGTAGATCACATAATTCCCGATATAGGTTCCGATGGCGTTATCCGCCATGAACCAGAGAAATTCCGCCCCGAGGATGGCGAAGAGCATCCGGCGGTTGGCGGAAGACATGGGACCGTCGTCCACCGGCGTCTCCACCGCGGCCATGGCTTCGCCGAGCTCCATATCCTCCCGAAGCTCTTCCGCGAGCCGGTTTTCCCGGACGGTAGCGAAGAGGACCAGCGCGGAGAGCACCATCAGCACGGACGCGACGACGAAGGGGATCTCCACCATCCAGAGCTTCCGCGCCTCGTCGCCCGCGTTGATGTAGTTCGAGAGGGGTAGGAAGATCCCGAGCACCGTTGCGAACGCGCCGCCGAGATAGCCCATGATGTTGATCATGCCGTTGGCTCTCGCCCGGAGCGGCTTCGGCGTGATATCCGGCATGAGGGACACGGCGGGATTGCGGTACATCATCATGAAGATCAAGACGACCGCCATCATCACGACCATCCCCGCGATGTTGTTTCCGTGGAAGAACAGGGGGATGAACGGGAAGGCCACTGCGGAGACGAAGGTGCCTGTCAGGATGTAGGGCATCCGCTTGCCGATGGGCGTCTTCGTCCGGTCGGAGAGCGTGCCGAAGATCGGGAGCAGGATCAGAGCCGCGAGATTATCCGCAGCCATGACGATTCCGACGATCCACTGGACGTTCAGGATCTTGTCCGGATCCCCGGCCTTCAGCTCCGCGGAGGACAGATCGTACATCCGCCGCGCGAAAATGTCGGTCAGGAAGGTAGGGCACCAGGAGTCGTACACCTGCCACAGCAAAAGGATCCCGAAAAAGGCGAATCCGATGAGAAGCGTGCGCCGGTAGTTCAGCTTCAGACCGCTCTTGTCCGCGCGAGCCATATCTCTTTCCTCCGTATGAAGGGGAGTCCCCGGGACGGGCATCGCTCCCCCGCTGTGTTGTCATATCGTATTATACCATATCTTTTTCGACTTGTAAAGACGGAAAACTGCCCGGGGTGAGAAAAAGCGTGTCAGCTCGGAATCCCGTGCCGACACGCGGTCGATCTTATCTGTTTTTCCACTTCTCCGCGCCCGCTTTGAGCCGGGAGAGTCCGTCCTCGAGCGTCGAGCGCGGGCATGCCACGTTGAGGCGGAAGAAGCGGTTTCCGTCCCCGCGGTACCAGCTTCCGGGACAGACAAAGAGCCCCGTTTCCGCCCGCAGAAAGTCGCAGAACGCTTCGCTGTCCTCCGTCAGGGAGCCGATATCGATCCACATGAGGTAGGTCGCATCGGAGGGAACCGAACGGAGTCCGGGCAGCTCTTCCCGAAGGAACTCGTCCGCGCGGTCCTTGTTCGAGCGGATATAGGCGTTCAGCGCGTCCAGCCATTCCCCGCCCTCCGTAAAGGCGGCGATGGCAGCGGTAAACGCGAAGGTCCCGCCCTCTCCGACCTCGTCCGTATTCAGTCCACGCCACATCTTATGGCGCAGGAAGGGATCGGCAGCCATGACCGCCGCCGTGTGCATCCCCGCGAGATTGAACGCCTTCGTGGGGGCGAGGCAGGTCACGCTGATCGACCGGTTGACCTCGTTCACCGACGCGAAGGGAACGTACCCTTTCCCGGGATCCGCGATATCGCAGTGGATTTCGTCGGAGAGCACCGTAACGCCGTGTTTCTTGCAGAGCGCGCCGACTTTTGCGAGGGTATCCGCATCCCAGATCTTCCCCGTCGGGTTGTGCGGGTTGCAGAAGATGAGCAGGGTCGTCTGCGGGTCGGCGAGTCCTTCCTCGAACGCCGCCCAGTCGATCGAATAGACCGGACGCCCGTCCCCGTCCCTCCCGAGCGAGAGGGGGATCTCCATCGGCACGCGCCCGTTGTTCAGGATGGAATTGAAGAAGGTGTTGTAGATCGGCGTCAGCACGGCGACCTTTTCCGCCGGGGTGGTCAGCTTCCGCACGGCTGTGGAGACCGCCGGGATCACGCCCGTCGTGAAGACCAGCCAGTCCTTTTCCATCCGGAATCCGTGGCGGCTCTCCCACCAGCCGACGTATGCCTCGGCCCACTCGTCCGGCTGCGTCGTGTAGCCATAGATCCCGTGCGCGGCTCTTTCCTCAACGGCGCGGATCACGGCGGGAGCGGTCCGGAAGTCCATGTCGGCGACCCACATCGGCAACTCGCCTTCCGCCACGTTCCACTTTTCGCTCCAAGTTCCTCTCCGGTCGATCAGGGCGTCAAAATCAAAAGTCATTTCATGCCTCCCGGTTTCTCTCGGTGATTTCGGTCTTCTCCGGGTCGATCCGGTCCGGGTCGAGGATCAGTTCTCCGATCTCATCCGCCGTGATCCGTCCGGAGGCGGGATTGAACACGCTGTCCACCCGCCCGGCAAGCTCCGCGTCCACGCTCGAATACTCGAACGCCAGCGTGGTATTGAGCGTCTTGCAGTTCTTCATGACCAGCCCGTCGATGTAGCACATTCCCTGAAGGCTTTCCACGGTGCAGTCGATCAGGGTCAGGTTCCGCGCGTTCCAGCCGAGGTATTCCCCGGAGATGAAGCAGTTTTCCGCGGTGACATTCTCGGAGTTCCAGAACGAATCCTTGCTGAGCAGCTTCGAATTGCGGATCACCACGTTCCGCGCGCCGTCGAAGGAATAGTTGCCGTACAGCGTCAGGCCGTCGATCACCATGTCCTCGGAGTTCATGGCGAAGTAATCCCCCTTCGCGGTCACGTCCTCCAGTCTGACCTCACGGCAGGACCAGAGCGTTTCTGCGGCGTTCGGGATCGAAACCCGCCTGAGCGTCAGATCCCGGCAGCGGCGGAAGTTTTTCGGTGCCTCGATGGCGCAGTCCTCCGCCAGCATATGATCCGTGTACCACACCCCCGCCCGCGCCATGTCGAACCAGGTGCAGTTCTTCGCCGTGATGTTCTTCGCGTACCAGAGCGGGTATTTCCACTTGAACATGGATCCGACGAGTTCAATATCCGCGCTCTCTTTCAGCGGGGATTCGCCGTCGTGAAAGATCGAATCCTCGATGATCATATTTCTTGCCCCGAAGAGCGCGCGTTCTCCGGCAAACATCTGCTGAACCACTCTGTTTTTTTCCGTCATCCTGAAAAGTACCCCGTTCCAGTGAGCATTCGATTTTTTCCGCGGGTCAGTATAGCATAAATTTGTGAAGAGATGTCCGTTATTTTTTGAATTTTGAATTTTTTTGAAATAATTCACTCATCCAATTACAAGGCGTCAGAGAACCTTTCGGATCTCCCGGAGCATATAGGAGGCAAAGTCCCTGCCCTCTCCCCCCGCCGCGGCGGTTCCGCCCGTCCGGTAGGATTCGAGCGCGTTCCGGATCCATGGGCCGAACCGTCCCGGAAGAGTGGACAGGCCCCATTCCCCGCCGCCCGCTTTTGAGAGGATGACGCCGTCTTTGAGATACGCGAGCCCGCGGCAGAGATTGAGCGTCAGATAGACCGGATGCGCCGCGATCTGCTCTTCCGCGTCCTCCACGTCATAGAGAATGGCATCCGCGTAGTCCTCTCTCCGAACCGGCCCGAAAACCTTCTCCTTCGGCTCGCCCCACAGCGTCAGTCCATAGGCCTGCGTCACGGCGAAATGCGCCGCCAGATCCCGGTCGCGTCCGCGAAGAATCCGGATCGTTTCCTCCGGATCCCGCTCGTACCGCTCCCGCCAGCTCTCGGAATAATGGAGGAAGTAGGGGATCGGATGGATCGGCGCGGCGCAGTCCCGGCGCAGGACGACGCTCATTTCGATCCCCTTGCAGGGCGTCTTTTCCGAGAGGAGGCTCACGCCGTCCATAAAGATCCGTTTCCGCTCGCATGCCGGTTCGTTTTCCGTCACGACGAGAAGATCGACGTCGCTCCCCGTCGGATGAAAGCACCCCATGACCGAGGATCCGTGCAGATAGACGCCCCGAAGATCGTCTCCGAACGCCCGAACGCACAGGGAAACAAACGATTCGAGCAGCTCCGGGTACGGAAACCCCTCGTGAAAGGTCGGAATCATGCCGCGCCTCCGAGAAAAAATCCCCGGGATCGACCGGAGATTTCGACTCTGCGGGCAACAGGACTTGAACCTGCACGGATTCCCAACGGATCCTAAATCCGTCGCGTCTGCCAATTCCGCCATGCCCGCGTTTCCCGCATTATACCACATTCCCGCGGGATTTGCAAGAGGGATGCGAGTAAAGATCCCCCGGCAAAGCCGGGGGCTTTTCATCGACCGGGCAAAGCCCTAATCTACCAGCAACGCCTAAAAGGCGTTTCCACGGCTACCACACGCTAAGGGCAGTTTACTTGTTACCCGTAAACGGGTCGGGCTCT